>NZ_CAKZLP010000062.1 GCF_937127095.1 uncultured Amphritea sp.
CGTCATTTAATGTTATGCAAAAAATTGGCATGAATTACGGTGGCAGAGCCTTATATGATGACAAGAAAGAGTGCGAAATATGTGTTATTAATAATTATGTCGTTGAAACTGAAGAGTTTATATTAAGGCCATTTCAAGAGCAGGATTCTGGATTGCTTTACGATCTTTGGAAAAATAATAGGCGACGAGCAATAGTGCTATTATACCTATTACCCCATGCAATGCCGCTAAATTCATAAAAACCTCTTTAAAGTTTCATTATTTCGACAAGATGAATATTGACGACATGTTAAGCGACCATTGTGCCGTTTCATTGTCTATCAGCCCGCAACGCTTTGAATTAAGCAATGCAGTAAAGTGGCAAACAACCAGCGCCGAATATCGCTTTTTAACTGCAGCAATTTATCAGCGTGCAGAGCAGCAAATTGTTAAAAGTAACTTTAATGGCAATTGGGCGGTAGTGATGGATGTCGATGAGACTGTACTGGATAACAGCGGCTACCAGGCAAATTTAGAACTTAAGGGACAGCAGTATACTCCAGCAAGTTGGGACGCGTGGGTAATGTCAAAACAAGCCACATTTGTTCCTGGTGCCAAATCGTTTATCGAAACCGTTATTCGTAAGGGTGGTAATGTAGCGCTCATCACTAACCGTAACCGTAATCTTGACAGTTACACGTGGGATAATATTCAACAGCTCGGCCTGCAACTATCACCAAGTAACGTATGTCTAATGGGCCGAGTTTCTGAAGACAAATCTTCAATAAATGGTGCGTCTATCAAAAATGATAAAGACCTTCGTCGTCAGCAAATTGAATCTGGGACCGCGAGTTGTTTTGCACCTAAATCTGGTCGTCATAACCAGTTCGAAACCTCTCAAATCATCATGCAGGTCGGCGATAACATTGAAGACTTTGTAGGTGTGGTTGATCTGATTCGTATGAAAGCCATCATGTGGAATGAAGCAGATCAAGGTATGACTTATGAGCTGGAAGATATTCCAGCTGATCTGCAGGAAACTGCTGAAAAATTGCGTGAGCAATTAGTTGAAGCAGCTGCAGAGGCAAATGAAGAATTAATGGATAAATACCTCGAAGAGGGTGATTTGTCTGTAGAAGAGATTAAGCAAGGCTTGCGTTCACGCACACTTGATAACGATATTGTTCTTATGTTGGCGGGTTCCGCTTTTAAGAATAAAGGCGTTCAGGCAATGTTGGATGCGGTGATTGAGTTCATGCCATCGCCAATCGAAGTTAAAGCGATTGAGGGTATATTGGACGATAAAGATGAAACGCCTGCTGAGCGTCATGCTGATGATGATGCTCCATTCTCTGCTTTAGCATTTAAAATTGCGACAGATCCCTTTGTGGGTACGTTGACGTTTGTACGTGTTTATTCGGGCGTTCTGAAATCTGGTGATGGGGTTTATAACTCGGTTAAAGGTAAGAAAGAGCGTGTGGGTCGTATGGTGCAAATGCATGCGAATAACCGCGAAGAGATTAAAGAAGTTCGAGCGGGCGATATAGCTGCACTTATTGGTATGAAAGATGTTACCACCGGCGATACGCTGTGTGATGGTGATAATCGAATAGTGCTAGAGCGTATGGAGTTTCCTGCGCCGGTTATCTCGGTTGCAGTTGAGCCTAGATCTCAAGCTGATCAAGAGAAGATGGGTATTGCCTTAGGTAAATTGGCGCAAGAAGACCCTTCTTTTAAGGTTGAGACAGATAAAGAAACAGGCCAGACCATTATTTCAGGTATGGGCGAGCTGCATCTTGATATTCTTGTTGATCGAATGAAACGAGAATTTAAGGTTGAGGCAAATATTGGTAAGCCACAAGTTGCCTATAGAGAAAAGATACGTAAACCGGTTAATGCGAATCACAAGTTTATTCGTCAATCGGGCGGTCGCGGGCAGTATGGTCATGTAGTGATTGAATTTACTCCTTCTGATGAAGAAGGATTGGAATTTATCAATGAGATCGTGGGCGGTGCGATCCCAAGAGAATTTATACCAGCAATAGAGAAAGGTATTGAAGAGCAGATGCATAATGGCGTCATTGCCGGATATCCTTTGATTGGGCTTAAGGCTCGTCTATATGATGGTTCGTTTCATGATGTTGACTCTAACGAGATGGCGTTTAAAATTGCGGCTTCTCAGGCATTAAAGAAATTTGCGCAAGACGCAGATCCTTGTCTGCTTGAGCCTGTCATGAAGGTAGAAGTAGTAACCCCTGAAGATTATATGGGTGATGTGATGGGCGATCTTAATCGTCGTCGTGGCCTTGTTCAGGGTATGGAAGATAGTTCTTCGGGTAAGATTGTTAATGCGCTTGTACCGTTGGGGGAGATGTTTGGTTATGCAACCGATCTTCGTTCAGCTACGCAGGGGCGTGCAACTTATTCGATGGAGTTTGACGAATACGGTGAAGCACCCAAAAAGGTTGCCGATGCTGTAATTAACTTTACTTAATTATTTATTTGCTAATGATAGCTGATAGAGGAAATAGACGTGGCTAAAGAACAATTTGAACGTTCAAAACCGCATGTTAACGTTGGTACAATCGGCCACGTTGACCACGGTAAAACTACACTTACTGCTGCTCTAACTCGCGTATGCGCTGAGGTTTGGGGTGGTTCTGCTGTTGCTTTTGATGGTATCGATAATGCTCCAGAAGAGCGTGAGCGTGGTATCACAATTGCGACTTCACACGTAGAGTATGATTCTCCAGCGCGTCATTACGCACACGTTGACTGCCCAGGACACGCGGATTATGTGAAAAACATGATCACAGGTGCGGCGCAGATGGATGGTGCTATCTTGGTATGTGGCGCGACTGATGGCCCTATGCCACAGACACGTGAGCACATCCTACTATCTCGTCAGGTAGGTGTACCTTTCATCGTAGTATTCTTGAACAAAGCTGATCTTCTTGCAGAAGATTGTGGCGGTGCTGATTCTGAAGAATACGAAGAGATGCTTGAATTGGTTGAAATGGAGCTACGTGAGCTTCTAGACCAGTACGACTTCCCAGGTGATGACACACCAATCATCGCGGGTTCTGCGCTAATGGCATTGAACGGCGAAGATGAAAACGAGCTAGGCACAACAGCGGTTAAGAAACTAGTTGAAACACTAGACTCTTACATCCCTGAGCCAGAGCGTGCAATCGACGGTGCATTCATCATGCCTATCGAGGACGTATTCTCTATTCAGGGTCGTGGTACTGTAGTAACAGGTCGTGTAGAGCGCGGTATTATCAACACAGGTTCTGAAGTTGAGATCGTTGGTATTCGTGAAACACAGACAACGACTTGTACAGGTGTTGAAATGTTCCGTAAGCTGCTTGACGAAGGTCGTGCAGGTGAGAACATTGGTGCACTTCTACGTGGTACTAAGCGTGAAGATGTTGAACGTGGTCAGGTTCTAGCGGCTCCAGGTTCTATCACACCGCATACTCGTTTCGAAGGCGAAGTGTACGTACTATCCAAAGAAGAGGGTGGCCGTCATACACCTTTCTTTAAAGGCTACCGTCCACAGTTCTACTTCCGTACAACGGATATTACAGGTGCATGTGAGCTTCCAGAAGGCGTTGAGATGGTAATGCCAGGTGATAACATTCAGATGGATGTTACCCTAATCAACCCAATCGCGATGGAAGAAGGTCTACGTTTTGCGATCCGTGAAGGCGGTCGTACAGTAGGCGCAGGTGTTGTATCTAAAATTATCGAGTAAAATTAGATAATTAGGTATTGCCAATCGATAGGGAGGACTATACAATACGCCTCCCTATTATACGATAGGCCAGTGGCTCAATTGGCAGAGCAGCGGTCTCCAAAACCGCAGGTTGGGGGTTCGAGTCCCTCCTGGCCTGCCAACTCTAATCTGAGTTGGCATCTAACAAGTCATAGCAAATTATCGATAACCGAGGCCCATCGTGAATTCTAAAGTGTCTTCCGAAGGTTCAAAGCTGGATGGCCTGAAATGGGTCGTAGTGGTAGCTATTGTAGCTGCCGGCGTAGTAGGCAACTCTGTTTATTCAGAAGAATCGCTGCTGTATCGCGTAATTGCATTATTAGTTCTTGCTGGTGTTGCGGGCTTTGTTGCGCTACAGACAGCTAAAGGTCTGGCTTTCTTTAATCTGTTTAAAGAAGCGCGATCTGAAATTCGTAAAGTTGTGTGGCCAACCCGTCAGGAGACGTTGCAGACAACGTTGATTGTTACTGTAGTCGTTTTGGTCGTGGGTTTGCTTTTGTGGGGCCTTGACTCGTTACTGAGTGTTGGCGTTGCGTCTGTAATCGGATAAGAGGAAAGAGGCATGGCTATGCGATGGTATGTTGTACATGCGTACTCCGGTTACGAGAAGCGTGTGATGAACTCTCTGAAGGAGCGGGTCGAGCTGCATAATATGCAGGAAGGCTTTGGCGATATTCTGGTTCCTACAGAAGAAGTTGTTGAAATACGCGAAGGAAAAAAACGTAAGTCTGAGCGTAAGTTTTATCCGGGCTATGTATTAGTTCAGATGGAAATGAATGATGACACCTGGCATCTCGTCAAAGCGACGCCGCGTGTGCTTGGTTTTATTGGTGGTACGGCGGATAAGCCGGCGCCAATCACCGAGAAGGAAGCTCAGGCGATTCTGCAGCGTGTTGAAAGTGGCGTTGATCAGCCGCGTCCTAAGACCTTGTTTGAGCCAGGTGAGATGGTTCGCGTGGTTGATGGTCCGTTTGCAGACTTTAACGGTGTTGTTGAAGAAGTGAATTATGATAAGAACAGGCTGCATGTTGCGGTGCTGATCTTTGGTCGTTCGACTCCGGTCGAGCTGGAGTTTGGTCAGGTCGAAAAAGCCTGACAGCTGATTTTTAGGAACTAACCTCGGTGCTTGAATAGGCGCTGGGGTTTTTCCGTCTTTAAACCGGGGAGCTGAAAGGCGCTACTACCCACCAGGAGTAAAACATGGCTAAGAAAATCACGGCTTATATTAAGCTGCAGGTTGCCGCCGGTCAGGCGAATCCAAGTCCACCCGTTGGTCCAGCACTGGGTCAGCATGGTGTTAACATCATGGAATTCTGTAAAGCGTTTAACGCGGCTACACAAGGTATGGAGCTGGGTCTGCCGACTCCGGTTGTTATCACTGTATATGCCGATCGCAGCTTTACTTTTATCACTAAGACTCCGCCTGCTGCAGTTCTGCTGAAAAAGGCTGCTGGTCTGAAGAGTGGTTCTGGTCGTCCTAACACTGAGAAGGTCGGTACTGTTACCCGCGCTCAGCTGGAAGAGATCGCTACTGTTAAAATGCCTGACCTGACTGCTTCTGACATGGATGCGGCGGTTCGCACTATCGCTGGTAGCGCACGTAGCATGGGTCTGATCGTGGAAGGAGCTGAATAATGGCTAAGTTATCTAAGCGCCAGAAGGCGATCGCTGAAAAAGTTCAGCCAGGTAAACAGTACTCTGTAGCTGACGCTGTTGCGCTGCTGAATGAGTTGTCATCTGTTGGCTTTAAAGAGTCTGTTGATGTTGCTATCAACCTGGGTGTTGATCCGCGTAAATCTGACCAGAACGTACGTGGTTCAAGCGTACTGCCAAGCGGTACGGGTAAAGATGTTCGCGTAGCAGTATTTGCTCAGGGCGAAAACGCTGAGAAAGCTAAAGCAGCTGGCGCAGATGTTGTTGGTTTTGAAGATCTTGCTGAGCAGATTAAAGGCGGCGATCTGAACTTTGATGTTGTTATTGCAACTCCGGATGCGATGCGTGTAGTCGGTCAGCTGGGTCAGATTCTTGGTCCACGTGGTCTGATGCCTAACCCTAAGGTTGGCACAGTAACCCCTGATGTTGCGACTGCAGTTAACAACGCAAAAGCGGGTCAGGTACGTTTCCGTACTGACAAGAACGGTATTATCCATGCAGGTGTTGGTAAAGTTGGCTTCGAAGCTGACGCTATCAAAGCTAACCTTGAAGCACTGCTGGGCGAGCTGAAAAAGCTCAAGCCTTCTTCTGCTAAAGGCGTCTACATGAAGAAAGTTACCCTGTCCACCACTATGGGGCCAGGTCTGGCAATCGATCAGAGTTCACTGAACGTTTAATCGGTTTTCAGAAAGAATTGAGGGTCTCTGCAGCGCTGCTGCAGAGGTCGTCAAAGACCGCAGGTGAATAAGGAGTACGTAGCCTTATTCTTAATCTACCAACCTGCGCAGACGGTGTGATCCCCTTAACAGGATCAATTTAACCACCGTACTCGGCGCTTCAGTGCTGTTTTGCTGGAGTGATTGGTAAACAGTCGAAAAGACTAAACCCAGGAGTAAATCGTGGCATTAGGACTCGAAGATAAAAAAGCGATTGTCGCTGAAGTCCAGGAAGCTGCTAAGGGCGCTCTCTCTGCTGTCGTTGCAGATTCTCGCGGTGTTTCCGTTGAGAAGATGACTCAGCTGCGTAAGCAGGCACGTGAAGCGGGAGTATGGCTGCGCGTCGTACGTAACACGCTGGCACGTCGTGCAGTAGAAGGCTCTGAATTCGAATGTATCGCTGATTCATTCGTAGGTCCAACTCTGATTGCATTCTCTACTGAGCACCCCGGTGCCGGTGCACGAATCCTTAAGGATTTCGCTAAGGGAAATGACAAGCTGGAGCTGAAGACCGCTGCTTTCGAAGGACAGGTCGTTGATATTGCTATGCTGGCTACTTTGCCAACATACGACGAAGCGATCGCCAAGCTGATGGGCTGCATGAAAGAAGCTGCAGCAGGCAAGCTGGTCCGTACTATTGCGGCTATTCGCGAACAGAAAGAACAAGAAGCAGCTTAATTTTACAAGCCGCTTAAGTAACGAGTTTAAGAGTCTCAGACTCTACTATTTTAGGAATTGAAAATGTCTGTATCTAAAGAAGATATCTTGAATGCAATCGCTGAAATGTCTGTAATGGATGTTGTAGCTCTGGTTGAAGCAATGGAAGAAAAATTCGGCGTTTCTGCTGCTGCTGTTGCAGTTGCTGGCGCTGCTGGTGCTGATGCTGGCGCTGCTGCTGAAGAACAAACTGAGTTTGACGTTGTTCTGACTGGCGCAGGCGAGAAGAAAGTAAACGTAATCAAAGCTGTTCGTGCAGCAACCGGCCTGGGCTTGAAAGAAGCCAAAGCAATGGTTGACGGCGCTCCTGCTACCGTTAAAGAAGGTGTTAGCAAGGAAGACGCAGAAGCGCTTAAAGCTGCTCTGGAAGAAGCTGGCGCATCTGTTGAAGTTAAGTAAGCAGCGTTATGCTTCGTATCAGACTATCTGATGGCTGATACATCTACGGCTGGTGGCAAAATGCCACCGGCCTTTTTCCGTTATTAGTAAGAGCAAATAATAACGGTTCACAAATCGAGAAATTTCCTTCGGTTTGTTTGAATTTTTCAGGTGCAGATGCTGGGGAACTTAGATGGCTTACTCATATACTGAAAAGAAACGCATCCGTAAAGACTTCGGAAAGCTGCCGGAAGCGATGGATGTGCCATACCTATTGGCAATCCAGTTGGATTCTTATTTGAAATTCCTGCAACAGGGTGCTGATTCTGCAGAGCGTAAAGATATCGGACTACATGCGGCTTTCAGTTCCGTATTCCCGATCGTTTCCTATTCCGGAAACGCCGCATTGGAATATGTAGGTTACCGTCTGGGCGAGCCGGTTTTTGACGTTAAAGAATGCCAGATGCGTGGTATTACTTACGCTGCCCCGCTGCGCGTTAAAGTACGCCTGGTAATCTATGATCGTGATTCGTCAAATAAAGCGATCAAAGATATTAAAGAACAAGAAGTTTACATGGGCGAAATGCCGCTGATGACCGACAACGGTACTTTCGTTGTTAACGGTACTGAGCGGGTTATCGTATCTCAGTTACACCGTTCGCCGGGTGTATTCTTCGACCATGACAAGGGTAAAACACACTCCTCCGGGAAGCTGCTATATTCTGCCCGTGTTATTCCTTACCGTGGTTCATGGCTGGACTTCGAGTTTGATCCTAAAGATAGCCTGTTTGTACGTATCGACCGTCGTCGTAAGCTGCCGGCAACTATACTGCTGCGCGCATTGGGCTATACCACTGAAGAGATCCTCGATACCTTCTTTGATAACACCGAGTGGGCACTGGGTGAAGACTCTATTCTGATGACGCTGGTGCCATCGCGCCTGCGTGGTGAGACGGCTACTTTTGATATTAAAGATGCCGCTGGAGCCGTGGTTGTCGAATCTGGCCGTCGGATTACACCGCGCCATATCCGTCAGCTGGAAAAAGAGAATGTTACTCAGTTAGAGGTACCGGTTGAGTACCTGTTGGGCAAAGTATTAGCGAAAGACATTATCGATCCGACTACCGGTGAGCTGCTGTGCGAAGGCAATAGTGAGATCACTGAAGATGTGCTTGAGCAGATGCGCAGCCGCAACGTGGCTGAATTCGAAACGCTGTACACTAATGAGCTGGATTGTGGTCCGTTTGTGTCAGATACCCTGCGTATCGATACTACCCGCAATCAGCTGGAAGCGCTGGTAGAGATCTACCGCATGATGCGCCCGGGTGAGCCACCAACCAAAGAGTCAGCAGAAAACCTGTTCGAGAACCTGTTCTTTACGGAAGAGCGTTACGACCTGTCTGCCGTTGGCCGGATGAAGTTTAACCGTCGTCTGGGTGTTGATGAGGAAACCGGTTCTGGCGTTCTGGATAAAGAAGATATCCTTTCCGTCATGAAAACTCTGATCGATATCCGTAACGGTAAAGGCGTTGTGGATGACATCGATCACCTGGGTAACCGTCGTATCCGTTCCGTTGGTGAGATGGCTGAAAACCAGTTCCGTGTTGGTTTGGTGCGGGTAGAGCGTGCAGTTCGCGAACGTCTGAGCATGGCTGAATCTGATAACCTGATGCCTCAGGATCTGATCAATGCCAAGCCTGTTGCTGCGGCAGTTAAAGAGTTTTTTGGCTCTTCTCAGCTGTCCCAGTTTATGGATCAGAACAACCCGCTGTCAGAAGTGACCCATAAGCGCCGTGTATCAGCGTTAGGACCAGGCGGTCTGACCCGTGAGCGTGCCGGCTTTGAAGTACGTGACGTACACGCAACCCATTATGGTCGCGTATGTCCAATCGAGACGCCTGAAGGACCAAACATCGGTCTGATCAACTCGCTGGCAACCTATGCCCGTACTAACGACTATGGTTTCCTTGAGACGCCATATCGTAAAGTAATTGATGGCAAGGTGACTGACGAAGTCGAATACCTGTCGGCTATCGAAGAAGGTCGTCATGTTATTGCCCAGGCATCTGCCGGAATGGATGATAACAACAATCTGACCGATGAGCTGGTAGCGGTACGTCATGAAAATGAATTTACCGTTATGCCGCCGGAAAAAGTTACCTACATGGATGTATCTCCACGTCAGGTAGTGTCCGTGGCTGCGGCGTTGATTCCGTTCCTTGAACACGATGACGCGAACCGCGCATTGATGGGATCTAACATGCAGCGTCAGGCTGTACCAACGCTGCGTGCTGATAAGCCGCTGGTCGGTACCGGCATGGAGCGTTATGTCGCCCGTGACTCCGGTGTGTGTGTGGTTGCAACCCGTGGTGGTGTGATTGAGTCAGTTGACGCGGCGCGTATCGTTGTTCGTGTTAATGATGAAGAGACGCTCGCTGGTGAAGCGGGTGTGGATATCTACAACCTGACTAAGTACACCCGTTCCAACCAGAACACCTGTATCAACCAGCGCGCCATCGTGCGTCAGGGTGAGCAGGTTCAGCGTGGCGATATCATGGCTGACGGCCCGTCCGTTGACCTGGGTGAGCTGGCGCTGGGTCAGAATATGCGCATCGCGTTCATGCCGTGGAACGGTTACAACTTCGAAGACTCGATTCTGATTTCAGAGCGGGTTGTTCAGGAAGATCGTTTCACCACTATCCACATTCAGGAACTGACCTGTGTGGCACGTGATACCAAGCTGGGATCTGAAGAGATCACTGCAGATATTCCAAACGTGGGTGAGTCTGCGCTGGCGAAGCTGGACGAAGCCGGTATCGTGCATATCGGTGCTGAAGTAGGGCCTGGTGATATTCTGGTGGGTAAGGTGACACCTAAAGGTGAAACTCAGCTGACACCGGAAGAGAAGCTGCTGCGTGCGATCTTTGGTGAGAAGGCGTCCGATGTTAAGGACACCTCCCTGCGTGTGAAAACCGGTACCATCGGTAAAGTTATCGATGTGCAGGTCTTTACCCGTGATGGTGTGCCTAAGGACGAGCGTGCAATCTCTATCGAGCAGTCTGAGCTGAATCGTATCCGTAAAGATTTGAACGAAGAGTTCCGTATTGTTGAACAGGCAACCTTTGAGCGTCTGGATCGTGCACTCTGTGGTCTGAAAGCCGAAGGTGGCGCGAACTTCAAGAAGGGCGAAGAGATCACCTCTGCTGCTCTGGCTGAACTGAAGAAGTCTGACTGGTTCAAGATTCGTGTTGCTGATGAAACAGTACAAGAGATGTTGGATAAGGCTCAGGAGTTGCTCGAAGAGCGTCGCGTTGAGCTGGATGCCAAGTTTGAAGATAAGAAAGGCAAGCTGCAGACCGGTGATGACCTGGCGCCTGGCGTACTGAAGATTGTTAAGGTTTACGTCGCTACCAAGCGTCGCGTACAGCCTGGTGATAAGATGGCGGGCCGTCACGGTAACAAGGGTGTTATCTCGGTTATCATGCCGGTTGAAGATATGCCTTACGATGAGAACGGCGAGACCGTTGACATCGTACTGAACCCACTGGGTGTACCGTCACGGATGAACGTAGGACAGGTACTTGAAACCCACATGGGTATGGCCGCTAAAGGTCTGGGCGTGAAGATCAACGCTATGCTTCAGGCTGAGCGTGACCGTCTGGAAACTGTTAAAGAGCTGCGTGAGTTCCTTGACCGTATCTACAACAGCGAACTGGGTGGCTACAAGTCAGGCCGTCATGAAGATATCGACTCTCTGAGCGATGACGAAGTGCTGGAGCTGGCGAAGAACCTGAAAGGCGGTGTACCACTGGCCACTGCTGTATTCGATGGTGCCAAAGAAGCTGAAGTTAAGGCGCTGCTGCGTATGGCCGATCTGAGCGACACCGGACAGTTCACTCTGTTTGATGGCCGTAGTGGTGATAAATTCAGCCGTCCGGTAACCGTTGGTTACATGTACATGCTGAAGTTGAACCACCTGGTTGATGACAAGATGCACGCCCGTTCTACCGGTTCTTACAGTCTGGTTACTCAGCAGCCGCTGGGTGGTAAGGCGCAGTTCGGTGGACAGCGATTCGGTGAGATGGAGGTATGGGCACTGGAAGCATACGGTGCTGCCTACACTCTGCAGGAGATGCTGACTGTTAAGTCCGATGACGTAAATGGCCGTACCAAGATGTATAAGAACATCGTGGATGGTGATCATCGTATGGAACCGGGCATGCCAGAATCGTTCAACGTGCTGGTGAAAGAGATCCGTTCGCTTGGTATCGATATCGAGCTGGAAAACGAGTAACCCTTTAACAGATAGTTTACTGCGCAGCTGGTTAATCGCTGCGCGGTCAACTCCCCCGAGGAGCTGAATGAAATGAAAGATTTACTTAATCTGTTGAAATCCCAGGGACAGAACGACGAGTTTGACTCGATCCGTATCGGTCTGGCATCGCCTGAGATGATCCGTTCCTGGTCTTTTGGTGAAGTTAAAAAGCCAGAAACCATCAACTACCGTACCTTCAAGCCTGAGCGTGACGGTCTGTTCTGTGCCAAGATCTTTGGTCCGGTTAAAGACTATGAGTGTCTCTGTGGTAAGTACAAGCGTCTCAAGCACCGCGGTGTCATCTGTGAGAAATGTGGCGTTGAAGTTGCGCTGGCTAAAGTTCGTCGTGAGCGTATGGGTCACATCGAACTGGCGTCTCCTGTTGCCCACATCTGGTTCCTGAAGTCACTGCCGTCCCGTATCGGTCTGATGCTGGATATGACCCTGCGTGATATTGAGCGGGTCCTGTACTTCGAATCTTTTGTTGTTATCGATCCCGGTATGACTACGCTTGAGCGCGGTCAGCTGATGAACGATGAGCAGTATTTTGAAGCACTTGAAGAGTTTGGTGATGACTTCGATGCCCGTATGGGTGCTGAAGCTATTCAGGAGCTGCTGAAGTCTATCAATCTTGCGGAAGAGATTGAGGTGATGCGTGAAGAGCTGCCTGCAACTAACTCTGAAACCAAGATCAAGAAGCTCTCCAAGCGCCTTAAGCTGCTGGAAGGTTTCTACACCTCCGGTAACAAGCCTGAGTGGATGATTCTGAGCGTTCTGCCGGTTCTGCCGCCAGATCTGCGTCCGCTGGTACCACTGGATGGCGGCCGTTTTGCTACGTCCGACCTGAACGATCTGTACCGACGGGTAATCAACCGTAACAACCGTCTGAAGCGTCTGCTGGACCTGAGTGCGCCGGATATCATCGTCCGTAACGAAAAGCGTATGTTGCAGGAATCTGTTGATGCGCTGCTGGATAACGGTCGTCGTGGTCGTGCTATCACCGGTTCTAACAAGCGTCCTCTGAAGTCCCTGGCCGATATGATCAAGGGTAAGCAGGGTCGTTTCCGTCAGAACCTGTTGGGTAAGCGGGTTGACTACTCCGGTCGTTCGGTCATCGTGGTGGGTCCATACCTGCGTCTGCACCAGTGTGGTCTGCCAAAGAAAATGGCGCTGGAGCTGTTCAAGCCGTTTATCTTCTCCAAGCTGGAGCTGCGTGGTCACGCGACTACCATTAAAGCTGCTAAGAAGATGGTTGAGCGCGAAGAATCACTGGTTTGGGATATTCTGGATGAAGTTATCCGTGAACACCCAATCATGCTGAACCGTGCACCAACCCTTCACCGTCTGGGTATCCAGGCGTTTGAGCCGGTACTGATTGAAGGTAAGGCGATTCAGCTGCACCCACTGGTGTGTGCTGCCTACAACGCCGACTTTGACGGTGACCAGATGGCGGTACACGTACCGCTGACGATTGAAGCGCAGCTGGAAGCCCGCGCGCTGATGATGTCGACCAACAACGTGCTGTCGCCTGCCAACGGTGAACCTATCATCGTGCCGTCACAGGACGTGGTACTGGGCCTTTACTGGATGACCCGTGACCGTATCAACGCTCAGGGCGAAGGTATGATTTTCGCTGATATCAAAGAGGTTCAGCGTGCTTACGGTGCCAAACAGGTTGATCTGCAGGCTAAAGTAAAAGTCCGCATCAGCGAGACTATCCGCGACATCATCGGTAACGAAGAGCACCGTACAACCATTCAGGACACCACTGTTGGCCGTGCCATGCTGTTTGATATCGTGCCTAATGGTTTGCCGTTTGAACTGGTTAACCAGGCGATGACAAAGAAGGCGATCTCCCGTCTGATCAACACCGCCTACCGTATCGTCGGTCTGAAAGATACGGTTATCTTTGCTGACCAGGTGATGTACATGGGCTTCCGCCAGGCAACTGTCTCTGGTTCTTCTATCGGTGTTAACGACTTCGTTATCCCGGATGAGAAGGTCGATATCATCACCTCGGCTGATGCTGAAGTGAAAGAGATCGAGATGCAGTATGCCGACGGTCTGGTTACCCAGGGCGAGAAATACAACAAGGTTATCGACATCTGGTCTCGTGCCAACGAGATTCTGGCTAAGAAGATGATGGATAACCTGAAGAAGGAAGAGGTGATTAACCGTCACGGTGAGCTTGAAGCTCAGGACTCTTTCAACTCTGTTTATATGATGGCCGACTCCGGTGCCCGGGGTAGTGCTGCACAGATTCGTCAGTTGGCCGGTATGCGTGGTCTGATGGCGAAGCCGGATGGCTCGATCATCGAAACGCCGATCACCGCGAACTTCCGTGAAGGTCTGAACGTACTGCAGTACTTCATCTCTACACACGGTGCGCGTAAAGGTCTGGCGGATACCGCACTGAAGACTGCGAACTCCGGTTACCTGACCCGTCGTCTGGTAGACGTAGCGCAGGATCTGGTTATCACTGAAGAAGATTGTGGTACCGAAGAAGGTCTGGTCATGCAGCCGCTGATTGAAGGTGGCGATGTTGTGGTCGGTCTGGGTTACCGTGTACTGGGTCGTACCGTCGCACACGATGTTATGGATCCGACCGGTAAAGAGGTGCTGATCGAAGCCGGTACGCTGATGGATGAGGCGTGGGTTAAGCGTCTTGACGATGAAGAGCGTTACTCCTCTATCGATGAGATTATTGTGCGCAGTGCGATCACCTGTGAAACGACCTTTGGTCTGTGTTCTAAGTGTTATGGTCGTGATCTGGGTCGTGGTCACCGGGTTAACCCGGGTGAAGCGGTCGGTGTTATCGCTGCACAGTCTATCGGTGAGCCGGGTACTCAGCTGACCATGCGTACGTTCCACATCGGTGGTGCGGCATCACGGGCAGCTGCAGTCGACAGCGTTCAGGTTAAGAACTCCGGTGAGATCCGGATGCACAACCTGAAATCGGTAGAGAAAGCCGATGGTTCTCTGGTTGCAACCTCCCGTTCAGGCGAGCTGGGTGTGACCGATGAGCATGGTCGTGAGCGTGAGCGTTATAAGCTGCCGTACGGTTCTGTTATTAAGGTTAAGGATGGTGATCGCGTTGAAGCGGGCTCTATCGTTGCTAACTGGGATCCGCATACCCACCCGATCATCTCTGAGGTGGCGGGTAAGCTTGAGTTTGTGGGTATTGATGCCGGTGTTACCGTTAAGCAGCAAACTGATGAACTGACAGGTCTGTCGACTATTGAGGTGCTTGATCCGGCTGTGCGTCCTGCAGCGGGTAAAGAGATCCGTCCGCTGATCCGCCTGGTTGATGCTGCGACAGGTAAAGAGCTGTTCCACCCGGGAACCGACTCTCCTGCGCAGTACCTGTTGCCAGCGAAAGCGATCCTCAACCTGAACAACGGTGCTGAGGTCGGTATCGGTGATGTTCTGGCACGTATTCCACAGGAAGGTTCTGTGAACAAGGATATCACCGGTGGTCTGCCACGGGTTGCTGACTTGTTTGAAGCGCGTAAGCCTAAAGAGTCCTCAATCCTGGCGGAAGTGTCCGGTACCATCACGTTTGGTAAGGAAACCAAAGGTAAGAAGCGTCTGGTAATCAGTCCGCCGAATACTGATCCTATCGAGCTGATGATTCCGAAGTGGCGTAACCTGAACGTATTTGAAGGTGAAACCGTTCAGAAGGGTGAAGTTATCTCCGACGGTCCGTCTAACCCACATGATATCCTGCGTATCAAGGGTGTGGCAGAGCTGGCGAAGTACATTACCTCTGAGATTCAGGACGTTTACCGTCTTCAGGGTGTAGGTATCAATGATAAGCATATTGAAGTGATCGTGCGTCAGATGCTGCGTAAAGTTGATATCACCGCCGGCGGTGACAGCTCGTTCATCAATGGTGAGCAGGTTGAATACCATCAGGTGGTTGAAGAGAACAAACGTCTGGAAGCTGAAGGTAAGATGCTGGCTAAGTATGATCGTGTACTGCTGGGTATCACCAAGGCATCTCTGGCGACTGAGTCCTTTATCTCTGCGGCGTCCTTCCAGGAAACAACCCGCGTACTCACAGAGGGTGCGGTGTGTGGTAAGAAAGACTACCTGCGCGGCCTGAAAGAGAACGTTGTGGTGGGTCGTCTGATTCCGGCTGGTACCGGTCTGGCATACCACAAAGCGCGTAAGCGTAAGGCGATGAAGGCTGATGATAACGTTTCTGTCAGTGCAGAAGACGTTCAATTGGCTCTGACTGCAGCCTTGAACCAGGCAGCGATGCCTGATTCAGAATAATGAATCTGGACAGCCCCGGATTAGTTTTCGGGGCTGTCTGCAGGGTTCATATACAGGTAATGCTTTGCGGTGATCGAAAGAAAGATCCAAAAAGTGTTATCTATTATCTGGTCGAATATTGACCTGATGGGCCGGGATTGAGTACAATCTCGGCCCTTTCGTGACAGGAGTGAAAAAAATCCTGTTTTTTAATGCTTAATAAAAGCGTGGAGTTTGCTTAATGGCAACTATTAACCAGCTGGTACGACAGCCGCGCAAGCGCAAAGTGGTAAAGAGTGATGTACCTGCATTGCAGGCATGTCCTCAGCGCCGTGGCGTTTGTACCCGCGTCTATACAACAACCCCTAAGAAACCGAACTCAGCACTGCGTAAAGTGTGTCGTGTTCGTTTGACAAACGGATATGAGGTTACTTCCTACATCGGTGGTGAAGGTCATAACCTGCAGGAGCACTCTGTTGTTCTGATCCGTGGTGGTCGTGTAAAAGACTTACCGGGTGTTCGTTACCACACAGTACGTGGCGCACTGGATACCAGTGGCGTTAACGACCGTAAACAGGGTCGTTCTAAGTACGGTACCAAGCGTCCTAAGTCTTAAGGTTTACGGGACGGCGACAGAAGTCAGGCACCGGCTGTTAGAACAGCCCGCTATACAACTAGAGCTAGACCGCAAGCAATAAGAGTAAGGTCAGGTATCAATTCCTGAAATAACCTGAAGACCTGTAGATAAAGGGGCTTATCATGCCAAGAAGAAGAGTTGCGGCAAAACGTGAAATCCTGCCGGATCCTAAATTCGGTAACATTACACTGGCAAAATTTACTAACCACCTGATGATCAGTGGTAAGAAATCGGTTGCCGAGAAGATTGTTTACGGTGCACTGGACACAGTTGCTCAGCGTACTGGTGAAGATGCAATCGAAGCATTCAATAAAGCACTTGAGGCTATCCAGCCAATGGTTGAGGTTAAATCTCGCCGTGTGGGTGGTGCAACCTATCAGGTGCCTGTAGAAGTTCGTCCTTCCCGTCGTATGGCTCTGGCTATGCGTTGGTTGGTTGATGCTTCTCGTAAGCGTGGTGAAAAATCCATGGCGCTGCGCTTAGCCGGTGAAATCGGTGATGCAGTAGAAGGCCGTGGTGCAGCTGTGAAGAAACGTGAAGACGTTCACCGCATGGCTGAAGCGAACAAAGCATTCGCTCACTACCGCTTCTAAGCTTTTGATAAAGCTTTTGATGTCAGTTCCGAGGATTGAGTTTTGGCTCGTATAACGCCTATTAACCGGTACCGAAATATCGGTATCTGTGCCCATGTTGATGCTGGTAAAACCACCACCACTGAGCGTATTTTGTTCTACACCGGGATGTCCCATAAGATCGGTGAAGTGCACGATGGCGCAGCGACCATGGACTGGATGGAGCAGGAACAGGAGCGTGGTATCACTATCACCTCCGCTGCGACCACCTGTTTCTGGAGTGGTATGAGCAAGCAGTTCGATCAGCATCGGATCAACATTATCGACACCCCCGGGCACGTTGACTTCACCATTGAGGTTGAACGTTCCTTGCGGGTGCTTGATGGTGCGGTTGTGGTGTTATGTGCGTCCTCAGGTGTTCAGCCTCAGACCGAGACTGTATGGCGTCAGGCCAATAAGTATGAAGTACCGCGCATGGTGTTCGTCAACAAGATGGACCGTGCCGGTGCTGATTTCTTTATGGTTGTCGAACAGTTGAAAGAGCGTCTGGGTGCTCATGCTGTACCGATCAATTTTCCGATCGGTGCCGAGGACGAGTTTAAAGGTGTTATCGATCTGATTCTCATGAAAGCCATCATGTGGAATGAAGCGGATCAGGGGATGACATACGAGCTTTCTGAGATCCCGGCTGAACTGCAGGAAAGAGCTGAAGAGCTGCGCGAGCAGATGATCGAAGCGGCTGCAGAAGCATCCGATGAGCTGATGGATAAGTACCTCGAAGGAGGGGAACTGTCCAATGAAGAGATCAAGGCGGGTCTGCGTCGCCGTACCCTGGATAACGATCTTGTTCTGATGCAGGCTGGTTCTGCATTTAAGAATAAGGGCGTACAGGCAGTGCTGGACGCAGTCATTGAGTTTATGCCGTCGCCGGTAGAAGTTAAGGCGATAGAGGGTACGCTGGATGACGATGAAACCCTTGAAACTCGCGAAGCGGATGATTCTGCACCTTTTGCAGCGTTAGCTTTTAAAATTGCAACGGATCCATTTGTTGGTACCCTGACGTTTGTTCGGGTGTATTCCGGCGTACTCGCCTCCGGTGACAGTGTGGTTAACTCTGTCAAAGGGAAGAAAGAGCGCGTAGGGCGAATGGTGCAGATGCACGCTAATAACCGTGAAGAGATTAAAGAGGTTCGCGCAGGCGATATCGCGGCTTTGATCGGGATGAAAGATGTAACCACCGGAGATACCCTGTGTAATCCTGATCATAAGATCATTCTGGAGCGCATGGAGTTTCCTGAACCGGTTATCTCTGTAGCGGTTGAGCCCAGATCACAGGCAGACCAGGAAAAAATGGGTGTCGCGCTGGGCAAACTTGCTCAGGAAGATCCCTCTTTCCGGGTAGCAACTGATCCGGAGACCGGTCAGACAATTATCTCTGGTATGGGCGAATTGCACCTGGATATTCTGGTGGATCGTATGAAGCGTGAATTCAGCGTGGAAGCGAACATCGGTAAACCGCAGGTAGCCTATCGCGAGAAAATCCGTCAGTCTGTTGATGCAAACCACAAGTTTATTCGTCAGTCTGGTGGTCGTGGTCAGTATGGCCATGTAGTCATTGAGTTTAGTCCGTCTGATAAGGAAGGGCTCGAGTTCATCAATGAGGTTGTTGGGGGGGCTATTCCTAAGGAATACATTCCGGCAATCGAAAAGGGTGTGCAAGAGCAGATGAAAAACGGCGTTATTGCCGGCTATCCGCTGATCGGCCTGAAGGCCCGTCTGTATGATGGATCCTACCATGAAGTTGACTCTAACGAGATGGCGTTTAAAATTGCAGCCTCTCAGGCGCTTAAAAAGTATGCACAGGAAGCAAGTCCCTGTCTGCTTGAGCCGATGATGAAGGTTGAAGTTGTAACGCCCGAAGATTACATGGGTGACGTGATGGGTGACCTGAACCGTCGTCGTGGTCTGGTTCAGGGTATGGAAGATTGCAGTTCTGGTAAGATAATCAATGCGCAGGTTCCACTGGGCGAGATGTTTGGTTATGCTACCGACCTGCGTTCGGCTACTCAGGGTCGTGCAACATACTCAATGGAATTCTTTGATTACGCTGAAGCGCCAAATAATGTCGCTCAGGCAGTAATCAATGCAAGATAATTTGCCCAATATATTAATGAGGAATTAATCGTGGCTAAAGCACAATTTGAACGTAACAAACCGCACGTTAACGTTGGTACAATCGGCCACGTTGACCACGGTAAAACAACTCTGACAGCTGCACTGACACGTGTATGTTCTGAAGTTTACGGTGGTCAGGCTGTCGCATTTGACGGTATCGACAATGCGCCGGAAGAGCGTGAGCGTGGTATCACTATCGCAACCTCTCACGTTGAATACGATTCTGAAATTCGTCACTACGCGCACGTTGACTGCCCGGGACACGCTGACTATGTGAAGAACATGATCACCGGTGCTGCACAGATGGACGGTGCGATTCTGGTATGTGGTGCGACTGATGGCCCTATGCCACAGACTCGTGAGCACATCCTGCTGTCTCGTCAGGTTGGTGTACCTTACATCGTTGTATTCCTGAACAAAGCTGACCTGCTGGCTGAAGATTGCGGCGGTGTTGACTCTGAAGAATACGCTGAGATGCTGGAACTGGTTGAAATGGAGCTGCGTGAGCTGCTGGATCAGTACGACTTCCCAGGCGACGACACTCCAATCATCGCGGGTTCTGCGCTGATGGCGCTGAACGGTGAAGATGAGAACGAGCTGGGAACTACTGCTGTTAAGAAGCTGGTAGAAGCGCTGGATTCTTACATTCCTCAGCCAGAGCGTGCAATCGATCTGCCATTTCTGATGCCAATCGAGGACGTATTCTCTATCTCTGGTCGTGGTACTGTAGTAACAGGCCGTGTAGAGCGTGGTATCGTTAAGACTGGTGAAGAGATTCAGATCGTTGGTATCCGTGACACTCAGTCTACTACCTGTACAGGTGTTGAGATGTTCCGTAAGCTGCTTGACGAAGGTCGTGCAGGTGAGAACATTGGTGCGCTGCTGCGTGGTACTAAGCGTGATGATGTTGAGCGTGGTCAGGTACTGGCTAAGCCAGGGACTATCACTCCTCACACTCGTTTCGAAGGTGAAGTATACGTACTGTCAAAAGATGAAGGTGGTCGTCACACACCATTCTTCAAAGGCTACCGTCCACAGTTCTACTTCCGTACAACTGACATCACCGGTGCTTGTGAGCTTCCAGAAGGCGTTGAAATGGTAATGCCGGGCGATAACATCAAAATGGATGTTACCCTGATCAACCCAATCGCGATGGAAGAAGGTCTGCGCTTTGCGATCCGTGAAGGCGGCCGTACTGTTGGTGCAGGCGTTGTTGCTAAAATCATCGAATAATCTTCGCTGATATAAAAAAAGACTCCTTCGGGGGTCTTTTTTTGTTTTGGGCTTTTTTGTTTTTTGATATGGCTGGAGTTCGGTGTATTTCAAGTCTGTGTGCGGCCATATCAAAAGTCGCATCGTAAATCCTGGCGCAATGAAACATTGCTTGGTTTTACTCGCTCGCATTTGAGTCCGCAAATGGTGGGATAGATGATCACTTCGTAGTATCTGCTTCTGTAAATGAGATAAAAGTGGGTGCTTCGTAACTCTCTTTTTCTTGAATGCTGGCCCTTCATTTGGCTTTTTGTTTATCAGGCTTTCTTCGTTAGTCATTGCTCAAAAAACGGGCTGTATAATTCGTAACCGATACTGGCTTGACTTGGGGGTATGAGGTATGTAGAATGCGCTACCCCGTTAAATGGGGTTAGGTGGCGAAAGCCTTTTTTTAATTCTAGGAATTGTGGTCAAATGCAAAACCAGAAAATCAGAATCCGTCTGAAGGCTTTTGATCATCGCCTGATTGACTCTTCCGCTCAGGAGATCGTTGAGACTGCTAAGCGGACAGGTGCTCAGGTGCATGGTCCGATCCCGCTTCCTACTCGCAAAGAGCGTTTTACCGTTCTGATCTCTCCTCACGTGAACAAAGATGCACGTGATCAGTATGAGATCCGTACTCACAAACGCGTTCTGGACATCGTTGAACCAACAGAAAAAACTGTTGATGCGCTGATGAAACTGGATCTTGCTGCGGGTGTTGAAGTGCAAATTAGCCTCGGCTAATTAGACGATTGCGTAGATGAGTACATCTACGTGTGGAATGCCTTTTAGGCAGCCATAGCGGGTTTTAGCCCCGTACACAACTGGCAATGTGAGGTTTATAAAATGTCTGTATCTTTAATCGGACGTAAAGCAGGTATGACTCGTGTCTTCACAGAAGACGGCGTGTCAGTGCCAGTCACTGTCATCGAGGTGGAACCGAACCGCGTAACACAGGTTAAGACCGAAGAGACTGATGGTTATTCTGCTGTGCAGGTAACTGTAGGTACTCGTCGTGCTAGCCGCGTTACGAAAGCTGCAGCTGGTCATTTTGCGAAAGCAGAGACCGAAGCAGGACGTGGTTTGTGGGAGTTCCGTCTGTCAGGTGACGAAGAAGTAAATGTTGGTGATCAACTGACTGTTGAGCGCTTTGAAGCGGGTCAGAAAATTGATGTAACCGGTCAATCTAAAGGTAAAGGTTTTCAGGGCGGTATTAAGCGCTGGAACTTCTCCATGCAAGATGCGACGCACGGTAACTCTCTTTCTCATCGTGCTCCTGGTTCTATTGGTCAGTGTCAAACTCCTGGTCGCGTGTGGAAAGGCAAGAAGATGGCAGGACACATGGGTGCTGAACGTGTAACCGTTCAATCCCTGGAAATTGTTCGCATCGATGCCGAGCGCAATCTGCTGTTAGTAAAAGGTGCTGTACCTGGTGCTACCGGCGGCGACGTAATCGTTAAATCAGCTGTTAAAGCTGGTGCCTGAGGGGGTTTGAAATGAATCTGAATCTTGCAGGAGCTGGAGGAAGCGTAGAAGTTTCCGATCTGGCGTTTGGTAAAGAATTCAATGAATCACTGGTTCATCAGGTTGTTACGGCATACCTGGCCGGTGGTCGTCAAGGCACCAAGGCTCAGAAAAACCGCGCCGCTGTAAGCGGTGGTGGTGCTAAGCCATGGCGTCAAAAAGGTACTGGCCGCGCGCGTGCCGGTACTATTCGTAGTCCTCTGTGGCGTACTGGTGGCGTAACATTCGCTGCTCAGCCACGTGACCACGCTCAAAAAGTTAACAAGAAAATGTATCGCGCTGCGATGCGTTGCATCTTGTCTGAGCTGGTTCGTCAGGAGCGTCTGGTTGTTGTTGAAAACTTCCAGGTAGACGCGCCTAAGACTAAGCAGTTTGTTGCTAAGCTGAACGAGCTTGAGCTGACTAGCGCGCTGCTTATCACAGAAGACGTAGAGCAGAATCTGTATCTGGCCGCACGTAACGTACCACACGTTGACGTTCGCGATGCAGCTGGCATCGATCCTGTCAGCCTGGTTGGTTTTGAGAAGGTTGTTGTGACTGTTGCTGCTCTCAAGAAAATTGAGGAGGCGTTAGCATGAATCCAGGACGCATCTATCAAGTACTGCTAGGGCCACATATCTCTGAGAAAGCAACGATTGTTGCTGAAGGTTCTCAGCAGGTTGTATTCCGTGTAGCAACTGATGCAACTAAGCCTGAAATCAAAAAGGCTGTTGAACAGTTGTTCGACGTAAAAGTAACTGGCGTGAACATCGTCAACGTTAAGGGCAAAACAAAGCGCACACAGCGCGGTGTTGGTAAGCGCTCTGACGTTCGCAAGGCATATGTATGCCTGGCTGATGGTCATGACATCGACTTTGTCGATGGCGAATAAGAGGGGTTACAAGAATGGCTATTGTTAAATCTAAACCGACCTCCGCTGGACGCCGTCACGTAGTTCGGGTAATTACACCTGATCTGCACAAGGGTAAGCCTCACGCTGCTCTGGTCGAGAAGAAAAGCAAATCCGGTGGTCGTAACACCTATGGTCGCATTACGACTCGTCACATTGGTGGCGGTCATAAGCAACACTACCGTGTAATCGATTTCCGTCGCAACAAGCTGGATATCCCTGCTACCGTTGAGCGTCTGGAATATGATCCAAACCGCTCTGCGCACATCGCTCTGCTGATGTACGCTGATGGTGAGCGTCGCTACATTATCGCCCCTAAAGGCGTGAAAGCCGGTGACACTCTGATATCTGGTCAGAATTCAGATATTAAACCAGGTAACTGCCTGCCACTGCGTAACATCCCTGTTGGTAGCGTTATTCACTGTATCGAGATGAAGCCAGGTAAAGGTGCTCAGATTGCACGTTCTGCTGGTACATCTGCACAGCTGATTGCTCGTGAAGGCGCTCACGCGACTCTGCGTCTGCGTTCAGGTGAGATGCGTAAAGTGCTGGTTGACTGCTGCGCGACACTGGGTGAGGTCGGTAACTCCGAGCACTCTCTGCGTCGTCTGGGTAAAGCTGGTGCTACGCGCTGGCGTGGTGTTCGTCCTACCGTTCGTGGTGTGGCGATGAACCCGGTAGATCACCCGCATGGTGGTGGTGAAGGTCGTACATCCGGTGGTCGTCATCCTGTGACTCCATGGGGCGTTCCGACTAAAGGTAAGAAAACTCGTTCGAATAAGCGTACCGATAAGATGATCGTACGCCGTCGTCAAGCGAAATAATCAGAGGATACAGCTGTGCCACGTTCACTGAAGAAAGGTCCTTTTATCGACCTTCACCTGTTGAAAAAGGTAGAAGCTGCAATTGAGGCCAATGATCGTCGTCCGATCAAAACCTGGTCTCGCCGTTCTACAGTTTTTCCAAACTTCGTAGGACTGACGATTGCAGTTCATAATGGCCGTCAGCACGTACCGGTGTTTGTCACCGAGGATATGGTTGGTCATAAATTAGGCGAGTTTGCTGCTACCCGTACGTATAAGGGTCATGCTGCAGACAAGAAAGCTAAACGCTAATCGGGAGTTAAGAAAATGGAAGTAGCCGCTAAGCATAAAGGCGCCCATATCTCCGCTCAGAAAGCGCGTTTGGTTGCCGATCAAATCCGCGGAAAGGCGGTGGGTGAAGCCCTGAATATTCTGGCTTTCAGCCCGCAAAAAGGTGCGGTGCTTGTTAAGAAGGTACTTGAGTCTGCTATTGCTAACGCAGAGCATAACGAAGGTGCTGATATTGATGAGCTGCGTGTTTCACAGATCTTCGTTGACGAAGGTATGACTATGAAGCGCATTAGACCGCGTGCGAAGGGTCGCGCTGACCGTATTTTGAAGCGCACCTCCCACATCACCGTCAAGGTAGCTGACTGCTAGGAGATACCACATGGGTCAGAAGGTACATCCAACAGGTATTCGACTTGGGATTGTTAAAGATCACACTTCAGTGTGGTACGCAGACAAGAACGAATACGCTAATAAGCTGTTGAACGACCTTAAGGTACGTGAGTATCTGGAAGGCGAATTAAAAGCAGCATCTGTAAGTCGCATCGAAATCGAGCGTCCTGCACAGAATGCTAAAATCACCATTTTCACTGCCCGTCCAGGCATTGTTATTGGTAAAAAAGGTGAAGATGTAGAAAAACTGCGTAACGCTATCACTAAAATGATGGGTGTTCCGGTTCACATCAACATCGAAGAGATCCGTAAACCAGATCTGGATGCCAAACTGGTTGCTCAAAGCGTAGCAAGTCAGCTGGAACGTCGTGTTATGTTCCGCCGTGCTATGAAGCGTTCTGTACAGAATGCTATGCGCCAGGGTGCTGAGGGTATCAAGATTCAGGTAGGTGGCCGTTTGGGCGGTGCAGAGATTGCACGTTCCGAGTGGTACCGCGAAGGTCGTGTGCCATTGCACACCCTGCGTGCTGATATCGATTACGGTACTTATGAGGCGCACACTACTTACGGTGTGCTTGGTATTAAAGTCTGGATCTTCAAAGGTGAGATTCTGGGTGGCATTGAAGAAGTGCGCGCACAGAAAACTGCTCAACCTAAGAAGAAAGGTTCAAAGTAGGGGTAATTATCAATGCTGCAACCTAAGAGACTTAAATTCCGCAAAGTTATGAAAGGCCGCAACCGCGGTCTGTCAGAGCGCGGTAGTGCAGTCAGCTTCGGTGAGATTGCACTCAAAGCGACCGAGCGTGGCCGTATTACGGCACGTCAGATTGAAGCTGCTCGTCGTACCATGACTCGTCACGTAAAGCGTGGTGGTAAAATCTGGATTCGCGTGTTCCCGGACAAGCCAATCACAGGTAAGCCGCTCGAAGTGCGGATGGGTAAAGGTAAGGGTAGTGTTGAATACTGGGTATGCCAGATCAAACCAGGTAAAGTGCTGTTCGAAATGAGCGGTGTGCCTGATGAGCTGGCTACTGAGGCATTCAATCTGGCTGCGGCGAAACTGCCGCTCGCTACCACCATTGTTAAACGGACGGTGATGTGATGAAAGCAACTGAACTGCGCGAACAATCCGCTGAAGAGCTCCAGCAAACTCTGCTGGGTCTTTTAAAGGATCAGTTCAATCTGCGTATGCAGAAGGCAACTGGTCAGCTGGCTCAGAATCATATGCTGGGTCAGGTGCGTCGCGATATCGCGCGCGTTAAGACCGTACTGAATCAGAAAGCAGGTAACTAATATGGCTGCAGAAAAACGTACACGTACTGTGACCGGTAAAGTTATCAGCAATAAAGCTGACAAAACTATTACCGTTCTGGTAGAGCGCAAAGAGAAGCACCCTATTTATGGGAAATTCGTAACTCGCTCCACTAAGCTGCATGCGCACGACGAACAGAATGAATGTCAGATGGGAGATACAGTGACTGTTGCTGAATCCCGTCCGCTTTCAAAAAGTAAGTCTTGGACGCTAGTTAAGATTGAAGAACAGGCAGTAAAGGTGTAATATAACGCACCTTTGCTTCTGGCAGGCTATTTTTAAGCCCAAAAGAGCGAAGAAAATAGTCTGAATTTTGGAGTAGAGACCCATGATTCAAACAGAATCTATGCTTGATGTTGCTGATAACAGCGGCGCCAAGCGAGTACAGTGTATCAAGGTCCTGGGTGGCTCACACCGTCGTTATGCCGGTGTAGGCGACATCATCAAAGTTACCGTTAAGGAAGCAATTCCTCGCGGTAAGGTGAAAAAAGGTCAGGTCCTTAATGCTGTTGTGGTACGTACCCGTAAAGGTGTTCGGCGCCCGGACGGTTCAATTATCCGCTTTGATACAAACTCAGCGGTTCTATTGAACGCCAACTCCGCCCCGATCGGTACTCGTATCTTTGGCCCAGTAACTCGTGAACTTCGCTCAGAGAAGTTTATGAAAATCATTTCCCTGGCGCCTGAAGTGCTATAAAAAATCTCGACTTTCGCAAGTCAGGATTTATGCAAAAACGCTAAGCTCGAAAGGGCTTGGCGTTTTTAAGCATGAGAGGGTAGTAGGAAAGGATGGAAATTAATGCGTAAAATCATTCGTAACGACGAAGTAATCGTTATTGCAGGCAGAGACAAAGGCAAGCGCGGCAAAGTATTGCGTGTTCTTGCTAATGACCGCCTGGTCGTGTCTGGCATCAACATGGTTAAAAAACACACCAAGCCTAACCCTATGCTGGGTAAAGCTGGCGGTATCGTAGAGAAAGAAGCAGCGATTGCAGTATCTAACATCGCTATCTTCAACTCTGCTACCGGTAAAGGTGACCGTGTTGGTTTCAAAGTTCTGGAAGATGGCAACAAAGTCCGGATCTTCAAATCCAACGGCGAACTTATCGCTAAGTAATAGGAGTTGATGCCATGTCTAGATTAAAAGCACTCTATAACGAGTCCGTTAAGCAGCAGTTGAAAGACGATCTTAGCTGTCCTAACGTGATGGCTGTACCACGCCTGACCAAAATCACCCTGAACATGGGTGTTGGTGAAGCGCTGGGTGATAAAAAGCAGCTGGATAATGCCGTAGCAGAGATGCAGGCAATTGCAGGTCAAAAGCCTGTTGTAACCCTGGCCCGCAAATCAATTGCAGGCTTTAAGGTTCGTGAAGGTTGGCCAATTGGTTGCAAGGTAACCCTGCGCGGTGAGCGTATGTGGGAATTCCTGGACCGTCTGGTTGATATCTCGATCCCACGTATTCGTGACTTCCGTGGTCTGAACCCGAAATCTTTTGATGGTCGTGGTAACTACAGCATGGGCGTGAAAGAGCAGATCATCTTCCCTGAAATCGAATACGATAAGGTAGATAAGCTGCGTGGTATGGATATTACCATCACCACCACTGCTCGCACTAACGACGAAGGTCGTGCCCTGCTGGCAGCCCTCAACTTCCCATTCAAAAAGTAAGGGTAGATTAATGGCTAAGGAATCAATGAAAGCGCGCGAAGCTAAACGCGCAAAAACAGTTGCTAAGTATGCTGCAAAGCGTGCTGCACTTAAGGCGATTGTTAAGAACCCAGCTTCTTCTGAAGATGAAGTTTGGGAAGCTCAGGTAGCTCTTCAAAAGCTGCCACGTGACGCTAACCCGGTTCGCCAGGTGCGTCGTTGTCAGGTTACTGGTCGTCCACACGGTGTTTACCGTAAGTTTGGTCTGAGTCGGATCAAACTGCGTGAAGCAGCAATGCGTGGTGATGTTCCGGGCCTGAAGAAAGCTAGTTGGTAAGCACAATGGTCTGGGCAGGATGATTCCCATCCTGCTACCGCATTGAGCTGCACAAAGGAAAATAAACCATGAGTATGCAAGACACTCTTGCGGATATGCTAACGCGTATTCGTAATGGTCATATGGCTGAAAAATCAGCTGTAACTATGCCTGCTTCTAAGCTGAAAGCATCTGTTGCTGCAGTTTTGAAAGAGGAAGGTTACATTGCTGACTACGCTGTTGAAGGCGAAGCTAAGCCAGTGATGACTGTTGAACTGAAATACTTTGATGGCAAGCCGGTTATTGAATCTATCCAGCGCGTTAGCCGTCCAAGTTTACGAGTTTACAAAGGCGCGTCTGACCTGCCTAAAGTTTCTGGCGGTCTGGGTGTAGCTATCGTTTCCACTTCTCGTGGCGTGATGACTGACCGTGCTGCACGTGCTGCCGGTATCGGCGGCGAAGTCATCTGCACGGTATTCTAGGAGCTGGAAATATGTCTCGAGTTGCTAAAAGTCCCGTTGTCCTACCGGCAGGTGTTGAAGCTAAGGTTGATGGTCAGCAGATTAATGTAAAGGGCGGTAACGGTGCCCTGAATCTGGCTGTTCACCCGTCTGTAGAAGTAACCGCTGAAGAGAACGTACTGAAGTTCGTCGCACGTGATGGCAGTAAAGCTGCTAACGCGCTGGCCGGTACTACCCGTTCTCTGGTTAATAACATGGTTGTTGGTGTAAGCACTGGTTTCACTAAGAAACTGCTGCTTCAGGGTGTTGGTTATCGTGCTGCCGTTAACGGCAATACACTGAGCCTGACTCTGGGTTTCTCGCACCCAATCGAATACGAACTGCCTGAAGGCGTTGCTGCGGCAATGGAAGGCCAGACTACTATCGTGCTGTCCGCAGCTGATAAACAGACTCTGGGCCAGACTGCTGCTGAAGTTCGTGCTTTCCGTCCACCAGAGCCTTACAAAGGTAAGGGTGTACGTTACGCTGACGAATTCGTTCGCCGTAAAGAAGCTAAGAAGAAGTAAGGTAGGGTCATGAACGAAAAGAAAACATCTCGTATTCGCCGTGCCCGCCGTGCCCGTTACAAAATGCGTGAACTGGGCGCAGTACGTCTGTGTGTAACCCGTACACCACGTCACATCTATGCACAGGTTATCTCTGCTGATGGTGGTCAGGTTCTGGCTGCAGCTTCGACTGTAGAGAAAGACCTGCGTAGTGATACTACCGGTAACACTGATGCCGCTACTAAAGTAGGCACACTGATCGCTCAGCGCGCGAAAGACGCTGGCGTGACTAAGGTTGCTTTCGACCGTTCTGGTTTTAAATACCATGGACGAGTTAAAGCGTTGGCAGATGCAGCCCGTGAAGGCGGCCTGGAATTCTAAGGGGTTTGACAATGGCAAATCACGAACAGAAAGACGGTGACCTACAAGAGAAACTTGTACAGGTTAACCGTGTTGCCAAAGTAGTTAAGGGTGGTCGTATCTTCGGTTTCACCGCTTTGACTGTTGTTGGTGACGGTAATGGCCGCGTAGGCTTCGGTCGTGGTAAGGCGCGTGAAGTGCCTGCTGCGATTCAAAAAGCGATGGAACAAGCGCGTCGCAATATGATCACAGTTGAGCTGAACGGCACAACTCTGCAGTACCCTATTAAAGCCCGTCACGGTGCTTCTAAAGTGTACATGCAGCCAGCTTCTGAAGGTACCGGTGTAATCGCCGGAGGCGCGATGCGTGCCGTACTGGAGATCGCTGGTGTTCACAACGTACTGGCTAAGTGCTACGGCTCTACAAATCCAGTCAACGTTGTTCGCGCAACTATCAACGGTCTTGCTAGCATGACATCTCCTGAAGATGTTGCTGCTAAGCGTGGTAAGTCCGTAGAAGACATTCTGGGGTAATCAACGATGGCATCTACTCTCAAGGTAACACTTGTACGCAGCACCATCGGTATCCTGCCAAAGCACAAATTGTGCGTCCAGGGTCTGGGTCTGCGCCGAATCGGTCACTCTGTTGTTGTGGAAGATACTCCTTCCGTACGCGGTATGATCAATAAAGTTAACTACATGGTTCGTGTAGAAGGCGAATAAGGAGCACATTATGCGTCTTAATACACTGAGTCCTGCCGAAGGTTCTAAACACGCTCCTAAGCGTGTCGGCCGCGGTATTGGTTCCGGCCTGGGTAAAACCGGTGGTCGTGGCCATAAGGGTCAGAAATCCCGCTCCGGCGGTTCTGTGAAACCAGGTTTCGAAGGTGGTCAAATGCCACTGCAGCGTCGTCTGCCTAAGTTCGGTTTTACCTCTCGTCAGGCTGCATTCGTTGCAGAAATTCGTCTGAATGAGCTGGGTAAGATTGATGCTGAAGTTATCGATCTGGATGCACTGAAAAAAGCAGATATCATCAAAGACAGCATCAAGCGTGCGCGCGTGATCCTGTCCGGTGAAATCACCAAAGCAGTTACCGTTAAAGGTCTTAAAGTGACCAAAGGCGCTCTGGCTGCAATTGAAGCTGCAGGCGGAAAAGTCGAGGAATAAATGGCTAAGAAAGGACCAGTACCAGCAGGCGTTCAAAACGGCTTAGGCGAGCTTAAATCCCGCCTGCTGTTTGTTTTGATCGCGATCGTTGTATACCGTATCGGTGCACATATTCCGGTACCTGGTATCAATCCTGATCGTCTGGCATCACTTTTTGATCAGAACCAGGGCACTATCCTGAGCATGTTTAACATGTTCTCCGGTGGTGCGCTGGAACGTATGAGTATTCTTGCTCTGGGTATCATGCCGTACATCTCTGCCTCTATTATTATGCAGCTGATGACGGTGGTGAGTCCGTCGCTTGAACAACTCAAGAAAGAGGGTGAGGCTGGTCGTCGGAAGATCAATCAGTATACTCGTTACGGTACCGTTATCCTGGCGACTGTTCAGTCATTTGGTATGGCGGTTGGCCTGGCTAATCAGGGCATAGCATTCTCAGCAGACTTCAATTTCTACTTTGTAGCAGTTGTAACGCTGGTGTCGGGTGCAGTGTTCCTGATGTGGTTAGGTGAGCAGGTAACTGAGCGGGGTATCGGTAACGGTATTTCGATACTGATCTTCGCTGGTATTGTGGCCGGTTTGCCTAGTGCTATCGGTCAGTCCTTTGAATCAGCACGTCAGGGGGATCTTAATATCCTGGCGCTGCTGGCCATTGCTGTGCTGGCGGTTGCCACTGTCGGTTTCGTTGTGTTTATGGAGCGCGGCCAACGCCGTATCACCATCAACTATGCGAAGCGTCAACAGGGGCGTCGTATGTATGCTGCGCAGACCAGTCATCTGCCGTTAAAGGTAAATATGGCTGGTGTTATTCCGCCGATCTTCGCTTCAAGCATTTTGCTGTTCCCTGCTTCACTTGGTCAGTGGTTTGGCCAGACTGAAGGCATGGAACTGCTACAGGATGTCGCACTCGCGCTGGGCCCGGGTCAGCCGCTGTACATCCTGCTGTTTTCGGTATGTATCATTTTCTTCTGTTACTTCTATACTGCGATTGTTTTCAATCCTAAAGATGTAGCGGATAATCTGAAGAAATCTGGTGCATTCATCCCGGGTATTCGCCCAGGGGAGCAATCTGCTAAGTACATCGATAACGTACTGGGCCGCCTGACACTGTTTGGCGCTCTGTACATCACTGCGGTATCTCTGATGCCTCAGTTCCTGGTCGTGGCCTGGAATGTACCTTTCTACTTCGGTGGTACGTCACTGCTGATCGTAGTTGTTGTTGTGATGGATTTCATGGCACAAGTACAGTCGCATCTGATGTCTCACCAGTATGAATCCCTGATGAAGAAGTCGAATCTTAAAGGAGGCGGAGCTGGCCTGCTGCGCTAGCCCTCCTGCTATTTGGAGCTGATCATGAAAGTACGTGCATCTGTGAAAAAAATCTGCCGTAACTGCAAGATCGTACGTCGTAACGGTACTCTGCGGGTTATCTGTAAAGTTGAACCACGACACAAGCAGCGCCAGGGTTAATTAACGCCTGGTCTGGGAGTGGTTGGCGCGAAGCCTTGATTTATTTTTGATCAAAGTGTAGAATCTCGCGCCTTCCATTAATAGAAGAATTTGCAGTACCTGTGAAAAGCACAGGTGCATGCTAATGAGTTGGAGTAAATTGAATGGCCCGTATAGCTGGCGTCAATATTCCTGACAATAAGCATGCGGTAATTTCATTGACTTACATCTTCGGAATTGGCCGCACTACAGCGAAGGACCTCTGCGTCACTTGTGGAATCGAAGAGACCACAAAGATTGCAGATTTGTCAGAAGATCAACTGGACATCGTCCGTGGCGAAGTTGCCAAGATGACAGTTGAAGGCGATCTTCGCCGTGAAGTATCCATGAACATCAAGCGCTTGATGGATCTGGGCTGTTATCGTGGTCTGCGGCATCGTCGTAGTCTGCCTCTCCGTGGTCAGCGCACTAAAACTAATGCGCGTACCCGTAAGGGCCCACGTAAGCCAATCCGTAAGTAATGGTAAGCGATAGGAATTTCCAGTATGGCTAAGCCAGGTAATCGCACACGTAAAAAGGTTAAAAAGCAGGTTGTTGACGGATTCGCTCACATCCACGCTTCATTTAACAACACGATCATTACTATTACTGATCGTCAGGGCAATACCCTGAGTTGGGCAACCGCAGGCGGCTCCGGCTTCCGTGGTTCTCGTAAGAGTACACCCTTCGCGGCACAGGTTGCTGCGGAACGTGCAGGTGTAGCTGCTCAAGAGTATGGTCTAAAGAATTTAGACGTTTTTGTTAAGGGCCCAGGCCCAGGCCGTGAATCCGCTGTACGTGCATTGAATGCATGTGGATACAAGGTTAACAACATCACGGACGTGACACCGATTCCTCACAACGGTTGTCGTCCACCGAAGAAACGTCGCGTTTAATCCGGAGACAGTAATAATATGGCTCGTTATTTAGGACCAACATGCAAGCTGTCTCGCCGTGAAGGTACCGACCTTTTCCTGAAGAGCGGTGTTCGTGCTCTGGACAGTAAGTGTAAAGCTGAAAATGTTCCAGGTGTACATGGCGCTCGTCGTGGTCGTTTATCTGATTACGGTTTACAGCTTCGTGAAAAACAGAAAGTTCGTCGTACATACGGCGTTCTTGAAAAGCAATTCCGCAGCTACTACAAGGAAGCTGCCCGTCGCTCTGGAGCGACTGGTACTAACCTTCTTCAGTTGCTGGAAGGGCGTCTAGACAATGTTGTCTATCGTATGGGATTTGGATCTACTCGTGCAGAAGCACGTCAGGTAGTTTCTCATCGCCAGATTACAGTTAACGGTCAGTCCGTGAACGTTCCGTCTTATCAGGTACAAGCTGGTGATGTGGTTGCCGTTCGTGAAAAGTCCAAGACTCAGCTGCGCATCAAACACGCACTGGAACTGGCTTCTCAGCGTACTGCTATTGAGTGGGTAGAAGTTGATTCTGCGAAGATGGAAGGTACTTTAAAGTCCCTGCCAGAGCGTAGCGATCTGTCTGCTGATATCAATGAGCAGCTGATTGTCGAACTGTACTCTAAGTAAATATTGACTTCTTAATTGGTGGAACTATGCAGCGTTCAGTAAACGAGTTTCTAAGTCCCCGTCACATCGACGTTCAGGAAATTAGTGCAACTCGTGCAAAAGTTACTTTGGAACCACTGGAGCGCGGTTTTGGCCATACGCTGGGTAATGCGCTACGCCGTATCCTTCTCTCTTCAATGCCTGGCTGTGCCATCACTGAAGTAGAGATTGAGGGTGTGCTGCATGAGTACAGCACCATCGAGGGTGTGCAGGAAGACGTAATTGAAATCCTGCTCAACCTTAAAGGTGTCGCAGTCGCGTTGCATAATGGTGACGAAGCAACCCTGACTCTGTCTAAGAGCGAAGCCGGTCCTGTTACAGCAGCTGATATCCAGCTGAATCAGGATGCTGAAATCGCTAATCCGGAGCATGTCATCGCTCATCTGAGCGAAGGTGCAAGCCTTAACATGCAACTGAAGATCGTGCGTGGTCGTGGCTATGTGCCAGCTGACGCGCGCGTATCTGATGAGGACGAGTCTCGGACCATCGGTCGCCTGCAGCTCGATGCTACCTACAGCCCGGTTCGCCTGGTGTCGTATGTAGTTGAAAGTGCTCGTGTAGAACAGCGTACTGACTTAGATAAGTTGGTTATTGACATTGAATCCAATGGTACTATCGATCCAGAAGAGTGCATCCGTCGTGCTGCAACAATTCTGCAGCAGCAACTGGCTGTATTTGTAGATCTGGAAGGTGGTAAGGATCAGGTTAACGATGAACCGGAAGAACCAGAGATCGATCCGATCCTGCTGCGTCCGGTTGATGATCTGGAGCTGACTGTACGTTCCGCCAACTGTCTGAAGGCAGAGCAGATCTACTATATCGGTGATCTGATTCAGCGTACCGAAGTAGAACTGCTTAAGACTCCGAACTTGGGTAAGAAATCGCTGACCGAGATCAAGGACGTCTTGGCGTCTAAAGGTCTGTCGCTTGGTATGCGCCTGGAAAACTGGCCACCAGCGAGCATCAGAAACGACGATAAAGTCGCTTCCTGATCTGCGGTTTTAAACCTAACAGTTTGGCAAGGATAAAAAGATGCGTCATCGTAAATCAGGTCGTCACTTTAATCGTACAAGTGCGCACCGTAAAGCAATGTTCAAGAACATGGCTGTAAGCCTGTTCGAACATGAGCTTATCAAGACCACGCTGCCTAAAGCTAAAGAGCTGCGTCGTGTTGCTGAGCCTCTGATCACACTGGCAAAAATAGACTCGGTTGCTAACCGTCGTCTGGCCTTTGCCCGTACCCGCAGCAAAGAAGCTGTCGGTAAACTGTTTAACGAACTGGGTCCTCGCTACGAAGGTCGTCCAGGCGGTTATGTTCGCATTCTTAAATGTGGCTTCCGTGCTGGTGACAACGCGCCGATGGCTTACGTTGAACTGGTTGACCGTCCAGCTGATGCTGTAGCGGTAGAAGATTCTGAAGATTAATCTCTTCGACTCTCAATAAAAACCCGGCTATGCCGGGTTTTTTTTCGCCTGGAAGACGGGCTTAAAAACACCCGCAGACCGCGCCTGCGGCGCTCGCTAGAACGGAAGCTACGCTTCCTGCTAGTGGTTAGACGTGGCTTCGCCACTTGCTAGATTGACCATTCAGCCGCGTCTGGCGAGCCGTGAATTGACGCACGATAGCTCTCTATTTGATCAATAAAGCTTCATCACTGAGCTGATGATTGAATCCCGTGGCACAGCTCCTTGATAACGGCTATCGAACGAAGCAGCAGTGTTATCGCCGAGAATGAAGTATTCGTCATGGCCGGTTTGATGGGTGACTTTTTTACCGTCTTTCTTTTGACGGAACTCATCCGCTGCGCGGTATCTGATGCCCGCCTGTGTCAGTTTTGCTGGGAGGGGGTGGATATCCTCATTGATATAGAGCTCACCGTCGATAAGCTGGATAGTTTCCTGAGGCATACCCACAACTCGGCCTATGGAATTATCTCCACCCTTATTCTGGTATAAGACTACATCCCAGCGTTCTGGCTGATAGGAAAATGCTGCATAGGGTAGGAAGGTTACGGTCGAGCCTTTATGAAGCGTTGGCTCCATATTTGTGCTGCCAATATTGATCAGCTTAGGGGTCAAGAATAGATAAGCTAATACGAGCAGCACAGCGATAATAATGATCGCCAGCAGAGCCAATATGAGCTTGAATGTAGATATTTTCCTGATCTTTTGCACGGTAATAACGTCCCTGTTTAGCAATATCGTCTTTCAGTAATGATACTGCATCTATCTCTCGATTTGAGCACCGTTTATCCTGTTCGTCTGGCCTTTATCCCAAAACTATAAAAAAGGCCGATGTTCTACACATCAGCCTTACTGACCTTACGCTTTTTCTAACAACTAGCAAGCGGCGCAGCCGCGTCTAGCGAGTCGCGAAGCGACGTTCTAGCAACTTCTCTGCTTTGACCCCGCGAAGCGACGGTCTAGTTACGTCTCAGCTTTTTGCCTTTTCCAACAATGGCTTAAGAAACTCCCCGGTATAAGATCCTGCCGTTTCTGCAACGGTTTCTGGCGTGCCGGTGGCGATAATCTGCCCGCCACGGGTGCCGCCTTCAGGACCGAGGTCGATAATCCAGTCGGCGGTCTTAATGACATCCAGGTTGTGTTCGATTACCACGATGGTGTTACCGTGATCGCGCAGGCGATAGAGTACGTTCAGCAGTTGCTGGATATCGTAGAAGTGCAGACCTGTGGTTGGCTCATCGAGTATGTAAAGGGTTTTACCAGTGTCCCGTTTACTCAGCTCTTTGGCCAGCTTCACCCGCTGTGCCTCACCGCCGGAGAGGGTGGTGGCGGCTTGTCCCAGACGGATATAGGAGAGTCCGACATCGATGAGGGTTTGCAGACGGCGGGAGAGGGCGGGGATCGCATCGAAGAATTCGCGGCCATCTTCAACAGTCATCTCCAGCACTTCGTGGATACTCTTGTTTTTGTACTTAACCTCCAGCGTTTCCCGGTTGTAGCGTTTGCCCTTACACACATCACAGGGGACGTAGATATCCGGCAGGAAGTGCATCTCCACTTTGATCACGCCATCGCCCTGACAGGCCTCACAGCGGCCGCCCTTGACGTTGAAGCTGAAGCGACCGGGTTTATAACCCCGGGAACGGGCTTCCTGGGTGCCGGCAAACAGCTCGCGTATCGGCGTAAAGATGCCGGTGTAGGTGGCCGGGTTTGATCGTGGAGTCCGACCGATCGGGCTCTGGTCGATATCGATCACTTTATCCAGCAGATCCATCCCTTTCAGTTCTTTATAAGGGGCGGCATCCAGGGTGGTGGCACCATTCAGCTCGGTGGCGGCAATCGGGTAGAGGGTGCCGTTGATCAGCGTGGATTTACCGGAGCCGGAAACACCTGTAACACAGGTTAATAATCCCAACGGGATATCGAGATTGACACTATTCAGGTTGTTACCGGTTGCGCCATGTAGTTGTAGCCAGCGGCCATCCGGGTGGTGGCGTTCAGAGGGAATTTCGATTCGGCGACGTCCAGACAGATAGTCCGCCGTCATCGATTCTTTACACTGCATCAGTTCAGCCGGGGTGCCCTGGGCGATAATCTCACCGCCATGAACGCCGGCGCCTGGGCCGATATCGATAACGTAGTCAGCCAGACGGATGGCATCCTCATCATGTTCCACTACAATCACGGTGTTACCCAGATCCCGCAGATGGATCAGCGTTTTCAGCAAGCGGTCGTTATCCCGCTGATGCAGTCCAATGGACGGCTCATCGAGAATATACATAACACCGACTAAGCCAGCACCTATCTGACTGGCCAGTCGAATCCGCTGTGCTTCACCGCCAGACAGGGTTTCCGCGCTGCGTTCCAGTGAGAGATAATCCAGGCCGACATTGACGAGAAACTCGAGGCGCAGGCGGATCTCTTTAAGAATCTTATCGGCAATCTCACCCTGTTTGCCGGTTAACTTGAGGTTATCAAAATAGTCACAGCTGTCACCTATCGACAGGCGAACCAGTTCTGGCAGTGTTTTTTCATCAATAAATACATGGCGTGCATCGCGACGCAGGCGGCTGCCATGACAGGATGGACATTCCTGCATATTGATATACTTCGCCAGATCTTCGCGCACCATATCGGATTCGGTTTCACGATACCGGCGTGAAAGGTTATTCAGTACCCCCTCAAAGGGATGGGACTTGCTGATCACATCGCCACGGTCGTTGAGGTAACGGAAAGCGATGTTATCTTTACCGCTGCCATCGAGAATCATCTTCTGTTGTTTAGCCGTTAGCTCTTTGAACGGGGTATCCATATTAAAACCGTAGTGCTCGGATACCGCTTTCAGCTGCTGGAAATAGTACAAGGCGCGGCGATCCCAGCCTCTGATTGCCCCTTCCGACAGGGTCAGCGTCTCATCGAAGACCACTTTTTTTGGATCAAAAAACTGCTTTACGCCTAAACCATCACAGGATGAGCAGGCACCGTGTGGGTTGTTGAATGAAAACATCCGGGGCTCAAGTTCCTGGATGCTGTGACCACATTTAGGGCAGGCAAACCGAGCGGAAAACACCAGCTCTTCACCATCGCCATCCATATAGCTGATGGTGGCTATACCATCGGTCATCGCCAGAGCAGTTTCGAACGATTCGGCCAGACGGATCTGCATATCATCGCGCACTTTAAAACGGTCGACGACCGCTTCGATATGGTGCTTTTTATTCTTGTCCAGCTCCGGAATACTGTCTATATCGCAGACGATACCGTTGACGCGGGCGCGAACAAACCCCTGAGAACGCAGTTCGCTGATAGTATGTAAGTGCTCACCTTTGCGTCCCTGGATGACGGGCGCTAACAGCATCAGTTTGCTACCTTCCGGCAGTGCCAGCACCTGATCAACCATCTGGCTGACGGTTTGTGCGGCCAGCGGCAGGTCATGATCCGGACAGCGTGGCTCGCCCGCACGGGCAAACAGCAGACGCAGATAATCGTAGATCTCAGTGATGGTACCCACAGTAGAACGTGGGTTGTGAGAGGTTGATTTCTGCTCAATAGAGATCGCCGGTGAAAGGCCTTCGATATGGTCGACATCGGGCTTTTCCATCATCGAGAGGAACTGACGGGCATAGGTCGAGAGCGATTCCACATAGCGACGCTGACCTTCAGCGTAGAGCGTATCGAATGCCAGAGATGATTTTCCTGAGCCTGACAGTCCGGTAATAACAACCAGTTTATCCCGGGGTATTTCGATGTCGATATTCTTCAGGTTGTGTGTTCTGGCGCCGCGAACCACTATCTTGTCCATCGTTGTTTCCGTGTCCAATGCAAAAGCACAAGTATAAAGAGTTATGCGGGCCTCCACACCTGATCTGACGATTTTTTCCGCTGCCGGGAGTAATATTTATGCTATGCTTTACGCCAATGCATTAGCTGTAAAATTACGCAGCAAACGTTTGCAAACAGTTAAAAAATATTGGAGAGATCAATGGCACGCGGTGTTAATAAAGTCATCCTGATTGGTAACCTGGGCAACGAGCCTGAAACAAAATATATGCCGAGCGGCAATGCGGTGACCAATATCACGGTGGCAACCTCTGAATCATGGAAAGATAAGCAGACCGGCCAACAGCAGGAACGCACAGAATGGCACCGGGTGGTGTTTTTTAACCGCCTGGCAGAGATCGCCGGTGAATACCTGCACAAAGGATCTAAAGTGTACCTGGAAGGTTCGCTGCGTACCCGTAAATGGCAGGACCAGCAGGGCCAGGACCGTTACACCACGGAGATCGTCGCCAGCGAGATGCAGATGCTTGATGGTCGTGGCGAAGGCGGCAATGGTGGCGGTTATCAACAGCCACAGGCAGGTGGATATCAGCAGGCGCCTCAGGCTGCTCCACAGCAGAACTATCAGCCACAACAGGCTCCGCAACAAGCACCACAGCAAAACTATCAGAAGCCACAGCAACCGCCACAACAGTCATACCAGAAGCCAGCACCTCAACAGGCGCCAAGCATGGATGACTTTGATGATGACATTCCGTTCTGAGAAACACCTTAGAGGTTTTTGTTAAGAATATCGAGTTGGGCCGCGCATAGCGCGGCTTTTCTTGTTTTTGT
>NZ_CAKZLP010000063.1 GCF_937127095.1 uncultured Amphritea sp.
TGGCTCCTCGAGCTGGACTCGAACCAGCGACCAATAGATTAACAGTCTACTGCTCTACCAACTGAGCTATCGAGGAACAACGTTCTCACTGTGGCGGAGGGGCAGGGATTCGAACCCTGGGAGGGCTATCAACCCTCGCTGGTTTTCAAGACCAGTGCTTTCGACCACTCAGCCACCCCTCCAGTGAGGTCGCGTATATTAAAGGATTCCGCGTTTGTGTCAATACTTTAAAAGGGAAAAAATTAATTTTTTGTAGAAATTCCCCAGATCGGTATGCTGATAAATACTCACACCCATCAGTTCATTCCCAGGCTGTACTTCTCACCGTAGGTTTCACTACGGCGGTATTCCCCCGGCGTCATGCCGGTCCACTTTTTGAAAGAGCGGAAAAACGCCGAGGGTTCATCAAAGCCCATCAACGCCGCCACATCATTAATCGATAACTGTGGCGAGTCCATATAGTTGATCGCCGCTTTCTTACGACAGTCATCTTTAATTTTCTGATAGGAACTGTTTTCTTCTGCCAGACGGCGCCGCAGCGTAGAGACCGACATATTCAGTTTAAAGGCGACCTCTTCCGCTCCGGGTAGCTCGCGACTGAAATCTTTCCCCAGCATCGCCTTCACCTGAGAACGCAGACTCTGATCGTTGTCCACCATCACAATCAGCTGAAACGGTGCGGTTTGCAAAAACCCCCGCAAACTCTCATCGTTCTGAATGATCGGATAATCCAGATAACGGGCGGGGAAAACGATCGCGTTATCGTGCTGATCGAATTTTATCTCCGACTGAAACAGAGTCTCATAATGGTAGCTGTCCTCCTGCCTGGGAAAGGTGAAGTAGGCCGCTTTCAGATCCAGCCGGGAGCCGATCAACCAACTGATAAAGTGGTGCCACATAGACAGCCCTGTGCGCACAACCCCGGGGGCTTCATGCTCAAGCATCTCTCGCACCTCTTCTGCCGGCACCGAACTCACCGGTGCAAACGAGAGTTTGGCATAACGACCTTTGCGAATCAGATAGGGCTTAACCTTTGTCCCCCGACAGATCTCGTAAAAAGCGCTGCAGCGATAGATCGCCCGCTCCAGGGTGGTGCAATGAATAATCGCATGACACATCATCCGGAAGGTACCGTTCGGCACCCGGCCACCGGATACCATGCCAAAAGACTCATCCTGCGCAGTCCACATTATCCGCTGATACAACTGACCGAATTTGACAGCAGAAAACTCCGTTCGCTGCTCTATTTCGGTCGGATCAATACCCACCTCTGCCAACAGTTCTTCCAGGTTATAGCCCTGTTTCTCGACCTGCGAGAACAGGTATCTTACATATCCTGTTGGCACGGTGATGGTCTTTTCCATCATAATTGCTCTACTTCGCTAGTGTTATTGTCATTTTTATCTGTAAAAAACTATTCTCTTAACTTATATCATTAAAAATCAAAAAAACAGCTGCGACAATTTTTGTCAGTAAAAATGACAGCTATTGTTATTGTGGACATAGCGGCAGATAACCGATTATCTAATCTGCCTTAATTTCAAATAACGAGTGCCTTCGTCTGTTAGCAGAGCCTGCCAGCAGATCAACAGGCAGGCAGCACCCGGCCAAGCCGGCTGAAGCCGAACAAACAAAAATAACAAGTTACCGAGAAGGTGAACTAAATGGCAAAGAGATCGATACGGACGTCAGCATCCTGGCGCACCGCTCCTGTACGCAATAAACTTGCGCAAAGCGTAACCCTTGCACTGCTGACAGCCTCAATCGCTGCTCCCGCTAACGCGGTAGAATTTAATCTTGGTGAGATCGAAGGACGATTTGATTCGCAGCTGTCCATTGGCTCGAGCTGGCGAATGAGTGATGCCAATAGCGATCTGATTTCTGCACCTAATGGTGGCACCGGACTAGGAGGTGGCAGTTTTGATGATGGTACTCAGAACTACGCCAAAGGCGATGCATTTTCGACTGTGTTTAAAGGTGTTCATGACCTTCAGCTGAGTAAAGACAATGTCGGTATCTTTATGCGCGGAAAGTACTGGTATGATTATGCCCAGAGTGAAGGCAACGCAAATCACGGGCATATTCCCAATGGCTACGCCTCCAACAGCCAGTTGGATGATAGTGGTTTTAATGACTACGCCAAGTTCTCCGGTGCTGAAATCCTGGATGCCTACGTTTTCGGTTCATTTGATATCAATGACAAACCACTTGATATTCGTCTCGGCCGTCAGGTCGTAAACTGGGGAGAGAGCACCTTTATTCAGGGCGGTATCAATGTTATCAACCCGTTTGATGTCAGCGCCTTCCGCCGGGCTGGAGCTGAGATAAAAGAGGGGCTGCTACCGGTTAACATGGCCTTTGCGTCCTTTGGACTAACCGATAACCTAAGCGTTGAAGGTTTCTATCAGCTGGAGTGGGAAAAAACGGTAACCGAAGGCTGTGGTACGTATTTCTCAACTGCAGATATTAGTTCTGAGGGTTGTGATGGAATTCGGGTAGCACCTACTAATCCGCTGCACCCTTTATACGGTCTTAGTAGTTTGAATGACCAGGTTTACTATAATAACTTCAGCAGCCGGGTTGTTTTTCGTTCAAACGAAGGAATCAGAGAAGCTGATGATGGCGGGCAATTCGGTCTGGCCTTCCGCTACTTTGCAGAAGAGCTGAACAGTACTGAGTTCGGTTTATATTTTGCCAAGTACCATAGCCGCCTTCCTTTGATCAGTGGCGTTAATACTACAAGCCTGAACCCCTTTGCTTCTCAATATTTTATTGAATATCCAGAAGACACAAAAATGGTCGGCATTAGCTTTAGCTCTAATATCGGAGATGTTGCCTGGTCTGGAGAGATCAGTCATAAACAAGATGTCCCTATACAACTAAACGGCGCAATGCTGGTTGGCGCAATATTGACAGGAGGTGCAGACCCAAGCAACCCAGCCAGCAGCAGAGTCAGTGCAGCAGGTGCTGGTGGAGAAGTCAGTGGTTACGATATGTTTGATGTAACGCAAGTACAAACAACCTTTATCAAATATATCGACCAGGTCATGGGAGCCAGCCGCATGGCGTTGATTGGCGAGTTGGGCTGGACCCATATTCACGATCTGGATGAGAACGCCTCTGCTATAAAATATGGCCGCAACAGTGTCTTTGGCTTTTCTAATAACGACACGGATGGCTTTGTAACTCAGGACTCTTTCGGCTATGTTGTTCGTGCAAACCTGTCTTACTCTGATGTTTTTGCCGGTGTTAATCTGAAGCCCGAGATCAGCCTTAAACAAGGCATTGATGGTAATGGCCCTGAACCGGGAGCTGCTTTCCGCGAAGGAGAATCTTCAGCAACTTTAAGTCTCACCGCGGACTACCTGAATCAATACCAGGTACAACTGGGCTACACCAGCTTCTTTGGTGGTGATTATAATGCGATTGATGATCGTGATTATCTATCGCTCAGCGCTTCAGCTTCTTTCTAAGAGTTAAGGATTACAGGAGAACATTATGAATTACAGATCGACCGCCCTGATCCTTGGCTCAGCCCTGGGATTAAGTTTTAGCCTGCAGACACTGGCTGCTGTGTCAGATGCCGAAGCCGCCAAGCTGGGTGCATCATTAACCCCGATGGGGGCCGAGATGGCCGGCAATGCAGATGGCACCATCCCCGCCTGGAAGGGTGGCATGGTTGCTGGTGGAGAACGTTTTAAAGACCCCTATGCCGGTGAGCAGCCTTTAATAACAATTACGGCTCAGAACGCGGCAGAGTATAAGCAACACATGACACCGGGCCAGCTGGCACTGTTTGCTAAATACCCTGACACCTTCCGGATGAATATCTATCCAACCCATCGCAGTGCCTCCCTGCCCCAGTCGCAGTATGACAACGCCCGTCAGAATGCGGTGAAATCAGAACTGGTAGACAACGGCAACGGACTCAGTGCGAATACCCTTGAGGGGATCCCCTTCCCGATCCCGCAAAATGGCCTCGAAGTTATCTGGAACCATATGTCCCGCTACCGTGGCGGCGCACTTGAGCGGACGTTTGTTCAGGTGCCGGTGCATGAGAATGGTAACTTTGTACCGGTCAAAATCACCGAGAAGATGTCCTGGCCCAGCTACCTGAAAGAGGGACGTACCGAGCAGGATGATAATATTCTGTTTTACTTCGTTCAGGAGATTCAGGCACCCGCCCGTCTAACCGGTAATGTGTTGCTGGTACATGAAGCACAGAACCAGATCGCCAAGCCTCGTCAGGCATGGATCTACAATGCCGGACAACGCAGGGTACGCCGCGCACCACAGATCGCCTATGATGCACCGGGAACCGCCTCCGATGGCCAGCGTACCTCTGACAATCTGGATATGTTCAACGGTGCGCCTGATCTGTATGACTGGACGCTGGCAGGTAAAGAGGAGATCTATATCCCCTACAACAGCTATAAGCTGGCTGACCGCAACCTGAAATACAGCGATATTCTGCAGAAAGGACATATGAACCCTGACTACAGCCGGTATGAGTTGCATCGGGTATGGAAAGTAGAAGCCACCCTGAAAGAGGGCGCCCGGCATGTTTATGCTAAACGGGTTTTCTATATTGATGAAGATACCTGGCAGGCAGCCGTTGTCGACCACTATGACGGTCGCGGCCAGTTGTGGCGTGTCGGGGAAGCCCATCAGATGCAGTATCAGGATGCACAGGTGCCATGGTTAACCGCTGAAACACTCTACGATCTGCAATCCGGACGTTATCTGGTCGGTAGCCTGACCAATGAGGAAGGTGATGGGTTCGACTTTAATGCCCGCTTCAAGCATAGCGACTTTACGCCGCAGGCGATCCGCCGGATGGGCATCCGTTAAACGTAATTCCTGACGAGTTAAAAATCCTCGTGCGTTAAAATAAAAGAAGGAGCCTGTGGCTCCTTCTTTTTTACACTTCTAACGTATCTGAATGCCTAACCGTGACGATGCATAACGCGCGCCTGAACCGCAGAGGCCGTTCGTGCCCCCTGCTGCCAGGCCGCCAGGGCCTCTTCACAGCCACTGCACACTCCGACATTCAGTTCCCGATCAACAATAATCCAGGTACATTTTCCATAATCCGTGTCGCAGCTATGATGATCATCACAACCACAACCGATACAATGCGCCAGCACTAACTGACTTTGCTTCATGAGTGTCTCCCACTTTTTTGTTTTTATCTTTACTGCAGGGAGATAATGATAGGCTAAATATGTCTGACTTGCCGTTCTACTAAATAGTTATTCTGAATGAAAAAACATCAACGAATGAGATAATAGTTGCGCAGGTTTACACTTCAGCCTAAAAACACTGACACAGATCAATGTCCGCACTGCGGTGCAACATCGATTCCTGAGAGCCAATCAGAAAACTATCGACCGTCAATCCGTAAACCGTTTTAAAACTTTTTTGGAGAGCATCTGTTGAACGCTATGCAGGGAACCGAGATCGCCCGTAATTTTGATGAGTACGGTCCTATTTACGTTTACGATGACGGCCCCTATCGCTACATGAGTTTTGGCTCCGGGGGGGAACAGAGTCGTATTGAGCGCAGTCGCCCGGAATACCCGGTCTATCAATATCTGCAGGCGATGTTGCTGGGGCTGTTATACCAACCCGACCCGCAACGGGCGCTGATGCTGGGTCTGGGCGGTGGCTCACTGGTGCACGCACTGCTGAGTTATTCTGACAACCTGCAGATCAGTGTGGCTGAATTGAGACCGCAGGTACTGGCGACGGCCAGTGAGCATTTTTTGTTACCGGATACCGGACGACTGACCATCACCATCAGTGATGCCCTGGAATACCTCTGCAAAGAGACAACAGCCTCCGACCTGATCTTTACCGATCTGTTCAGCGATGCCGGGATGCAGCACCTGCAGTTACAGCAAGAGTATCTGCAACAGTGCTTTCGTCTGCTGACAGATCAGGGAGTACTGGTGTTGAATCTCTGGGATGAGGGTCATGGTTATCATCCCCTGGCCAGCCAGCAACTCTCGGACCTGTTCGGCGACAACTGGCTCTGCTGCACAGTCGACAGCGGCAACCTGATCGCCTTTGCATTTAAGAGCGGCAAGCCTGAGTCCAACCCCAGAGCGCTGTTAAACGGCGCTAAAAAGTTAGAAAAGCGGTTGGGGTTTCCTGCCCGTAAGCTGCTCAACCGGTTGCGTGAAATCTGAGTGAGGCAGGATTGAAAAGAAATCCTGCCTAAGGGTTAATTTCCCAGCCTAATACTGGGATAATCTGCACCTATACTATGTGTTATTCCCTGTTATTGCCGAGAGATTCAGCCATGCCTCTGTTAGATAGCTTTACTGTTGATCATACCCGCATGAATGCACCAGCGGTTCGCGTTGCCAAGAAAATGACCACCCCCGGTGGCGATACCATTACGGTATTTGATCTGCGCTTCTGCCGCCCGAACGAAGAGATCCTGAGCGAAAAAGGGATTCACACCCTTGAACACCTGTTCGCCGGTTTCATGCGTGATCACCTCAACGGCAACGGCGTTGAGATTATCGATATCTCGCCGATGGGTTGCCGTACCGGTTTCTACATGAGCCTGATCGGTTCACCGGAAGAGCAGAATGTCGCAGGCGCCTGGCTGGAAGCGATGGATGATGTACTGCAGGTTGAACAGCAAAACCAGATTCCTGAACTGAACGAATATCAGTGCGGCACCTACAACATGCACTCCCTGGCTGAAGCAAAAGCGATTGCTGAAAATATCCGTGGACGCGGCGTTGGTATTAACAGCAATGATGAGCTGAAACTTGATCCTGAATTTCTGCAGTCTCACTCCTGATTTAACGCAGATTTCTGATCCGGAAACGGAGCCTGGCAAAGCCCGCTCCGTTGTTATTTTTTAAGAGGCAAAGACCCCCATGGCAATGATCGGCCGGTTCAACAATCTGGAAGTAACCAAACAAGTTAAATTCGGCGTTTATCTTGATGGCGAAGAGCTCGGCGAAATTCTGCTGCCCCAGCGTTACGTGCCTGAAAACACTCAACCAGGTGACCGGCTGGAGGTGTTTATCTACCGTGACTCTGATGACCTGCTGATCGCCACCACTGAAACACCAAAAGCGCAGATCGGTGAATTTGCCTGCCTCAAAGTGATCGATCTGAACCGCACCGGCGCGTTCTTCGACTGGGGACTGTCAAAAGATCTGCTGGTACCCTTCAGTGAGCAGAAAAAAACCGTTGAGAAAGATCAGGAACAGATCGTCTATCTCTATCTGGATCAGGAAACCGACCGCATTGCCGGTTCCACAAAACTGAACAAGTTTCTCGATAACTATCCTCACAGCTACGAGAAGGGTCAGCAGGTTGACCTGATCATCGAAGAGCACACCCATATCGGCTATAAGGCGATCATCAACGGCCAGCACTGGGGCGTGATCTACGACGATGATCTGTTCAAGCCGGTGCGTTATGGTCAGCGCATGAAAGGTTTTATCAAACTGGTTCGCCCGGATGGCAAGATCAACCTGAGCCTGCAACAGCTGGGCTATGGCAAGACCGATGATCTGGGCAAGCGGATTCTGCATCTGTTGGAAGATCATGATGGCTATATCGCGGCGAATGATAAAACCTCTCCGGAAGAGATCAAACGGCTGTTCAGCTGCAGTAAGAAAGCCTTTAAGTTGTCTATCGGACGTCTCTATAAAGAGCGTAAATTAGCCATTGAAGAGAGCGGCATCCGCCTGCTGACAAAGTAGGAATATAGCAGAGGCCGTAGCGCTTACCTCTTACAAAATACAGGAAAACCCTGATAAGATAGCCCTCACCTTATTTAAAGAGAGTGCGCTATGACCCAGGCCCTGATTATTGCCTCCGCAAAAACCGTCGATGACAGTGGCTCACTGAAGCACTGCCTCGCACTGGAAGCCACCCTGCATCAGCAGGGTGTCCGCTTTATCGAACTGGTCATCGACCCTCTCAGCACCCCCTGGCACAGCGAACTGGAACAACATCACTACCGCAGCGGCTGCGGCCCGATTGAAGCACTGGCGGACGCCCGACAGCTGATTAGCAGCGGCGTAGCCGATGCCGTAGTGATCAGCGGTAAAGATATGTTGCGCACCGGCTATGAGCGCCAGCAACGGCTTGACCTGATGGCGATCTATGGCGACAACTATCCACTCACCGCGGCCTATAACGAACTGGCAGAACAGTTTATCCACCGCCACGGTGCCGATGACAAACTATTTCAACAACTGGCTCATCATCTGTTCGAAAACTATAAGTGCAGTTACCGCAATGTGGTATCAGAACGTCTGTCAGCCGAACAACTGCCGGATGAACGCTGGTATAACCATATTACGCCACTCTTCAGAGGCGTTGACTGCGCCAACCCCCTGATCGATTTCTCCGGCCGTTTACTGATCAGCAGTCAGGAAGTAGCACAGCAATTATCCGTACCAACCAAGGAATGCCTGGAGATCGCGGGGGTGGGACTGGGCTTTCTCCCCGGTGATGGTCAGCAACATGTCGAGGATATTGTGAGCTACGCCCACCTTGAGACCGCCTACCACACGGCTTGTGAACAGGCAAATACCGACTTCGCCCAACAGTTTCGCAACGGTGATGCGCTGCTGGAGGTCTACACCTGCTATCCGGTGGTGCCAATCGCATTCTTGCTGACCAGCGGACTGGTGGACCTGTTAGAACAGGTGCCCGCTTTTCTCGAACAGCATCTGATCACGATCACCGGAGGGATGAACCTGGCGAAAGGCCCATGGAACAACCCCGCCCTTAACAGCCTGATCGAAATGCACCAGCAACTCACTGCCAGCCCCGACCATCACCTGGGCGCAGTTCATGGTAATGGCGGACTGGGTTATAAACAGGGTGTTGCGCTACTCAAAACGTTATCCTGAAGCGGTCACAAACCACCGGTAAAGTTACCCACAGAATCTGTGTATAACCTCTGGGGAAAACTATGCATAACCCCCGCATAGATTCTCCTACGCCCGCCAACAGGGGCTTTCAGGTTGTTGCGTAGATTCTATTCAAAGGGTAACTTAGTCGCTTTATCAATCACCTGATTGAGTTCAATATCGGCGCAGGCATAGAGCAGACAGTCACTGATGGCGATGGCCGGATTCGTGGTGATCATAAACAGCTTCAATTGTTGGGCAGAATACAAACCCGCCCCCCGACTTAAAAAATAGTGCGGCATAACCGCCTCCCCCTGAGCACTTTGCACCCTGAAAACCGACATACCCCGCGGGCCTAACCAGCCCAGTCGGGTCAGTGCCGGGATCACGCCAAAATTAAACTTTTCCACATCAAAAGGTACGGTCAGATCCGCACCCGCGACCGGCTGCTCCGCAAACGCGATGTGGCAATCAGCGGATAACTGCAAGCGTACTGCATCCCGGTAGAGATCCATCACCAGCCCTTCTGCTGGCTGCAACACATCCGTATTAAACAGATAGCGCTGTAACCCCTCCTCTGCCAGTTGATCTGCTTGCGGTTGTTTTGCGCCGCCACACTCGATCGTCACCACCGGCAAGTGCTCACTACTCAGCTCCATCAGCGCCCCTAAACGTAGCTCTGTGACAATCATTCGCCGGGTAAACAGTGAAACCAGGGCTTCATGTACCGGGCTTTCACAGGTTACCACGCCAAACCCGGGGCTCATGCCGGAGGTGTTATGGATATCCAGCAAAGCCTCAGGCTGATACTGCTGTAACAGTTCCATAAAATGCCGGGCGATATGCCCCTGATGGTCATCAAAAGGCGGGGAAAAACAGCGGTTCATATCCCGCTGTCCGGGGATCTGACGATGACAAAACAGCGTTTCATGCAACGCGGTCTGTACTGAGGCGATAAGGCAGATCAGTTTAACCGCAGGACGTTCACCGCTGCGCAGCCATTTAAGCAGTGCTTTAACGCCGGAGGGTTCATTGCCGTGCAACAGGGTAGCAACCGCCCGGCAACGACGGTTATCCCGGCCATCGACAACGATCAGAGTCGGGCCGCCAAGACGCCGGAGAAACTCACCCGTGTCCTCAGGAAGCGAACCGGGCTCGGGGTTATGCATAAACTGTATCGGCTGAGACTGCCGCTGCATCAGATATCCTCCCACTGTGCCACCGGGCGATTATTAGCGCAGTGCTCGATATAGTGTTCCAGCATCCGGCGCAGCGCCCGGCGTTTTACCAACTTGGCGGATAACCGCTCAAACTGGCGCAACTGCCAACAAGCACCATTGGTTTTCGCCTGCAGACGCTGGCGGATTATCCCCAGATAGTGATCCACCTCTGCTTCATCAATTCCAGCACCCCGTAACCCTTTATGGGCAGTGGGTAGCAAACTGGCAACGATATCCGCAACCGGAAGCCGGGTTGACTGCTCGCGGGGACCATTTGGCCACATCAACTGAGCCCTCATCCCAAACCGGGCCGCCTGATAAAAGTTATATTCCAGGGTTTTGAAAGGCAGCGCCGGAATGATCTCCTCGATGCGTGAACGCAACCCCTCAGCCAGACCGATCATCAGTGCCGCATTTGCCATCATATCGCAGGCGCTCGGGCCTGCGGGTAGCGAACGGATTTCGATACGCAGATGACCGCCGTCAGCGGGGTCATACACCGGGCGGTTCCAGGGCCATACCGTGCCTTGGTGCAACGTCAGTTCGAACAGGGAGGGATTCTCCCCCACCCCAGCCACCCTGCCTGCACGGTTATGACTTTTTTCACACACCGGCAAAATCGGTTTATGTAGGTATACCGCTTCAGCAAACAGCTCATGCACACCATTGCGCACCCAGCCATGGCCAAAACTTACCCGTTCAGCCTCGCCGGTTTTCACCGAACGGTGACTACTGCCATCAATCGCATGCTGAAACAACGGCACCCGGGTTTCATGCCAGAGTCGGTTACCCAGCAGGAACGGCGAGTTTGCCGAGATTGCCAGGACCAAGGGTGTCACCAGTTGGATCGCATTGAAACTGGCGGCAAACTGCTGTGGTGTTACCCGATAATGCATCTGCAGAGAGGTATTGGCGCCCTCCAGGGTCACATCCGAAGCTCGCAGGGAGATCGGATCTTCGCCATCAATTTTTATCGCGACTGTTTCGCCACGCATCTTTGCCAGTGCCTGGGTAAGCGCATGGTAACGGGACAGATCGGTCATCGCGTGCAAACCAAAATCTTTACGCTGCAATGTCGGCAGGATACCAATTGGCAGCACCCGGCCCTGATGGGCTTCTGCCAGTGTATTGAGCCGCGCCAATACTCTCAGAATCTCAGACTCTATATTTGAAAATGGGGTACCCGCCATCGCCACCGGGGTCAGATTGTACTCAAGGTTGTAGCGGTTCAGTTCCAGCGTCAGTTTTGGATCCCCCAGTTGTTGCTGTATTTCACTGTTGACCGGCAGCGGGCAGCCCGACTTATCAACAATATAGAGTTCCAGCTCAGCGCCAAGCGTTGCCGCACCCACACCAAAACCGGGCTTTTGCAGCAACTGAGCCAGCTCATCCAGATTAGCAAACAGCTTACGGGTGAAGCGCTCATAATCCTGCTGAGTGAAGTCAGACTTTTTAATCTCAAGTCCCATAATCTGATCCATTCCGGGTAACACCGTTACACTCAGTTAAGACGCAGGCCGATCATTCTTCAATATTAATACCCACTGAGACCGGTTTTTATCCCCGAATTCTGTGGATATCCTATGGGAAAACCTTTGTATAGCCCGTTATAACCCGGCTTAGAGCAGACCCCGCGCTGCCGATAAAAAGCGGTTCAGTTTATGAACAGCACACATGCGGCGGTCTGAAGCGTTACCTGAATGCCCAAAAGTAATACCAATAACCGAGGCGCAACCCCCTTTGCTGCGGTGCTGATAGCGGGCAACATTGACCGGATGCAATGACAGATAAGATTTTTCTTATTTAAAGATCATTATTCGCTAATATATAGCGAACTTTCCTAACAGGCTCACCCGTAATGCAACAGGATCTGACTCCGGCTAATAAACACCTTATCTTTATCGGAGGCGGTCACGCTCACGCGCTCGCCCTGCTGATGATGGCGATGAACAAGCCTGCAGGTGTGCGTATTACACTGATCTCTAATCTGGTTCAGACCCCTTACTCAGGCATGTTGCCCGGGCTGATTGCCGGACACTACAGCTTTGATCAGGTGCATATCGACCTGGGGCGTTTCTGTCGTTATGCGGGCATCGACTTTATCGAGGACACCGTAACCGGCATCGATCCTGTTGCGCGAACGGTGCAGTGCCTCAATCATCCGGCTTTCAGCTACGATCTGCTAAGTATCGACACCGGCTCGACACCGGACCTGAGCAGCATTCCCGGTGCCGCAGAGTTCACTATCGGTGTTAAGCCGGTAAAACAGCTGCTGGATTACTGGGAAGACCTGCAAAACCGTGTAATGCAGGGGGATGACCGTGTGGACTTTCATATTGGCACCGTCGGCGGAGGTGCCAGCGCAGTCGAAGTATTGCTGGCGATGCAATATAAACTTCACAAAATGCTCAGCAAAGAGCAGCGCCGTACCAGCCACCTGCACTTTCATATCATCTGCGGCCCGCAACAGATTCTCACCGGCCATAACAACCGGGTTATCAATCGCTATCTGCAGGTGCTGAAGCAGCGCAATATTGAGCTGCACACCAACTTTCGCGTCGATCAGGTGAAACAGGGCCGGGTGATCAGCGACTCAGGCGAGACCATCGAGCTGGACGAAATTATCTGGGCGACCTCCGCGACCGGTGCTGAATGGCCATCCCATGCCGGGCTTGAATGCTCGGATAATGGTTGTATTCGGGTCAATGACTATCTGCAATCGCTGTCTCACCCGGAGATATTTGCGGCCGGCGATATCGCCGAAATGATCAACTATCCGCGCCCCAAAGCCGGTGTATTTGCCGTGCGCCAGGGCGCACCACTATTGCATAACCTGCAGGCAGCGCTTGCCGAACAGCCCTTGACCCGCTTTAAACCGCAGAAACAGTTTCTCAGCCTGATCAGCACCGGAGATCGCTATGCGGTCGCCTCCCGTGGACCCTTCAGTTTCGCCGGAGCCTGGGTGTGGCGCTGGAAAGACCGTATTGATCAGAAATTTATGCAACGCTTCAGCGATCTCACCCAACTCCCGGGTCAGGTTCCCGGTGCAGAGCTGAAAATTGAAAACCCGGATATGCGCTGCGGTGGCTGTGGTGCGAAAGTGGGCCATAGTATTCTCAACCGGGTATTGAAACAGTTACCCGCGCCACCTAACGAAATTGAGATCGGCCTTAACCGCCCCGATGATGCCGCTGTGATTGACGTACCTGAAGGCAAGTTACTGGTGCAATCGGTTGATAGCTTTCGTCAACTGGTGAACGATGACTTTCTCTTTGGTCAGATCGCAGCAAACCACGCACTGGGAGATATCTTCGCTATGGGAGCCGAACCCCACAGTGCCCAGGCGATTGTCAGCCTGCCCCATGCCAGTGATGAGATTATTGAGCAGCGACTGCGCCATCTGTTACTCGGCGCGAGTAAAGTATTTACCGAGTGTGGTATTGGGTTAATCGGCGGCCATACCTCTGAAGGCACCGAACTGACACTGGGCTTCACCATCAACGGTCTGGCTGACCGTCGGCAACTGCTCACTAAACAGGGGCTGCAACCGGGCGACCGGTTAATCATCACCAAACCACTGGGCACCGGCACCCTGTTTGCCAGTGATATGCGTAGTCAGGCCCAGGGGCGCTGGATCAGCCAGGCGCTGCACCATATGCTGCAGTCCAACTATCAGGCCAGTCAAATATTCACCGCCGCAGGTGCGCACGCCTGCACCGACATCACCGGTTTTGGCCTGCTGGGGCACCTGCATGAGATGCTTGACGGTACCGACCTGGGTGCACGTTTGTGGCTGGAAAAACTGCCCGCCATGGATGGAGCGCTGGCCTGCCTGCGGGCAGGCTTATTCAGTTCACTGCATACTCAAAATCGCAAATTTGAACACTCACTGCTGAATCTGGATGAGTTTAATACCGACACTGCGATCGAGTTGCTATTCGATCCACAAACCGCAGGTGGCCTGCTGGCGGCGGTCAGTTCAGAAAAGGCGGACGACGTGGTGGCCGAGCTGCAGGCAGCGGGTTATACCGAAGCCTGCGCCATCGGCAGCGTCCGGCAAGAGGGTAACGACTCCGTCACGCTAATGTAAATAGACACGCTTTTAGCTGTACAGGTAAGTTTTATCGGGATTTTAAACGATCAGCGGCATCAAAAGTGATCGCTGATCGATTCCAGCTTCAGCGCGGTGATATAACGCAGAATGACATCCCGGTCAGCGGTAAACGCCAGACCAGACTGCTGATCGGGTACGGACAGCGACATCACCCGACAATGCACTTCAGAGGGTTGTTCATCGAATGGCAACTGCAGTTTAAGAATGCACTCCTGCTGCTCACTTCGGGCTTGTTGCAGGAGTTCCGGATCCTGCTCCTTAGTCAGCTTCAGCAAGCCCCCACTGGTGCTGAAATTAATCATGATGCCACTGATCGTAACCTCGCCAATCACCAGCTCAGAGGGAATCGCACAGGGATAGCGTGGCTCTTTGCGGAGCATACGCGACTGAATCTTTTTCGGGTACGTTGACATCAGCAGCCTGCCTCCCAGCAGAAACAGATCAACAACCTCCGTTTCAAACGCATACACCCGGCCATGAGAGATCATCCGCATCACCAGCTTACGCTTCTTGGTAAAGGTATCTCTGTAAGTCAGTTCATCAGTACCCATGCCACTTTTTTTCAATTGTGAAACAGCGGGTAAGCGGGTGACCAAAACTTTCCCCTCAATGCCGAAGAAGCGGGAGATATACTTAATACCACTGACAGTATCACTAACCTGAATAACACAACCTTGTTCAATAGCAGGGAATTCATCCAAAAGAACACTCTCATTATTACTCAGCATGAATACCCCTCTACTGCACAATTTATTTCCATAGAAATACTACATTGCCCCATCAGGGTCAAAAAGCATCTCACCATTTTGGTATTTTCAGGTTGATTTCATTGCCTGGCGGTAGGCTTAACCAATTCAGTGATATTGTTTGGAGAGATAACCGATGAAAACCAAGATAGCGGTGTTGTTAGTCGCCCTGACGGGTATTACCGTACTCAGTGTAACGGCAGGCACAGAAACAGTCGTTCGCGCCGACCTTCAGCAACAGGGGCTCAAAGTTGCTACCTTTGCCGGAGGGTGCTTCTGGTGTACAGAAGCGGGCTTTGAAAAACTCCCCGGTGTTAAAGATGCAGTCTCAGGCTATGCCGGTGGTCAGAAAGCGGACCCAACCTACAAGGAGGTCTCTTCAGGCAGCACCGGCCATACCGAAGTGGTTCAGGTGTATTATGACCCGAACATTATCAACTATGAGGGTTTGTTGCAGTCACTCTGGCGACAGATGGATCCTACGGATGGCAATGGTTCCTTTGTCGACCGGGGCAACCAATACCGTCCCGCGGTGTTCTATCACAATGAACAGCAACGTATGATCGCAGAAAAATCGATGCAGGAGCTGGCAGCGTCCGGACGCTATAGCAAACCCTTAGCGACCGAACTGACAAAGTTAACGGTGTTTTACCCGGCGGAAGATTACCATCAGGACTACTACAAACGTAATCCGCTGAGATACAAATACTACCGTTTTAACTCAGGCCGCGATCAGTATCTGGAAAAAACCTGGGGCGATGATCTGCATCCAGACTTCACCCAGTTCGGCCGTGGCCAAAAACAGGGGGCTAACGGTGAAGAGGCCAGTGCCGATGCAACAGAAACTGTGACGACTTACCGTCAGTTCAAAAAACCCTCCGATGCACAGCTGCGCAGCAAACTGACCGATCTGCAGTATCAGGTTACTCAGGAAGATGCCACCGAGCGAGCATTTCAGAATGAGTTCTGGAATGAGAAGCGGGAGGGGATCTACGTCGATATCGTCAGCGGCGAACCGCTGTTCTCGTCAAAGGACAAATATAAATCCGGCACCGGCTGGCCAAGCTTTACCCGGCCGATCACCTCCGAAGCGGTTGCTGAGCATAGCGATACTAAGTTCTTTATGACCCGCACCGAGGTGCGCAGCCGGTATGCTGACTCCCATCTGGGGCATCTGTTCAATGATGGTCCAAAACCTACCGGACTGCGCTACTGCATCAACTCGGCCTCATTGCGTTTTGTTCCCCGGGAACAGATGGCTGCTGAGGGATATGGCGAACTGCTCAGCCAGCTTGACAACTAATGCGATGAATAACGCTCAGACAGTGGCCATCACTGCTGAGCGATTCTTAAAAATAGGATAAACTGCGGTAAAGATTCCCGACCGGAGCCGCAGTTTGTCCCACTCACAACGATATACATCTGATGATCGACCCATTGCTCGAGTGCTGATATTAACAACACTGCTGTTAATCGCCTGGCCGCTCTCTGCGATGCAGCTGAATGATCCGCGCTCTGCAGCGGTTTATATCCTTAAGTTGCGACCTCTGATCAACGCCTGTCTTAACCAGGCAAATGCCAGCAGCCGTCTGGCTGAAGTATGGAACAGTCCACCCTGCCAGCAGTTGCTGGATGAAGAACCCCAATTTACCACCGCCTGGCAGCTAATACTGCCAGAAGGCGAAATTAGCGCACTCGCCGAAGTACCCTATCCACTGCGTAAACCCACGATGGATACCTATTCTGAATACAAACAACTGGCGGAGCGGATTGCCCGACTCAGTCGCTAAGCAAATTTATTTTAATATTTTTTCGCCAGCGCTATTTACCCCGAAAGCCTGAATAAACCATTAAATCAGATAGATAGCGCACACCAATTTAAAGTCTGAAAAAAAACTAAATATCAAGTCTTACCTTTGCCTTTCTGATCTCTATAATACTCCCTCTTTTTGCCAGCGGTACCGGGTAATATCTTGATTATTTTCACCATCACCAACACAGTTTCAAAACAGGTCTATGTCGGCTCCACACGTAACGATATCGATAGTCATTGGGAGACGCTGTTAATTGCAGCGGAGTCCGGAGTTGAGGCCGAGCTTTATAATGCTATACGGCATGACGGAGCGCAGAGCTTCGCCATCACCGAATATGGTTTCGCAGACAACCTCAGTGAAGCACGCGAACTGACGGCTGACGCACTGGAAACCTTTGGCGGTAAAAGTCTGCAAGGACTCATCACCAAACCAAAGCCCAGTAAAGTTCACCGTCAGAGCCCTGCAGAACGTAAAGCCGCACTCGCCCTGCTGGAAGAAGCTGAGCAGAAAGCGTTGCTGAAAGGTGAGATCGAAAAACCGACCGGTGAAGTTGATCTGAAACTGCTCGCGCAACAGCGTGACGCAGAACTTGAAGCCCGAATTGTGCGTGAGCGTCAGGAAACCATGGCGATGAACAAGGTGCTTGCCGCAATGGATTCCCGTAAACGGAGCAAATCCTCGAAAGCAAAATCCAAGGCATCAGCCCCGACACCGGTCAGCCGTGCAGCCGCACCCAAACTGGCAACAGGCAAAGTCGCATCAGCAACTCAGGAAAAACTGATCCGGGAAAAGATTGCCCTGGAACGTGATGACCGTGAGTATAGCAAGATCTCCCGGCAACAAGCTGAAGCTCAGGAGATGGCAACGGTGATGGCACGGATTGATGCCCGTGCTCAGGGCATGCGTAAAACCGCACCCAAAGCGAAACCGAAATCAGCCATCCGCAGCAGTCTGCCGCTGACAGTGAAAAAGCCTGCTGAAGCGCTCAAAGAGACTCGCCTGGAGCTGGATCGGGATACGGTCAGGAGTGCCGAGATAGCGATCATGCAGCAGGAAAAATCCCGCGCAGCTTCGGGTATATCTCTGAGTGCGAAACAGACCACTCCGGCGCGTCTCAATCTGCGTCCAGGCCTGGATAAAGATCAGAAGATTGCCCATACCATTGCCCGCTATCGCAATACCGCTGAGCCGACGGTCACCAAGACCGGCCATGGTAAGCAGGAGCTGATTAGCTCCCTGCAGGCCAGACTGGCCCAGCGTAAAAGCTAAGTACTCTGCCAACAGACTCAGTTCCCGGTATCGATCAGTGGTGACGGGAACTGAGCTGTCAGATCTGTAAAAAATAGCTGAAATCCTGCTTCAAACCGAGGATAGTGCAGCGCCAGTTCCTCGCCCACTCCCTGAAACTCATTGTTAAAGCGTATCCGTCCGGCGATCCGGTCCAGCGCGTAGACAACCCCTTCCAAGCTTTCATAACTACCAAACCAGTCAGATTCAACTATCCGTCGGGTGACTCGCTGCATCCGCTGTGGCATCAGTGGCTGACCGGCCATCAGATCCCCATAAAACGCCTCAATTACCTGATCTTTTGGCTGCGAGCTGAACTGTTGCCAGTGATTCAACAGATAGTGATCAAACAGGACATCCAGCGCAATACCGGCAAACCGGCGTCGCTGTTGACTGAAGTGCGGTTTCATCTGCCGCACCAGCGGGTGCTGATCGGTAAACTGATCCACTCTGCGATGGTTGATCAAGCCCTGCAATACGTCAGCTGGTAAAGCCTGCTGGTCGACACCACGGGCGAAGTCACCGAGCAAATTCCCTACCCGGGATTCCACCGTGGCGTCAGCCAGCACCAGATGCGCGAAAAAATTCAAATAAAAAACCCCGGATCATGTCACAACAACTGACAGTATCCGGGGTTTTAAGATCAGCAGCAACCGGGGTTGCTATAACATTCAGTTAAGCCGTCACACTCAGTTAAGACGTTCAAACACCGTAGCAATGCCCTGTCCCATACCGATACACATGGTCGCCAGACCCAATGTGCCATTGTTCTGCTCCATCACATTCAACAGCGTGGTCGAGATCCGGGTGCCTGAACAGCCCAGCGGATGACCCAGAGCAATCGCGCCGCCATTGAGGTTAACTTTCTCTTCCATCTGATCCATCAGTTTAAGATTCTTCAACACCGCCAGGCCCTGGGCCGCAAAGGCTTCGTTCAGCTCAACATAATCGATGTCTTCGATTCTCAGCCCTGCTCGCTTCAACGCTTTCTGCGTTGCAGGTACCGGGCCATAGCCCATGATAGAGGGATCACATCCAGCCACCGCCATTGAGCGGATCTTTGCCCGTGGGGTCAGACCCAGTGCCTGAGCCCGGGCTGCTGACATCATCAGCATCGCCGATGCACCGTCAGAAAATGCTGAGGAGGTCCCTGCAGTCACCGTACCCACTTTCGGTACAAAGGCAGGTTTTAACGCAGACAGCACTTCTACCGTAGTTTCCGGGCGGATCACCTCATCCTGCTCCAGCAACGATTTAAAGCCGTTTTCATCATGCCCCTCAACCGCAACGATCTCATTATCAAAACGTCCCTCACGGCGCGCCTCATCGGCCAGACGGTGGGAACGGGCACCAAAAGCATCCTGCTCTTCACGACTGATCATGTTCATCCGCCCGAGCATCTCAGCGGTCAGACCCATCATCATCGCCGCTTTGGCGACCTGCTTGCTCATCTGCGGATTGATATCGATACCGTGCAGGATATCCAGATGCCCCATATGCTCCACCCCGCCGACCATAAACAGATCGCCGTTGCCACACATGATCGCCTGCGCTGCCGAGTGCAGTGCAGCCATCGAAGAGCCACACAAACGGTTAACGGTCTGCGCCGCCACACTGTGGGGCAACCCGGCCAGCACCGCAGCGTTACGGCCGATGTTAAAGCCCTGTTCTTTGGTCTGGTTAACGCAGCCCCAGATCACATCTTCAATCTCTGCCGGATTGACATTAGGATTACGTTGCAACAGCGCCTGCATCACCCGGGCAGATAACTCTTCAGCCCGGACATGTCGGAAGGAACCGCCTTTGGACCTGCCCATCGGGGTGCGCACCGCATCGACGATGACTACATCATTTGGATTCAGACTCATCTTCGATTCCTCCTTAGTTAGCGTGCTTGTTGGATTGAGCGTTGAGGTAAGTAGCGCCGTTTGCAGCCATCTGCTGCATCATTTCGGTTGGCTGATACAGCGGCCCCAGATCAACATACTTAGCCGCCATCTCACAGAACGCCGCCAGCCCCATCTCATCCAGATAGTGGAACACTCCACCGCGGAATGGCGGGAAGCCGATACCGTAAATCAACGCCATATCCGCCTCTGCCGGTGAGGCAACAATTTTTTCCTCCAGGCAACGCACGGTCTCAATACAGAGAGGAATCATCATCCGTTCAATAATCTCCTGCTGTTCAAACCCCCATGCAGTGCCAACAGTGCCTTGCAGCAGCTGATCGACCTCGTCATCGTGCAACTTGGCGGGCTTGCCTTTGCGATCCAGCTCATAACGGTAAAAACCTTTACTGTTTTTCTGACCGAAACGCTCCAGAGAGTACATCCGGTCAATCACCGACTCACCTTCATGGGACATCCGTTCCGGAAAGCCTGCGGCCATCACCTGATCCGCATGATGTGCCGTATCAATACCGACCACATCCAGCAGGTAGGCAGGCCCCATTGGCCAGCCAAAGCCTTCCATCACCTTATCAACCTGACGGAAATCAGCGCCGTCCTGTATCAGGCCATTAAAACCACCGAAATAAGGAAACAACACCCGGTTTACCAGAAACCCAGGGCAGTCGTTTACCACGATCGGCGTTTTACCCATGGCGGTTGCATAAGCAACCGTACGGGCAACTGTGGCATCCGAGGTTTTCTCCCCGCGAATTACCTCCACCAGCGGCATCATATGTACCGGGTTAAAGAAGTGCATACCGCAGAAGTTTTGCGGACGCTTAAGCGATTTCGCCAGCTCTGTAATTGAGATGGTGGACGTGTTTGATGCCAGCACCGCATCGTCGGCGATATGCTGCTCGGTTTCCGCCAGCACCATCCCCTTCACTTTGGGGTTTTCAACCACCGCTTCAACCACCAGATCAACCGTGCCAAAATCACCATAACTCAGGGTTGGTCGGATGCGGTTGATGGTTGCCGCCATCTTCGTTGCATCTGTCCGCCCCCGCTTCAGCTGGCCAGCGAGCAGTTTATTCGCTTCATCAAGACCCAGCTGGATCGCCGACTCATTGATATCCTTCATCAGGATCGGCACCCCTTTCGAGGCCGATTGATAGGCAACACCACCGCCCATAATGCCAGCGCCGAGAACCGCCGCCTGCTTCACTTTTACCGCCGTCGACTCATAGCCCCGGCTGACTTTTTTGACATACTGGTCCTTCATAAACAGACCGACCAGCGCTTTAACCACCGGCCCGGAAGCCAGTTTAGCGACCCCCTCAACTTCGGCCTGAATCGCCCGATCACGATCCATACCGCAGGATTTCTGAATCGTTTTCACCGCCTGTAAAGGCGCAGGATAGTGAGGTCCGGCTTTGGCGCCGATCATCCCTTTCGCCGTTTCAAAGGCCATCATCTGCTCAATCTGATTCAGCTTCACCGGGCTCTGTTTTTCAGTGCGGCGAGCCACATAATCGAATTTACCTTCGGCACACTGACGCAACAGACTGATAGCCGCCTCACGTACCCTGTCCTGAGCAACAACCGCATCCACGGCACCATCTTTCAGTGCCGCATCGGCGCGTTTCTCAGCGCCGGTGCAGATCCATTCATTGGCATTATCGATACCGATAAGCCGGGGCAGACGCACAATACCACCCCAGCCCGGGTTGATGCCCAGCTTAACTTCCGGCAAACCGACTTTGGCTTTTTCACCCATCACCCGATAGTCGGTAGACAGGCAAAGCTCAAAGCCACCGCCCAGCGCCAGGCCGTTAATTGCAGTCACCGTAGGACAGGGCAGATCTTCCACTGCATTAAAGATTCCGTGAGTTTCCAGCAGCTTAGCGATAAGTCCCGCTTCCCCCTGGTCAAACAACGAACTGAACTCGGTAATATCAGCACCGACAATAAAACTGTCTTTAGCGCTACTGAAAAGCACCCCTTTAATACCATCCACTGCGCTGAGCTGCGTTACCGCATCTTTAAGCTCACTCAGCGTGAGTTGATTAAACTTATTCACCGGTTCATTGTTGAGATCAAAACACAGCTCATACAAGCCGCTGTCGATCTCCTGAACCTGAATAGCCTTTCCTTCAAATTGCATGGTGCACTCCATACTCAGGATAATTATTGTTAGTCATAGTCAACATCTGACGCCTCTGTACGCCGGACTGCCAAATCAGAAACCGGGAGATAACACTGCGTACAGTACAGATTGTTTAATACTAGTCGCGAAGGATTTTCCAGCAATAACAAAAATAGCCTTTATCAGTAACAAAATCGTCTACATTTCAATTATTTACTTTTAAAACAATATATTACATAAAACCTACAATTAACAATTATGAGCAAAAAAACTATCAGCAGTGCCTCTCCCCGGTTGTATTGAGCATAAAACAGATACCCAGCTCCCGGTAGAAAAGGCTGCTGCATATCAGATTGAGACAAATAACATTACAATAGTCCGAAAACAGCCACCCTTTCAGACCGCTCATCATGCACCCGACTATTTTTGACAACCCGGTATTCCAACCCGCGCTGCGCTGGGCTTCCCGAAAATTTCTGAAAATGAAAGGATGGCAGCTGGACTTTACAGCGATACAAGGGATCGATAAGTGTGTGCTGATCGGCGCACCTCATACCAGCAACTGGGATCTGCCCTACGCACTGATGCTGGCGTTTAGCCAGGAGTTTCCTATTTACTGGATGGGTAAGGTGCAAATCTTCAGGTTTCCAGTGCGCCACCTGATGATGTGGCTGGGAGGCATTCCTATTGACCGGTCAAAATCGTTGAATGTCGTCTCTCAGGCGGCGGCTCAGTTTAACAACGCAGATCAGCTCTATCTGGTGATCGCGCCCGAAGGCACACGCTCTCAGGTTGATGAATGGAAAAGTGGTTTTTACCATATCGCCTATCAGGCGGGTGTACCGGTGATGGCGGCGTATATCGACTGGCGTGAGCGGCGTGCTGGTATCTACACCGCTTACCACACCAGCGGTGACAGTGAAAAAGATATTGCTGAGATCAAAGCCCTTTATGGCGACCTTCTGTTACGCCATAAGGGCAACAAGTAACTGTTTAAAAGCGAGAAAAGTCCGGCTCACGCTTCTCGACAAAGGCCTGTAACGCCTCTGCCGCTTCCGCTGACTGCAGCCGTTGCGCAAACTGTTTGACTTCGGCCACCAACACCGCGTCCAGTTGCTTCTGGGTATGACTGCGCAGCATCGCCTTACTCTGCCGTACTGCCTCGGGTGCCATGGCCGCCAGCTTTTCCGCTTCCAGCATTGCAAGGTCCTGCAAACTGCTGTGCATAACGACCCGATTAACCAACCCCAACTCCCGGGCAGTTGACGCACTAAATGCCTCTCCCATTACCAGCAACTCAAATGCCCGTCGATGCCCCACCAGCTGCGGCAGCAACAAGCTTGAGCCACCCTCAGGCACCAGACCCAGTCGGGCAAAAGGGAGTTGAAAACGGGCCTGATCACTGGCGATCACCAGATCACAATGCAGCAGAATAGTCGAGCCTATACCCACCGCTGCACCGGGCACCACCGCCATCACCGGTTTTGCCAGGGAAGCGATTGTCTGTAAAAACAGCAGAGGCGCCCCTACCGCATCCGGTCGGCTGGCGGCGGCAATAAAATCGGCAATATCGTTACCCGAGCAGAAACTGTCATTATCGGAGCCCAGCATAATCACTCTGACATCCGGGTCGGCATCAGCGTTGATAAGTGCATGAGTCAGCCCTTCATACATCGCCAGCGTAAGTGCATTCTTTTTATCAGACCGGCTTAACAAAATCTTACAAATACGATTTTCGGTGGTGATATTAAGCTGTTCGCTCATATCTTACTCCTGTTTAATTCAGACAGATTCTGCGGGGCTTCTGGTTCTGCAGGGATATAATGATCCGGCAGCAGCACTTTTATTACATCGCTGTTTTGTGCCCAGCTATGACAACTGTTTATCATCATTGGCGCACCCAGTTTCATTACGTCGATATCACTGTTTGGCCAAAGGGTCTGTATTGCTGTCGTGGCAATGGTGGGCAACAACTCATTCAGATGAGTACAGCCCAGATGACCGCCCAGCAGCGTTTTACACTGCCGTGGCCACCCGGGACCAATACGAGTGCCTTCCAGTTTTTTAAATGCGGTGGCAATTTTTCTGCAGATATTAAAGGGGGAGGCATCGATAAACACCTCCACCTCATGAATCAACAATGTCTGATCCAGGGTCACCCGCAACCCCAGATCATGGAACGGTTCACCGGCGGGAACATCTCCACGCATTGGCAACGCCACTGTCGCGGTTTTAATATCGGTCATCCTGGCTTCGATGTCCCATAAGCCATCTTCCCGCAGATAACCTAAGCACTCTACCGATCGGCGATGCTGCAACTCCCGTCGAACCGGGCTGGACAGAGACATAATAAGATCCGGCGTTCAGGCAGCGTGACTGCCGGGCTTATCGGTTCGCAGCAGACGCCGCAGCACTTTGCCCACATTTGATTTTGGCAGATCATCAACAAACTCAACCACCTTAGGCACCTTGTAAGGGGTCAACCGCTCTTTACACCAGAGACGAATCTCCTCACTGGTCACCGCATCCTTTGCCACCACAAAGAGCTTTACAATCTCGCCGCTATGCAGATCGGGAACACCCACTGCAGCACATTCGACTACCGCGGGATGAAGGGTGACGACATCCTCAACCTCATTCGGATAAACGTTAAAACCGGAGACATTAATCATATCTTTCGCCCGGTCAACGATGCGCAGATAACCATCTGCTTCGATAATCGCCACATCACCGGTAATAAAATAACCATCATCGGTAAAACAGCTTTGCGTTGCGCGCTCTTTCTGCCAGTAACCCAGCATCACCTGAGGCCCTTTAACGCAGAGCTCCCCCGGCTCACCCACGCCGAGCGCCTGACCATCTGCGCCGACGATCTTCACCTCGGTCTCAGCTACCGGCGGGCCAATAGTACCCAGGCGGATATTTTGCGGCGGGTTCATCGCCACCGCAGGTGATGTTTCAGTCAGACCATAGGCTTCCAATACCTGGCAGCGGGTCAGGTTTTCCCAGGCATTTGCAGCCGCCTGAGTCAGCGCCATACCACCGGAGAGGGTGACTTTAAGATGGCTAAAATCGATCAGATGGCTGTCTTTATGGTTACAGATCGCGACAAACAGGGTATTCAAGCCGATAAAGGCCGAGACCGCATGCTTTTGCAGTTCTTTGATAAAACCGGGTATATCACGGGGGTTGGCGATCAACAGGTTATTACCGCCCAGCTCCAACACCGCCATGGTGATGGTAAACGCATAGATATGATAGAGCGGTAGCGGTGCCACCACCATCTCCGCCCAGTGTTCATCAGCAGCGGAGATCAGTTTGACCCCCTGAAGGAAATTGGAGATCAGATTGCCATGGGTCAGCATTGCACCTTTGGAAACGCCAGTGGTACCACCGGTGTATTGCAACACCGCAACATCACTGCACGTCTGGGGCACGGACTGTGGCTGCTGACCGGCTTTTTGATTTAAGGCATGACGCAGTTCAATCGCCTGGGGCAGATGAAACGAAGGCTCCATCTTCTTGATATATTTCACCACAGAGTTGATCAGCAGCCGCTTTAATGGCCGGTGCAGATCAGCAATCTGGGTGGTAAAAACATATTTGATCGAGGTGTTGGCGATAATTTTATCAACATTATGCGCAACCCCTTTATAGACAACCAGTGCTTTAGCACCCGAGTCCTTAAACTGATATTCCAGTTCCCGGGGGGTGTACAACGGATTAGTATTAACGATGATCAGACCCGCTTTCAGCGCGCCGAACAGCACCACAGGATACTGATTCAGGTTTGGCAGTTGAATAGCTATACGGTCGCCCGGCTGCAGATCGGTTTCCTGCTGCAGATAAACGGCAAACGCATCAGACAACTGCCCCAGTTCGGCATAGCTCATCGAATTACCAAAGCTGGTAAAGGCAGTTTTAGAAGCATAATCACTGACGATTCGCTGGATAACATCGGTCAGTGTACTGTAGCCTTTTGGATTCAGACTATCTGGAATCCAGCTGCCGCGTGGTTTTTGATCCATGTTCAGATCCCGTTTACTGTAATTGTTATTGTTGTTTAGCTGTTAAATACAGGATTCAGTGCTCAACCTGTCTCTCTCAGCATAAGTGCTCAGATAAAAAAGTCGAATAAAATCAGCAGCAACCGTGACATAGTGCAGCTAATTCAAGGGTTAACCGGCGGGAAACAGTGCTTCCAGTCGGGTGGCCAGCATAACATCGCCTTCCGCACGGATACGGCCTGACATAAACGCCTGCATGCCATTGGTTTTACCATCCAGCACCTCTTTAAAGGTCTGACTGTCCATCATCAAAATCACACTGGGGCTGTCATGTTCACCCTTTTCCAGCACGCAGTCGCCTGCTGAAATGGCCACATAATAGGCATCCCCTTCATCCAGCTTATATTGGAATACTGCCTCAAGACCGGCGGCAGCTGCACTGTTAAACCGTCCGGCCATGGTTTCAAACAACCCCTGAATCTCTGACATATCACTCTCCCTTGTTGAAGTTGCCTGCGGCGTCAGACCTGAACGTCTATGCCGCAAGCGGTAATTAATACTGATCAGTCCGGTCAGCAACACCCGACCGGCTTTGCTTCGAACCAGCTTTGTTACAAATAGCTTCATCGTTATTTCAACAGGCCGGATCAGCAGGAAAACTCTGCTTCATCCATATCCAGCAGATTATCCGCACCGGAATCGATGGTCGCTTCCAGCGTTTTCGTCCGTGGTAATATCCGTTCGAAATAGAACCGGGCAGTTTTCAGCTTCGCCTGATAGAAGCTCCGGTCGCCCTCTCCGGCATCCAGTTTCTGCTGCGCAGTAACCGCCATTCGGGCCCAGAGATACGCCATAGTGATATAACCGGAGTACATCAGGTAGTCGACAGAGGCTGCGCCCACCTCTTCCCGGTTGAGCATCGCTTTCATACCGATACGGGTGGTCAGATCGCCCCACTCTTTATTCAACCGGGCAAGCGGATTGATGAACTCCTGCATGGCGCGATTCTCAGCCTGAGACTCGCAGAATTTATGCACAACTTTGGTAAATGATTTCAGCGACTCACCCTGGGTCATCAGCACTTTACGACCTAACAGATCGAGCGCCTGAATACCGGTGGTGCCTTCATACAACATCGAGATACGGCTATCACGGACATTTTGTTCCATGCCCCACTCACTGATATAACCATGACCGCCAAAGATCTGCATTCCCAGGTTGGCCGATTCAAAACCGGTTTCGGTAAGAAACGCTTTGGCAATGGGCGTCAGGAATGCCAGCTGAGTATCCGCCTGTTGACGCGCCTCAGCGTCGGTTGTCAGGTTGACTCTGTCGACCAGTTGCGCGCAGTAGTAGATCAATGCCCGACCGCCCTCAGCAAAGGCTTTCTGGGTCAGCAACATACGCCGCACATCGGGGTGCACAATAATCGGATCAGCGGGTTTATCAGGACAGGCAGGGCCATTCAGTGCGCGCATCTGCAACCGATCCCGGGCGTAGGCCAGCGAATTCTGATAGCCCCATTCGGTATGTGCCAGACCCTGCAGTGCAGTGCCAATACGTGCGGTATTCATAAAGGTGAACATACAGTTCAGACCTTTGTTTTCCGGGCCGATAAGATAACCTGTGGCACCATCAAAGTTCATTACGCAGGTAGCGTTGCCGTGAATACCCATCTTATGTTCCAGTGAGCCACAGCTGAGGCTGTTGCGTTCACCGACATTGCCAGCACCGTCCGGCAGAAATTTTGGCACGATAAATAGCGAGATCCCTTTGGTGCCCTGAGGCGCATCCGGCAAACGGGCGAGCACAATATGCACAATATTATCCGCCATATCGTGTTCACCTGCGGAGATAAAGATCTTGGTGCCGCTGATGGTATAACTGCCATCGGCCTGAGGTTCCGCTTTGGTTTTCAGCATCCCCAGATCGGTACCGCAATGGGACTCGGTCAGACACATGGTGCCGGTCCACTCGCCGCTGATGAGCTTGGTCAGATAGGTTTTTTTCTGTGTTTCAGTACCATGGGCTTCGATGGTGTTCATCGCCCCGTGACTCAATCCAGGGTACATACTCCAGGACCAGTTAGCTGAACCGACCAACTCATTGAGTATAATGCCGATCGATTCTGGTAAGCCTTGCCCGCCCCACTCAGGGTCATGGGCCAGCGATGGCCAGCCGCCCTCAACAAACTGCTGGTAAGCCTCTTTAAAGCCGGTGGGAGTCTTTACCTCGCCATCGTTTAACTGGCAGCCTTCCCGGTCACCCACCTGATTCAGCGGTGCAAGCACGCGCTCTGCGAATTTAGCCCCCTCCTCAAGAATGGCACTGATCATATCCGGGGAGGCCTCTTCACAGCCCGGCAGACTCTGATAGTGTTGTTCACTTTGCAGCATTTCATCCAGTACAAACTGAATATCTCTTAAGGGCGCTTTATATTCCGGCATGATGACACCTCGACAGATCCTGTATCGCGCGTTGCCTCTAAGACACAACACGCTATTGTTATTTATTGTATGCACTGAGGATCTACGAAGCGCCGCCATTAACCAATAACAAAACCTTTCATTATCACTAACACAAAAATTCATAAAGCCAATTAATTAGGATTAACCTTTATAAATCAATGAAATAAAAAACAACACACACTCAATTTTTGTTAACAAAAAAGCCCGGACATGCCGGGCTTGAGGATTAAAATCAATTTACTGCTGCAGTACCGGCACCACCTCATCAGCAAGGCCGATGCGCAGCACCAGAATATCGCAGTCCAGCCGCGGCAATATTCGCTCCGCGGTGTTGCCGATCAGCGCACCTTTGATGCCACCCCGGGCACGGGTGCCTATCACCACGAGTCGCGCAGCCAGCTGAGTTGCGGCCTGTGGAATCCAGTATTCAGGCGGCCCTTCACCTACCGCCACCGCCTGTGCATGCAGCTGCAGCCGTTTCAACTGTGCCTCAAGCGCCCGATGCACTTTAAGCTGAATCAGCTCTTCTGACTGCATCACCGGGTCAGCCCCCATCATCGCCGAGGGACAGGCAACCGCCGCTGTCAGCGCCGAGCCGGTAGCCAAGGCAATCTGGGCGGCCACCTGCAACAGATCATCATTGAGCTGGAGCTGATGCCGGTCATCCGCCAGCGGATTAACCGCTGCCATGACGATGCCGTCCTGCCAGAGTTCATCCCGCTTAACCAGCAGCACCGGACAGGGTAGCTCACGCAGAATCTGACCATCAATAGAGGTCATAAAGCCTTTTTTCCGGGGATCACAGCTTTTCACCAACAAACCAGGAGACTGCTGAGACAGTATCTTCGCCAGTTTTTTCAGCAACTTATCCCGAACGCTGTACAGCAGCGTAACGGCAATGCCCTCACCCTCCAGCTGCGCCATCGCTTCTGTAGCCTTTTCACTGTCATCACCCAACCAGATCAGCGTCACCGGACTTTGCAAACGACTGGCAATAAGACCACAGCGCTGCAGTGCTAAACAGCTCTGATCCTGTTGATCCAGCACCAGCACTATGCGTTTACTTAGTAACATTTTTCATCTCCGCTTGGGTCGTACTTTGCACCACATCACACTTTAACAAACAGGCCAGAGCGGGCAGTAACACGAGCGCTCCCAGCATATTCCAGAGGAACATAAAGGTTAGCAGCACGCCCATATCTGCCTGAAACTTGATCGGCGAAAACACCCAGAGCACCACCCCGATAGCCAGGGTTAAACCGGTAAAAGCAACCGACTTACCGGTGGTTTTAAGGGTATTCAGATAGGCCTCCTGCAACGACATCCCCTGCACCAGATAGGTGTTAAGTTTAGAGTAGATATAGATGCCGTAATCGACACCGATACCCACCCCCAGTGCAATCACCGGCAGGGTTGCCACTTTAACGCCGATACCAAAACTGGCCATCAGCGCCTGACAGAGAATCGAAGTCAGCGCCAGCGGTGCAATAATACAGATCAGGGTTTTAACCGAACGGAATGTCAGCAGACACAACAGACCCACCACAGCATACACCCAGGCCAGCATCTGATACTGCGCAGTACCGATCACCTCATTAGTGGCAGCCTCGAAGCCGGAGTTGCCTGCGGCCATCTCAAAACGGATCTGATCAGAATCATTTTCAGCGGCGAATGACGCTATCTGCCGGGTGAGATTGGTCAGGGTTGCCGCTTTGTGATCATCGAGAAAGATGATTACCGGCAGCAGCGAACAGGAGGGGTTCATCAACCCGGCAGGCACATAGGAGAGGGAGGCGTTGATCACCAGCTGGTTACGGCTGATTGTCCGCCATTTAAGATTGCCCTCGTTCAAACCCGAGGTTACCCGCTTAGACACATCCACCAGCGATACACTCGACTGTACCCCCTCAATATTGGTCAGGTAGTACTGAAAGCGGTCCACCAGTGACAGCGTGGCAAAGCTGGAGCAGTGATCTGTCTCAGTACCGACCATTACCACAAAGATATCGCTGGAGGTGGAGTAGTGCTGGGTGATAAAACGGTTATCAACATTGTAGCGGGAGTCCGGACGCAACTCTGGCGCACCGCTATCGAGATCACCGATCTGCAGTTTCTGCCCCTGATACACCCCACCCACCAATAACACCAGCGCAACGGCAACCGCGACCCGGGCACCTTTTGGTGTGGCAAACCAGGTCAGCAGGCGCCAGACACTATGTTGGTTCTGTTCAGCGTTTCGGGCTCTGCGGGTGGCCTGCTCGCCAATCCCCAGCAACGACATAATCACCGGCAACAGAAACAGATTGGTCAGAATAATGACCGCAATCCCCAACGATGCCGCAATTGCCAGATCCTGAATAACACGGATCTCGATCACCATCAGGGTAACAAAACCGATGCCATCCGATAGCAGCGCCGTCAGGCCCGGAATATACAGTGCCCGGAACGCCCGTCGCGCCGCCAGCCAGCTGTCTGCCCCCCGGGCACTTTCGAGCGCGATGGTATTAACAATCTGCACCCCGTGACTGACCGCTATAGCAAACACCAGAAAGGGTACCAGCATCGAGTAGGGGTCCAGTCCGTAACCCAGCAGTTTCAGCAAGCCCAACTGCCAGATCACCGCAATCACCGAGCAAGCGAGCGGCACCAGCGTGCCCGTGATACTGCGGGAATAGAGATAAAGCAGCACCAGCGTAATCAGCAGCGCGATAGCGAAAAACACTGCTACCTGCGCAGCACCATCGATCAGGTCGCCAACAATCTTGGCAAAGCCGGTGATATGAATCGTAATGTTATCAGACTGATAACGCTCCCGAATCAGGGTTTCCAGTTGCTGAGACAGCGCCTGGTAATCCAGCTTTTCACCGCTATCCGGATGTTTATCAAACAGCGGTACCTGCACAATCGCCGAGCGGAAATCATTGGCCACCAACCGCCCCACCTGACCGGAGCGCAGAATATTCAGCTTGACCTGTTCAAGGCTGGCCGCAGAGCCATCATAATTCGGCGGAATTACCGGGCCTCCGACAAACCCCTCTTCGGTCACCTCTGTCCAGCGCACATTAGGCGTCCAGATGGAGGTCAGCGCTGACCGGTCAACACCGGGAATAAAAAACAACTCATCGGTAATCTTCTGCAGTGTCTGCTGAAACTCAGCGGTAAAGATATCTCCCTCTTTCACCGCCACCGCAACCCGCACACTATTCCCCAGCCCGGCGAGGTCATCACGGTTTTTGAGGTAGTTCTGCACATACGGATGGGAGGTGGGAATCATCTTTACAAAACTGGCATCAGGTCTGATCTGCACCGCATGCCAGCCCAGAAACAGGGTCAGCGCTGCAAATATCAGCAATACCGGCAGGCGCCAGTGAAATAGCACCCGCTCAGCAAACTCTTCTGAACCTTTAATCGGCGCCAACAGGATCTGCGACAACTTATTCATGGCCAGCCTCCAGCGTCAGCAACCCACCTTCACCCACCAGAACGTATTCTCCCTTCAACGCAACACCTGCACTGAAAGAGCGTCGCCCGCCACTGTCGAGCGGAGTAAATATCTCACCATCATCACTCTGTAAAATCAGCCCCCCCTGACCCAGCAATACCAGCTTATCAGCCCCGGCAACCGCACTCAGCAAGGTAACGGAATAACCCGTGTCAACCGGCAACCACTCCAACCCTGTCACTGAACGGTACAAATTCCCCCGCAGCCCCATCAGATACAATCGGTTTTTGAACTCGGTTATGCCAAAGAAAGAGCCATCATAGGGGGTCTCGATACGACTCCAGCTATCGCCGCCATCGGTCGAACGAAACAACAGCCCCGCCTCACCGGCGATATACAGATTGCCCTGGTGGTCTGCGGTGATCGCATTCAGATGGAAGTTATCGGGATTATCCAGACGGTCACCCCAGTAGGCCCAATTATTACCACCGTCCTCGGTTTTCAGCAACAGACCATAACCCCCCAGTGCAAACCCCTGTTGCGTATCGTCAAACCAGATATCCAGCAACGGTACTGTTGCACCGCCTTCCTGCGCCGCGATCGCATCATCGACCAGCCAGGAAATACTATCCAGTTGCTTCGCCAACGATTCATTGTCCGGCTCAGCATCCAAACGAAGCTGCAATTGCGCTGCTTTTTCCTGCAATCTCTGCAATCGTAACGCATTAATCTGCACACCATTTAACTGCGTGTGCCAGCTGACACCACCATCATCGGTTGCAGCAAGCAGGCCATCATGCCCTGTCAGCCAGCCACGGGAAGGGTCAGCAAAGCAGACAGAGGTAAGCATCACACTAAACGGGGTTTGCTGCTGCTGCCAGCTGCGCCCCTGGTTCACTGAACGCATCACGATCCCCTGATCACCGACGGCGACCAACTGATCGCCACTGGCCGCAATATCCAGCATCAGTGCCTGACCGGAACGAGAGGAGAGCAGCGAGGGGGTGTTGAGGCGGTCGAGAACCGGCTCTGCTGAGGCGCAACCTGCCAGCAGACTTAACGGCAGAACAACAGCCTGGATTAAACAGCGGATGAGTGAGCGGATCGGGTCCATACTTTTCCCAGTTATTATCATTATTCAGGAATCAATTTTCGCTTTGACATTAGCATCTATCAGTAACGCTCGAAAATAAATGTCTAAGGGCAGGAATCATTAACAAAAACGGTCAGATGCTCAATAACAAATAATGGCAATATTATTAACACTTTCTACCAGTGAGCCGAAAAAAAACTCATCAGATCAATTTAACCGCATAAAAGTCCTCTACTTAGATTGCAATTAGTCTATAGCCGGAGGTAGAGTTAGCGACTGCGACAGAGGTGCTTACATTCTTTCTGTATAATCTGCGAATAGGCTCGAAGCTTACTAAAAGCCGACTATCCTCAGACATCTCCCCTAACAGGGAAGCCTCTGCAAAGAACAATAAATGGAGATTAGCTCGATGAATCAATTCCGCAAAACATTGCTGAGCCTGAGTACTGCTGTATGCATTATGGGCTTAACCGCTGCTGCACAGGCAGACACGCTTAAAATTGGTCTGGCTGGCCCTGCAACGGGTCCTGTTGCTCAGTATGGCGACATGCAAAAGATCGGTGTAATGGCCGCGATTGAAGATATCAACAACGCTGGCGGCGTTAATGGCATGATGCTCGAAGGTGTTATCTATGACGATGCCTGCGATCCTAAACAAGCTGTCGCTGTCGCTAACAAAATCGTTAACGATGGCATCACTCAGGTGGTAGGTCATCTGTGCTCCTCTTCAACTGAACCGGCTACCGACATCTATGAAGAGGAAGGCGTGCTGATGATCACTGCAGCCTCTACCTCCCCTTCCATCACGGAGAAAGGCTATAAAATGGTGTTCCGCACCATCGGTCTGGACAGCCTGCAAGGCAGCATGGCGGCGCAGTATATTCTGAATAATGCGAAACCTGCCCGTGTTGCAATTATCCACGATAAGCAGCAATACGGTGAAGGCCTGGCAACAGCGGTACGCGATCAACTGGCCGAGAATGACGTTAAAGCGGTGATGTTTGAAGGCGTTACCCCCGGTGACAAAGACTTCTCTGCACTGATCGCTAAACTGAAGAAAGAGAACGTCGACTTCGTTTACTACGGTGGTTACCACCCGGAGCTGGGACTGATCCTGCGTCAGTCTGCTGAAAAGGGCTTTAATGCTCAGTTCATGGGGCCTGAAGGGGTAGTTAACTCTGACCTGGCGAAGATCGCTGGCGATGCGTCCGAAGGCGTACTGGCAACTGCACCGAAAAGCTTCGACCAGAATCCGGTCAACGAAGCGCGTGTAGCGGCGATCAAAGCGAAAGGTGAAGACCCAACCGGTCCGTTTGTATTCACCGCCTATGCCGCCGTTGAGGTCATGACCAATGCGATGACAGCGACTAAATCGACTGATTCCGAAGCGCTGGCTGAGTATATCCGTACTCACGATTTCGATACTGCGATTGGTAAAGTAAAGTATGACGAGAAGGGCGACCTGACTGAGTCCACCTTCCTGGTATACCGCTTACACAAGGATGGCTCTAAGTCTCCTGCTGAGTAATTCAATGTAATATCAATAGATTAGCAAACTGCGGCGCACATGCCGCGGTCCGCCAATCCCGATTCCCTGGTGCCGCGATCCGGCATCGGGGATTCGTTTTATATGGTCCCTGCAAATGTCAGAATTTTCGCTTTATCTGTTGCAACAGCTCATTAACGGGCTAACCATCGGCTCCACCTACGCCCTGATCGCCATCGGCTATACAATGGTTTACGGCATCATTGGTATGATCAACTTTGCCCACGGCGAGATCTATATGATCGGCTCCTACGTGACATTTATTGTTATCGCAGGCCTGCTGGGCATGGGAATAGTGAGCCTTCCCATCATCCTGGTTATCGCCCTTGTGGTCGCGATGTTTATCGCCAGCACCTACGGCTGGACAGTCGAACGGGTTGCTTACCGTCCACTACGGGGTTCGAACAGACTGATTCCGCTAATCTCAGCCATCGGTATGTCTATCTTCCTGCAGAACTTTGTCGTTCTGGCTCAGGGTTCACGGGATGTTGCTCTGCCGCCACAGATTATCGGTGGCTGGAACTTCGGCGATCCGAGCACCTTTGAGGTCTCCCTCTCTTATATGCAGGTGTTGATCTTTGCTGTCACCTTTATCAGCATGACGCTGCTAACACTGTTTATCTCCCGCTCCCGCATGGGACGTGCCTGCCGCGCCTGTTCCGAGGACCTGGGGATGACCAATCTGCTGGGGATCGATACCAATAAAATCATCGCCCTCACCTTTATTGTCGGCGCGGCACTGGCTGCTATTGCCGGATTGCTGCTGGGCCTCTATTACGGCGTCGTCAACCCATTTGTGGGTTTTATCGCCGGTCTGAAAGCCTTTACCGCAGCGGTTCTGGGCGGGATCGGATCAATTCCCGGTGCAGTGTTGGGTGGTCTCATTCTCGGTGTCACCGAGGCGATGACCTCAGCGTTTTTTCCATCAGAATATAAGGATGTTGTATCGTTCGGCCTGCTGGTGATGATTCTGTTATTCCGTCCAAGCGGACTTCTGGGCAAGCCGGAGGTAGAGAAAGTATGACCTCTTCTAAACTGTATAATGCAATTTTTGCCGCAGGAATCGCACTCATCCTCGCCTGCCTGATGATTGGGGTTAAACTGGATACCGACAGCAGCGTGTTGGCGGTTAAAGGCGCAACCGCTGAACAGTGGATATGGATCGCTGTCGGGATCTCAGTGGTGTTTCTATCACAACTGTTCAGCGCTCAGGTCGATGCACTATTCGGTGCCATTCCCAAACCCAACTTCAAAGCGGTGCTGCCGCAAGAAAAGAAGATGGCCGTCCTGAAACCCTGGCTGATCTCTGCGGTTATTGTCGGCATGTTAATCTGGCCGTTTATGGTTTCACGGGGCACTGTTGATCTGGCGACCCTGACACTGATCTACATTATGCTGGGACTGGGACTGAACATTGTGGTAGGCCTTGCCGGCCTGCTGGATCTGGGTTTTGTCGCATTCTATGCTGTAGGCGCCTACACCTACGCCCTGCTATCGCAATATTTTGGCATGTCATTCTGGGCCTGCCTGCCAATCTCAGCAGGACTTGCCGCGCTCTTCGGCTTCCTGTTAGGTTTTCCGGTTTTGCGTCTAAGGGGCGACTATCTGGCAATTGTCACCCTCGGATTTGGTGAGATTATCCGTATTCTGCTGAATAACTGGACCTCTCTGACCGGTGGTCCTAACGGTATTTCCGGTATCGACAAGCCCACTCTGTTTGGTCTGGAGTTTAATCGCCGGGCAAAAGAGGAAGGCGCAATGACCTTCCACGAATACTTTGATATGGATTATTCCAGCTCCTACAAAGTGATCTTTCTCTACCTCATCGCGGTGCTGCTGGTGATCTGCGTCATCTATCTGATCAACCGCCTGATGCGGATGCCAATTGGCCGTGCCTGGGAAGCCCTGCGGGAAGATGAGATCGCCTGCCGCTCTCTGGGCCTCAACCGCACCGCAATTAAGCTCTCGGCGTTTACACTGGGTGCCTCAACCGCGGGCTTTGCCGGCTGCTTCTTCGCCGCCCGCCAGGGCTTTATCAGTCCCGAGTCGTTCATCTTTATTGAGTCTGCCATCATTCTGGCCATTGTGGTACTCGGCGGTATGGGCTCACAAATGGGGATCATCTTTGCGGCCATTATCATGACCATTCTGCCAGAGCTGGCGCGGGAATTCTCCGAATACCGGATGCTGCTATTCGGCCTGCTGATGGTAGTGATGATGCGCTGGCGTCCGGAAGGACTGGTACCAATAAAACGACCGAACCTGGAGTTGAAACAACAATGAGTCAGTTACTGCTGGATGTAAACGGCCTGACCATGCGCTTCGGCGGCCTGGTAGCGGTAAACGGCGTAAACCTGAAGGTTAAGAATCGCCAGATCGTTTCAGTCATAGGCCCGAACGGTGCGGGTAAAACCACCGTATTTAACTGTCTGTCAGGTTTTTATATTCCCACAGAGGGCAGCGTCATGCTGAAAAACCAGCAGATTGCCGGACTGAAAGATTATCAGATTTCCCGTAAGGGGCTGGTACGCACCTTTCAGCACGTCCGTCTGTTTCAGAAGATGACGGTGATTGAGAATATGCTGGTTGCCCAGCACCGCCATTTGAATACCAACCTATTTTCCGGTTTACTCAAAACGCCGAACTATCGGCGCCTGGAAAAAGACGCAATGGAGCATGCCGCTCACTGGCTGAAAGAGGTGCGACTGCTGGACTATGCGAATCGTGAAGCGGGTAACCTGTCTTACGGACAGCAGCGCCGTCTTGAGATTGCCCGTTGCATGGTCACCCAGCCTGAACTGCTGATGCTGGACGAACCGGCTGCGGGTCTCAACCCCAACGAAACCAAAGAACTGGATGAACTGATCATCAGCCTACGCGATGAACATGAGATATCTATTCTGCTGATCGAACACGATATGAGCCTGGTTATGGGCATCTCCGATCATATCTACGTGATTGCACAGGGCACGCCGTTAGCTGACGGCAATGCCGAGCAGATCAAGGGCAATCCCGATGTCATCAAAGCTTATCTCGGGGAGGAATAAGATGCTGCTGATCGAAAATGTAAACACCCACTACGGACAGATTCAGGCACTGCATGATGTCAGCATTGAGATCAATCAGGGTGAGATTATCACCCTGATCGGTGCCAACGGGGCAGGCAAAACAACCCTGATGATGACCATCTGTGGCGATCCCAAAGCGTCCTCCGGCAAGGTCACCTTTGAAGGCGAAGAGCTGGGGCAGTTCAATACCCCGGAGATTATGCGCAAAGGACTGGCCATCGTTCCTGAAGGACGACGGGTCTTCAGTGCCATGACAGTGGAGGAAAATCTCTATATGGGGTCATACTTCCGCACCAACGAGCAGGCTGCAGAAACCATTAAGTATGTCCTCGATCTGTTCCCTCGCTTAGAAGAGCGCTTTAAGCAGCGCGCCGGAACGATGTCAGGTGGCGAACAACAGATGCTCGCCATTGGCCGGGCATTGATGAGTAAACCCCGCTTGCTGCTGCTGGACGAGCCATCACTGGGACTGGCACCGATTATTATCAAACAGATTTTCGATATTATCGAGCGTCTGCGGGATGAGGGCGTCACTATCTTTCTGGTAGAGCAGAACGCTAACCAGGCACTGCGGATAGCTGATCGGGGCTATGTACTGGAAAATGGTCGAATCGTTAAAACCGACTCCGGTGCTAACCTGCTAACCGATGAGTCGGTGAGGCAAGCCTACCTCGGCGGCTAAACGCCAGCTGAAAACGTCACCAAAAAGAGACAAAAACCAGCCACAGGGCTGGTTTTTTTATTTTCCTGTTCTCATAACAACAAGCATTCCCCCCTAAAGCTGACCGAAATCATGCATAAGTGCTGTTATCGTTTCCAAAACAGTGACTTACATCAACGTTTTTTATCCATAAGTTTTGTGCTAAGATAAGTCGCATATATACGACACAAAAAGTCATCAAAAATGACTCATTTATGTCACACATAAGCTACACTGATTAAAAAACACACAGAACCACTGCTGCAAAAGGACTTCTCCACAGCAGAATCAGTATTCCGAAGACCGTTTTGAGGTAAACCAAATGACATGTCTATGCCCACAGTGCAAGTCACTACTGGAACATCAAAGCATCAGTCTGCACAGCCGTCTCGCTGAAGTAAAACATATCCATAACAACACCCTCTATGTGTGCAAGGATTGTTCTGCGCAGATCGGTCTGGTGAGCGTGCCACACAGCTGGCAGCTGATGCCGTACTCCGAGAACCAGAAAGTCGCCTGATTTTCTGCCTGACGCGCCAGCCCGGTAAGGATGGCGCGCAGACTCTTTACAGGTTTGATATTTCTGCCATTGCGCCGTTAATTCTGGCACACTGGCCTGCACCTACAGATAAGTGCAGAGACCCGATGAGCCAGCTTGAAACACTCATTAACAGCAGTGACGAAAACCTTCTCACCCTGCTTTCCAGCCTGTGCCAGGGCGCCATCGCGATTGACCAAAAATGTCGCGTCGTCTGGCTGAGCCAACAGTATCGCGAGTTTCTTGACCTCCCCAACGACGCAAACCTCAACGGCCTCCCTGTTGAAGAGATATTACCCACTACGCAACTACCCCGCGTCGTCAAAACAGGCCAACCCAGCTTTCTCGACCTTATGCAGATTAACAACCGCTGGTGTGCCGTTACCCGACTACCGTTAAAAAACCCGGACGGTTCGGTATTCGGCGCGATCGGTTTTATCTTCTATGACAACCTGAACAACCTTCAGCCACTGTTTGATAAATTTGCCCGACTGAAAAAACAACTGGTGTCCGAAAATCTGTTGCGTACCAGCAAATATGAACTCGACGATCTGATTGGTAGTTCGACCCCGCTGCTCAAAATTAAACGCCAGGCGATCCGAGCGGCACAGCTTGATACCACTATCCTGCTATTGGGGGAAACCGGCACGGGCAAAGAGCTTCTGGCACAGGGCATTCATAATGCGTCCCCTCGCAGAGATGGCCCCTTTGTCGGCATCAATATGGCAGCATTGCCTGAATCCCTGGTTGAATCAGAACTGTTCGGCGCTGTTGCCGGGGCTTTTACCGGGGCGAGCAAAAGCGGACGACAGGGCAAAATACAGCTGGCCGCCGGCGGCACACTGTTTCTCGATGAGATCGCCGATATTTCAGCGGCAATTCAGGCAAAACTCTTACGAGTACTGCAGGAGCGGGAAGTTGAAGCCCTGGGCTCCAACCGTTTAGAAAAAGTTGATGTAAGAATTATTGCAGCAACATCGCGAAACCTTAAGCAACTCGTTGATGAGGGGCTGTTCAGAGAGGACCTTTACTACCGTCTGAATGTTCTCCCCCTTAGGCTGCCAGCCCTCCGGGACAGACTGTCTGATATACCCGCTCTCTGTGCCCATCTGTTGCAGAAAATATCCCAGGACTCGGGCCTTCCGGCGCTGGGTCTCAGCAGCGAGGCGATGACCTGGCTGCAACAATACCCATGGCCCGGCAACGTCAGGGAGCTGCATAACCGCCTTGAACGTGCCTGTGTGATGGCCGAACTGGATGCTATCTACCCGGACGACCTGGGTGCCGATGATATTGTGCAGTCGACCCCGATTGGCACGGATAACAGTCTGGCTCACAGCCGCGACAGAGCCGAATCGCAGATGCTGCAGCAAGCATTGGAACAATGTCAGCACAATAAAACCCGGGCAGCAAAACAACTGGGAATCTCCCGGGCGACCCTCTATAACCGCATCCGCCGCTTGAATATGTAAAGGACTGCATAAAAAATTAGACATAATTTATGCATAGCGTCTAAATAGTTTTACATCTCCCGCAGATTTTTTTGACCCGAGAAAAGATAACTATTTGATAATTATATAGTTACTGCTTATGGCCCTGCATTTGCTATAGATAGCTCTACTATTAAAAAAATAATAAACATCAGGATCTATCCATGTCTAAGCAGATCAGTGCAGAACACGCCGCGCAACTTATCCCCGACAACGCTACACTCGCCACCGGCGGTTTTATCGGCATCGGTTTTGCCGAAGGCATTGCCAAAGCGATAGAGCAACGTTTTATTACCAGCCACCACCCGCAGAAGCTGGCACTGGTCTATGCCGCTGGCCAGGGTGATGCGCAACACCGAGGGCTGAACCACTTCGCCCATGAGGGGCTGGTACGTAAAGTGATCGGCGGCCACTGGGGATTGGCACCGGGCCTGGGCAAACTGGCGACAGATAACCGCATTGAAGCCTATAACCTGCCTCAGGGGGTCATCTGTCATCTATTCAGGGATATCGCTGCAGGAAAGCCCGGAACCCTAACCAAAGTAGGCCTGCACACCTTTGTTGACCCGCGCCAGGACGGCGGTAAAATCAACAGTCGCAGCCGCGCCGATCAGGTAGAACTGATCAATCTTCACGGTGAAGAATATCTGTTCTATAAAGCGTTCCCCATCAACATCGCCCTGTTACGCGGTACCACTGCAGATGCGGATGGCAATATCTCTATGGAGCGGGAAGCACTGCCTCTGGAATCACTGGCGATCGCTCAGGCCACCCATAACAGCGGCGGTAAAGTCATCGTACAGGTGGAACGCATCACCCATCAGCATCACCTGACACCGGACCGGATTAAAATTCCGGGAATACTGGTTGATCATGTCGTCGTTGCTGACCCTGCGGACCATCCGCAAACCTTTGCCGAACCATTCAATCCAGCCTACTGTGGCGATGTCGTCGCCCCGATAAGCCTTGAGTTTGAACCACTGTCTGCCCGTAAGATCATCGGTCGCCGGGCATTGATGGCACTGCGTAAACAGTCGGTGGTCAACCTCGGCATCGGCATGCCGGAGATGGTTGCCACCGTCGCTGCAGAAGAGAAAATGCTGAATGACTTTACCCTTACTGTTGAGCCTGGTGGCATCGGCGGACAACCGGCCAGTGGCCTCAGCTTCGGCGCGGTCAGCAATGCATCTGCGGTGATCGACCAGCCCGCACAGTTTGACTTCTACGACGGTGGCGGCCTCGATCAGGCATTCCTCGGGCTGGCCGAGAGCTGCCCTGAAGGCCATGTTAATGTCAGCCGTTTTGGCAACAAACTGGCAGGGGCTGGCGGCTTTATCAATATTACTCAGAACACCCACGACCTTTACTTTCTCGGCACTTTCACCTCCGGCCCGCAACAGATTGAAATCAACGACGGTGAGATAAAGATTATCGAAAATGGCCCGGTGAAAAAGTTTCGCCGCCAGGTGCAGCAGATAACGTTCAATGGGGAATATGCAATACAACAGGGCCACACCGTCACCTTCATCACCGAGCGGGCAGTGTTTATGCTCACCGCTGAAGGATTGAAACTCACCGAAATAGCTCCGGGTATTGATCTGCAAAAAGATATTATAGAGCAGATGGAGTTCACGCCCCTCATCGATGAAAACCTGATACAGATGGATACGCGTCTGTTTAATCAGGGGCCGATGAACCTGCAATACAGCGGCAGCCACCCAGCGGGGCATATGCGTAAAGTCTGGTCACAATTGGTGACTAACCGTGACGATGAAGCCGAAGATTTAGAAAACTGTATCGCCAGTTAACAGATAGCTTTTCAGCCAGCCTTAGTCAATACTGAGGCTATCACTTGCGCGGCTTAAGGACAGTCTATGAAAATGCTGACACTGGTACGGCACGCTAAATCAAGTTGGGACGACCCGGAACTGTCCGACTTTAACCGCCCCCTGAACAAACGCGGTAAGCGGGATCTGCCGTTGATGGCCGACCGTTTACAGGCATTTGGCATACAGCCAGACCTCATCCTCAGCAGCGGAGCCCGCAGAGCGATCACCACCGCCGAGCAGGTGGCCCTGGCGCAGGGCTATCCTGCCAACAATATCATTGAAGTGCCTGAACTGTATCACGCCCGGGTAGAGACCCTGATCAACCTGTTGCAGGGACAGTCAGATCACTATCGGCATCTTATGGTGGTCGGGCATAATCCAACCCTGGAGATGGCAGGCTACTTCCTCACCCATGAAACAGTTGCCAACTTTCCCACCTGCGGGGTCATGCAGATCGCCCTCAGCATTACCTGCTGGGAGGAACTATCGGAATCCTGTGGCACCCTGGAACGGCTGGATTATCCGAAACTGCACCAATAACAACCCGACACTAGAGAGCACTTGCAGCATAGGTGTATACTGGGTCAATACCTCACTTCGCCTTTTAATCTGCATAATGGAATCGCTGCGTTGAGCCTTTATATCGACACGCTGTTATTTACCAGCAACATTGTTGCGCCGATCTTCTTTATCGTTTCGCTCGGTTATCTGCTCAAACGCTGGCGTATTATTGATCAGGGCTTTATCGACACCTCGTCGAAACTGGTGTTTACCATTACCCTGCCGGCGCTGGTGTTTATGAGCATCTCCCGGATGGACTTTCAGGCGGTTTTCAATCCTACGCTCCTGGGTTACTTCATCATCAGCACGCTCATCAGCGTTGCTATCCTCTGGCAGGCCAGTAAGTATTTCATCAAAAAACCGGAAGACCTCGGAGTGTTTATTCAGGGATCATTTCGGGGCAATTACGGCATTATCGGACTTGCGATCAGTTTTAACATGTTCGGCAACAGCGGCCTGGCGCTGGCTTCACTGTTACTGGTCTGCGTCATCCCGCTCTACAATGTACTCTCAGTTCTGGCGTTATCATTACCGATGCAACAAACCAATGGACCCAGCATAACCCGCCCGATCAAAGAGATCGCCCGCAACCCGCTGATTATCGCTGTACTGCTGGCACTGCCGTTTTCCTATTTTGGCTGGGGACTGACAGCCGTGGGAGATAAGATCGGCAACTATTTTGCCAGCCTGACGCTACCGCTGGCACTGCTGGCGATCGGCGGATCACTCAACCTGAGAAGCCTGCGGGACACCTCCGGTCAGTCCAGCTGGTCAACCCTGATCAAACTGGTGATTATGCCGCTGGTTCTCACCTTTGGTGCCTGGCTGTATGGTTTTAAAAGTCAGGAACTGGGCATTCTGTTTGTGCTGTTTGGTTGCCCAACAGCTGCAGCCAGTTTCATTATGGCGAAAGCGATGGGGGGCAACGCTCAACTGGCGGCCAACATTATTCTGACCACCACACTGGGCTCTGTTATCACCCTCAGTGCGGGGATCTATTTTTTACGTTTATGGAATCTGATCTGATTACGATAAGATAATCCTATTCAGATATACGGGGTATTGCGATGCTGCTGGCCTTTTTAGACAACTTGCTAAACCTGTTTCTCGATACAGCTATCTGGCTACTCTTCGGTCTGATTCTGGCAGCCATACTGAAAGGCTGGATCCCCACCTCACTGGTAAAGCGGTGGCTTAGTGGCAAAGGTGCCGGATCGGTTATCCGGGCAGCCTTCATCGGTGCGCCGCTACCATTGTGCTCATGCGGCGTATTACCCACCGCCATAGGCCTGCGACGCTCGGGTGCATCCAAGCCCGCCACCGTATCATTCCTGGTTGCCACACCTGAAACCGGGGTTGACTCAATCTCAGTAACTTATGCCTTGCTGGGGCCTGCGATGGCGGTCATCAGACCCATATCCGCAATCGTCAGCGCCATTGTCAGCGGCCTGTTGATCATTCTGTTTGATCGCGACGACACCCATGAAAAACAGAGCCCGCCGACAAAAGCAACGCCTGAGAAAGTAAGCAGTTGCTGTAGTACAAAAACAGCCGTTGCCAGTCGTCTCTGTTGCGGTGAAGAAGAAGAAGAAGAAGAAGAAGAGGTTTCCAGTAACTGTTGCAGCACTAACAAGGACGAAGCTTCCAGCAGCTGTTGCAGCAGTAAAGAAAAAACAGAGGCTTCTGGTAGCTGTTGCGGCAGTATAGAAGAGCCCATCGCAGCCTCATCCGACGGCTGCGGAGGGCTTCAGACTGAAGTCAAAAAACCCGGCATTCTCGCAGGTCTGCAGTTCGCCATTGTCGATATTCTTGACGATATATCCAAATGGCTAACCATTGGTCTGATACTGGCAGCAGTTATCGCTACTCTGGTAGAGCCATCAAGCCTGAGCCAGTGGGGTAGCGGCCTCACTGGAATGCTACTGATGCTGATCGTAGGTCTGCCGCTGTATATCTGCGCTACAGCATCGACACCGCTGGCCGCTGCGCTGTTGGCCGCAGGCATGTCTCCCGGCGCCATCCTGGTGTTCCTGTTAGTAGGCCCTGCAACAAATATTGCATCAATTGGTATTCTCAGCCGTGAACTGGGCGTGAGGGCAGTCATCATCTACCTCTGCGGCATCAGTATCTGCGCGGTTATGCTAGGGCTGGCAACAGACATTATCCTTAACAGCCAGACACTCAGCGTTGGTACAGCAATGGCCCATCATGACTCAGAGGTCTTTACCCTACTCAAATGGGTTGCGGCTATTCTACTCTTCGTACTGGCGGTTAAACCCCTGCGACAGCTATTTTGGAGAAACAACAAGGCAGCCTGCGCATGAGTTTTTTCACCCGGCGCAGCCTGAATAAGTTGCAACAAGCGGTGATTTCAGGGGATCTCGCTTTACTGAAGAAACAGTTTAATAAGCTCGATCAGACACTTTTGACAGAACACCCGTTCAGCTATGAAAACCGAATCTGCAACCTGCCCGAACTGGCCATTTATTCTGGTCAACCAAAGTCTTTAGAGCACCTGTTACAAGCGGGCTGCAGCCTGGAAACAGTCCACCCTGAACCACTGCTTTATCAGGCACTGCAACATCCGCAACAGAGTCTTAAACTGATCACCGTATTACTCCAGGCAGCAATCCCTTTAGACTATCCGAACAGCGATCCACAGCACGCCCTGTTTGCCTGTTTCCGCTTCTGTCCCACCAGTAGCCTAATGCTGCATTTGAGTCGTCTGAACGAATACGGGGCCGATCTCAACCAGGCAGATGCAGAGGGCCAAACGGCTCTACTACTGGCCTTGCAGTCAGAACATAAACCGCTGGTGCAGATGCTGATAAACAGTGGGGCAGAGATGCCGGAAACGATCCCGCAGGGCTGGTGCAGTGAGGAGATCACCGGCTACGCCAGACGGCTGGCCGATGATCTTAAGATCAGACAGATGATGCTCGTCTAACAGGCGCTGTTAACCCTCAGTATTACTTTTTCAGCGCCGCAATCACCGACACCTCGACCAGCAACTCGGGGCGCGCCATCCGCGCTTCAACGCAGGCACGGGCCGGCGCATATCCTTCCGGCACCCAGCTGTCCCACACCTCATTCATCTCGGCAAAGTCTTTCATATCACGAATATAGAGGGTCGCAGAAAGGATATGTTGGCGATCACTGCCCGCCTGTTGCAGCAGTTGATCAACCTTCTCCAGCATGGTTGCCGTTTGCTCTTTGATGCCTGCGGCAGCATCTTTAGCCACCTGGCCACAGAGATAAACAGTATCATTATGGATAACAATACGGCTCATCCGCTGGCCGATCTCCTGACGTTCAATAGACATGATTATTCACCCTTAATAAAACCAGAGATTGTAGTAGATCAGCCGCCAGACGTCAGCCAGATGCGTCTGAATTCAGACCCATTGCTGGTGAAAACCGATAAAGTCGGAAAAATATCAGAAAATAAGACTAACGCACGAGAATAACAGGCCCGACTGGCCGCTACCCCTCAGAGACGCGGAATTTCAATCGCCGGACAACGATCCATAACCACCTGCAGCCCAGCGGCCAGGGCTTTTTCAGCAGCCGGTTCATTGATGACCCCCAACTGCATCCAAACCGTTTTCGCATGTACTGCAATGGCTTCATCAACGATATCACCGGCTTCAGCAGAGTTGCGGAAGATATCCACCATGTCGATCGGCTCTTTAATATCAGCCAGCGAAGAAACCACCTCACGACCATGTATCTGCTCTCCCACTTTAAGCGGGTTCACCGGAATCACGTTATAACCTTTAGCCAGCAGAAAATGCATCACCTGATTACTGGCGCGGTGGGATTTAGGGCTTGCCCCCACCATCGCAATCGTTTTGGTATTTGCTAATATCTGACGAATAGTTTCCATTATATACGGTACCTCTTAATTATTTTTATCACCGCAGCAGGGACACTCAGGGTCCCGTCGCAGCGTCAGTGTTCGCCAGTCCATATGGCGACCGTCCAGCAGTAATAACCTGCCCACCAGCGGCTCACCGAGACCCGCCAGCACTTTCAAAGCTTCCATCGCCTGCACCGAACCGATAATACCTACCAGCGGTGCCAGCACCCCACTCTCAGAGCAGGTGAGGTTTTCCTCGTCGCCGTCCCGATAGAGACAGCGGTAACAGGGCGCATCTTCACTGCGGGGATCAAACACCGCCACCTGCCCTTCCAGGCGAATCGCCGCTCCTGAAACTAGCGGAGTTTTATGCTTCACACAAGCAGCATTCACCGCAAAACGGGTAGTAAAGTTATCGCAGCAATCCACCACCAGATCACTTTCAGACACCTGTTTTTCCAGTGCTGCGGCGTCCAGGCGAGCATTAATGGCCACCACATCGGTATCGGGATTCAGCGCTGCAAGCGTTGCTTTTGCCGAATCAACCTTAGCCATGCCGATGGTCTCTGTACGATGCACGATCTGTCGTTGCAGATTGGTCAGCTCAACCTGATCATCATCCACCAACACCAGCCGTCCAACACCTGCAGCGGCCAGATACATCGCCACAGGACTGCCCAGCCCACCCACGCCGATGATCAGCACGGAAGCCTTTAACCAGGCTTCCTGCCCGGCAATATCTACCTCGGGCAACATAATCTGTCGACTGTAACGCAACAGCTGATCATCATTCAGCATCTATTTTTCTCTTCTTCCCCGCAGCTATCTTGCAAAGGGGCGCTGTTCCACACAGCCCAGGTTATACGATCATTGCCGCCATAATCCTGAGCCGAATCAATATCGCTATAGTTAAGTTGCAGCAATAGCTGCTGCACGGCTGCCGCCTGATCATAACCATGCTCGAATAGCAGCATGCCACCTTTAACCAGATACTCACGAGCCTGTGTGGCTATATGGCGGATATCGGCCAGCCCGTTATCCTCGGCAATCAGCGCACTCAGCGGTTCAAAGCGCACATCCCCTTGCCGCAGATGCGGATCATCGGGATCGATATAGGGAGGGTTACTGACGATCAGGTTAAAAACACCCGTAACCGGTTCAAACCAACTACCCTGTATTACTGTGACATTCGCCAGACCGATTCGTTGCCGATTTATTTCCGCCAGTATCACCGCCTCAGCGACACGGTCCACTGCAACCAGCTGCCAGTCCCGACGTTCTGAAGCCAGTGCCAGTGCAATAGCACCGGTTCCGGTGCCCAGATCTAATACTCTGGCCGCTGAATCGGGCATAAGTTCCAACGCTTTTTCCACCAGGCACTCAGTATCGGGACGAGGGATCAGGGTGGCCGCGTTGACTTCAAGATCCAGAGTCCAGAAACCCCGGCTACCGATCAGGTGTGCCACAGGCTCACCCTGAATACGCCGCTGCAGCAGTTGCTCAAATGTAGTTTGCTGGGCAGCGGTGAGCTGATGCTCTCGCCGGGTAAACAGAAAAGTGCGATTGCACTCGAGGATATGGCAGAGCAACAGCTCGACATCGGCGGCGGGACTTTCGCTACTACCAGAAAGTCGCGCCGCACAGGCCTGCGCATCAGATATATTCATAACGGTCAGAATCAGCTGTCGTCGGACAGTGCACCCAACAGCTCGGCCTGATACTCACTGACCAGCGGGTCGACAACCGACCCCAGCGCCCCTTCCATCACTTCCAACAGTTTATACAGAGTGAGGTTGATGCGGTGATCGGTAATCCGTCCCTGAGGAAAGTTATAGGTACGAATCCGCTCAGAGCGATCACCGCTGCCGACCAGTGACTTACGGGTGCTAGCCTGCGCGGCGGCATGTTTTTCCTGCTCTGCCGCCTGTAAACGTGAGGCCAGCAGAGACATCGCTTTGGAGCGGTTCTTGTGTTGTGAACGCTCCTCCTGACACTCGACAACCACACCGGTAGGAATATGGGTAATACGGATCGCAGAGTCGGTTTTGTTAACGTGCTGACCACCGGCACCGGATGAGCGGAAAGTATCCACCCGAAGGTCAGCTTTATTGATCTGAATATCACTGACCTCATCCATCTCTGGCATCACTGCAACGGTACAGGCGGAGGTATGAATACGTCCCTGGGATTCAGTCTCAGGCACCCGCTGCACCCGATGCGCGCCGGATTCAAATTTCAGACGGGAATAAACATCTTTGCCGATAATTCGGGTAATCACCTCTTTATAACCGCCGTGCTCACCCTCGTTAGCGGTGATAATTTCCAGCTTCCAGCCCTGCGCTTCAGCATAGCGTGTGTACATCCGCAGCAGATCGCCGGAGAAGATCGCCGCCTCATCACCACCGGTACCGGCACGCACTTCAAGAAAGACGTTACGAGCATCATTCGGATCTTTCGGCAACAGCAGAATCTGCAGTTCCTGCTCCAGGGTTTCGATATTATCTTTCGCCGCAGAGAACTCCTCTTTCGCCATCTCGCGCATATCCGGATCAGAGTCATCCAGCATCAGTCGCGCCTCATCCAGATCGGCCTCAGCCGCCTGGTAAGACTGAAAACATTTCACCACAGGCTCAAGCTCGGAATACTCTTTTGAATACGCCCGAAACTTATCCTGATTAGAGATCACCCCGGCATCTCCCAGCAACGCCGCCAGTTCTTCATACCGGTCGGCCAGGCTTTCCAGTTTAAGGGCTATCGATTCTTTCATCACTAATCAGTCTTCTTTTACAGTATGAGATAGCTGAAACAGATCCTGCGCCATCTCGAGATAGTCATCACGTCCCTCAGCACTGGCTTTACGTAGCTGCACTGTCGGGCTGTGAATTAATTTATTGGTTAAACCGCGCGCCAGATTGTTCAGCACCTCTTCGGCACTCTTACCATTACTCAGCAGACGCAGGGCTTTCTCTAATTCGGCATCGCGCAGCTGCTCTGCCTGCTGACGCAGCGACATCACCGTCTCAACCGCACCCAGTGAGCGCAGCTGGCGCATAAACTCCAACGCGCCAGCCTCAACCAGCGTCTCCGCTTCCTGCGCGGCCGTCTGACGATGCCGGACATTTTCCTCGATAACCTCTTTCAGGTCATCGACGGTATAAAGATAAACGTCATCCAGCTCAGATACTTCGTGTTCAATATCCCGGGGGACCGCAATATCCACCATAAAAATGGGGCGGTGCTTGCGTTTTTTCAAGGCAGACTCAACCGCCCCCTTACCCAGAATTGGCAGCTGACTGGCGGTTGAAGCGATGACAATATCGGCGTCTTCCAGCGCGTCAGGAATATCGCCCAGTAAAATCGCCCGGGCATTAAACTCTTCAGCCAGGGCTTCTGCCCGGACTAATGTCCGGTTGGCCACCGTCATCTGCTTAACACCGGCTTCTGACAAATGCCGGGCAACCAGTTCGATGGTTTCACCTGCACCGATCAACAGCGCCTTGCTGGTGCTCAGATCAGCAAAGATATGCTGCGCCAGGCTGACTGAGGCATACGCTACCGAAACCGGGTTTTCACCAATGGCGGTATCGGTACGCACCCGTTTGGCGACCGCGAACGTCTGCTGAAACAAACGGTCCAGTTCCGCACCGACCACCCCAGCGCTTTGTGATACCGCATAACAGGATTTAAGCTGTCCGAGAATTTGCGGTTCGCCCAGCACCAGCGAGTCCAGACCACTGGCAACCCGCACCATATGCTGAGCCGCTTCCTGGCCCCAATGGGTATAACTGCAGGCCTGTAACTCTTGCGGGTCCAGACTGTGATAGCCCCCTAGCCACTCCAGTAGTGCGCGGGTGCCCTCCAGCTCTGTAGAGCAGTAAAGTTCGGTGCGATTGCAGGTAGACAGTATCGCCACCTCTTTCAGCTGCGCCAGTTCACAGGCCTGCGCCAGCGCATCGGCCATCTGTTCTGGCGCAAACGCAACCTTTTCGCGTACCGAGACCGACGCTGTCTTATGATTAATGCCTAACGCGAGCAAAGCCATAGAGGAAAATCACACCCAGATTGAAATAGCGCGTCATAATACACCTTATTCAGC
>NZ_CAKZLP010000064.1 GCF_937127095.1 uncultured Amphritea sp.
AGGCTCATGAAATCGCCTGCCTGGGCGCGGGTGGCGCGATATTCAGGCAGATAACGGCCCGCCTGACGCATCATCCATACCGGTGTCACATCAACGGGCTCGCGCATCAGCGCGCGCAGAAAACGATCATTCTTCAGTTCAGCCATTGCTTTTTCTCGATTCAGATTTAAAACAGGGGGCATTTTACAGGTTTTTGCAGGCGGGAGCGAACAACTGGCGCATCTTATCTGCGCCAAATCCCGGCGATAAAAAAAGGCCGCCCGGGGCGACCTTTTCCTGACAGGCTAAGGTTTACACTTTAAGGTAATCCAGAATGCCTTCAGCCGCCTTGCGGCCCTCATCAATAGCCGTCACCACTAGGTCAGAACCTCGCACCATATCACCACCGGCAAAGATCTTTTCATTGCTGGTCTGGAAGGCAAACGCGGCTTCTGCTGAAGTTTTGATCCGGCCATCCTGTTCCAGGTCGATACCAAAATCGGCAAACCACGGAGACGGGCTCGGACGGAAACCAAACGCCACCAGCACCGCATCAGCAGGCAATACCTCTTCACTGCCAGCCACGACTTCCGGACGACGACGACCATTCTCATCGGGCTCACCCATCTGCGTGGTCACAACCTTAACACCTGTCACTCTGCCTGCATCACCGACAACCTCGACAGGCTGACGGTTGAACATGAACTGCACACCCTCTTCACGGGCATTTTCAACTTCACGCTTAGAGCCGGGCATGTTCGCTTCATCACGACGATAAGCGCAGGTTACGCTGGTAGCGCCCTGACGAATAGAGGTGCGGTTGCAGTCCATCGCGGTATCACCACCACCCAGAACAACAACATTTTTACCCTCTACGCCGATATAGTCGGCGATATCTTTTTCATAGCCCAGACAGCGGTTGACGTTAGAGATCAGGAACGGCAGTGCGTCATGCACCCCCTGAAGCTCTTCGCCCGGGAAGCCGCCCTTCATATAGGTGTAGGTTCCCATACCCAGGAAAACCGCATCGAAGCCATCGATCAGCTCCTGCATCTGGATATCTTTACCGACTTCAGTATTGAGACGGAACTCAATGCCCATATCGGTGAATATTTCACGACGACGCACCATCACGTCTTTATCCAGCTTAAACTCAGGAATACCAAAGGTTAGCAGGCCACCAATTTCGGGGTGACGATCAAATACCACTGGTTTAACGCCATTGCGCACCAGAATATCTGCCGCCGCCAGTCCTGCAGGACCCGCACCGATAACAGCCACTTTTTTATCCGTAAGCGGAACCTTACTCATATCCGGACGCCAGCCCATCGCAAAGGCGGTATCGGTAATATATTTCTCCACCGAACCGATGGTCACTGCACCAAACTCATCATTCAGCGTACAGGCACCTTCACACAGACGGTCCTGAGGGCAGACACGGCCACACACTTCCGGCAATGAGTTAGTCTGATGACTCAGCTCAGCGGCCTCAATGATATTGCCTTCAGACACCAGCTTGAGCCAGTTCGGAATATAGTTGTGTACCGGACACTTCCATTCACAATACGGATTGCCGCACTCAAGACAGCGGTGCGCCTGTTCAGACGCATCCTCAGACTTAAACGGCTCATAGATCTCAGCAAACTCTTTTTTACGGATATCCGCTTCAATCTTACCTGGTCCCTGACGCTCTACTTCCAGAAACTGAAAATCATTCTTCAGACGTTCAGACATTCCCCACCCCGCCTAATGGTGTCTGCCCGCAGGCAGACACAGCTTTTACTAAACACCTGTTCGATGAACCCATCACTCCGGACGCGAGCGCATATCAGTCAGCAGCGCCCCCAGACTTGCAGCCTTTGGCTTAACCAGCCAGAACCGACCAATATAGTCATCGAAGTTTTCAACAATTTCCTGACCCCATGCACTGCCGGTCTCTTTAACAAAACCAATAATCACAGAGCGCAGGTGGTTTTTGTACTCTTCCATATGCTGAGGAGCGACCCGATGGATATCCACCAGCTCATGGTTGTACTTATCCACAAAGGTGTTTTCCATATCCAGTACGTAAGCGAAGCCGCCCGTCATACCTGCACCGAAGTTATAGCCGGTCTGACCCAGTACGGTAATCAGTCCACCGGTCATATACTCACAGCAGTGATCGCCCGCACCTTCGATGACCGCATGACAACCGGAGTTACGTACGGCAAAGCGCTCACCGGCACAGCCTGCAGCATATAGCTTGCCGCCGGTTGCACCATAGAGACAGGTGTTACCAATAATCGCAGTATCGTTACTCGCGTAGGTAACCACATCCGGCTGATTGATAACAATCTTACCGCCGGCCATACCTTTACCGACGTAGTCGTTCGCATCACCTTCCAGGTAAAGCTCCTGGCCACCAGCGTTCCAGACACCGAAGCTCTGTCCCGCATGACCACTGAAGTTGAAACGAACCGGCGCATCTGACATCCCCAAATTACCATGTACTTTGGCGATGGCACCGGATGTCCGGGCTCCGACTGAACGGTCACAGTTGGTAATCGGCAGATCAAACACACCACCCGATTTATCACTGATCGCCTGCTTAGCCAGTTCCAGCATCCGGGTATTAAGTTTACCGGTATCGTAGGGATCGTTATGGCCAACCTGACAGGTCTGAGGATATTCCGCCGGAATACCTGCATCTGAGATCAGCGGTGCAAGGTTCAGCTTGGCGTGCTTCGCAGTGGTACCTTCCAGAAGCTCCAGCAGATCAACCCGGCCCACCAGCTCTTCCATCGTTTTCACACCGACGGTTGCCATCCACTGACGAGTCTCTTCAGCGACAAAGCGGAAGTAGTTTTTAACCATCTCTACGGTGCCACGGTAATACTTATCGCGCAGCTCATCGTTCTGAGTAGCAACACCGGTCGCGCAGTTATTCAGGTGACAGATACGCAGGTATTTACAGCCCACCGCCACCATCGGCATAGTACCGAAACCAAAGCTTTCCGCTCCCAGAATGGCCGCTTTAACCACATCCAGACCGGTTTTCAGACCACCATCGGTCTGCAGACGAATCTTGCCACGCAGGTGGTTGCCGCGCAGTGACTGATGCGCATCAGCCAGACCAAGTTCCCATGGAGAACCGGCATAATGCACCGAGGTCAGCGGGCTTGCTGCGGTGCCACCATCATAACCGGAAATGGTAATCAGGTCGGCATAGGCCTTGGCAACACCACAGGCGATAGTACCGACACCCGGACGGGACACCAGCTTCACTGACACCAGACCTTCAGGGTTAACCTGTTTCAGGTCGAAAATCAGCTGTGCCAGATCCTCAATCGAATAGATATCATGGTGCGGCGGTGGCGAGATCAGGGTAACACCTGGTACCGAGTAACGCAGTCGCGCAATCAGGCTGTTAACCTTACCGCCCGGCAACTGACCACCCTCACCCGGTTTCGCGCCCTGAGCCACCTTGATCTGCATAACATCCGCATTGATCAAATATTCAGGGGTTACACCAAAGCGACCGGAAGCCACCTGTTTAATTTTAGAGCGTTTATTGGTGCCGTGACGGGCAGGGTCTTCACCGCCCTCACCGGAGTTAGAACGGCCACCCAGCTCATTCATCGCCATCGCCAGACACTCATGTGCCTCCGGCGACAGAGCACCCAGCGACATCGCTGCCGAATCGAAACGTGGGAAAAGATTCTCTACCGGCTCAACTTCGCTTAAAGGAATCGGCTTAACATCTTTTCTCAGCCCCATCAGATCGCGAATAGTGGCGACGCCACGTTTATTCACTAGATCTGCATAGGTCTGATAATCATCGGGATCACCACTGCGCACAGCGGTATGAATTGAGCTGATAACATCCGGGTTATACGCATGGTATTCACCCCCATGCACATACTTAAGCAAACCACCCTGCTGGATCTTCTTACGTGCAACCCAGGCCTCTTCAGACAGCGCTTGCTGGTCCTTCTGGAAATCACTGAAGTCAGCACCTTCAATACGGCTGGAAACACCCGGGAAACAGAGATCAACCACTTCAGAGTTGATACCCACCGCTTCAAACAGCTGCGCACCCCGGTATGAAGCCACAGTAGAGATCCCCATCTTCGAGAGGATCTTCATCAGGCCTTTCTTAATACCTTTTCGATAGTTCTCATGGCTATCGAGCCAGTTCATCTGCATTTCGCCGGTAGCACACAGATCCGTCAGCACGCGGTAGGCCAGGTATGGATAAACGGCTGTAGCACCAAAACCAAACAGCACCGCAAACTGATGCGGATCGCGAACCGTACCCGACTCAACAACGATGTTGGCATCAGCACGTAAACGGGTATTGATCAGGCGGTGATGCACCGCACCGGTCGCCATCGCCGCATGGATCGGCAGTCGCCCCTGTGCAATCGCAAAATCAGACAGAATAATGATAACTTTGCCGGAACGTACCAGCTGTTCAGCCTGGTCCGCAACCGACTCAATCGCTTCCTTAAGACCCATAACTGCAGGATCATAATTCAGATCGATCTGGGCAACGCCGAAACCTTCAACGGTGTTGTTCTTCAGCCGCAGAAATTTACTGGCCGACAACACTGGCGAGGTGAGGATAACCCGGCGGGCATGCTCGGGAGTCTCTTCAAATACGTTACGTTCGGCACCGATACAGGTTTCCAGCGACATAACAATCGCTTCACGCAGCGGGTCGATTGGTGGATTGGTCACCTGTGCGAACTGCTGTCGGAAATAGTCGAAGACTGAACGGACTTTTGATGACAACACCGCCATCGGCTTATCGTCGCCCATAGAACCGACCGCTTCCATCCCGGTTTCACCCAGAGGACGCAATACCTGATCACGCTCCTCATAGGTCACCTGGAACATCTTCATATGAGCTTTAACCTCTTCCGGGGTCATCTCACAGAAAGACTGGGACTCTTCAGTCAGGTTCATGGTCTGCTCTAATGGCAGTGCATTCTCACGCATCCATTTTTTGTAGGGTTGCGCTTTCTTGAGGCGGTCATCCACATCAGCGGTATGCAGTATTTCCCCGGTCTGGGTATCGATAGAGAGAATCTGACCCGGCCCGACACGGCCCTGAGAGACGACATCTTCAGGCTTGTAGTCAAATACACCGATCTCAGATGCAGTACAGATCAGACCATCTTTAGTCATAACCCAACGGGACGGACGCAAACCATTTCGGTCCAGCATACAGACTGCGAAGCGACCATCGGTCATAACCATACCGGCGGGGCCATCCCAGGGTTCCATATGCATAGAGTTGTAATCATAGAAGGCGCGCAGATCCGCATCCATAGTATCTACGTTCTGCCAGGCAGGCGGCACAATCATGCGCGCCGCTCGATACAGGTTCATGCCTCCGATCAGCAGAAACTCCAGCATGTTATCCATACTGGAGGAGTCCGAACCGGTGGTATTAACGATCGGCAGAAGCTCATCAACATTTGGCAACATCTCGGTCGCAAACTTGCTGGAACGTGCCCGGGACCAGTTGCGGTTACCTTCAATGGTGTTGATCTCACCATTGTGCGCCAGTAAGCGAAATGGCTGAGCCAGCGGCCAGCGCGGTGCAGTATTGGTCGAAAAGCGCTGATGATAGGTACAAATCGCGGTTTCCAGACGTTCATCACTGAGGTCCTGATAGAACACCGGCAGATCCACCGGCATTGTCAGCCCCTTATAGGAGATAACTTTGTCTGACAGGCTGCAGATATAAAAATCACCATCTGTGCTCAGCGCAATTTCAGCCTTACGACGTGCAGTATAGAGGCTGACCGCGAACTCACGATCGGCTTTATCTGTTGTGACAAAAACCTGCTCAATCTGCGGCAGTGTGTCCTTGGCAATCGGCCCAAGACAACTCGGATCGGTCGGAACTACCCGCCAACCTGCAATATTCAGCCCCTGCGCCTGCAGCGCATTATTCAATGTTTCACGCGCAGTGGCAGCCAGGGCTGGCTCTTTTGACAGGAAGACCATGCCGACGGCATAGTTATCGCTCAGCTCAACCCCCAGGTCGCTTTTTGCAGCCAAACGCAGAAATGCATCTGGCTTCTGCATCAGCAATCCACAGCCATCTCCGGTTTTGCCGTCAGCCGCGATCCCACCACGGTGGGTCATACATGCAAGTGCTTCAATCGCCTTCAACAAAACATTGTGGCTTGGTTCACCTTGCATGTGGGCCATCAGGCCAAAACCACAGTTGTCTTTGAACTCACCAGGGCGATACAGACCTATGCTCATAAACGAATCCCACCAAAAAGTTCTTAATTATCAATACAATAAAGTCGCCAAATTCCAGCCACAGTTGTGCATGCAGGGAAAAAGGGACAGGTATTTTACACAGCGAGGGTAGGAAGGACAAATTATAAGCAAAACAGAAGAATTTTTTGTTTGCTAAGGCAATACAAAGAAATACTATTTTCTGGTTGCTATATCCGCCTGAATCCCCTGAATAGTCCTCGCCCAGGGCTTCAGCTTAGCAAGCGCTGAAGGTAATGACGCACTGGCGGCTTGAGCCGCATCCCGGTCTTTATATTGTCCATAGACTACCACATACCAGGGTTTATTCTTGTAGCGGGTCTCAAACATATAAAACTTCTGGGGCTCTGCCTGAGCATCGATAAACTGCTCGGCACTGGTTTTCATGCCAGCACCCAGCATCTGCAGGGTATATCCTCTGGCAGGCCAGCGCATCAGGCTTTGCTCAGCCTCAGTCAATCGGCTTTCAAGCGTCACAGTCGATGCAACGGGTACTTTCTTCTCAACCGGTTCAGCCTTTGTCACTATAACCGGTTTAGGCTGGGTAGCAACAGAGGTAACGACTGTTTTCGGAGCAGCACTGTCAATTTTTTTAACTGGCGACTCAACCACAACCGCTTCGTTACTCTCAGGCTGCATCGTCGCTTGGGAGGTTACAGCCTCATCGACCGCTTGCTTTACTTCGACATGAACAACCTCATCCAGCCCGGAAACAACCGGAGTGTTGACAGCAACCGATACATTCTCATCAGGCATCCCCGCCGGCGCTGTATCCATCGACGGAGGCAAGGTGTCTGCAGATAACGCCTCTGCTATGCCCCTTGGTACCTGCTCTAATTTAAGCTCAGGTACCGGAGCTGAACCTTCCCCGCTTGTAATCACCGGTGCAGCCTCAATCGGCACCTGAATCTGCACCTGTGTGCGGCTATTACCGTCGTCACTCTCAGGCCAGTATTGCCATAATCCGACGACCAGTACAAGCAGCAGAACCCCCGCTATACTGGCATAATGAACCCGGGTAAAACCTGAAATTTCACTGGTTTTATTGACTGTACCTGAGCGAAACAGCAACTCAATCTGCTGGTTAAGACGTCCGGGATATCCACCTGCAGCATCGTAGACAGCCTGTAGCTGCTTCTCTGTCAGAGACGCTGCGGCACTGTAGCGCTGCAACAGATAATTTTTAGCTTCGGCATAGGTAAACGCTTCGAGGATTAGTTGGTGCACCTGAGACTCTAACAAGTCGTACTCATCAAACGACTCTAACCGCGCCTGAAAGTCTTCCCCGGCGGCCATCAGCAGATGCGGCTTCACCGACAAGCCCTGCGCTTCACTGAGCATCTGCAATAATAACTGGATAACCGGATTTTCCAGCTGGTCCGCATTATCGATGATGATAACCCATTGAATATGATCAACAGCCATCACCTGAGCAAAGCTATATATAGCATTCAGCATCTGCTGATTATCAGCCTGAATATCGAGTTCAGGACTAAGCTGCTGACTCAGAGAGATCAGCAATCCGTTCAAATCACCGGCTTTGCTCCCATCAACCGCGCAGAGTCGCAGTGTACGGTCACTCTCAGCCGCCTGAAGCTTTTGAACCAACACCGATTTTCCCGCACCAGCAGGGCCTGTGACCAGCAACAGGAAATCGCTGAAGCGACTCAGATGCTCAAGTTTTTCCAGTAACTGCAACCGCGACGGCGGCTCAAAAAAGAAATTTTTCCGTTGTTCTGCATTGGCAAATGCATCGGCCAGAGCGTCAACACCACTTCCTTTAGACTCGACCATCTGCATGTCCTGTTATGATGTGAAGTGGGTTAAGGTTTGTTGCAACGCCAGAGGGTCAAACTGATCAGTCACCACAGCATCACCCAAAGCATGCAGCAAAATTAAGCGCAGCTGACCATCGATGACCTTTTTATCCACCGCCATCAGCGTCATAAAGTCTTCAGGAGTCATCCCCTCTGGGGCTTCAACCGGAAGGTTTGCGGCCTTCATTATTCGTACAACCCGTTGCACATCTTCGCTGCTGATCCAGCCAAGACGCTGCGAAAGATCGGCCGCCATAACAGTGCCAACAGCCACCGCCTCACCGTGAAGCCAGTTGCCATACCCCTGGCAAGACTCAATTGCATGCCCAAACGTATGCCCCAGATTCAATAACGCTCGTACGCCGGACTCTTTTTCATCCTGCGCCACTACTTCAGCTTTCAACTCACAGGAACGCTGAATCGCATAACTCAACAAAGCAGCATCACGGCCAACCAGGTCTGCCATATTCTCTTCCAGCCAGTCGAGAAAACCCAGGTCGTAGACCAGACCATATTTAATCACTTCTGCAAGGCCCGCAGATAACTCCCGACCGGGCAACGTTGCCAGCACATCAACACTGGCCAGAACGACCTGAGGCTGATGAAATGCACCGATCATATTCTTACCCAGAGGATGATTGACGCCGGTTTTACCTCCGACGGAGGAATCTACCTGAGAGAGCAGCGTTGTCGGAATCTGAATAAAGTTTACCCCGCGCTGATAACAGGCTGCGGCAAAGCCGGTCATATCACCAATAACACCGCCTCCCAGGGCGATCAGAGTTGTGGTTCGATTATGTCGGCACTGCAGTAAGCGGTCATAAACAGTATTCAGCTGCTCTAGTGTTTTATACTGCTCGCCATCCGGCAAAATGACCTCATCAACCTGCACCGAAGGCAATATAGCCTTCAGTTGGTCAAGATACAGCGGAGCAACGATTTCATTACTGACAATCAGAATCTGATTACCCTTGATATAGGGTGCCAGATTTTCTGTGCGGAACAGATCAGTTCCGATAAAGATAGGATATGAACGATCACCAAGATCTACATTCAGGGTTTGCATGGAGGGCTTATCTCTACTTAACAATTTGCTGTGCGCGAAGCTCCGCCATTATATCAGTAACCACCGCTTTCGGGTTACGCCGTTCAGTATCAATAACAACATCAGCCACTTGCAGATAAAGCGGATGACGCTGTTCCATTAGCGTATTTAACACAACTTCCGGATCAGGCGTTTGCAGTAGCGGTCGGTTTTTATCCCGTGCAGTACGCTCCAACTGCTGCGCAACAGATGCTTGTAGATAGACAACCGTGCCTCGTCCTTGCAGGTTTGAGCGGTTCTCCGGGCGCAATACAGCACCTCCGCCGGTGGCCAGCACCAGATTATCTTCAGCACTCAACAGGTCAATAACCGTCGATTCACGGTCGCGAAACCCTGATTCACCTTCAACATCAAAGATCCAGGGGATATCGGCACCCGCGCGTTCTTCTATAACTTTATCTGAATCGACAAATCTAAGTTTCAGCTCGTGAGAAAGAAGACGCCCTATGGTGCTTTTTCCAGCTCCCATAGGGCCAATTAAAAATATGTTCAATACAACAACCTTACTGAGCTGACAGAGACTCTCTTACCAGCTTAGGCGTAATAAAAATCAGCAATTCTGACTTAAGGTTTGATTCCGACTTATTCCGGAACAAAGCCCCCAGGACCGGGAGATCACCCAGCAGCGGAGTCTTATTGACGGTGTTACTCGTTTCATTTTCAAATACACCACCGAGAACGATTGTCTGCCCATCAGGAACAACCACTGAGGTTTCCAATAGGTTTTTGATAATACTAATATCTCCGTTGGACAGCGTTTCGCCTATTGAATCTTTCTTGATGACCAGATCCATTGCGATTCTGTCTCCGGGATTGATTCGAGGTGTTACCTCCAAAGAAAGCACTACATCTTTAAACTCGACACTAACATCACCGTCTTCAACTGTCTGATAAGGGATCTCTCTACCTGACTCAATTAGAGCAGCCTTACCATTAGTAGTAACAACCTTAGGCTGGGAAATCACCTCAATACGCCCATCAGACTCCAGCGCTGAAAGCTCAAGCTGCAGAAGTGCACTGTTAGATGCAAGCCCAATGGCAACTGAAGCAGGCGAGCTCACATTAGCCCCGAGGTCAACCATCAAACCACTGGGAACACCACCAGGGGAAGATACGCCAGCAATGGAACTACCAATGGAAATCGCATTACCTGACGAGTCTGAATCGCCATAACCCAGCCCCCACTTAATACCCAGATCTTTAGATACTGTTGTATTCGCCGTTACCAAACGCGCCTCAATCAATACCTGAGCAACCTCAGTATCAAAACGGCGCAGGGTTGAGCGAATCTCTTCAATCCGATTCGCGGTTTCACGCACCATCAGCACATTGGTTTCATCATCAGCGAGCAGAAAACCCCGCTCGGATACCAGTTTTGCTTCATTCAGACGGGACACCATATCCGATGCCTTTCTGAAGTCCACCTGGATAAATTCAGTACGCAATGGCGCCAGTTCTTCAACCTGCTTGCTGCTTTCCAGCTCCACCCGTTCACGCTCAGCGATCTCTTCTGCCGTCCCGATCAGTAGTACATTACCCATCTCACGCTTGTCGAGTTTATTGGTATTTAGAATCAGATCCAACGCCTGATCCCAGGGAACATTTTTCAGTCGCAGCGTGATATTACCACCGACATTATCACTAACGACCAGGTTCATCTCAGCCACTTCCGCCAGGATTTGCAGCACAGAACGTACCTCTACATTCTGAAAGTCCAGATCGATCCGCTCGCCAGTGTATGGAAAACGTGCTTCTTCAATTTTATCCAGCTCTTTCTGCGTGATTGGCTTCACATCCACAACCAGCTGGCTATTGGTCTGATAAACCATATAGTCGTATGGTTCTGCAGAAGGTTTAATCAGAATCGAAACATTTTCGCCACTCGCCATAGAATCTATAAACATGACCGGGGTAGCAAAATCCTGCACATCAATGCGGTTTTGCATACTGGGAGACAGATCTACCCCCAGAAGATTCACCACAACGTTATTACCCTCTTCTATGACATCAACACCCGCATGATCATCAGATAGCGAAACAACAACCCTGCCCGCACCCTCAGGCGTACGTTCAAAGTCAACACCTTTAACACGGGTTTTATCAGATACGACCGGTTTGGCCTTTGAGTCTGCAGCAACGGTTTTATTAACCTTGGTAGCCTCCTGCTTAGCCATGCCGCGGTCACCGACTGTCAGAAACAGACTGTTGCCATCGGCTCTGGTTTCAAAAGCAGAGGCTTCAAAAAGATCAACGACAACTCTTAGTCGACCGGCGACCTGAGCAAAGTTAATTTTATCAACATTGCCGCTCTCAACCGTTAGCAGACGGGTGTCCTGAGTATTCTCAACGCCCCACATATCCAGCACAACCCGGGCAGGACTATTAGTCATGTAGGACTTAGGCAGCGAAGGCGGTGCATCAAAATCGAAGCGTACCTCAAGCTTATTGTCAGGCAACGAAACGAAAGAAGATGCCATTAGTTTTGCATCAGCGGCTATCGCATTGAAAGCCAGCATCCACAACCCGATGACTATCCCCGCCATCTTAGCGAGTGCGGAGTAAGTCAGTTTACCCGCCTGAATATTCTTATTCACAGTATTCACCATCATCGTCATCAATCCATCACCACGCTACGGGGACGTCGCATCCAACCACCCCGGCCGTTTGTAACAATCTCAATAAGCTCAACATTATCACTGCTAACAGCAACTACTTCGCCGTAATCCAGCCCCATATAATCACCGACAGATATCCGGTGTACTTCTCCCTTCTTATCCTTGATCAGCGCCCAGCGCGAGCCATCTGCACTCATGTTGATACTGCCAACCATGGAAAGATTATCCAGCGAGAATGTTTCAAGGTAGGTCTTCTCACGATCAAGATCCGGCTTGATACCATTATCACCCTCAGCAGCAGCAACAACACCGCTACCGGTATCGAATGCAGCTATCGAAACTAACGGTTTAAAGGGAGTGCGCATGCTCGCCCCTTCATAGACAAAGCTATGATAGGGTTTAAATTCCGGCAGGGGCTCCACCTTAATAATCTTTTTCTGCTGCTCCTGCGCAACAAAACTACGCAGATCACTGACATCCTCAATCCAGACACAACCGCCCAGAAGAAAGGGAGTAAGAATCAGAAAACGCACAAGCTTACTTGGTATCATCATAGCGATAAGTCTTTGCACTAATTGTCATATCCAACTGCTCTCCAGCTGGATTTATACTGTAATCATGCAGGGTCACAATTCGCGGGATTGCCGCGACACCGCTGACAAACTGTCCCATCTGGTGATAGGTACCACTCACCTTGATGTTGATGGGCAGTTCAATAAAGATCTCATTTCTGATCTCCCCACCCAGCGAAATAGACTGAATATTAAGACCACTGGAGCGGCCTATCTCAGTAATATCCTCTAACAACCCCGGTACTTCTTTCTCTGTCGGCAACTGCTTAAGTAGCTCAGAAAAACGCCCTTGCACATCCTTCATCTGCTCACGCAGCTGGTCGAGACTGGCAACCTGCGTAGTTTTCGCCGAAACCTGCTCTTTAAGGCCGCTTTCCTGACTCACTTCCCGCACCAGATTCTTCTCTTTATCGGTTATGTAAAAATACACCCCCGCACCTACGACCAGAGAAAAAACCAGCAGATAGGTGATAGCTTTAACACCAATTGGCCAGTTACCCGCCATATTGAAGTCAAGATTATCAGCATCAAACCCTTTAAAGCTGTTCTTTAATGCATCCATCGCCATATCAGTTCACCTCTTCCAGCGAGGGTTTCAACACTGGCACAGTCAGGTTGAATTTCTTCATATTGCCATCATTCGCAACCGTAGACAGGTTTGGCTCACCAAACCAGATACTAGCGTAGATATGTCGCATCAGACTTGAAACATCATCACTTTTCTCAGCGCGTCCAGCCAGATTAATAGTGTCTCCACTCCGGCTCAGAGAAAGGTAGTGCACACCATCAGGCAGCACACGAACCATCTCATCGAAACTTCTGACGATTAGCGGACGCGTTCCCTGCAGCTCCTGAATAGCATTAAGACGAGCTATCAGTCGGGCGCGCTGCTGCCTTAACTCTTTAATATCGGCCAGCTGTTTATCCAGCTGAGCAATCTCACTGCGCAAGAAGTTGTTTCGCGTTTTCTGCCGATCTGTTTGCATATCGATATAAAAACCGACCAGGAAAACCACTACGGCGGCAAGAAAAGCAGCAGCTACCAGATTCACAACAAACTGTTTCTGCCTTTCAGCAGACAGTTCTTCGCGCCAGGCCCTTAAATTTATCTTTGCCATAGTCGCTACCCTTCAAAACTTCGTAACGCAAGACCACAGGCTTTTACCAGGGTTGGAGCATCCTGACTTAGCCGGCTTGCATTGATTTTCGAATCTAAATCCATCCCTACAAACGGATTAGCAACTTCAACGACCACCCCTACCTCCGCCTGCATCTGCTCTGCCAGCCCATCAATAGCGGCTGTGCCTCCCAGAATATAAAGCTTGCTCAGCTCATTATGCGGGCCTGATGAGTAGAAAAACTGCAATGACCGGGAAACCTGTTGAGAAACAGTGCTGCGAAAGGGCAAAACCACACTTTGCTTTAATTCATCAGAAAGTTCACCGCTGCGCAGCAGATGTTCGACCTCCCCTGCTTCCAGCCCTGACTGCTGATGAATTATGTTACTCAGATCATTACCGCCGAACGCCTGTTCACGGTCATATACGATCTTGCCGTTTTTGAATACGTTGAGAGTGAGGGTTGATGCACCGATATCGACCAGCCCGATAAGCTGATCGGTTGTGTCACCGTTTCTATCCAGCAATGAAACTACCCGTTCAGTGGCAAAGCGGTCTACATCCACCACTTCACACTTCAGGCCACTGCTGTTAATCGCATCCTCACGCATCTCAACATCATCACGACGACACGCGACGAGCAAAATATCGTTGAGCTCCGGACTACCCTCTGTCGGCCCAAGCACTTCAAAATCAAGGGCTATCTCGTTCAGGGGGTAGGGAATAAAGCGATCTGCTTCAAGCTTAATCTGTTCCTCAAGCTCAAAATCGGTGAACGCATTACTTAACTGCAGCGTCTTAGCAATTACAGCAGAAGAGGGCACTGCAGCAACACAGGTGGTAAGCCCGCCGCCACAAATTTTCAACCCCTTCTCAACAGCTTCAGATACCTGACCGATATCCTGAATACTGCTCTCTATAACAGCAGATGAAGGCAAAGGCACAATAGCGTATGAGTCAAGACGAAGTCCCTTCCCTCGCTTAGAAAGTGCCACCATTTTTATTGAAGAGGAGCCGATATCTATGCCGACCCATCCTTTTTCCTGTTTGCTAAGAAAGCTAAGCACAGTAAATTATCCTTAAAAAATCCCGCATAAACCGAGCGTAATTGACTCTAGCGCGGTTTCATCAAAAATTAAACCACTGTTTCACTAGTGGCTGACACTTTCTTACAGATATAATAAGTCGGCAACAAAAAACTTAACTTTAAATAACTTAACATGAAACTATTGACATCGTTACTAAAGATCGGCCTTAAACTCACCATACTGGGCTGTTTTATCGGCGGCCTGGCATTGGCCGCGGCGTATTTTTACTACGCTCCCAAGCTACCCGATGTCGAAACACTGCGAGACGTTCAGCTCCAGACCCCCCTGAGAATTTATTCAGAGGACGGCAAACTAATCTCGGAATTTGGCGAAAAGCGCCGTTCACCCATCAGTTTCAGCCAGATTCCGCAGAACTATATCAATGCGTTACTAGCAGCGGAAGACCGCAATTTCTTTGAGCATATCGGAATCGACATCAGAGGCCTTTTCCGGGCGGCCTTTCAATTAGCCAGTACAGGCCAGATTCAAAGTGGCGGCAGCACCATTACCATGCAGGTCGCAAAAAACTATTTCCTCACCAGAGAGCGCTCTTTCGATCGTAAATTCAATGAGATATTACTCTCACTTCGAATCGAACAGGAACTATCAAAAGAGGAAATTTTCGAACTCTACATCAACAAGATCTATCTGGGTCATCGTTCCTATGGCATTCAGGCAGCCGCCAACATTTACTACGGCAAGGACATCAACCAAATTAGCCTGGCTCAAACTGCCATGATTGCGGGCCTTCCCAAAGCCCCCTCCGCATACAATCCGATAACCAACCCCAGCCGCGCGCTGGAGCGCCGCAACTGGATACTCAAGCGGATGCATAGTCTCAGTTTTATTAATGATGAGGAGTATGAAACCGCCAAAAACGAACCAATTAGCGCAGAGTATCACGGCACACAGATTGAACTATATGCTCCATATGTCGCTGAAATGGTTCGCAATGAGCTATATCAATACTTTGATGAGAGTTTATACACAAACGGCTTCCGTGTTTACACCACACTCAACAGTGATATGCAGACAGCAGCTAACCAGGCTGTCGAAGCCGGCTTAATTGCTTATACCGAAAGACACGGTTACTTCGGCGCAGAAAAGCCTGCAGCAGTGACCCAGCTCACCGAAGAGAGCATCAAAGCCAGCCTCGATCAGCAACCTACTTTCGGATCATTACAACCCGCAATAGTCATCAGCACAGACAAACAACAAGCTGAGGTCTATATCAAAGATCACGGCCCGGCCACCCTCACATGGGAAAATATTCAATGGGCTCGCCTCTACAAAGGCCCGAACAGCCTTGGCAGCACTCCCACACAAGCTGCTAATATTTTCGCGCCCGGCGACCTGATAAGAGTTCGGGATACAGGCGAAAATAACTGGCATCTATCTCAAATCCCCAGAGTTCAGGGAGCGCTGACTGCGCTCTCCCCCAAAGATGGAGCATTGAAAGCACTGGTTGGCGGTTTCAACTTCAACCACAACAAATTCAACCGGGCAACACAGGCACGGCGCCAGCCAGGCTCTAACCTTAAACCTTTTATCTACGCGTCAGCACTGGAACAGGGCTACACCCCTGCCACCCTGATTAACGATGCACCCGTGGTATTCCACGACAGCAACCTGGAATCCAACTGGAGGCCGGAAAACTACAGCAAAAAGTTTTATGGTCCAACCCGCTTGCGAGAAGCGCTCTATAAATCCAGAAACCTCGTTTCAATTCGCATTCTTCGCTCAATCGGCATCGATACCGCAACAGAATTTTTAACCCGCTTCGGCTTCGATAAAGAGCGACTACCAGGCAACCTTTCTCTCTCTCTGGGAAGCGCTGACATGACCCCCCTTGAACTGGTAACCGGCTATGCCGGCCTGGCCAATCAGGGCTTCAAGGTCAGCCCATACTTTATCAGCCGAATCGAAGATGCTGAAGGCAACACCCTTTACCAGGCACAACCGATCACAGTGTGCCCTGAATGTCAGTACATCTCTGATAAATCAGCCCCGCCCTCTGACTTCAGGCGTGTAACCCCTGGCTCTGTCGAAGGCGATATGCCGACCATAACCGAAACACCCGCGACCAGCACAGAAGAGCCCGAACAAGAGAAACAGATCGACAATCAGTATAGCGGACAGCAGCTGACAAACCTGCCGATAGCAGAACGAATTATGCAGCCGCAAACCGCCTACATGATCTATAGCATTATGCAGGATGTTATCACCCGGGGTACCGGACGACGCGCTCTGGTACTTGAGCGCTCCGATCTGGCGGGAAAAACAGGCACCACCAACGACCAGAAAGACGCCTGGTTTTCAGGATTCAATAAAGATGTCGCGGCCACTGCATGGATTGGGTTCGACCAGCCATCCACCCTTGGCCGCAGCGAATTCGGCGGTACCGCAGCTCTGCCAATCTGGATTGAATTTATGGATGTAGCACTGGCCAACATCCCTGATCAGGCTGTCGCTAAGCCAGAGGGCATAGTCAGCATCAGAATCGACCCTAAAACAGGCCTGTTAGCCTACCCGGGACAGGAAGATGCCATGTTCGAAATATTCCCTGAAGCCAGCGTACCCACAGACACAGCACGCAACCCAGCACTGACCAACGCAACGGGCACAACACGGACTGAAGAGATTTTCTGAAGATCGATAAGCAGGGATTCAGAATTAAGAACCTGATCACAGATTTCAGGCATAAAAAAACCCGGCAACCGCCGGGTTTTTTTTCAGCACTGATTAACGATTAAGCAGCGCAGCAACTGTTGTCAGCGGGTAATGCGCTGGCAGTGGCAGACGAGCAACGCCAGAATCAATGGCCGCCTGAGCGACAGCCTGAGACACAACACCCAGCAGGCGTGAATCGGTTGGTTTAGGAATAATATACTGCGGACCAAACGCCAAAGCATCCAGCTCATATGCATCCAGAACGTCCTGAGGAACAGGCTCTTTAGCCAGATCCGCCAGCGCACGCACTGCAGCAGCCTTCATCTCTTCGTTGATCGCGCTTGCACGAACATCAAGAGCACCACGGAAGATGAATGGGAAGCCGAGTACGTTATTAACCTGGTTAGGATAATCTGAACGACCCGTCGCCATGATCACATCATTACGGATGGAGTGAGCCAGCTCTGGCTTGATTTCAGGATCAGGGTTAGCACAAGCGAACACGACAGGAGTCGGCGCCATTTTAGCCAGCTGTTCACCGCTCAGCAGATTTGGTCCTGACAGACCAACAAATACGTCAGCGCCCTCAATTGCATCATCCAGAGTGCGCTTATCAGTTACAGACGCAAACGCCGCTTTCTCAGGGGTCAGATTTTCACGACCGGAGTGGATAACACCGGTACGGTCGATCATGTAGATGTTTTCGACCTTGGCACCCATGTTAACCAGAAGCGTCATACAAGCATGCGCCGCAGCGCCAGCACCCAGACAAACGATCTGAGCATCTTCCAGCGTCTTACCAGCGATCTCCAGAGCGTTGATCATACCGGCAGCCGTTACGATAGCTGTACCGTGCTGATCATCATGGAAAACAGGGATGCTGCAACGCTCAATCAGTGCGCGTTCAACTTCGAAGCACTCCGGCGCCTTAATATCTTCCAGGTTGATGCCGCCAAAAGTATCAGCAATACGCGCAACCGTATCAATCAAAGCTTGCGGACTTTCAGAATCAACTTCAATGTCGACAGAATCGATTCCGGCAAACCGCTTAAACAGCAGCGCTTTACCTTCCATAACAGGCTTGGACGCCAGTGGACCCAGATCACCAAGACCCAGAATAGCAGTACCGTTAGTAATAACTGCGACAAGATTACCCTTAGCTGTATAGCGATATGCATCGTCAGGATTTGCAGCGATAGCACGTACAGGTTCTGCAACACCAGGACTGTAGGCCAGAGCCAGATCACGGGCAGACTCAGCAGAAGTAGTCAGTTCTACACTGATCTTACCCGGGCGAGGAAACTCGTGATAATCGAGTGCAGCTTGTTTCATATCTTCAGACATGGTCGCGGTTCCAACTTTAGTTATAAGAAATTCGGAGATCGAATCATATAGAAAAGACTCATGACGCTCAACTGACAAAATAGCTCATATCTCTGAATATTTCTCGATATTTGGTGTATTTTCTACTACTTTTGCGGGAGTACGCAGAATTTACATAAGAATTATCGATCAAATACAGTGAATCTGACCAGTTATACGACTCTTTTATATAAATCAGTCTAAATTGATCAGAAACAAAAAAGGCACCCCAAAGGGTGCCTTTTTTCACGATACGAAATCGTTTACTTAGTAATACCGCGTCCGCCGAAACGCTTGTTGAAGCGATCAACACGACCACCGGTAGTCGCATCTTTCTGCTTACCGGTATAAAACGGGTGGCACTGGCTGCAAACATCGATGTGAATATCTTTGCCAACAGTTGAACGTGTTTTAACAACATTGCCACAAGAGCAGCTTGCACTGATCTCTGAATATTCTGGATGGATATCTTTTTTCATCGGAAACCTCAGTTGTTTTGTATGCCGCCACCCGATCTCTTGCCGGGCACCGCATGCAGGCAATTAAGCCTATAGGATTAAGGCCGGGCATTATACGCACAGTTTTCACCCTCAG
>NZ_CAKZLP010000065.1 GCF_937127095.1 uncultured Amphritea sp.
CGGCTCCAGCGTTGCGGTTTTGATCTCTATGGTCATTTGCTTGATCCCTTCTGTTCGGGTTATTTATTTTTATTTATTAGCGCAGCGGTTACAGCGGTTAACGGTCTCAGCTATGGTTTTTTGCCATCAGGGTCTCTTCGCCGTAGCGCCATTTTTCCATCTCGGCATCCACATTTTCCTGCTGCTCACGGGTCATAAACACCACATCATTCGCAGTACAAAAATACTCGAAAGCGGTTTTAGGCATAATCAGCTCAACAAACAGCATCGGGTCACCAATGGCAAAATCGAACTCGACAAAGCGAGCATTTTCATCACTGCGTACGCGGATATATTTGACGTAGCTATCCAGTCCGGCGACATCTGCACCGGCGGTGGTCATATGGTTTGTGGTCATGGAACAACTCCACTGCGAAGCTGCAGAGATGCCTAAAAGACACTCTGCAGTTTCTGAATTGTTAAATCAGGTGACGATGGTCAGGAATGACTCATGAAGTTTTCGTTGCGGATAATCCAGCCCCTGAGGGAAATGATCCCAGTCCCAGGTGATGGTTTCATAATCAGGATAGGGCTGATAACCACCCATAAAGGTTTCAAAGCGGTTACCGGACGGGTCCCAGGCATAGATAGTACAGCCGCGGGTAATACCGTGACGGGTCGGACCAATATCCACCGACACCTCATTCATCGACATAATATCCCCAGCCCGCAGCACTTTCTCCCAGCTTTCCATCAGGAACGAGCAGTGGTGCAGTTTGCCTGGTTCAGGGTGTTCAACAAAAGCGATATCGTGGACTTTGTGAGAGCAGGATAACCACAGGGCAGCCTCAAACTCGCCATCTTCAGCCAGCACCCGCTCCACCAGAAAGAATCCCAGAATCTCTTCAAAGATCTTTTTGTTGGCCGCGACATTTGGCCCGTACAGCAGCATATGATCCAGCCGAAGCGGTGCAATACCCTGTTCACTGGCTGCATTCCACGGGCCCGGATTGGCATTGGTCAGGCCATTACCGACGGCGCTCTTTTCAGCATACAGTTCCATCAGATGACCGGTTGGCAGGGTAAAACGTACCCGCTCACCGGTTTCCAGCATATCTCCGGCAGACATGCGGGTTGTTGTAATACCATAGGCGTTCAGGTCTGCTTCCAGCTTATCCAGCGTTGCTGCATCAAGAACTTTAAAGCCGAAGAAATCTATCCCGGCTTCTTCAGCCTGGCGGATGATGTAACTGTTATGATCCCGTTCATCCCAACACTTGAAATAAACACGACCCTGGTTATCACGACCTGTTTCCACCAGTCCCATTACATCACGATAAAAACGTGCACTCTCTTCCAGATCAAATACTCGAACCTGAACATGTCCAGGTCTTAACACACCGGTCATTGCCATACCAAAACTCCAGTTTTTAAAATTATTTTTTGGATATTCCGTATGGGGTATATTGCACAGCTCAGACCAGATAATATTTTTTAACTATTAATCAACGACTTATAATAATTCATACCTTTTTGTGAAAAACAGATGCGTTCAAAAATGTTCAATTAAATCAAAAACAACCGTTCAATTTTGAACGAAATATATAATTCGTTCAAAATTGAACGGTCACCCCCATATCAACAGGAGGCGACCTTTTAATCAAAAAAACCACTAGACGGACTCTGTCGATGATGGTTAATCTGTTTGCTATAGCACGCCAATCAACAAAAAAATAACAATAAAATGCAAAACCAAGAGCTCTTAGAACACTTTAAAATCCACGAAAAGCTACGTTTCGAAAGCGATGATGGGCAGATCTGGCTCGATAAGAACCGTATGCTGCTATTTCATAGCCAGGTGCTTGCCGAGATCCGTAAAAGCCTTTTTGATAGCCTCGACCCTAAACAGGCACAGAGCATTCTGGTACGTATGGGCTTTGCGGCCGGGCAGCAGGACGCAGAGCTGGCACTGAAGTTGTTTGGCACCGATAATAACTACGATGTCTTCGATATCGGCCCGGCCCTGCACGGTTTAGAAGGCTTTGTTAAATCTACTATCGTCGAGTCAGAGGTGGACTGGGAAAAAGGCAGTTTCTACGGCAAAGTAGTCTGTCAGAACTCCGTAGAAGCCGCCATTGAACTGGAGGAATCAGGCCCCAGCCATGACCCGGTTTGCTGGATGCTGGTCGGCTATGCTTCTGGCTACTCTTCGATGTTTTTCAAACGCTATATCGTCTTTAAAGAGGTGGAATGTGTCGCTAAAGAGGATGCCAGATGCGTGCTCGTTGGCAAGCCCGTTGAAGCCTGGGGAGATGATGATTATATCGATTATTTTAAGCAGGACCCGGTCAAACAGCAGTTTCGTTCAATCGAATCTGAACTTAACAGTCTGAGGGGATTTCCCTCAGCCAGGCGCCCGGAACAAGGTAAACTGATCGGACAGTCTCCTGAGTTTGTTAAAGCGTTCACCCTGCTTAATCAGGCGGCTAACAGTCCGATCAACGTGCTTCTGCTGGGTGAAACCGGTGTGGGTAAAGAGCTGTTTGCCCGCTGGCTACATGAAAACAGTGGCCGATCCGATAAGCCTTTTATCGCGATTAACTGTGGTGCTATTCCAAATGACCTGATCGAGGCTGAGTTATTTGGCGTGAAAAGTGGAGCCTATACCGGGGCCAACGCTTCCCGGCCTGGCCGTTTCGAATCAGCCAATGGCGGCACACTGTTCCTCGATGAGCTGGGTGAACTCTCACTATCTGCTCAGGTAAAGCTGTTAAGGGTGCTGCAGTCCGGGGAACTGGAACGCCTGGGCGATAATAAAACGATAAAAGTGGATGTCAGACTCATCGCTGCAACCAATATGAAGCTACATGAAGCGATCGATCAGGGACAGTTCCGCTCAGATCTCTATTATCGGATTGCCACTTATCCGGTGGAGATTCCACCACTTAGATCCAGAAAGTCAGATATCCCGCTATTAGCCCACTCAATGGTTGAGAAATATGCGCCGCTGTATAACAAATCCATAGAAGGGATAAGCGACAGTGCCATGCAGTCATTAATGAACTATGACTGGCCGGGTAATATCCGGGAGCTACAAAACATTATTGAGAGAGCGGTTCTGCTGGCCCCGGATAGCGGCTCGATTGAGCGTCAACATATTGTGACCCGCGCATCAACAACACAACAGACTGAAACCCTGACAACAGAGCATGAAACCATCACCTCAGGGGAAAATATCTACAATCACTTACTGGAGGAGAACCTGCCGCTGAAAGAGTTTGAAGGCAGACTGGTTAAAGCAGCCATGGAAAAAACGAAAGGCAATATGACCAAGGCAGCTAAACTGCTGGGAATAACCCGACGTCAGATAACCTATAAATTAAAGAGTCTTGAGGAAAAACCGCGGTCTGAGTGATCCAGATGCAGTAACTGAACGTAGTCTCTTGCAGAAGAGAAACCCGCCGCACCTAACAGATCGAGTGCAGGATATACTCACTCAACCCAAAACAACTCAAGACACGACGTTTCTGACTATGACAAAAAAGATAGCCATTATCGGAGGGGGTCTTGCTGGATCCGTTTTAGCTGACCGCCTGAGCCCCTTCGCAGAGGTTACTGTGTTTGAAAAAAGCAGAGGTACCGGCGGACGAATGTCATCCTGCAGACTTGAGGAGTACGCTGCTGACCTGGGAGCGCCCTGGTTTAAACCCACAAGCGGAGCATTCAGCAACTGGCTCGGAGCGCAGTCGGAGGTAAGCCGCTGGCAACCCAAGGGGCGTGATTTCAATAACATACAAATAAAATCTGAGCCGCTCTATGTTGCCAATCCCAGGCAAAGCATACTCACGCGCAAGTTGTGTGATAAAGCCACGCTGAAAACTCAATGCAGAGTTGCTTCTGTTTTACCACTACAGCAGGAGCATTCTAATCAAGTGGTAGTTAACGATGACCAGGGACTGGCATTAGGTTTGTTTGACGCGGCGATTATCACCGCTCCCGCAATTCAGGCCAAACCTTTGCTCGAAGCGATACCCGGCTTTGCCAGAATCGCTGGACAGGCGATCACCGATCCATGCTGGGTAGTGGTAATCACCCTATCAGGGCTACGGAATGAAGCAGATCTGTTTTGCGGCGAACACGAAATACTTTATCGCTGTATTAAAGACAGCGCTAAACCCGGTAGAACAGCGCCAGCAGATACGGAAACCTGGGTTATAGAAGCAACCCGTCAATGGAGTGCGGGCCATATCGATACCGATGCGGCTGATGTATTAAGCCTTTTGTACTCAGCATTTTGCACCCTGATCGGTCAGCAACCCAACATTCGATCCAGCAGAGTCCACCGCTGGTTGCTGGCCCGGCACCGGTCGGACCATCCTACAGCTTATCTCTGGGATGCCGAGACCGGCATTGGCGCCTGCGGAGACTGGTTAAAAGGTAACGGTTTAGAAGCGAGCTGGGCAAGCGCTAACGCTATGGCTGATGAGCTGGAACATTTTATATGAACGGTTCAGACCTGCTGCTCACCAGAGGTTATTAAAGAAAGAATAACCTTATTTTAATAACGGCCCCAGAGAGGATGGTGGCAGTTCATCCAGAGGCGTCGCCCGATACTTTTTCAACAACAGTTTCTTGTTATTAAACTCTGGGTTAAGCACCACCCGCTCAACCAGATTAAGATAACGATCAACCATTTTAAGTCGATCATCACGTCGCGCTTTATCATCCCGCGCAGTCTCAAGGAACAACTGCGCCAGATTGAGAACCGCAGACTGATTGTTGAAATCAAAATCGATCGCCGCACCAAAAGATTTGATCGCCAGACCAAACTTTCCGGATAGATAATGTTTGATACCCAGCCGGTTAGCCTTATCACTCATATCCGGACTTAGCTGCTTAACATGGGTATCGGTTTCTTTTCTGACAGAGACTGACTGAGATTTCTCCAGAACGGGCAACGCTTCACCAGACATCACTAACAACTCCCGATCAATATCGACAGGAATATCCATCTCCCGATTGACCAGTTTAGCATCCCGGAGAAAACGTTCCTTCGCGCTGCTATCACCGATATCTTCAGCCAACTGACTACGGATTAGAAACGCACGAACCTCTGCTGCACGATCCGTTGAAAACTGCTTCCGGGCACTGACAAGTAAGCCATCAATCTCCCGTTCAATCTGCTCACGGGTGATCGTATCGCTACTTTTCACCTCCATACGGCGGAGATTTGCCAGTTTCAGATAGGGTTCTGCGGAACGATAACAACTGTGTTTCCCGAGTGAGATAGAACGCCGATAAGCGCCTTTAGCCAGATCCATCTCCTGGGTCTGAATGGCAACACGCCCCAACTCCATCTGCCGGGGAATTCCCAGAGGCGCACGCGTCGTTGCCTCTTTAAGTGTTTCACGGGCCTGCACCAGGTCGCCCTGTTTTTCATGTACTTCGGCTAACAGATCATAGGCTGCAATCAGCAACGGGTTATCCATAATCAACTCCTGCAGCAGTTGCTCTGCAGCAGTCAGATCATCCAGACCAACATAGGCCCGGCAAAGGTAAAGTCCTGCTTCTTTGTCCCGTGATTCCCAATAGATACCGTCGAGAAGCTCACGGGCTCGCTCATATTCACCGAGATCGAGCAGCAACGTTCCTCTGACTTTTTGCAGATGACTATACTCCGGATGCTGCCGGTCTATCAGCGCTTCACAGATCTGCAAAGCCTGATTGAACGCGCCTGACTCCAGCGCCAGGTCAACCGGACGCAACGCTAACTTACGGCGCATAATATGGTCGAGACGATATTTCAGCTCTTCAATGGAGAAGGGCTTTGAGATCAGATCATCCGGATGACTATCGATGGCATGCAGGATAACCTCTTGCGAAGAATCGCTGGTCATACAGACCCAGGCAGCACTGGGCTTGATATAGCCACGATAACGGGCTTCCTCAAGTATCTGAATGCCGGTAACACTGTCGCTGGCGTTATGTCCCAGCAGGATGACATCAAAATCATTTTGCGCAATTAACGGGATAACCTTGTCATTGATGGTTATCGCTTTCACATTGGTGATGCCCAGCTCGCGCAGCATATAGTAGATTGTTGCGCGCATGTTTCCGCTGCTGTCGATTAACAGAACATGCTTGTCTGAATAATCAATCTGGATATCAATGGTATTGTTGCGCAAAGCGGTCACGGCCAGCCTTATCCTTAAAACTTATAACCAATCAAGTATAAGAGCCACGCCCCCGGGGAGAAAGGAAAAACATCTCAAAACGGGATCAGTTTTCTACAGACAAAAAAAAGCACCGAGAGTAGGGTGAAACGCTCGGCGCTAAATACAGTTCTATGCTGTGAGAAACATAGTATAGGCTTCCGGTAAAAGAGATACTGATCCATGTCAATAGTCGACCTGTTAAGTTATTTTGTTAAACTGTAATTTCCTACAACTTTTGACTAAGCGCTGCCACAGTGATATTCCAGTAAACTTAAGATAAATAAAAGAATCAGATAAGATATGACTACCGCATTTATTACTCATCATGACTGTGGCCTGCACAATATGGGGCCGGAACACCCAGAGAGCCCAATCCGGCTGCTGGCGATCCAAAAGGTCTTGCAGAAAACAGGATTGATTGAGCATCTCAAGCAGATGGAATCGGTGCATGTCACCCCTGAGCAGATTCAACTGGCACACGCAAACCTGCATCAGAAACGACTGGAGATGAAAGTCCCAGAGGAGGGGGTTTTCTATGCCGATGAAGACACCGCTCTCTGCCCGGACTCTCTGCATGCTGCCAGCCTGGCCGCCGGGTCGACTATTCTTGCCACCAACCAGGTACTCGCAGAAAAGGTCGACAACGCTTTCTGCGCGGTACGCCCCCCCGGACACCATGCCGAACATAACGCAGCGATGGGCTTTTGCTTTTTTAACAATGTCGCCATCGGTGCCATGCATGCCCTGCTTCAACCCAATGTAAACCGGGTGGCTATCGTTGATTTTGATGTTCACCATTGCAATGGCACCGTGGATATTTTTAAAGACAAACCCGAGGTGCTGGTATGTTCTACCTTCCAGCACCCCTACTACCCGGAACGCTATTGTGATATTCAACGGGATAATATTATTAACTGCCCGATTGAAGCCCATACCCGCGCTTCGGTTTTTCGCGAGCAATTAGAAAAGCACTGGTTACCTGCGCTACAAAAACATAAACCTGACATCATCTTCATATCCGCTGGATTTGATGCACACCATGAAGACCCTATGGCAGACCTTAACCTTACCGAAGAGGACTATCGTTGGGCGACGCAACTACTAACAGATGCTGCGCGCACCACCTGCGGCGGACGTATCGTCTCAGTACTGGAAGGCGGTTATAACCCGGTATCACTGGCGTTTAGTGTGCAGGCACACCTGGAAGTATTGGCAGGGTACTAAGAAAAGCAGAACGTATAAAAAGCAGAACGTCGCTACGTGACTTGCTAGAAAAAGCAAAAACAAAAAAAACCGCCCGAAGGCGGTTTTTTTTTAAGATCGTAGGTTTAACCTACGAACTTGATCATCACACCCGCGGCAACCGCGGAGCCGATGACACCGGCGACGTTGGGTCCCATCGCATGCATCAACAGGAAGTTCTGAGAGTTAGCTTCCAGACCCAGCTTATTCGATACACGAGCAGCCATTGGCACCGCAGATACACCTGCTGAGCCGATCAGTGGGTTGATCGCGTTACCACCGGCCATCTTATTCATAACCTTCGCCATCAGAACGCCACAGGCGGTACCGATACCGAATGCGATCACACCCAGAACCAGAATACCCAGAGTCTGAATATCAAGGAACTTATCCGCTGACAGTTTAGAGCCAACAGACAGACCCAGGAAGATGGTCACGATGTTAATCAGTGCATTCTGAGCAGTATCGCTCAGACGATCAACAACACCACACTCACGCATCAGGTTACCGAAACAGAACATACCCAGCAGTGGCGCCGCATCAGGTAGCAGCAGCGCAACCAGAATCAGCAACACGATCGGGAACATGATCTTTTCAGTTTTAGGTACATGACGCAGCTGAACCATAGAGATCTTACGTTCAGCTTCTGTAGTCAACGCACGCATGATGGGTGGCTGAATCAAAGGCACCAGAGCCATGTACGAATATGCAGCAACCGCAATTGCCCCCAGCAGATCAGGCGCCAGCAAAGAGGCTACATAGATGGCTGTCGGGCCATCAGCACCACCAATAATACCAATTGCCGCTGCATCCTGAATGGTAAAGTCCATCAGCCCCAGTGTCGTCAGACCGACCGCTCCCAGTACGGTGGCGAAGATACCAAACTGCGCAGCCGCTCCCAGAAACAGGGTTTTAGGGTTAGCCAGCAGAGGACCAAAATCGGTCATCGCACCAACACCCATAAAGATCAGCAGAGGCGCAACACCGGATGCAATCGCTACGGAGTAGAAGTTGTACATCATACCGTTGCTGTATCCGCCATCGGTAGCAGCATATACGGCGGCGGTATGCGCTTTTGCAGAAGCCATATTATAGGCTTCATGAATCGCATACGGATCAGTACTGTTGATACCCAATGCATCGGCTATGGACATGATCACATCAGGCCCACCTAAATGCAGAGCGTTCTCAACTGCGGAGAAAGCAAGACCCGCTTCCGGTATGTTGGCCATAATGCCACCAAAACCGATAGGGACCAGCAACAATGGCTCAAAGTTCTTGCGAATAGCAAGAAACAGAAGCAACAGCCCAACCAGAATCATAACGATCTGGCCTGGGGTCACATTGTATACCCCTGACGCGTGCCAGAGATCTAATAGCTTATCCATTTAGAATCCGCCCTTACACCAGAGTCAGCAGGCTGTCACCGACCTGTACGGTATCGCCGTCTTTAACATCAATGGTAGAAACGGTACCGGCACGTGCTGCACGGATCTCAGTTTCCATCTTCATTGCTTCCAGAATGACCAGAACATCACCTTCCTGAACAGTCTGTCCCGGAGAAACGACAACTTTCCAGATATTGCCTGCCAGCGGGGCCGGAACCGATTCAGCAGGACCGGATGCAGCAGGTGCAGCAGCAGGCGCAGCAGCTGGAGCAGCCGCAGTGATATCACCACCTTCTGAAACCTGAACAACGTAGTTCTGACCATTAACATTGATGGTGTAAGTCTGTGGACCAGTATTCTTAGGTGCAGCCATTGTCAGGGCGTCCTCTAATGTAGGTGCGGGTTCAAATGCGTCTGGATTACCGCGATTTTCAAGGAATTTAAGACCAATTTGTGGGAACAGTGCATAGGTCAGAACGTCATCAATCTCATTTTGACCGGACGCAAGGCTAACGCCTTTCTCAGTCGCCAGCGCTTTAAGCTCAGCAACCAGTTTTTCCATTTCAGGCTCAAGCAGATCAGCCGGACGGCAGGTAATTGCCTCACCGCCATCAAGAACACGGGCCTGAAGTTCAGCATTGTAAGGAGCAGGCGCGGCGCCATATTCACCTTTCAGAACACCCTGAACCTCTTTAGAGATGGTTTTATAACGTTCACCCATCAACACGTTGATGACCGCCTGTGTACCAACGATCTGTGAAGTCGGTGTGACCAGCGGGATAAGACCCAGATCTTCACGAACCCGTGGGATCTCAGCCAGCACTTCATCAAACTTATCAGAAGCACCCTGCTCACGCAGCTGGCTTTCCATATTGGTGAGCATGCCACCCGGAACCTGAGCAACCAGAATACGGGAGTCAGTACCCCGCAGAGAACCTTCAAACTTAGCGTATTTTTTGCGCACTTCACGGAAGTAAGCTGCGATCTCTTCCAGTTGCAGCAGATCCAGACCTGTATCACGGTCAGTGCCAGCCAGTGCAGCAACCACAGACTCGGTAGCGGTGTGGCCGTATGTCATCGACATAGAGGAGATTGCGGTGTCAACCCGATCGATACCCGCCTCAACCGCCTTGAGGATAGTCATGTCAGAGAGGCCGGAAGTTGCATGAGCGTGCAGCTGAACTTCAAGATCAGTCTGAGCTTTCAGACGAGACACCAGATCGAACGCGTCGTAAGGCGTCAGAATGCCGGACATATCCTTAATAGCAATCGACTCAGCACCCATATCTTCCAGAGTTTTAGCGTACTCAACCCACATATCAATGGTGTGTACGATACTCTTAGTATAAGAGATGGTGCCCTGGGCGTGCTTACCGGACTCTTTAACTGCCTTAATCGCAGTTTCAAGGTTACGGGGATCGTTCATCGCATCAAAAATACGGAAAACGTCTACGCCGTTGGTGGCTGCTCGCTCGACAAACTTGCTGACCACATCATCAGCATAGTGACGGTAGCCAAGAAGATTCTGTCCGCGCAACAGCATCTGCTGTCGGGTGTTCGGCATCGCCTTTTTCAGTTCACGAATGCGATCCCATGGATCTTCACCGATATAACGAATACATGAATCAAATGTCGCTCCGCCCCAGCTTTCCAGGGACCAGAAACCGACTTTATCAAGCTTCTCAGCGATTGGCAGCATGTCATCGATGCGCATGCGGGTAGCAAACAGCGACTGATGCGCGTCCCGAAGTACTACATCGGTGATGCCAAGAGGTTTTTTATCAGACATGGGTATAGGCCTTTTGTCGATTAATGCTCTTTAAAATAATTATTGGTTATTAGTTGCTAAGCTAATCAGTGCTTACGGAACTGATGAACCGCAGCAGTCATCACTGCGACCAGCTCATCACTACCACCTGAAGCAGTAGCGGCAACCGCAACTGATTTTGGCTTGGCAGGCTTAGGCGGAGCCTCAGGCGCCACCTTTGCTATCAGCTTAGACATAAAGCCTGTAGCAAAAACCAACAGGGTCAGGAATACGAAAACGAATCCCATACCAAAGACCATTAAGCTGAGGCCTTCTGACATTAGATTATCCATCTAACGGGTGCTCCTTCTTTGTACGAAACCCATAAGTCTGTTGCTGGCTTGTGGCCGCAGTTTCTCCCCCGGAAGGTCAAATCCGGCTGCAACAGAACAGATGAACAGTTAGTAAATGGTCAACAATTAAACCTGAAATATAACGTTCAGGCAACTGCTTACAATATATATAATGCATAAAAAGTGCCGCAAACGTCTGTAAATAAACTACAAAAAATAGCTAAAATACGACAATTTACGATGTTAACCAATTCAACACGAGAACCTCATTCAGACCTCTGGACGATACACCTTAACGTTCATATACCCCTTATCCTGCAGGTTCTGGGCATGCATCTGACTCATAATCCCCTTATCACAATACAGCAGATACTCTTTCTTCTGATCCAGATCCTGAAATTTTGTTTCAAGATCAAAAAACGGTATCGGCAGTACCTCAGCCTTAGGCATATTAAAGGGTTTGCGCTCCTGATCCCGACTGTGGCGGATATCAATAATCATCTGATTCTCGCCCACCCGGGTCAATGCCTCAATAGTTGTATGGATATTAATATCCTCAACAATCTTATCAATGCTAATCACCTGAGTATTTTCCAATGCCTGTGCCAGAACGTCATAATCGAAGTTGGCTTCTTCCTCCTCTATACGCTCGATCTTAGCGTTAGTCGTAGGACGATCAGAGATAACACCACAGTATTCCGGAATATTTTTGGCAAAGTCATAGGCACCGATCTGCTTGGTCAGATCAATAATGTCCTGTTTATCCATTGTAATCAGCGGACGCACAATCAGCTTCGAGGTTACCGAATCAATCACCTGGAGATTAATCAGCGTCTGACTGGACACCTGAGCGATACTTTCGCCGGTAACAAACGCAGGCAGCTTCATACGGTCAGCGACTTTCTCTGCCGCCCGCATCATCATCCGCTTTAACACCACACCCATGTGAGTGTGGTGGACGTTTTGCAGTATCTCGCCAACCACTTCATCAAAGGGCACCGAGATAAACTTAACCCGCGAAGCGCTGCCATACTTCTGCCACAAGTAGAGCGCGATCTGCTTTACGCCAATCTCATGCGCACGCCCACCCAGATTGAAAAACAGAAAGTGGGTTTTACTACCCCGGCGCATCGTCATATAGCTAGCGACAACCGAATCAAAACCACCTGAGATCAGCGATATAACATCCTCCTGCGTCCCCAGAGGATAACCACCCAAGCCTTTATGCTGTTGCGATATCAGAAACAGATGTTCATCACGAATCTCAAGTTTAACCGTTACCTCCGGGTTATGCAGATCCACCCCTTTAGTGTCGCAATGCTCCAGCAGGCCTCCGCCGATATAGCGCTCCAGATCTGTAGATCTGAACTCATGCTTGCCACCACGCTTGATCCTGACAACAAACGTCTTGCCTTTAATCTCATCGGCATAAACCGATCTGGTGATCTGAAATACATCGTCAAACGACCCCAGCGGGTACTGATCCACTTCCAGGATATGCTGTATACCCGGGGTACACATCATTAGCTCAACCGCCTCAGCTCTCAGCTGCGCATCAGCAGAGGGCAGCTCAACCTCAACCCGGTCCCATAAGCCGCGCACCTTAATATCATTGTTAATCCGTTTAAGTGTCACCTGCAGATTGGATTGCAGGCGTTTAATAAAACGCTTACGCACAGGCTTGCTCTTGATGGTAATTTCAGGGAAGAGTTTGACGATAAATTTCATGGTGTACATCTGTAGAGGGTTGAAGGCTGTTTATTATACATTGCTGCGAAGAGGGTACAAAACTCATCCAGACAAAAGCATTTTTGCAGACATACATCACAGACAAGGGGTAACAACAAAGAGGGCGAAATAACTCAGGTAAAGATGAATTACTCAACAAAGTGATTCACGGAGAATAAAAAAATAAGTGGCGCGCCCGGCACGATTCGAACGTGCGACCGCCTGGTTCGTAGCCAGGTACTCTATCCAGCTGAGCTACGGGCGCTGAATGGCGGTGAGCGAGGGATTCGAACCCTCGATAGAGTTTCCCCTATACGCCCTTAGCAGGGGCGCGCCTTCAGCCACTCGGCCAGCTCACCTAAACAACGGCGCGTATAGTACAATACTGATTTTCAAAAGAAAAGCGCTAATCCTAAAAAAGAAATATTATTCGCTATCCTGTTCTTTCTCTTTCTGGATACGCTGATAAATCTCTTCACGATGCACAGAAACATCTTTAGGTGCATTAACACCAATACGCACCTGATTACCCTTAACACCCAGCACAGTCACGGTGACGTCATCACCAACCATCAAGGTTTCACCAACTCGACGAGTAAGTATAAGCATAGAAAAATCTCCTTATTTAACAGACAAGTACTACAGACCTGACCTCTCCTGTTTGCATTATAGCGTAACAACGGGCTGTCGCAGGGGAACCTTGCGTTAAACATTATAGTTGTCCAGCAGTGACCTAACTATAGACCACTGCTGATAAGTTTATTCGCTAACTGTATCAGCCGCGTCCAGATCAAAAGCTGAGTGCAATCCGCGCACAGCCAACTCAAGGTATTTCTCTGCTATTACAACAGAAACCTTAATTTCAGACGTAGATATCATCTGAATATTGATGTTGTCGCCCGCCAATGTATCAAACATCTTGCTAGCAACACCAGCATGAGATCGCATACCGACTCCAACAATCGAGACTTTTGCGATTTTATTATTACCGATAATTTCCCGTGCACCCAGCTCGTCTCTGATTTTCAGCAGAATATCCTGCGCAGCAACAAAGTCATTTCGATGCACAGTGAAGGTGAAATCGGTGGAGTTATCCGCAGCGACATTTTGCAGAATCATGTCCACTTCAATATTAGCGCGGCTGATAGGCCCCAGAATGCGAGAAGCAACACCTGGAATATCTGGTACACCCAGAACTGTCAGCTTCGCTTCATCGCGGTTAAATGCAATACCTGAGATGACCGGTTTTTCCACAGTATCGTCTTCCTCTGTTGTTATCAGCGTGCCAGGGCCATCCTGAAAACTATGCAGAACCCGCAGTGGCACATTATATTTACCCGCAAATTCGACAGAGCGAATCTGCAACACCTTTGATCCGAGACTGGCCATTTCCAGCATCTCTTCAAAGGTAATCTTATCCATGCGCTGTGCACCTTCAACAACCCGAGGGTCTGTAGTGTATACGCCATCTACATCAGTATAGATCTGACACTCATCAGCTTTCAGTGCTGCAGCAAGCGCAACACCGGTTGTATCTGAGCCACCACGTCCCAGTGTTGTAATATTGCCTTCAGGATCAACCCCCTGAAAACCAGCAACAACGACAACACTACCCTGCGCCAGATCAGCGCGCATGCCATCGACTTCAATATCCTGAATCCGTGCTTTCATATGCACGTCATCAGTCAGAATTTTAACCTGTCCGCCGGTATAGGAGCGGGCACGGACACCACGCGCTTCCAGCGCCATGCACAACAACGCAATAGTTACCTGTTCGCCGGTAGACAGAAGTACATCCATCTCACGGGGACTTGGTTGCTCCTGCATTTCTTTAGCCAGACCGATAAGTCGATTTGTTTCACCGCTCATGGCGGAGACCACAACCACAATATCGTGACCCGCGTCACGGAACCCTTTGACTTTATCGGCTACACCCTGAATACGCTCAACGGTACCGACCGAAGTTCCACCATATTTCTGTACATATAGGGCCATACTTATCTGTTCCCTTCATCAGCCGCCAGGCTGCAGTTATTACACGCTTATATTACAGTTCTTATTACAAGCTACGCTCAACCAGCTGCTGCACTTCAGCAAGCGCCGCTGGCAAAGCTTCAATATCAGTACCGCCACCCTGTGCAAAGTCCGGGCGGCCGCCGCCCTTACCGCCTAAGCGGGCCGTGAGGTCACGCACGAGATCACCGGCTTTAACTTTACCGACCAGATCCTGAGTAACCCCTGCTGCCAGGCTAACCTTACCCTCAGCGACCGTTGCCAGTACGACAACACCACTGCCAAGCTTATTCTTGAGCTGATCAATCGTGTCACGCAGCGTTTTTGGATCGATACCATCGAGCTGTTCCGCCAACACCTTAACACCTTTGACATCAATGGCGTTGCCGAGCAGGTCAGCACCTTTGGCAGCCGCCAATTTGGCCTTTATTTGCTCCAGCTCTTTTTCAAGCTGACGACTCTTACCGATCTGATCCTGCAATTTTGCTTCCAGCTGTACCGCTGACTGATCGATATATTCCAGCGCTTTAGCCCCGGTTATCGCTTCAATCCGCCGAACACCTGCCGCGATACCGCCTTCAGAGATCACTTTAAGCAACGCAATATCACCGGTACGACTCGCATGAGTACCACCACAGAGTTCGACAGAAAAGCCTTCGCCCATGGTCAGAACCCGCACGGTATCTTCATACTTCTCACCAAACAAAGCGGCTGCGCCGGTCTGCTTAGCGGTCTCAAGGTCCATAATCTCGGTCTGAACAGCAGAGTTTAAACGGATCTGTTCGTTACAGATCTGCTCAATCTGCTTCATCTCTTCAGGCTTCACCGCCTCAAAATGAGAGAAGTCGAAGCGCAAACGGTCTGCATCACAAAGAGAACCTTTCTGCTGCACGTGCTCGCCCAACACCTGACGTAACGCTTCATGCAATAGATGTGTGGCCGAATGGTTTACCGCCGTCGCACGACGCTTAGCACTATCGACCTGAGGCTCAACTGCATCACCGACTTTAAGGTTACCACTCACCAGCACACCATGATGCAGGTGGTTTTTAGATTCTTTAGTACAGTCTTCAACCCGGAACTCGACGCCCACAGCTGACAGCAGCCCCGTATCACCGACCTGTCCGCCAGATTCACCGTAGAACGGCGTCTGATCCAGCACCACCATACCCTTATCGCCAGCATTCAACTGTTCAACAGGCTCACCATCACGGAACAGCGCAACAACAGCAGCAGAACCTTCCAGTTCAGTGTATCCGGTAAAGGTCGTCTGCCCCTCAAGACGAAGAGTCTCATTGTAATCAACGTTGAACTTACCTGCTGCACGGGCACGGTTTCGCTGATCATCCATCGCCTGATCAAAACCATCCATGTCTACAGTCAATTGATGCTCACGGGCAACATCGGCTGTCAGATCCACCGGAAAACCATAGGTATCATATAGTTTGAATACGGTTTCGCCCGGTATTTCACTACCTGTCAGGTTGGCGATCACCTCTTCCAGCAAACCCAAACCATGATCAAGCGTCTTGGCAAACTGCTCTTCCTCTTTCAGCAACACGCGTGAAACCTGAGCCTCTTTCTCTTTAAGCTCAGGGTAGGCATCACCCATTTCAACCACTAATGCAGCCACCAGCGTATTGAAGAAGGGACCTGAAGCGCCCAGCTTATTACCATGACGAACAGCACGGCGGATAATTCGACGCAGCACATAACCTGCGCCTTCATTGGAGGGGATAACTCCATCGCAAATCAGAAAAGCACAGGAACGGATATGGTCCGCAATAACCCGTAACGACTGAGTATCGGTCTCTTTACATCCCACAGCAGCTGACGCAGCCTTCAGCAGGTTCTGAAACAGATCAATCTCATAGTTGGAGTGCACGCCCTGCAGTACTGCAGCGATTCGCTCGAGGCCCATACCGGTATCAATCGAAGGATTCGGCAGCGGCTCCATTGTGCCATCAGCAGAGCGATTAAACTGCATGAACACCAGGTTCCAGATCTCTATATAGCGATCGCCGTCTTCTTCCGGACTTCCGGGAGGTCCACCCCAGACATCGGCACCATGATCAAAAAAGATCTCACTGGACGGCCCGCAAGGTCCGGTATCGCCCATCGACCAGAAGTTATCTTCGTCTAACTTAGAAAATTTAGTCGGATCAATACCAACCTCATCTTTCCAGATTTTTTCCGCTTCATCATCAGAGATATGCACGGTCACCCAGAGCTTTTCTTTCGGCAGCTCAAGGATTTCAGTCAGGAAATACCAGGCAAAATTGATCGCGTCACGCTTGAAATAATCGCCAAAGCTGAAGTTTCCCAGCATTTCAAAGAAGGTATGATGACGGGCAGTATAACCAACGTTATCCAGGTCATTATGCTTACCACCTGCGCGAACACAGCGCTGACTGGTGGTCGCACGACTGTAAGAGCGCTTATCACTACCGAGGAAGACGTCTTTAAACTGCACCATCCCTGCATTGGTAAACATCAGGGTAGGGTCATTCCCGGGAATCAGTGAACTACTCTCTACAATTTCATGCCCCTGAGATTCGAAATATCCCAGGAAGGCCTGACGCAGTTCAGCACTTGTCATATTTTTCATGGCTTTAATCGCTCTAATACCTAACCGTCACCAGCCCTGTTTCCGATACAAAACAGAAACTTAGAAACAGACATGGAAATCATTATAAAAATGGCGAAGTAGTATATAACGAGACGATTAAATCTACGAATTTTTTTATATCAGGGGCAGATTTTAATAGAAAACCGCAACTAAAGATCAATGTAAAGCAGTAGAAAATGCACGTTTGATATTCACTCAAACCCCTGTCCGGCAGCTATAGCAAAATTAATCTGCTCTGAACTAAACCCACGCTGCGCCATAAAGCGCATCCGCTTGCCTCGTTCTTTAAAGTCGGCCCCGTCCAGATTAGTTTTATACTTGCGACGATACATCTCCAGTGCCAACTCAAACCAGTCGATATCAGCTGCCTCAAACGAAGCTGCAATCAACTCACTGGCAACACCTTTACGCTGTAATTCAAAACGTATCTTAATCAGCCCCTGCCCCTGCCCGACCCGCATACGGATAAAACTTTCTGTAAAACGCTGATCGGATTGATAGCCATTGCGGCCCAATTCATCCAGCACTTCATCCAGATCGACGCCCTCACAGCGCCTCACCAGCTTATCCAACAGCTCCTTGCGTGAATGTTCCCTACGAGCTAACAACCCAATAGCTGCATTTTTTGCCTCAGATTGAGTTTCGTACATTTGCGGCCTCTTATCAGACTATGATCAAAACACGTGCTATTTTGTGACTCCGCTAGCAGATCATCAAAACAGAGCATCTGATCTATCACTCTATAGAACGGATGTTATAAAAAAGGAGCCATGCGGCTCCTTTTTTAACTGATTTGCATCAAAACCGGTCTCTGTCGAAACCTATCCCTATAAACACCAGGCAGTTTTTTACAGATCCAGCTGAGGTTCAGCCTCAGACTCGGCCTCTTTTACTTTGGGTGTCGGCACCGCCAGCAGCTTTGCCCGAATTGCGGTTTCAATCTCGCTGGCTACCTCTGGATGCTCCTCAAGATATTTCGCCGCATTCGCCTTACCCTGACCAATTTTAGTGCCCTGATAGGCATACCATGCACCCGACTTGTCAACAAAGTCATGCTTAACGCCAAGGTCGATAACTTCACCCATATGGTAGATACCCTCACCATACATGATCTGGAACTCAGCCTCACGGAATGGCGGTGCTACCTTATTTTTAACAACCTTCACACGGGTCTCGTTACCCACGATCTCATCACCCTGTTTAACCGCTCCTATGCGACGAATATCAAGTCGCACTGACGCATAAAACTTCAGGGCATTACCACCCGTGGTGGTTTCAGGGCTACCAAACATGACGCCAATCTTCATACGAATCTGGTTTATGAAGATAACCAGTGTATTGGCGTTTTTAACATGCCCGGTAAGCTTACGCAGCGCCTGGGACATAAGACGCGCCTGCAAACCCATATGCGAATCACCCATATCGCCTTCAATTTCGGCCTTAGGGGTCAGGGCAGCAACGGAGTCGATTACCAATACATCAACCGCATTGGAACGCACCAGCATATCGGTAATTTCCAGAGCCTGCTCACCAGTATCCGGCTGAGAAACCAGCATATCGTCAACATTGACCCCCAGCTTCTCTGCGTATCCAGGATCGAGGGCATGCTCTGCATCGATAAACGCACAGGTCTTACCCATTTTCTGAGCTTCAGCAATGACCTGCAGTGTCAGAGTAGTCTTACCGGAGGATTCAGGACCATAGATCTCAACAATCCGCCCAGTCGGCAAACCACCTATTCCAAGCGCAATATCCAACCCTAAAGAACCGGTCGAGATTGCAGGAATCGCTTCACGGGGATGATCCCCCATCTTCATTACGGCGCCTTTACCAAACTGGCGTTCAATCTGACTCAGGGCAGCATCGAGTGCTTTCTGTCTGTTTGCATCCATTGTAGTGACCTATCTCTGCAGCGCAGTTAAATACTGTATGTTTGACCAGCATTATTAACATAGCGAGCTCCGTTTGCAAGAAAAAAATATGTTTTTTTATACAGTACTTTTATTTAATTGTTTTATAAGCCCTTTCAGTGCTTCAACAACGGCCTGCTGACGCACAGAATGACGATCCCCCATAAACTGAAAGCAGCACGTCTCGGTACTTGCCCCCTCAAGATGCCAGGCCATCCACACTGTACCCACAGGCTTCAGCGGCGTTCCACCACCAGGCCCCGCAACACCACTAATAGAGACACTTAATGACGCCCGGCTATTATTAACAGCCCCTTCAGCCATAGCCACCACCACAGGCTCACTGACGGCACCATCACTGCCAAACAACGCTTCCGGCACCCCCAGCATCTGGCTTTTCGCCTCATTACTGTAAGTTACAAAACCACACTCAAACCAGTCAGAACTCCCCGCTAATCCGGTAATTTCCTGCGCCACCCAACCGCCAGTACAGGACTCAGCCGTCGCAATTCTGACTTGCTTATCCGACGCTAACTGCGCCAGGGTTTTAATCAGCTGTTGTGTATCCATTATCCATCCTAAACCGAATCACAAAAACTACACGACCAGAACACATACACGCTTTCAATTCGTGTTACTGAGATATCTTGCTTTTTTTAAGGCAGCTTCCCAGGAAAAGGCTTATCCAGATTCAACTGAGCCAACCAATACCAGTGACTGTAATCCTCTTTAAGCCATCGTTCTAATGTATCGTTCAACTGTTCAGCGACATCCTCTGTTGCTGCTGTTCGGCTCGAGCTCTCTGCAGCAACAATTGGCGCTTCAATAATAGCCTCGTAGTTGGCAGCTGTCTTACGCTGTATGTGTATAGGAATAAGCGGCACGTTATATTTAACAGCAAGCTTAGCCGCCATTACCCTGTTTCCCTTCAATGGCAACTCTCTACCCAATGCAGGAGACCACACGAAACCATCTTTTTCCTCATCGATATAGAGCAATAATCCACGGCCAGATTTCAACCAGTTCAGCAACTCTCTCGCTGCCGTTGGTGACGCCGGAATGTAACGATTACCCGCATCCTCAGGACATAAGTACTTACGAATATTTAGCGCTTGCTGTAACCGGGCCTTATCGGGAATGGGGTCATATAGCACCGCCGCTATTATACCGTGACGACGCAGCACTTCAGCCATTAACTCCCAGTGTCCAGTATGCGCACTTACATAGATAACCGGACCCTCAATATTAGCGAGGTACTCACTTCCACTAACCGTTAAACGCTCAGCAGCAATTTTATGCAACACTGGGTACTCTGCATACACTCTCCCGATATGCTCTGCATGTTCAATAATACGAGACTCTCTTTTTTCGCTGTTATCAATGCCTTCTAACTGCTCAAAGTTATGATGCAGACGCGCCACCCACTTCCTTTTTAGTCGAATCGCTTTACGGGCACTTCGACGTCCCAGCCAGCCTCCTATAGCTGAAGCAGCATCGATCGGCAAAAATCTCAGCAGGCGAGCCAGCAACACCTCCGACTTCTGCTTAATGGATAGTCCATTAGTGTCCATATCAGTTCCTTTTACTAAGAATCATCGGCAAGCCACCTTTTGGCCGCAAAGTCAGACGACACTCAATATCCACCTTATGATTATCTCGCAGTCTGAGCTGATAGCGTTGCGCCAGAGTAGCCAGACATAAAATCCCTTCTGTGAGCCCAAACCTCAACCCCAAACAAACACGATGCCCAACACTGAAAGGGATATAGATAAACTTATCCGGACGGGGATTACCCGGCATGAAACGCTCTGGGTAAAATGCATTGGGGTTTTCCCACTCTTTCTCATGGCGATGCAGCAACCAGGGCAAGGCCAGCATAATAGTACCAGGCTTTATTTTCGCTCCCCGAATTTCATCCTCGCCCCGCGACTGCCGACTTAACAGCGGCACCGGGGGATAAAGCCGTAAAGATTCCTCGAATACTGCACGGGTAAAGGGTAAGTCAGATACATCTTCAAAGGTTGGGGTACGCCCTTGCAAGACCTGGTCAATCTCTGCGTACATCTTATTCCTTGATCGCTCACAACCATCCAGAAGGTACCAGGCCCAGGCGAGAGAGTTAGCAGTTGTTTCATGTCCCGCCATAAACATAACAATAGCCTCATTTCGCGCAGCCTGCTGACTCATCGGGCAACCAGATCTGCCTGCAACAGAAGCTTCACCATCTAATAATACTGACAACAATGTTAGCTGATCAGGCCTGCTGCCCTGCTGGTACCGCTGTATAATTTTATCAATTACCACGTGTACCTGAGCAGCAGCTTTCAACGCTTTCTTTCGTCGCATGGGGTTCACGATCCCCTTCAGAAACGGAAGACCAAACGTGTCTGCATAATCCAACTGCTCGATCGTTTGCTGATACTCAGTAAACCCACTCACTACCGTAGCTACATCTTCATCTGAAACATCATCGCCAAAAATAGTTCTCCCAATAATCCTGGCAGTCAGCTTTGCCATCTCATTGAGCACATCAACCGTCGAGCCGTCAGGCAAAGAGGCCCAACGATCGCCCACCTCCGAAGCAGACTGCGACATAACCGCCGCAAAACCTGGTAGATATGAGCTTTCAAAAGGCGGGGAGCACGCTTTACGCCGTTCCTGCCACAACTCACCATCACTCGCAAACAAACCATCACCCAGCAATGGTTCAAGAGCATTACGCATCTGTGGACTTTTTTTATCATAAATATCATGACGATCGAGAAAAACTCGCCGCACAGTATCTGAGGAATTACAGAGAAAATAATGCTGATTCAATAGCTTAAATGAAAGCGATCGAGCCTGATATGCCTTATCAGCCCAGACCGAAAGCATATTTCGACGAAAGATTGATGCATTAGTTAGGGACAGGCCGAAGGACTTTGGCCTCGCCGTTGCGACAGGAATAAACAACGACTCTTTGTCAGGAATACTCATTATTTTTACATTACTCATAAAGGCTGATTAATCCGGGATCGTATGACAGACAATAGGATTTGACGACTATTCAAACTAAATACCTTAATCCCAGTCGCATAAGGCCAACAGATGCGCTGAACTTACTGTAACAGATTACATTCGCCCTTCGTTAGCTTGGTAATTAAAGCAACATTACGATAGCAGCTCACTCTTATATCAGCCGCCTATTTACTTTAGAATAGGCGGCTCATTTATACGCTCTACTGGACTTCGTTATTAAGCATGGATAAACGTGTTGCTCTAATTGGTTACTCATACCGCCTACCGCAGACATCGCCTGACGCCTTTTGGCAAGATCTGCTTGACGGCAAGGATCTTATTACAGAGGTAGAACAATCACGCTGGTCGTTCGAGAACCACCTTCATCCAGATAGAGATCATCCCGGTAGCAGCTATACGTTCAAAGCTGGATCTCTGGGTGATATTTCAGGTTTTGATGCCAGCTTCTTTGGCATATCTCCCCGTGAAGCTGCCGTTATGGATCCTCAGCAACGCTATCTTCTGGAAATGACCTGGGAAGCAATTGAGCACGCGGGTATTCCAGCCTCTTCCTTAAAGCAAACAGACTGCGGCGTCTATATCGGTATCTCCAGCCTGGATTATGGCAACCGGATGTCTGATGACCTTTGCAGCATCAATGCATCGACTGCAACAGGTAATACGACGAGTATTGCCTCAAATAGAATATCCTATAGCTTTGACCTGCATGGTCCAAGCATCTCGATGGATACGGCCTGCTCATCTTCAATGGTCGCTTTTCACCAGGCATGCCAGGCCATTCTGAATGGTGAGGTATCTTCTGCACTGACCGGCGGTATCAGCCTTCATCTGCATCCGTTTGGCTTTATTATTTTTTCAAAAGCCACCATGCTCTCCCCCGACGGGCGTTGTAAAGTCTTCGATGAGTCCGCTAACGGTTATGTCCGCTCGGAAGGAGGCGGCATTTTCCTGTTAAAGGATTATGATCAGGCCGTTGCCGATGGCGATCAGATTCACGCGATAGTAGCCGCCTCTTCAGTCAACACTGACGGCTACAAATCAGGCATCACAATCCCCTCCTGCCACAGCCAGGGTAGGCTTATGGAACAGACCTATCTGAAAGCGGGTCTAACGCCAGATGATTTAGATTATCTCGAAGCACATGGTACAGGCACGCCTGTTGGAGACCCTATAGAGACACGGGCGATTGGTAATGCACTGGGAAAAAAACGCAAGACGCCTCTGCCTATAGGATCAGTTAAAAGTAATCTTGGTCACCTGGAACCCGCATCCGGCGTAGCGAGTCTGGTCAAAGCTTTGCTTATTATCAAGCACCGCAAAATACCAGCCACCATCAGCATGAAACACCCAAATCCAAATATTAAATTTGATGAGTGGAATATTCATGTCGTCGACAAACTGCTTACTTTGGAGAAGGAAGACCCTCTTAATATCGGCATCAACTCATTTGGTTTTGGCGGAGCAAATGCTCACGTCATTCTTCAAAGCGCTCCGGATAGAGCTCAGCCTTCAAACCAGCAACATCGTTCAGACCAAAGCCTCCCTTTGATTATTAGTGGACGAAGTGATCAGGCATTAATAGATAATGCCAGACGCTTAGCGGACTTTCTGGAGGCTGACCGACAAATTTCTTTTTATGATGTTGCATGGAACTACAATTACTGCAAAGAACGGCATTCAGAAGCCGCTCTGCTTTATGCGATGAATGCTGAAGAAGCGATATCCAAGTTAAACAGCTTTATCACCCCTAATGAGCAGCGAACAACTACAGAGATAAAAACGGGTAAAGGCTTAGAATCTGCAACCGGAGCGGTATTTATCTATTCTGGAAACGGATGCCAGTGGGAAACCATGGGTAAAGCGCTCCTTGAAACCTCAGATGTGTTTTGCCAAACAATCAATAAAGTAGATGGAATATTCAGACAATTCTCTGATTTCTCATTAGTAGATGAGATCAAAGGTCTAAACGGTACAAACAGGTTTGAATATACAGAGGTCGCACAGCCAGTCCTGTTTGCCATTCAGGTAGGGATTACAGAATACTTAAAGCATCAGGGAGTAACCCCTGTGTGCGTCACGGGCCACAGTGTCGGGGAGGTCGCCGCGGCATGGGCATCGGGCGCCCTGACGCTAAACGACGCTGTAAAAGTTATCTATTATCGCAGCTTGTATCAGGGCACCACTAAGGGCAACGGCGCAATGACGGCCGCCAGCCTGAGCCAGGAGCAAGTAGAAACACTATTACAGGAACCTGTGTTTAATGAAGTTCACCTCGCAGGGATCAACAGTTTTAAAGGCGTCACCCTGGCGGGCAACCCCGACCAACTAACAGTACTTGAAGCCCGTTTGCAGAAAGAAAACATATTCAATGTCCGGTTAAAACTTGACTACGCATTTCATAGTCAGGCGATGGACCCAATTGAGTCTGAGCTTTTAAATGCGCTATCCGGACTTAAGCCTTCGGCCACCAACCTGCCTTTTATCTCTACTGTATCCGGCACAGAGCTAGATGGACAAACGCTGACAGCAGAATACTGGTGGCATAACATTCGTCAGCCTGTACTCTTCTGCCAGGCACTGGATACATTGCTAGAACAGGGACACACTTGCTTTATTGAGATCGGAGGCCATCCGGTATTGCGCAGTTATCTGAATGATCAGATCCGCCAGCACAATAAAACTGCATTGGTTATTCCAACTTTCAATCGTAACAACGGCACTCTCGCTGAACTGGAAACGAGTGCCGCTGCTGCAGTAATGGCTGGCGCTGTCGATATGCATCGCTGGTTCCCAATAGATGGAAACAGACTGGAGCTACCTTTATACGCTTTCCAGCATGAACGTCACTGGCACCCGATCACTATTGAGTCTCACCGCTTGCTGCAAAGGCATGCTGTACATCCCTTGCTTGGAGCAGAATTACCACTTCAGCCTCTGCGATGGGAACATCAGATTGATACAGAGCTACACCCCTGGCTAGCAGATCATAAAGTTGGCGATAGTGTCGTTTTCCCGGGTGCCGGTTTTATCGAATTAGCACTAAATGCTGCAGATCGTTTCCAACCAGCTCAAACCGTTCAAATTGAAGACCTTGAAATACTCTTGCCTCTTATTCTTGAGCAGGGACAAAGTAAGGTGTTACAAACGTCAATTGATCAAGTCTCGGGTGATATTTCGATATTAAGTCGCAACCATATAGTATCCGAACAATGGGCCTTAAATTGTAAAGCCCGGGGACTCCATCAGTGTACCGGTAACGTTTTAAAGATAGCAGCGCCTTATATCCCTGGCAGAGATGCTGATTTCAACGAGGACACTCACCGGCAGTTAGCTCTTCAGGCCGGCCTTCAGTATGGCCCGGCTTTTAGCGCTGTAGATTTTGGATGGAGCAACGACAGTGAAGTCCTGGCGCAGCTAAAAGCAGATGACAGCATCGCAAAAACAACAAATGAGTATTTGCTGCACCCTGGCATACTCGACAGCGCCATTCAATTAGTTGTGCACTTTCTCATCAAGGAGTTAGAACAGACCAGCGGTACTGCATTTATACCTATCAGAGTTGATCGGATAACCATTGATCGAGAGATAAAAAAGCAACCAACGCTGGCTCATTTGAAACTGCTGAAGAAGTCATCCCACTCTCTCCTTACCCGTCTGGAGCTTTTTGATGATCTGGGCGCGTGTATTGCGATCCTGGAAGGCGTTCGATTTAAGTCAGTTCGTCTGTATAAATCGAAGCACCAGAAGATGGCCTATCTGAATTATCATCTGACACCGGCGCCAGCCTTATCGCAACCAGCTAGCGGTTTTCAGCCAGCACTAACGCAAGCACTATTAAGCATTGGCCAGCAGCAGTCTGACTCTTTTAACCGTTTCAGCAATGAGGTAGCCCCATTACTGGAAAGCATGATTCTGCATGCCATGTATGAAAATCTACAAACGGTGCAAGAGGAGCTTGGTAGCTTAAATATTGCTGAGCTGGAAGCGTTACAACTCAGAGACCCAGATCAGTTATCACTACAACCGCTGATTCTGAAACACGCTAAAGATCTTAACCTGTTAACTATCGCAGGTGAGACTTATGAGCTAAATCATGAGCTTAAGGATTCAGGAGTAAGCAGCTCCCTGATCTGGAACACCCTACTAAGAGAATACCCAGACTTCTTCAGCTTATTAAACCTTGCCGGACGAAGCAGCCTGAGCCTGGCACAGAAGATGCTGGGTAACGGAAAGGTTACGGGCATTAAACCAGAAGAAAGCTATTCCCGCCTGTTCAGGGACCTGTCAATTCAGACATGCTATCCGTTGATCGCATCAGGCTTAACTGAGCTTCTGCAACAGCAACAAAGAGCTCTTCAGCCGGGGCAGCGCCTTCGAGTATTAGAGGTTGCATCGAGTCAGACACACTTTGGCCATATTATCTGCAGCCAGATCAATTTCAATGACTGCGACTATAGCTTCGCCACGCCTAACGCAACAGCACTGGAGAGTTTTCATCATCTTCGCGAGCAATACCCGCTAGCAGCGGGTATTGATCTTGCAGATACGGACGCCTCAACTGTTGCTACAGAGGGACAACCGTTTCAACTGATCGTTATCAGCCTGGACAGCTACCGTATTCAGGACAACCTGCGCTTACTTCAACACATAAAGCCATTAATGGCTGAAGGTGCCTGCCTGCTTCTCTACGGCATGTCTCCAATTTACTGGCTTGACCTGTGCTTTGGTGACACCCCTGACTGGTTAGCCGAAAAGCTGTCAAATCAAGCGACAGCTGAACAGTGGGCGGCAACACTGAAAACCGACAACCTCAGTAGCATTGATATTATTTCAAATCAGTTACCCGAAACTGGTTTCTTCCTGATCTGCGGCAGTGCAGAAGCGAGCAAACAGGAACAGCCTGAAGAAATTGCATCTCACTGGCTCATCGTTAGCAATCAGAACGAACCAGAGCGTTTCTTACTGGATAAGCTGGCTGCGACAAAGACTCCGCAAACAGTTATACAATCAGCCTCGCGATCAGCGCTGATTGAAAAATTTATTGAACTGCAACAGAGCGGAACAGACATAACTGATGTCATTCTGCTAAGCCAAACTGACTCAGACGAAGCCCCCCTCATTAGTCAGACAGAGCGCTGTACGTTAGCTACAGATATATCTATGGCAATGGAGCAAACAAACTCCAAAGCTCAGCTTTGGGTGTTAACCGAAGGCGTTGGCGCAACTCTTCCCTGCGACCATCCAATCGAGTGGGAAACGGCTCAGCAAACACCTGCGGATGCTGCACTTTGGGGCTTTACCCGAACGCTGATGAATGAGTCGCTGAACACGACTGTACGTCTGATTGATCTTCCTACAGTAGTTAGTGAGTCCTCAGTTGACGCACTCATCGATGAGTTGCAGCACCCCTCTGATGAACAGGAACTGGTTATCTCGCCCGATGGGTCAAGATTTGCGCCGCGATTGAGAACCGAAACTAAACCCGGCACCGTTGAACTTCAAACTGAAGACCAGTTAATCACACTGGGATTCGAACTGCCTGGGCAGCTTCGCAATCTGAAATGGCAGACACAGCCGCAGCCGGTTTTAACCGACGACGATATCGAAGTTGAAGTAATGGCTACAGGCCTTAACTTCCGGGATGTCATGTATGCTCTGGGACTGCTCTCCGATGAAGCTATTGAAAATGGCTATGCTGGCGCAACGCTGGGTCTGGAGTTTTCCGGACGCGTACTCAGAACAGGAAAGAACGTAACCGACTTTTCTACTGGCGACAATGTCGTCGGTTCAGGTTCATCCTGTTTCAGTAACCGACTGATCGCCAAAAGTACTGCGATTGCCCAAATGCCTGAAGGGCTCAGTTTTGAAGGCGCTGCGACTATTCCGACCACATTCCTGACGGTCTATTATGCCCTGCACTATCTAGCCAGACTGCAACCCGGCGAAAAAGTGCTTATTCATGGTGCAGCCGGCGGCGTTGGTATTGCTGCGATACAGATTGCTCAGTGGCTCAACGCTGATATTTATGCCACGGTAGGCTCCGATGACAAACGGGAGTTTCTTGAGTTGCTGGGAATCCCTTCTGAGCGGATTTACAACTCACGAACGCTGACCTTCGGCGAGGAGATCCTCAGAGATATCGGCGACGGAAAAGGCATCGATGTGGTCCTCAACTCCCTGTCAGGGGAAGCGATCAACCAGAATTTCCGGGTGTTAAAACCCTTTGGCCGATTCCTTGAGCTGGGCAAACGGGATTTCTATGAAAATACCCATATCGGCCTGCGTCCTTTCCGTAACAATATCAGTTACTTTGGTATTGATGCAGACCAATTACAACTGGAGATGCCAGAACTGTCCGCACGACTCTTCAAAGAATTAATGGATCTATTCCGGGACGGCACCCTGTTTCCGCTACCCTATACCCAGTTCAACGCTCACCAGGTTATCGATGCGTTCCGTTACATGCAACAGGCTAAGCAGATAGGCAAAATTGTTGTCACCTATGAACAGGGCTTAAGACCCGATATAAAGACAGAAGAGCAAGCAGAGATAACAAGCTTACAACTGTCAGCAAATGCAACTTATATGGTAACAGGCGGTCTTGGCGGCTTCGGTTTACGAACCGCTAAATGGCTAATTGAAAAAGGCGCGAAGCATCTGTTATTGGTTAGTCGCAGAGGTGCATCATCGGAAGAAGCAGTCGAGTTTCTGTTGCAATGCCAAACCGATGGCATCGCTGTTCGGGCCGAAGCCTGTGATGTCACTGATCGAAGTGCATTAGCCCGAATCATCGCTCTTTGTGGCAATGAGCTTCCCGAACTGAAAGGCGTTATTCATGCAGCGACAGTGATCAATGACAGTCTGATCCGCAACCTGAATGAAGAACAGATAAGAAGCAGTCTGGCAGCAAAACTCTGCGGTGCCGAGTATCTGGACGAGCTCACCAGGGCGATTAAACTTGATCTCTTCGTAGTCTACTCCTCCGTTACAACACTTCTGGGCAATCCGGGTCAAGCGGCATACGTTGCGGCCAATAGCTGGCTGGAAGCACTGACGGCAACCAGGCGCAGTCTTAACCTCCCCGCTACATGTGTACGCTGGGGAGCGATTGAAGATGTAGGTTTCCTTACACGTAATGAAGAGATCAAAGAGGCGCTGCAAAGCCGTCTTGGCGGAAATGCCTTGAGCTCCGAATCAGCGCTGAATGTCCTTGAGCAGATGATTATTCACAATATTCCCAATCTGGGAGTGATGGAGCTGGACTGGCATACGCTGAGTAAGTTTCTACCCACAGCCTCGCAGAATAAATTCCGCGAGATTAGTCTGAGAGCCGGTGATAGTGAACAAAGCGATGTGAACACCCTTGATCTTAAAGCAATGATGCGGGATATGACCGAATCAGAGTTTAATGCTGCAATCCTTGAAATTCTTACTAATGAATTAAGTGAGATACTGATGATTCCTGCAGCCAAAATAGATCCGAATAAATCGATCTATGATATGGGCATGGACTCCCTGATGGGTGTTGAACTTATGACGGCTCTTGAGTCCAGAATGGGTATTCAGGTTCCTGTTATGGCACTGACTGAGACCCCCATGCTATCTCAATTAACAAATAAGATTATTGACTTGGTCAAGCAGGAAGGAACCAATGCTGAGCTATCTGAAGATAGCGGTGAATTACAAAGACTGGTCTCTCAGCATGGTGAAGTAGCCGATGCAGAGTTCTCAGCTGAGATTCTTACTGCCATCAATCAGGGCTCTACTAATCATCGGATACACCATAAATGAGCGCTAAAAAACTGACCAATGACCTGAAGCAAAAGTTGATTCAGCAATCACTGCGCCGAAAGTACGACCAGGTGGGCAAAGAAGAGAACAAGCCTTTAAAGGCCCTGACCCAATCTGATATCCCTGAAAAGTTTTATCGTTTTGATCAGCACCCCGGTTATCGGCAGATGCAGATCATTGATCAGGGGGCGGCCCGGCTTGAACTGGAAAGTCCTTTTTTCAGAGTGCATGATGCCTTAGCCGGTGCGACTACAAGCATCAATGGCCGGGAGTTAATTAATTTCGCGAGTTACAACTACCTCGGACTATCAGGACACCCTGACGTTAATAAGGCCGCCATAGAAGCCATACAAATGTATGGAACATCTGTTTCAGCCAGCAGGATAATGGCGGGAGAACGACCTATCCACAGAGAGTTGGAACAAACTATTGCCGAGTGTTATGGCGTTGACGACGCGGTCGTTTATGTCAGTGGCCATGCAACAAATGTCTCCACTATCGGCTATCTGTTTGGCAGCAAAGACCTCGTCATTCACGATGAATATATCCATAACAGCTCCGTTGTCGGCGCACAACTTTCCGGCGCCAAACGACTTTCGTTCAGCCATAATGATATGAAGGCGCTGGAGCAGCTTTTAGAACAGCACCGCCATCAGTTTGAACGAGTTGTGGTCATCGTAGAAGGGTTATACGGCATGGACGGGGACTATCCAGATCTCCCCCGCCTCATCGAACTCAAACAGCAATATCATTGTTTTCTCATGGTTGATGAAGCCCACTCATTCGGCGTGCTTGGACGTTCAGGAAAAGGGCTGAGAGAGACCTTTGGAATTTCAGGAACTGACGTCGACATATGGATGGGAACCCTGAGTAAAACACTGTCGGGCTGCGGCGGATATATAGCCGGAGAAACCGCTCTGATTGATAACCTGCGTTATCTCTCTCCCGGTTTTTTATACAGCGCAGGCATACCCGCCCCTACTGCCGCTGCAGCAATATCCTCCCTGCAGATCATGGCAAAGGAGCCTGAGCGGATAACCCGGCTTCATGACATTTCTGCTTACTTTTTAGAGCAGGCAACTCTCGCAGGCCTGAATACAGGAGACTGCAGAGGTATTGCGATTGTGCCGATCATAATAGGCAGCTCAGTCAAGACAACCCGCATCGCAGAAAGTCTGTTTCAGCAGGGAGTCAACGTCCAGTCAATCGTGTATCCCGGGGTACCTGAAAATAGCGCCCGACTGAGATTTTTCCTCTGTTGCGATCATACCCGGCATCAGGTAGATCAAACAATCAGACTGTTGAAACAGCTACTCTGATTTTCAGATATAGGGTATGACATTGAGAAACTGCGAAAAAGTATTCCTGTTGTTACAGGGTCCGCCTTCACGATTCAGTTCATTACTCTTTAAAGAATTAAAAAGTCGTCAGGTAAAGTGTTTTAAAATCCACTTATCGCTTGGAGACTGGTTATTCTGGCAAGGAGGCAGTGCCGATAACTATCGCGGAAAACTATCCGACTGGCCAGCGTATCTGAAAGACTATATTCAGAAAAACGGCGTCACCGACGTAGTCTATTATGCCGACCGAACCCCCTATCATAAGGCAGCAATCAAGATTGCAGCTGAGCTGGGCATCAATGCAATCACTTACGAAAACGGCTACCTACGGCCCTTTTGGATTACTCTGGAACATGGTGGGATGTCGCGACTCTCCCATTTTCCTAATGACCCGCAAGACATCCTTCGCAAAGGTCAAAACCTACCCCTGCCGGTTACCCATAAAAATCTGGGACACCCGTTCTGGCTGGAAGCCTGGAACGAGGTTGTATTTAGCCTGGCAAACTACTTCGACATTGCTTTTTTCAGACATTATCAATCAGATAAGGTGTACAACCCGATTTACGAATACCTTAACTACATCCCCAGATTACTACGGGATAAAAAAAACCAGAAAAAGGCTGAAGCCATAACCTCCCGTTTGAAAGCAGAGAAGCAACGTTTTTTCCTTTTTCCACTGCAAATGCAGAATGATTATCAACTCAGGGAAAATTCCCCCTTTGACCATCAATCAGAAGCAATAGAGCTGGCGATTCAATCACTTAAACTGAGCGGTCAGCAGGACACCTCCCTTTTATTCAAAATCCACCCAATGGACAACGGCATTGAACCATGGGAAAAAATTATTAGCGAACTGACTGCCAGACACAACCTTGAGGGCAGGATACTGGTTATAGATGGCGGCAACCTGAACAAAATAATGAATTTTTGTACTGGTATTATTACCATTAATAGTACAGTCGGAGTGCATGGCCTACAGAAGATAAAACCAATTGTAACGCTGGGCGATGCAATGTATGACATCCCTGGACTCACCAGTCAGCAGCCTCTCACTGCCTTTTTCCAGCAACCAGAGCCCCCAATTGCAGAGCTGGTTGACGCTTTCGTTCGTTTGATAGCGGCAACCATTCAGATTCATGGTAGTTTTATTTCAGCTAAAGGACGTGAACTGGCAGTCCATGAGATGTGTGACAGATTGATCACTAATAGTGTGAATCAGCCCGGGGCATTTTTACCTACCCCCCCAAGAATAAGAAAAACAGTAAGTATGAGCAAAGGCGAGCAGCTCCACATTTAGAACAGGCCTTTCGCAAATATACTCAGGAAAAGCAGATAAAAAATATTAGTCTGCTGTCCGGTTATAACCCAGTACGTGTAAAATTCTCTGCGATATAAAGGCGGGCAACACGGCCAAACACCAACTTCCCATGTTTAGCGGAAACGGAAAGCTAACCCTGGCCGCATTCCGGTCAATCCCTTGCTGGATAATTCGTGCAGCATGCTCGGGCGTCATCAGAAAAGGTTTAGGACCAGGCATTGCATCACACATCGCCGACTCAATATTACCCGGCATGACCACCGTCACACCCACACCTGTACCCGACAACCCTCCTCTCAATGCTTCTCCATAAGCTTTGACTGCCGCTTTGCTGGCACAGTAGCTCGGCATAATAGGTAAACCATAAAATCCGGCTAATGAACTGATCAGAGCAATTTTGCCCCGGCCTCGCTGACGCATTAACTTTGCCAGATAACTGGACATAACCAGGGTAGCCTTTATATTCAGGTCCAGTAACTGAACCATCTCTACTTCACTCTCCCCAGAGCAATCGGCACCAATATTGATATTTATCCCGGCATTAGCAATGAAGAGGTCAACCGGTGAGTGCTCATCAAGCTGTTTTAACCAGTCCATTAGCGCGGGTATATTTAACATGTCAATGGCATATGACCTTACATCAGCACCCAGTGAAATGCATTGCGAGCTAATCTGTTCAAGCGCAGCTTCATCTCTGCCCTGCAGGCATAATGTCACACCAGGTGCTGCATAACGCTTTGCCAGAGCACCGCCAATCGCTCCTGTAGCACCGGTTATCAATATAACTGTTTGTTTTGTAACGCTGGATGCTTTAGGACTAACCACAATAAGTATTCCTTTGAGATAACCGCTTCACAAGGTTAAAGAACCGATGCTTTACGAAGAATATCATGCTTAATAAGAGCAGGAGTCTTAATGTTGTATCATCTGATGAACTAGCTCCGTTTAAACCTTTATCGTTATTCCGGTTTACGTACACGCTTCCATACCCATGAATTCAGTGTTGTTTTCGGGGGCTTATGGCGCTGCTGATTAATAAGATCCACTGCCGTTTCTACGTTGACCTGATGCCCCGAACCGGGATCAACATATATTGGGTACATAATCAGAGTTGCTGCAACCAATTGATCCAGCGTAAGTTTACGAGTCCGTCGAGGACAATAATGACGATCTTCCGTCAGTCCCCAACCGGCATAGAAAGGGATTCCATAAGTGTAAACCTTTACGCCTCTCAGCAAAGCTTCAAAACCGGTTAGAGACGTCAGTGTATGAACCTCATCTACGCATTCTAATAACTCTGGCATGGCAATATCAGTCACTCGAAGGTCGTAACTATCTGCCATCTGCTCACTATCAGTTTCTGCCAACCGGGCTCCAACCAGAACATCCGGATGAGGTTTATAGATAATATAGGCATCAGGGTTACTCAGCCGGACTTCGGATAACAGTTGAGCATTTGTTGTAATATCTACCGCGCCTAGACGAATTGAAGCATCGGTTTCAACCTGACCTGGAATCAGAATGATTCGACGATCTTTAGGCAACGTTAATGGTTGCTCCTCTCCAGTGTTATACTTACTGAGTCTGAGCAACACCAGTTTCTGCCGCAACTGTTCTGCCCGTATTAACTGGTGCTCAGAGAAGTGACTATTTTGCAGTAAAGACTCCAGTTCCGAAGGTGCCGTTGCATCATAATAAATTCCCTTAGCATCGATCACCAACGACAAAGGGTCTACCGCATCCGCTCCTAACCCCACCGAGCGGACAAAACCATCTTCCATATAACTCACAGAAAGAAAATTCTGATTAGCAATAAGAGAGCCTATAGACGCTTTATCAGATGCCCATACTAGCAAGCGCTCACAAGTGCGGGTCATGCTGGAGGGGGATGATTTATAAAACTTTATCCGGGCCTTGCTTCCGAGGAAAGAAGGAACAAAGCCCTTCTTCCAATAACCAAATCCAATTCCCAACCATTGGCCGGAGAAACGATCTCGCTGCCGTTTCTGATCGGCAAGTAAAGCAACCGTTTCTTCAAACTCGCAACGTTTACCGGTGTACGGGTTTATATAACGACAATAGCGTAAATACGCGGCGGCAAATAGTTGATTAAGCGAACGATGAACCTGGCGACGGGAAACGCTTTTATGATCCGTTGTTAAACCCCAGCCAGCATAAAAAGGAACACCAAAACATATAACCTCTTTACCCGCCAGCAACCCTTCAAAACCCAGCTGACTCGTTACCACATAAACTTTATCGACCAGGTCTAACAAAGCCCAGGGTGATACATCCTCTGTAATAACAGTGCAACCATACTCAGAGGCAAGCGACATCAGATGACCTTGCTTTTTACCCGCTATGACATCAGGATGAATCTTTACAATGACCTCAGCCTCAGGATTGTCTGCACATGCCGTTTTAAGCATTTGCCTGAAACTATTGATATTGGCTAAGCCATACTCAATAGATGCATCTCCCACTGTCTGGTCAACAACAAGTACTTTCAGTTTATCTGTTGATAACCCAAGTACTGGACGGTCAGGTGCATGATTATATTTTGATAGACGATAATGACGTATTAGTTCAATTCCAGACTCTGCTCGAAGCAGCTCCTGATGAGTGAACGTAGCAGAACTAATCAGCATTTCGAGATCAGACGCACTGGTAGCATCGTAATAAATACCAGAAGTATCAACAATCAAGCTATGTTGAAGAGAGCCATCGACACCTAACCCCAGTGAGCGAAGGAAGCCATCTTCCAAAGATAAATAGGGTAAGTCATGCTTAATCGCAAAACGACGCGCTTTGTCAGAAGTCTTCTTAAGCCCCCAGCCAGCAATAGCAGACACTCCCGAGGAACGATTTACAACTCCCAGAGCGGTTATTGGCTGCTCTAAATAAACATCCAAATATGGGATACGGCCAATCCCTAATGAGAAATAACCAATCATAAACAGTTTCGTGAATTTTTTAACATACGCTCACACTCTGTCACATCATTACTCAACTCAAGGATGGCATTCACCCAAAGTTGTGGCTCCATTGGTACCAGAAAGCCATTTTGCTTATGACGAATGACTTGACGATAAACATTATGATCAGCGTAAACACCGACAGCACCGGCCTGAGTGATATCGTAATACTTAGTATAAGAGCGAGCCTGATTGAAGCCAGTATTAAGAAGTGGAGCTAAGCCAATACTTCGTCCAGGCCTGCTAACCAATGCTTGATATGACTCCCAGCCCATTGGATGCAAAATATTTACCCGGGGAATATCGGAAAATATTTTGCGTACTTTATGATTTCCCATCATTTCAAATACCAGAGAGCTATCCTGATTAAGCACATTCCTTACCACAGGTAATAACCAGTTAATCTCATCCATATGTGATGAAGAACCATGATAAAAAATAGTTTTTAACTCTCGTGAATCGATGTAGGGAGATTTAGCCTCCAATAATTTAGGCTGCCAGCTTTGGTACTTATCGACTAGCCAGGGGGTCGAAAGCCATAACTGTGCACCCTGAGCTTGCAACCAGGACTTATAACGACAAGCATTATAATAAAGCTTCCAACGATAAACCGTTGATAAGCCGCGATGAGTAGCCATATCGAACAGATCATCATCCATAAAGTAGATCAGCTGATCTATCAGGTTCCGATATCGTTCAACCCAGCGCAGCCATGCCTTACTGAGATAGCGAACAAAAATTATAGAAAGACCTGCTTTGGGTGGTAATGAAGGAGGTGGCTCGAAACAATGATACTGAGATACTTCTGTATTCTGCAGCTCAGGCTTAATAAAAAAATCGGTTGACGGATTTTTACCAGCTTGGATTATCCAAAATTGATCAGCCATAAGAAACCTACTCTTTGAAACCCAGGTAACGAGAAGAAACCTATCTACACATAGTAACGCCAAGGACTTAAACCAAAGCTCCCGTAAAACGTCATCAATCTAAAAAAAACATTTTCCGCCAGAAACTAACTCTCTCATTCCATGGTTTATCAACTAATGGAGAGTTACTTAACGTAAAGTCTGGGCGCGAATAATTCAAATTAGGATTATAGAACGGATCATCTCTAAGAACCTGCTTCCAACGGGTCCTCATGTAGTCCGCCTCCATCTTAGACCTGGCAACCTTATCCGGACTATCATCCTTTCCTCTAGTGGCGGATTCATGATGGTATAATTTTGCATAGGGAGTAAAGACAATACGCTTACCATGCTCTCTTATTCGTAAACAGTAATCGACATCGTTAAATGCAACAGCAAGATTTTCTTCATCCAGTCCGTTAAGTTGATTAAAAATCTCTTTTGATGTGAGAAGGCAAGCAGCCGTGACCGCTGATAGATCTTGAGCCATAATCGCTCTGGATTGATAACCAGGCGCATCGCCATCAAGACCAATATGAAAGTGATCAGCACAGCCCCCTGGTCCAACAGCATCTCCTGCGTGCTGGACTGTCCCATTAGCGAAAAGAAGCTTTGCTCCAACGGCACCAACATTTGGCTGTTGTAACTGTCCCAGCATGATATCAAGCCACTCAGGAGTAATCACTTCGGTATCATTGTTTAACAAGCATAAAAAATCACCTTGAGCCTTACTCGCTGCAAAATTATTTATGGCTGAATAATTAAAAGAATAATCATAAGGTATGACTTTTACCCTTTCATCCTCAACAATTTTTTCAAAAAATTGCAGTGTTTCGTCCATATTGCTTTGATTATCAACAATCAAAATTTCAAAGTTTGAATATAACGTCTGTGTCAACACACTGAAAACACAACGCTCCAGATGATGCAGCATATCTCTTGTAGGTATAATAATACTAACTAAGGGATTACCCAACGGCTTATATATAATCTTATTGAATCGTAAATTATTATAAAAACCTACTGAAACTCCGTTTTTTTCGAGCATATCTTTCACAAAAAAAGACGGTTCAGGTTGATAACTACCCATCCACGCATCGTGAAACAAAACTGCAGGAATCCTCTTAACTTCATAGACAGAGTCAGCATAAGGCTTAGTTATTTTTGTAACATTTATCGCCAACTCATATAAATTTAAGTTTTCAGTAAATTCATATGGTAAGAGAGCATTAAGATTTACAGCAATGAGTCCGCCAATATAATTCGTAGCGAAAAGGAGTTCAGGCGACCACTCTGGTTTAAATACAGGGTCAATACGATCGCCAGACTCATCAAGTCGATCATGGTCAGAGTAAATAAGCGCAAGCTTTGAATTTCGTCTTATTTCAGAATTAAGCCAAAATAAAGCATGACACCTAAGCTGTACATAATCTTCAATAAATACTACCCAACCCTGCTCTGAAAAATTCGTTCTTTCAGAGAGCCACTCAGTAAGAGCCCATACTTTAAAGCTCGCATATAGCTGCGTATCTAAAGAGCGCTTCAGGCCTTGACTATTACCTGAACAATCTATGATTACAACATGTAACGTCGTAGTATCCGTCCACTTTCTAATGACTTTCCTGATTTTTTTCTTATCTCTGGAGTCTACTTTATCGAATCGCTCAATCCAGTTAGAATAAGCTAAGACAGGGCTATATGATCGAAAGCTACTTGATATGGCATAAGCTTTCTGCAAACTAAATATAGGGGTATGCCAACGTAAACCTGACTTATAAACCTTATCCGATGGTTGATGATAATAGGTAGTTAATACTCGAAAATACTGTCTATACAAGCGCTCTAAAAAACCTATCTTAATAATCTCAAATGGCTTTGCTTTAAAAGACCCCAATGAGTTCATCGGCTGAAACTCAATACTGACAATATCATCAGGCAGACAAATAACTTCAAATAAATTACCGTTTAAGCTAACAGGAAGGTCGAATAAAAAAACAGAACCAGAGCTTGAAGTTTTGACAATCAACTTAGCCGAAAAGTCACTCCCTTTTCGTTCAAGCTTCGAGCGTATTGAAACCCAGCCCGATGGATAACCTGCATTGTTCACAGTTTTTAGTGAAACAGTTGCTGGCACAGAATTTACAAACCATGTAGACGCGCTTGCATCATAGCCAGCCCCTTCCTTTTCAAACAGATTAAATACCATTATCTATAAACACCAACTACTCATAAATTAAATATCATTTAAAAATTAAAAATAAAACTAACAAGACTGAGAGCACTGAATGGTTACTTCTTTTAATAAAGCCCTTCGACCTGAAATTTCAGCATACAATTTAGCAGTCTTGAAACAGCCTGGAAGATCGAATGCAAAACCACAGAGTTCGTGACGGGTCAACATTGGCCCTTCACACATCTCCCTGACAACATCAGGTCGTTTTATCATTAAGGGAACCCGCCACTCACACCCTTTACCGACCTGTACAATAATGTAAGCGGCATCCTCAGCATTTTCAGTTAATAACCACCCGACAAGCTTCCATCCAAGTTGTGTTTGTTCAATAACACCTTCATTGGAAGGAGAATCTAAATGCCATTTATAAACACCCAAATCCTTTATCTGCCTACTACTAGCAGATCCACCCCAACGGAGGTCGGAAGCCATACTGAAGTAAACATTTGCAGAGCGAGGTACAACTTCAGGATATAGCATAGATTTGAAAGCACAATGGAGCTCATGTACAGCGTTTAATAAACCGTCTGAATACCGCCATGACTCTTCATTTCGATCATGACTTTCGAAATACTGTTTATGCTTCTTCCGCCCTTGAGTCGCAGCACTACCATTCCGTGATTTACCCACGACAAACTCTTCTAATGATTTAGTCACATAGTGATTCACACGTAAATGATCCCAGACCAGATGCTGTGTAACCCCATGCTTTCCATCCAGTATATCCAGAGGTTCTCCCAACGTATTGATATAAGACCCTCCACTGGTATTGATATGATGGGGATTCATGAAATTAATAATCGATTCGCGACGCGCTATCGATTTATAATTTCGGTTAGCGGTAAACTTAGGAGACGACTGTCGGGTAAATCGTTCGATCACCATCCCCTCTTCTCGAAACAGCTGTCCAGCTGAGCCAAAACAGGCCCAATTCATGGCCAGAGCAGAGACCTCCGAGTTTTCGAACAAGCGGTCAAGAACAGAATGAATAGTCAAAGAGCCATCAGTAACCGTTATATATTCATCCGCATCAATAAAAGCAATCAAATCGATCGATTCAGGGCATTTTTTTAGCAATTTTTGATACGCAGGAAGCTGGGGTTTGACGTCACCTTTAGTTGGAAAATCGATTGTGGTCACTAAACCACTATCAGCAAGTTTTCGCAGTAATTCAGGAGTCTCATCGGAGCTATCATTGTTTGCGATCAAAAAATGAGACACACCAATTACGCAATGATAAGCGATCCATTCGAGCAGATAAGATGCTTCATTTTTAACGATAGCAGCAATAGCAATATTCAAGCGTACGTTCCGTATATTCGATAATACACTGTAATCCAGCGAATGAGTGGGGTTGAGTACATAAGAAAAGCTAATATCGTCTGAAGTTTATTAACTCAACAACGATGAAAAAGGCGATTCATTAGAAAAAACTTTGGCTCTAAAGGCGTCTTCTCCATATGCATCCGACACCATTAAAGCCCCTCTTTTAGCTGTTTCGTGAAGTAAGCTACGATTTTCAGCTAAACAGTGGATATATTGACCTACAGATTCTACCTCACCAAAAGGCACTAAAAAACCACAACCAGGTGTAATCAACTCTGAAAGCGCGCCCCAACGGTAAGCAACCACACACCTTTGAGACGCCATCGCCTCCAGCACGCTGCGCCCGAAAGACTCTTGAAAATGCGATAAATTAACAACAATATCTAATTCAGACAAAGCATTTCTGGCCTCGTCGACATATCCAAGATAGGACAAGTTACCTTGAAATTGACCATCCTCCCGAAGTTGCGTGATATGTTCATTATCAGGGCCATACAATCTGAAATCTGCGAGCACCTGATGCGCTTCGCACCACTGCGACAAAGCCACGAAATCCAACAAACCCTTTTTAGGCAGATTGCTACTCAACATGCCAACCGATAATCGCTCAGCCGACGGCATAGGGTTAATATCATACTCAGCACAGTGAATCATATTCGGTAACACATAACTGCGATTGTCGTTGATATAAGAGGCGACTGCATTTGAGTTCGCTATAAACTTATCCGCACTCATCAGTAAATGCTGTCTGATTTCGTCTGGAGACCCTCCTAACACCCCACATAACGCCTTATCTGCTGGGGGTAATTCGCGCACATGTATCACCCGCTCCACCGACAGAGTATCGGCTGCGAGTAAAGGTTCAGATAAAACCAGAGTATTTACATAAACCTGCGCTACATCGTAGCACTTAATAATATTTTTGAATGACTCAATCACTGCGAGATCAGGCTCTTTCTGAAGATGCCACCAGTGATAAGGTAAAATCACAAGCTTGTGAACAACTGCACGCACCGCTTCTATATAAGCAGGCGAAGACGCAGAAGGTAAAGCGACGACAATATTAATGTTACTGTCTGATAATATGGTTAAGACATCCAAGAAGCTTCGCTCTGCACCAAACCACTGCTTGCTCACGGTATGTCCACACGCCAATAAGCAAGGCGCATCATCAACCCAGTCAAGACGTCCAGTCAAATGAGGGATAGCCGTTGATATATCCGCACCGTGCTCCTGCCAGAAAACCAAAGGATTCTGAGAAATAGATAATCCATGCGCATAACGATAACCACTCGTGCTAAACAAAGCACTTGGATCACGCCCTTCCTCAGCCCCATGTAGGCAGTAATGCCGAAGGGCCTCAGACGCATCTCCCTGCACATCAGGATACTTTTCTAAATACCACGCTGAATCAAATAAAGGGTTGTCCTGCAGCAAGAGTTGATCATTATGAGCCTTTTGCTCCTCGTCACCCCGGCAAATAAGTGACGGAACAGGAAATGGCCGTTTAGTCGGTGATGCGGAAAGGTATAACTGATCAGGCGATGTCGACTGCTGCCATTTCATAGCAGCTTCTTGATAATCTCTGCGCACACCTGAAAACTGTGTGCGCAGATGGGTAGCAGATTGCTGTGTTAAAGAAGATGCGTCCACCCTACCAAACGCAAGCGGCACACCGGGTAGAACCTCCCCGATCGACTGTTCACCAAAAACGCGCTGAATACGATAATAATATTCAGTATCAGCATTCACAGAAACCCGATCCCAAAACCCGATTTTTTTTACCACGCTGGCACGAAACATCAATGAAGAGACATTTCTATGAATCCACCCCTCTTCCATGCGCCAACGCTGAAAATTAAGCTGGTTATCGCAACGCACCCAATGGGATACACTGGCCTGCAGTTTAGAATTTTTTTGCAGCGCGTTAACCTGGCACTTGAGCTTATCAGGATGAGACCAGTCATCACTATCGTGTACGGTAATGAAATGACCTGTCGCAAATTTGAGTGCGGTATTTCGTGCAGCATAAGCACCTTGATTAACTGTATGGCGTAACAAGCGAATACGCTTATCCCGCTTAATCCACTCTTCTATCACTTCAACAGAACCATCCGTTGAACGATCATCCACCACTAAAATCTCAATATTTTGCCATGTTTGTGTCAATAAACAAAAAAGTGCAGTGCCAATAGTGTCAACTGCATTAAAGCAAGGGATGATAACGGTTACTTTTTTCAGCTGCTGAAGTCTCGCTAGTGTGTTCGCTGCAAAAGAAGGTTCAACACAAGGCATAGGAATCATAGTATCCAGCGATAAAACATCTTGTCTCAGCGTGTCCACAGCAATGGCTTGCACCTTCGCACCAAACCAAATCTCGTTAAAAACCTCTATTTTAGTACTACCGCGCTGTAACATAGCGGATGCTAATTGTTTATCCGGACTATCTGACCACTCAGAACTCACCAACAAATCTTCTGATCGTTGTAGATCACCTAATTGATAATATGCGGTAAACAGCAACAACCAAGGCCCTTGATGATTTAATATCAACTGCGCACATGGCTCAGAAAAAAAATGCGGCAAGATATCGCACACGTGCTGCCATTCACCAAAGGAGGCATACCAACGCGCTAACACCCATGCTGCAAGTGCGGCATTGATAGTTGTATCTTTTTCTATTTTTTTAAGGTCTTCGATAATGCAGGTAACATCGGCAATAGGAAGTTTCCATAAAACTTCATCTAACACATAAGCAGAAAATAAGCATGGTAAACGACCTTCGTAAATACCGTAGTTTTTATAGTGCAGCCAAGGGTCAATATCCTCATTAAATACATCTGGATTAGATTTAAGGTAATAATCAGAAGAAAATACCGAAAATAATAAATTTAAAGAAGATGGTTCATGCACGCTCAAATTAGCCCTCTGAGTACTCAGCTATAGAAAAATCGAGCCCTAAAAGGAAAGATTCAACTCCGATAGTTTTCGGTTCAACATCCTCAACAACAAGTTTTAACTGTTCAATTTCAGAACAAAGCTTATCCTTCATTACTTGATAGTCAGATGTTACCGAACGATACTTATCATTTGCTGCAGCAAGTTTATCCTTCAAAATATCAATCTGTTCATGCGCATGACGATATTTATCGTTAGCATCTTTCAACTTTTCTTTGAGTATATTCAAGGCACTAGCCTGGTTATAAGTATTTTTTCCATTATCAAAGCAGTGCTGAACTATTCTTTCTTCTGTTAACTCATTTATATGAATAAAAAAATGGGTGGGCGTAGCATTAAATGTGTTCCAATAAACATAACCTGAGCTCACCAACAGATCGTGAAGACCCAAAAAGTCACCTTCTGTTTGCGCCTCAATATACAACAGCGGTTTATCCCTACGTATTAATTCAAGCCCGCCTTTTAAAACATCCAGTTCCATACCTTCGACATCAATTTTTATTGCACGAACTGTATCGATGATAGCTAAAGAATCCAAGGTTATAACATCAATACTACCTTGTTCTGGCAAGATTATAGATAACGACTGGCCACCAAGATTCTCAGGGTTGAGAGCTGAAAAGCATGCCTTTCCTGGGGCAGAGCCAACCCCTACCTCATGAAGATGTACTTTATCTAGAAGGTTATTCAGTTCAATACTTTGTCGTAAAGGTATACAGAGATCTGGATTAGGTTCGAACGCGATGATCCGACAGCCACAAACTGCAGATAGATATAAAGTGTGATTACCAATATTTGCACCAACATCCAAAACGAGATCACCTTCCAAGAGTTCTTTACTCATGGCTTTAAGCATGGGAAGCTCATATGGTTTGCCTTCCTTAGCAAGCATGCCTTGAATGTAGTCAACTTCCCAGAAAGGCAAAATGACTTTATAGCAACCTTTTTCTGTTAAAACTGAAAAGATATTTTGTATCACATAGCCACCAAACAACTCTACTGACTTAAAAACCAGACTTATTAATGATAATATTCCACTGCTGTCCCGTTAAGCGATAGTAAAAAGGCCTAAAATCCAATTAATCATGGTACAACCAATCACCCCAGCCTATTGAACCACATAATTAAATCAGGCTTACTCACATATTAACACAGTTTTTGCGTATTCTGGCGAAGCTAAACGGTGTTTCTGGTTGAACGTGAACACCTGATCTTTCCCGCATCGGGCTCTCAGTCTTTTTACCCTAAGCGTTCACATTCCGTCAATTCGGACTGTATTCTCCGCATCGGGTCTCCTTTTAAATTTATTATGTCTGCTTTGTACATGAGGGGTAATCCTCCCCTTTTTAGCAGGTGCTAAAAGTAGAAGTTAAGCGACCATCAAGGTGGTTTACCACCGTTGGCTTTATGTGTGTCGTTCATGATTGTAAAACCATAACCAGCTTGTTGCATAGTCTTGTACTTCATCCAGCGTTTCGAATAGGTGCTTGCTCACCCAGCTATACCTTATCGTGCGATTGTGCCGCTCAATATAGGCATTCTGTTGAGGATTGCCTGGTTGAATGTATTCAATGCGTATTCCGTTCTTTCGTGCCCAATCGGTAAATTCATGACTGATAAACTCTGGGCCATTATCGCAGCGGATGACCAACGGCTTACCACGCCATTCAATCAACTGGTTAAGCGACCGTATGACGCGTATCGAGGGTAGTGAAAAGCCTGCGTCAATCGCTAAGCCTTCACGCCTGAAATCATCTATCACATTAAATAAACGGTATTTCCTACCGCCAGACAACTGGTCGCGCATAAAGTCGATTGACCATACCTGATTGGCTCGCAGTGGCTGCTTTAACGGCTCAGGTTTGTGTCTTTTAAGCCGTCTGCGAGGCCGTATCCTCAGATTCAACGACAGCTCACAGTAGATACGGTAAATCCGATTATGGTTCCAATGAAAGCCTTTAACGTTGCGAAGATAGTCAAAGCACATACCAAACCCCCAGTCGGTATCTTTCTCAGTCAACTGAATGAGCCAGTCTGCGATTTCACTATTCTCAGAGGCTAACTTAGGCTGATAGCGATAACACGTTTCGCAGATGCCGAGCGCTAAGCATGCCAGCCTGATACTGACTCCCTTTGCCGCAATAACCTGTTGCGCCATCACCTTGCGCTGAGACGGCTTTACCACTTTTTTTTGTAAAGCCTCCTGAACAATTTCAGCCTTGAGACGCTCTTCAGCATACATTTTCTTCAGCCGTCGATTTTCATCTTCAAGCTCTTTCAATCGGGTCATCAGGGACGCATCCATACCGCCGTACTTCGCGCGCAATTTATAAAATGAGGCTGAGCTCATGCCATGCTCACGGCAAAGCTCGGGTACAGGCGTTCCCGCTTCAGCTTGCTTAAGAATCGCCATGATTTGGCTATCGGTATAACGTGACATTTTCATGCAGAACCTCCTGCGTATAGATTACGAGAAAATTCTACTTTTGAGCACCGTTATTTTTCGGGGGGATTACCATATAATAAAACTCAACTTTAGCCCCTCTTCTTAATACTATCTCTCAATTTTGAAATATTGCTATCTAATAAAAAGTTTAATATATAGGACAAAAGAAATGCAAACAATAATGCCAATAAAAACGCCAAAAAACCATTTATTGATAAACCTTTCGTGGGCTCATTAAAAAGTAAATACGAAGCTAAAAGACCACACTGCCAATGACAAAGATATATTGGTTAGCTAAAATCACCCATAAATTTATCAAAGCTTTTACTAAATATCTGTTTACCATTGAGATATAGTATAACGACGACCAATACAGACAGCACTAAATTACTATATATACCAATCTCACTAAAGTACTTTTCAGCATATGGTTGAAAGTACTTTATAGCGCTAAATAATACAGCATTTATGACATATAGGATCAATAAAAACAAAGGAGAGTCTAACTTAATTAGTTTAACGAAAGATAAAATTTCATTTTTAAAACTAGACCCCTTAATTTTCTCCCAATTATTTCTCCAAATAATAAATTTTGAACCTTTTGAAAATCTAATTCTGTTCCTAAAGACTTCTCTCCACTTGGTAAAGCTTGCTCTCCACTAAATTTTAAAGCTTTTACCATTAAACTAGAAGCTTTATCAATTTTAAAATTAGCACTACTTAATAGTGATGATTATATGGATAAATTTAGGTAATAAACGTCCAATTAAGGTGAAGTCCAAATTTTTTGAAAACTAGGTCCATCAGATTTTGGTGGATTGGCTGGTTTATCAATCTGAACGGTCATTGGAATTGGAAAGTCAACGCCAACTAATGCTACTTCACCTTGCTTCAAGTTTGGGAGAAAAGATGCTGCTGAGCGATCTATCTCTCCGCATGCTCTTTCTACTACCTCTCTATCTCTGTCATTTGTTAAGCGATGGACTAACAATGTCCCCATTTGACTGAGAACACCTTCAGTAATATCTCTTGGTCTTTGAGTTGCTAAACAAATATTCAATCTGCGTATTCTCATGACTTTGATCACCGATTCTCATCAGCTTT
>NZ_CAKZLP010000066.1 GCF_937127095.1 uncultured Amphritea sp.
TCCTTAAGCCATTTAAACACTGTTCCAACCCACGGCCAGCCACTCTGGTTGCTGGCTGAGCTGACCTATAAGTGTCCACTGCAGTGCCCTTACTGTGCCAATCCGGTGGATTTTGCCAGCAAGACCGGCGAGCTGACCACCGCTGAGTGGATCGACGTCTTTACGCAGGCGCGCGAACTGGGGGCCGCGCAGTTAGGCTTCTCCGGTGGTGAACCCCTGGTGCGTCAGGATCTGATTGAACTGATCAGGGAAGCGCGAAACCTTGGCTACTATTCCAATCTGATCACCTCCGGTGTGGGCTTGAATGAGCGCAAGATCGCTGATTTCCGTGAAGCGGGGCTGGATCATATCCAGGTCAGCTTTCAGGCGGCCGACCCGGAAGTGAACAACTTGCTGGCGGGTTCTGAAAAAGCGTTTAAACAGAAACTGGCGATGGCCCGAGAGGTCAAAGCCCAGGGCTATCCGATGGTGCTGAACTTTGTCACCCATCGGCATAATATCGATCAGATCGACCGTATTATCGAACTCTGTGTTGAACTGAAAGCGGATTACGTCGAACTGGCCACCTGTCAGTATTATGGCTGGGCGTATGAAAACCGTAACGATCTGCTACCCACCCGGGCGCAACTGGAACGGGCGGAGCGGATCACCAATGAGTACCGTGACCGGCTGGCGGCGGAAGGCAATCCGATCAAGATTATCTTTGTTACCCCTGACTATTACGAAGAGCGCCCCAAAGGCTGCATGAATGGCTGGGGCCAGGTGTTTCTGACGGTCACACCGGATGGTACCGCGCTACCTTGCCACAGCGCGCGGATGCTGCCGATTGAGTTCCCCAATGTGCGGGAGCAGAGTATCGAGCAGATCTGGAACCAGTCCAATGGTTTCAATCATTTCCGTGGCTATGAGTGGATGAAAGAGCCGTGCCGTAGCTGTGATGAAAAAGAGAAGGATTTTGGTGGCTGCCGCTGTCAGGCCTTTATGATGACCGGCGATGCCAACAATACCGACCCGGTGTGCAGTAAATCACCCCATCACGATCTGATTATTCAGGCCCGGGAGGAGGCTGAACTACCCTCCCACAAAGAACCGATCTACCGTAACGAGCGCAACTCAAAGGTGTTCTGCAAAGGCTGATATGATAGCCTGATGCTCTCAACAGCCTGAGCGGATGCGACCGGTTATGCCCAAGTATGGTTTTTTTGAATCCTCCCTCAGCGCCGCTAATGCGGTGGCGGCGGGGCTGGAATATGGTCAGCTACACGCCTGTGAACAGGGGCTTTTCTGGGTCGAATACCGGCCTGCCGATGGTGGCCGCAATCTGCTGATGCAGCGCAGCTGGGAAGGCGAAACCACCTGTCTTACGCCCAGTGATTTTAGCGTCCGCAGCGGTGTCTATGAGTACGGTGGCAAAAGCTGGTGTGTAGCCGGTCAGCAGATCGCTTTTGTGAATGCCTCTGATCAGCAGATCTGGCTGCAGAGCGTTCAACAGCCTCCACGACAACTCACCGACACCCCCGATTGCCGCTATGGCGACCTGCTATATGATCCACACTTTCAACGTATCCTCGCCGTTCAGGAACAAGCCACCGATGATCCCACCCAACCGACACACCGGCTGATTGCGGTTGATCTCGTCAGCGGGCAGGTGATTGTTCTGGCAAACGGTGATGATTTTTATGCCGGCCCGGTAATCAGTCATGATGGACGTAGACTTGCCTGGATTAGCTGGAATCATCCTCATATGCCCTGGGTGAGCACCCGACTCAATCTCGCCAATATCAATACAGACGGATCTTTAATTGAGCATCGTATTGTCGCGGGAAAGGTAACCCAGGAATCAATTCAGCAGCCGCGATTCACACAGGATAGCGCACTGGTCGCCATCAGTGATAAAAGTGGTTGGTGGAATTTATACCGTTATCTATTTGATGAGACGAATAGTGAAGGCGAAGTGCCTGAGTCCGGTTTAACAGAGGGAAGGGAGCGGGCAGTATCAGAACCAGGGATTGTCCGGCCGGTCTGGTCCCGGTCTAACGATTTCGGTATTCCCCAGTGGCAGCTGGGTGTGTCGACCTGGGATCAGCTTGATGAAAAGCGCTGGGTCGCCGGTTATATGCAGCAGGGGGAGGGGCGCCTAGCCGTCGGCGTGCTAGCGGCAGATCAGCACGCAATAATTGAAGAGCAGCAGCTGGCGTCTGACTACAACCTGTTTCGTCATATCAGCTGCTTTCGTGGCCGTATCTACTGTATTGCCTCGGCTAAAAACCGCACCGCAGCCATACTCGAACTGTCGCCGAACAGCGATCTTATTGCGGGCTCCGGTGTTACCGTTATTGCCGGTGGTTCAGAACCTGTGCTGAAACCCGTTCAGCCACAACCAGTGAGCTACCCTGTGGCCGGTGAAACGGCCTATGGTTTTGTTTATCTGCCGCAATCTCCCGTTGAGAGCGACAAAAAACCACCCCTGATTGTTTTCAGTCACGGCGGCCCAACCGCAGCAGCCTATCCGGTGTACAACCCGAAGATCCAGTTCTGGACCAGCCGAGGCTTTGCGGTCATCGATATTAATTATCGGGGCAGCACCGGCTACGGACGTGATTACCGGCTGCGATTAGCCCGCAGTTGGGGGGAGACCGACTGGCAGGATGCTGAAGCTGCGGTTGATTATCTGGCGGCGGAAGGCCTGATCGACGCGGATAATGTCTTTATCAGAGGCAGTAGCGCTGGCGGTTATACCACCCTCTGTGCGCTAATATTCAGTGACCGGTTTAAAGGCGGGGCCAGCTATTATGGTGTCAGTGATCCGCTAGCGTTAACCCGCGACACCCATAAATTTGAAAGCCACTATTTAGACTGGCTGATCGGCGATCCGCAAAAAGATGCCGACCTTTATAACCAGCGCAGCCCGCTGGAACACGCCGAACAGATTCAATGCCCGATGATCTTCTTCCAGGGCGGCAAAGACCGGGTCGTGGTGCCGCAGCAGACCGAGGTGATGGTGAACGCCCTGCAGCAGCAGAATATCCCGGTTGAATATCACCTTTACCCTGCCGAGCAGCACGGCTTTCGTCAGGCGGAAAATCAGATTCACAGTCTCGATGCCGAACTGAAATTTTATCGGGGTCTTCTGACCTGATGCGCTAATCTTCTGGTACAATGCGCGACTTTACAACATCGTCTTTAATCCTGCTGCCATTAGGCAGAGGCATCGTGACTAACTGTCATGAATAAATTACCGGAGTGATCATGAGTACAGAACAAGCCCTACGGGATCGCAGCGAATCTAAATGTGAGCTGTGCAGCGCGACTGATAACCTGAGCGTTTACGAAGTGCCGCCGGGTTCACTGGGTGGCGTCGATGACTCTGTACTGGTATGCAGCACCTGTAAAGGTCAGATCGAAAACCCGGAAACCACCGATGCTAACCACTGGCGTTGTCTGAACGACAGCATGTGGAGCCAGGTGCCAGCGGTGCAGGTGGTCGCATGGCGTATGCTCAACCGTCTCAAGAGCGAAGGCTGGCCGCAGGATCTGCTGGATATGATGTATCTGGATGATGAAACCTCACTCTGGGCAAAAGCCACCGGTGATCATCTGGATGACTCTGAAAAAGTGATCCACCGCGATAGCAATGGCGCGACCCTGGAAGCCGGCGATAACGTCGTGCTGATCAAAGATCTCGATGTGAAAGGTGCAGGTTTCACCGCCAAACGCGGCACCGCAGTGCGGGGCATCTCACTGGTGCAGGACAACGCAGAACATATCGAAGGCCGCGTCAACGGCACCCGGATTGTTATTCTGACCAAGTTTGTCAAGAAATCCTGATTCGGTTGTGAATGCTAAGAACGCGCCTCGGGGCGCGTTTTTTGTTTCCTCCAAAGTAGATAATCCCCTGGAAGTTATCATTTGTTTAGGTAGATAGTTTATTTTATTCTGTCCAGCGGTTATGCTCATTTAATCGTTACAGAAGACTCGTTTTGCTGCTTAGATATTTTGCAAAACATAATAAAAACAAAGGGATAGGTTGAAAGCACCGGTGCGATATTAAGCCGGGTGAGGAATGCATATGCGCATTCTCGTTTTTATTTTAAAGGAGATCGCGATGTTCATAAATTCCTCTTTACTATCTGATAGTTATCATCCCTTTAGGCAATTCAGCTCGGCATGCATATGCGCGGGCGTAGTATTAAAATGTTAGCATCATGGAGGCAGTAGATGGGTTTTCTCAATAAATTTTCTGGGTTCCGCTGGAGCCTTTATATTGTCCAAAACGGAAACCAATTAACTTATGCCATGCATGAGCACTCCGTATTGCGAATGATAGGTTATGTAATGGGTCGCTTTGCTAACGATGGAAGGCCTGTCGAACCGTGGAGCATCCATCTGAATTTCAACCACAAACATCAGTCCATAAAGTTAGGGCCTGAGCATTTCACTCCAGACGGAGAAAACGTAACGCCGCTCCTCATACAGCAAATCGAGTCCATAGACCCTGGCTGGAAGGTCAAAGGTGGAGAGCCAGTGTTTGAGGAGGTCTCAACAAAGGAGCGTATTAAGATTACTGACCATGCCCCTGGGGAAATAGACCTTCAGTCAATGCTTGACAATATCGATAAACCCCGTGAATTGACCTTTTTCAGGGTATTGGATGCAGTCTTTGGAAAAAAATGCTAACACTGCATTCGAGTGGGACGCGCCAAAAAGCGGCGCGCCCCTCAATTTGGACGTGTGTGCCAGGCATGGCACTTAACTAGCGAGGTGAAAGTCCTCGTACCAGGTATTCGCAGAGCCGAAGGTTAGCCAAAGGGCAAGGTTAGTTCCGTGAGGGGCTGGCTGGAGGAAGCCCAAGGCAAAATCGCGGGGCGATGAACAAGAACCGGATATGAGGTGTGACATAAGTGGGGCCATCGGGCACGTGACCGCTAAGCCCTCCATCTGCATTTGGCTTATGTTTTATAAATCCGGCGTCTACGCGAGGAAAGTTAAGTGTCTTACCCTGGGAGGTCTGTACTGTGTTGAAGGAACAACTGATGCTGAAGCAATTCAGCGTGAACGCAATACAGAAGTCAGCAGAGGGCATAGTAGGTATCACTCTCGATACCGAAGGCCTGAATGTGAACGGGGTCAGGTCTTGCATTTTGCAAACATACTACTAAGTTGAATGGTAGGTAACTATCAGGATTTGTGTTGTGGCTCGACCCTTAAGAATTGAATTTGCAGGCGCGCTGTATCACGTTACGGCCAGAGGGAATGCGCGAGCGCCCATTTATTTCTCAGATGAAGATCGCGATGCATTCTTAACATTGCTTGCAGAGGTATGTAATCGTTTTAACTGGGCATGTCATGCCTACTGTCTGATGGATAATCATTACCATTTATTAATTGAAACGGCAGATGCAAACCTTTCTAAAGGAATGCGCCAGTTGAATGGCGTGTTTACCCAATACATCAATAGAACTCATAGTCGGGTAGGACATCTTTTTCAGGGGCGATACAAAGCTATTCTGGTTGAGAAAGATAGCTACCTGCAGGAATTGAGTCGTTACATTGCTCTTAACCCTGTACGGGCAAGAATGGTGTACAACGCAGAAGAGTGGCCATGGAGTAGTTACCGTGCAATGGTGGGATTAAGTGAGCCCCGTAGCTGTTTGACGCTTGAAGCGGTGCTGTCAGTGTTTGGGTTAAAACAGGAAAAAGCGCAACAGGTGTACCGTCTATTTGTTGATGACGGCCTTAATCAGCCTTCACCCTGGGAGGAATTAAAAAATCAGGTCTATCTGGGTTCGGATGCTTTTGTCGACGAGGTTCAATGCCAATTGAAACCTGATCAGTCATTAGAAGAGATTCCGCGCTTGCAGAAAAGCGGACCACTGAAGGCACTATCCTATTATGCAAAAAAATATCCTGATCGAAACGAAGCAATGATCAAGGCCTATCAAAGTCAGCACTATACGCTGAAAGAGATAGGGGAGCATTTCGGAATCAGTTATTCGACGGTAAGCAGGGCGGTGAACAGAGATGCAAAATGCAAGACTTGACCCCCGTTTCCCCCCCTTTTCTGAGGATGGTCTTAAAGGTATGCATTCCCACGCAGGAGCGTGGGAACGAGTTAATAAGTAAATAAAACCCCTTGTACACTGCGCGATCTAGCGCTTGTTCTAGCAAGCGCAGAGCGCGTTCTGGCTACTGCTCTTTTAATTATTGAGCGCTTTGCACTTCGTGTGCGATATTCTGGCGTAACTCCATTGGCAGGTGAAGAGCATCACCCAGGCGATCCAGATAACGCCGTTCCTCGTCGGTATCGAGATCAATCGCTAGCATTGATGCCAGGTAGATCTCTGTGGCCTGTTCATCGTTCTCAGACAGACGTGCAATCATGATAGGGTCACTGTCTGCACGTAGTTGTTGTATCAGGAACTGCTGTTCTTCTGGGCCAATACCAAGATCGCTGATCTGTTGTTCGATCCGGGTGCGTTCGGTTGCGTCGATATGACCGTCTGCCTTGGCGGCACTAATCATTGCCCTTACCAGGATCAGGCGCATGTCTTCGCCTTGTTGGGTCTGTTTCTCTTCGGCCAGATCAAAGATACTGCCGACGGGTGCAGCAGGAAGGGCAGCAGACTGATTGTAGGTGACACCTGAGTTAGAGGTTACGCCAGATGTTTGCGCAACGCTCTGTGGTTGTGCTGTGGCCTGGTTTTCCTGATAGTTGCGCCAGGCTTTGTAAGCCATTCCACCAACCGCTGCGATTCCACCATATTTGATTGCCTTCCCGCCCATCTTGCGGGCTTTTTTGTTGGACAGTAACATGGCGGCTAATCCTCCGGCAGCAACACCACCCAGTAATCCACCTGGCATAGAACCGGATTTGGCAGTTGTCACTGCTTTATCGATTCCACTACCCGCGGTGCCCATAATGCTGTTTAAGAGTGAGTTAACATCCATGGTTGAGAGCCTCTAGCAATTTTGTCGGTCTATAAAAAGATAAGAATGCAGTTGAATAAAATCAAGTCTGCATACTTAGTCCCTGAAAGTGCTGACTAGTTCACCAACACTCAACCAGTTTCCACGGTTTATAGGGGTTAACGGGGTATAAATCCAGTTAACAGGAGTCAACGTTTTCTGGCTTTATAGCAGGGCAGGTAAAGCAGGGGTGCTAAATCAGAGTTATTGATCGGATAAGGCTTTGCCAACGGTGGCATTTATGGAAAAGCCAGCGTGATGGAGTAGAGTTGATATCAGTAAATGTTGTGGCTTGTATGAACAACGGGTGATGGCTAAGGTTGCATAGCAAGGCTAAATTTGTTCGCTGACGATCCAGGTTGTCTGGTTGTATCAGGACTCGTTTTACCCGCTAAAGTTAGGTGTTCGCCCGCAGTTTTTTGCGTAGGTGTTAAATGGACAACAGCCGTTGCTCCCATCAGTTCTGTTAGTTAAAACCTGAATCGGTATATAGCTCGTTTTGACGTAAGGAGTTCTTTTGTGACAGTGATTCGAGAGATGGGTATTTCTGATTATGATGCTGTTATCCATTTGTGGGGGGAGACTGAACATATGTCTCTGCGGGATGCTGACTCGCAGCACAGTATTGGCGTCTATCTACAGCGCAACCCGGGACTGAGTTTTGTTGCTGCAGATAACAACGTGGTGATTGGTGCTGTTCTGGTGGGTACTGATGGTCGGCGTGGCTATCTGCAGCATTTGGCAGTGTCTTGCGAACATCGCGGGCAGGGGATAGGCCGTCAACTCGTTGCTGCATCGGTTAAAGCGCTGGCAGCGATGGGTATCGCTAAAACCCATCTGTTTGTGTATCGCGAGAATGTTAAGGCGCAGACGTTTTATCAACAGTCAGGCTGGTTTTTGCGGGATGATGTGAGTATGTATTCATTTAACAGTTCAGTTAACGATAATGTTTAGGCCGCGCTAAATAAAAACGAATGAGGGCAAAGAGACGCTGGCATGTACAACAGCGTTTGCAGGGAATCTTTATGAGTGATATCAAATTTACTAAAGAGGAGACTGACCGCATTGTCAGTCATGTTAAAAAATACTTTAACGATGAACTGGACCGGGAGATCGGTGGTTTTGAAGCGGAGTTTCTGATCGACTTCTTTGCCAGGCAGATCGGCCCCGCGTTTTATAATCGGGGTTTGTCCGATGCGCGGGTGATCTTTGCAGAAAAGGCCGATGAGATCGGTTATCTGGTTGAGGAACTGGAGAAACCGGTAAGTTAATAAGCCGCCAGTTTATGAGGTGTTATTTTGAGCGAAAAAATCTTAGAAAAGCAGGGCCCAAGCCCTGACGATAAGTCCCCCATGAAGGGGTTCCCTCAGGTGGGCTATCTGAAGCACTACATCACCTCTGACAATATCATTGTGGGTGACTATACCTACTATGATGATCCCGAAGGCCCTGAACGCTTTGAAACCAATGTGCTTTACCACTTTCCTTTTATTGGTGACAAACTGGTGATTGGCCGGTTTTGTGCCATCGCGAAAGATGTGCAGTTCATTATGAACGGTGCTAACCATCAGCAGTCTGGCTTTTCTACCTACCCATTCTATATCTTCGGCAATGGCTGGGAGAAGGTGATGCCGCAAGCCGATGCGCTGCCCTATAAAGGTGATACCGAGATTGGCAATGATGTCTGGATCGGCTATGAAGCCACTATTATGCCGGGGGTTAAGGTCGGCAGTGGGGCGATAATTGGCAGTAAATCGGTGGTGGTGAGTGATGTTCCCGCCTACAGTGTGGTCGGGGGCAACCCTGCGAGAGTGATCCGGTATCGTTTTGATGCGCAGACCATCGCTGAATTATTGGCAATCGCCTGGTGGGACTGGAGTGCTGAGAAAATCAGCAACAATCTGCCAGCGATAGTGGGCTGTGATCTTGCAGAGCTGCAACGTATAAGTCAGGGCTGATTGGTTGACCCGCAGGCGTCGCAGTAGAGAATAGAAAAAAGTTTGCGGCAAAAGAGAGCCAGCCTTTAGCTCGTGTCGCTAACCAAAGGCTGGCCTGTCGGGATGTCTCCCGGCTTTGTGTGTGATGCACCGCTCGTTATGAGCGCCGCGTTAAAACATTAACGCACCTTTTCTAACGTAGCGGCTTCGGTATGGGTGAACTCTTTACCATAGATATTGAGTTGCGTTGTTTGTGTGTAGGACAGCGTGTCTGCAGCAATATCCAGCGTCATGGAATATGCCTGGCTGGTGGCATTTTTGCTCATATAGGAGGACTCAGCGATACCTCTCTGGGGCGCTGTCAGTGTCATTTTCACGCCCGCTGCTCCTTCCGCGACAACACAGACCGCTCTGGGCACGCAGAAGGAGTTATAGACCATCTGGTTCTTTTTGTCGTAAATCAGATAGCCCCGCTGGTCATGAAATTTTGCATCATCACGCTGTCTGAAGACCTCTTGTTTGTAGTAGATCGCAACCAGAGACTGGTCACTGGCATTGACCGCGTCAGCCGCCGCTTCAAATGTTCTGACTTCGTAGTAGGGTTCTATGGCTTTGCCGCCTTCACCCACGGCTGAGCCTGTTCTTCCGGGGGCGATGTCTACGCCGGGTGTTACGCTTTTCCATGTACCGATTAATGGTTGTAGTGGCCCAAAGTCAACGTCCTGAGCGATAGCCGGTGTGGTACAGGACAGTGAGAGAGTGATAGTCGTCAGAGCTATCGCAGGTAGGTGTCTAAACGTTTTCATCGGAATTTCCATTTTGATGTTGATAGGTAGTATCACCTTGCTGCCACTACACTTGATTAAAAAACCAAACAAAAATGAACTCAAACTTGCAGTGGTAGTCAGTAGGTGAGACCGATGTTATGTCATTACTCTCGGTTGCTATATGGGAGTTACGTCCCTGTGGTTTTTTTAAGTATTTGATTTCAAAGCATAGGATGTTTGTCACATGCTCTGAATGTTAAATAATCAGGCACTCGCTCAGGCAGTAAGGATGCTGAGTAATGGAGACATAATGGTCGAGGCAGACAAGTGGAACGTCCTTATCCGGGTTTTTTTTGTATTAATTGTTATCACCAGTTTTTCGGATATCGTCGCGGATGTGTTGCAGGGGGCGAATGTCCTGCATATTGTGCAAGAGTCAGTGGTGTTTGTATTTGCGCTCTCTCTGTTGCTGCTGTTGTTTTTGAATACCCGGGCGCATGAACAGCGCAATGCACAACTGCTGGTTGACCTTGAAGCGGCAAAAATCCATTCAGCCCAGGCCTCTGAAGAGCTGGTGAGTGCCAAGCGTATGTTTGGTGAGGAGATAGCGAAACAATTTATAAAATGGGAGCTAACCGAAAGCGAGTCTGATATCGCCCTGTTTACCCTCAAGGGCTTTAGCGCTAAAGAGATTGCGGATTTCAGGAATACCTCTGAAAAAACCGTGCGTAATCAGCTCACCAGTGTTTATAAAAAATCCGGGACTACGAGTAAGGTTAGTTTTACCGCCTGGTTTATGGAGGACTTGTGGTAACTGTCAGATCAAGTCTGAATGAGTACTACGGACGCTTAACGTGCTGAATAATGCAGTTTATCGGCAGCCCGTTTTACTTTTAGCCGATTGCGCCAGCTGATCACCTGAACATCGCGCCGTATCCCTCTTCGCTTAGCACCTGTCGAACCGTTGGCCGGGTTAACAGCGTCTGGTAATAGTGTTTACAGCTCTCGGGCAGCGGCTGATTGATCCGGTCGGCCCAGAACATCACATAAAACAGCGCTGCATCGGCAATCGAGAAACGATCAAACAGCAACTCTCTTCCGGCTAAGACCGGTTCAAGCAGGGCAAACGCGTTAGCGATAATCTCTTTTCCCTGTTGTTTAATGGCATCATATCCGGCACCGTTGTCTAATCCCGGCAGGCTGTATCGGTCAGGGGTGAAAATACGGGTAAAGCCCTGCCCATGAATGGTGTTGACGGCATAGCTCATCAACTCCAGCGTCCTGCATTCCGCTGCGATATCAGTGGGCAGTAATGCTTTTTTTGGGTTCTGCCGGGCGATCCACCAGGCCATCGACTGGAAATCAGTCAGCACCAGGTCATCATCGGAGATCAGCACCGGAATGGTGCCTTTGGGGTTGAGCTGAAGATACTCCGGGGTTTTATTGTCGCCCGCCATGAGGTCCACCAGATGAACTTCAAAAATAGCCTCCACCTCTTTCAGTAAAATATGGATCGCCGTGCTGCATGACCCGGGTGTCATATAAAATTTCATCGTCATAGGTTCATTCCCCGATAGACTGAACAGCGTTTAAAGACGTCCAGTGTCGGTGTCAGTTGTTTTTGCTGACAGAACTTGCCTGCCAGTTTGGTTAAGCCTTTTATCTCCCGACCGGTTGCCGTCGGGAAGGTATCCGCCAGTTCGGGAATCAGTTCCGCTTCAACCTGCAGCCCGAACTGCTGCGTCATCACCTGCCAGATTTTGATCCGGTCATCCCGCTCGGGTGGCTGGTAATTGATCATGGCGATACAGCGGGAGATAATTGCTTCATCGATATCATCGATGCGGTTGGTGGTGAGAAACAGCAGACCGTTAAAGTATTCCAGTACCCGCAGAAATACCCCGACCACCGCATTGGATGACAAGCTGTCACTGCGGCGGCGGATATAGACATCGGCTTCGTCGATCAGCATAACGGCCCCCCAGCGCTGAGCGCGGATCAGGGTGTCTTTTAATGTTTTCTCCATCTCCGCCACATTCAGGCCCAACTGACCGGAGTGCACCCGATACAGCGGACGCCGGATAATTTCTGAATAGACCTCTGCCGTGAGAGTCTTACCGACACCCGCAGGGCCTGCACATAACACCGTGGTGCCTCCTGATTTACCGGCGATAATATCATCCATCAGCAGATCCATTTCGGCAGTGAGGATGTCGATCAGGTCGATCTGCTCGGGGGGCAGAACCAACTTATCTTTCAGTTCTGGTTGATACTGATAGGGCGTCATGTTGTCGACATGCACCCAGACATGGTGGTGCAGATCGAGATGGAACATCAACATATAGCCGTGTACCGGCAGTTCGGTGAACAGGTCTTTAGGAATCTCAGCGTTCGACTGCTCGGTTTGTTTTTCCATCTTTTCATCATAACGGCTGCTTTTACCTGCACGGCGAAGAAAGCCGCCGAGAATGTCCCCCGAGGCTTCCAGTGTGAGTACCCGATTGGTGATCATATCCTCATCATTTACCAGCCGAGCCTGGCCACCGCCGGATGACAATACCACCACATTCTTGCGGGTCCAGTCGCTGCTGCGATGGCTGGCAGAGGGGTCTTCGGTATAGATGCCGGTGCCACTGGCAGAGAACTGCTCGCCATAGCGTGCGCGCCAGTTGAAATATCGCTCAACTGATTCATCATAGGCGGCCATCAGCTCCAGGTTCTCTTTGATATAGCCTTTATTCAGAAAAATCTCGCTAATGCTGTGATTGGTCAGGTCCCGGGTGCGAATAACTATGTTCTCAATCGCCACCGTGCCTTTTGAGTTGGCTTTCAATTCAAGCAGAATACGGCCCGATTCCTCTTCGCCGGGGGGCGTGTAATCAAGCCGGGTAATCAGGTAGGCCATGGTTTTACCCGCACCGGTGACCCTGAACAACCAGCCTCGCAGCGCATCTTTGATCAGATATCGGGCGATATCCGGCATCAGCCGTTCCAGGTCATCGGGGCCATAGCGGGTCTCATGGTCACTGCGAGAACGCTGTATTGTCTTCAGCAGGGCTGCCTGCGGTTGCATCGATGGGCCGGACTGACAATACAAGCTGTACAGTTAGTTCAACTGGGCGTCGCTCAATTGGGTGAACGAGACCTCCGCTTTATTACCAAAGCGTAGCTGTTCCTTCAGCGTTCCTAAAACCGGAAACTCTGCCACCATAGCTTCGACGTAACTTTTTCCAATCTGTAGTTTCATTGTTACCTCCGGGGTCTATGGTTAGGTTTTCATGATGGGTTAATTGCTCCTGACAGACGGTGAGCCGTTTTGCAGGTTGTGGATTTTCTATCTGCGTAGCCACTGCGGCGTTAAAAACAGGCTCAAATCGGTCATTTATGAGGTATAAACTCCCTCATTTCGCCCGTTTTTGCCTTGCATTGGCGTCCTCGAAAACGAAACTCCCACTTTCTGTTTAAGTGAGACAGCAAGATAGGTGCCACTAAAAACGGTTGTTAACTTATTGTTTTATATGACAGCAGCCAGCTGAGAAATGTGCTGTTTAAGACAAAGGCGTTGGCTTTTGTGAGCTTGAAGCTGAACCTGTAGGAGGCAGGTAACGATATGCTATGCTGCGTTAGAGTGAAAATTCTTCGATTAACTCATGGGGCTTTGGCTCAGATTATAGCTATGAATTATTTTGCCTACGGATCAAATATGTCTCTGGCACGACTGCGGCAGCGGGTGCCCGGTGCCCGGGTTATCGGCTGTTATTTTCTTGATGGCTATGATCTGCGTTTTCATAAAGCGGGTCAGGATGGTTCAGCAAAGTGTGATGCGTTTTATACCGGCAGTGATGATCGTATTTACGGTGTCCTGTTTGATATACCGCTGTCAGAGAAGCCCGCGCTTGACCGGGCTGAAGGGTTGGGGGTGGGGTATGGTGAGAAAGTTGTGTCGTTGCAAAATGAACCGGGTGAGCAGCTTGAGGCGATAACTTACTTCGCACTGCAGATCGACCCTTCACTCAAACCTTATGACTGGTATGTAAACCATCTGTTGGTAGGGGCCAGGGAAGCGAAGTTGCCGGTTGAGTATATCGACAGGATCGAGCGGGTTGTGTCTGTCGAGGATGCGGATTCAGCCAGGGATTACCGCGAGAGAGCGATATATACTGAGGCCAGGGCGAACGCTTAATTATCAGGAGCTTATCAAGAGCTTTATAAGAAGGAAGACGGATATGGATAACCTGAGAATGCTGATTCACTATAAAGCCTGGGCTGATGCGGAGTTATTTGGATGTGTTGCAGAGCTTTCCCCTGAACAACGTCAACAGCCACAGCCGATCTTCTTTGGCAGTCTGATCCGTACAATGAACCATTGTTACCTGATGGATCGGGTGTGGAAAGCGAACCTGACCGGTCAGCAGCATGGTATTACGTCAAGAAACCCGCGGGATTGCCCCGATTTTTCATCTTTGCACACACAGCAAATGGCGTTGAACCAACGGTTGATTGAGTATATGAAAACGCTGACAGCGCCTGAGTCCACTGAAGATGTTGAGTTTGAGTTCATAGGGGGCGGGCACGCTAAGATGACCCGGTCAGAGATGCTTTATCATCTGGTGAATCACAGCACCTATCATCGGGGCCATGTGGCCGATATGTTGTATCATTTTGGTCTGTCTCCCCCAACGACTGATCTGCCGGTTTATATCCGTCTGGTCAGAGAGGGCGCTCTGATTTAGGAACCACTTTATGATGATGCGTGCGTCTATATTCTTGAGGGGCAAGCTGAGGCAACCATTGGCGATAGCGTTACTGCTTAGTGACGCTGAAACGGTTTTACATAAGTATAGAGAGATGGGCCGGTTGAGTTTGATGTTCCCGCGCTTATCGTCGGTGGTGTGAAGGTCTGATCCGGGCGATAATCCGGGCAATAGCGCCACAGTTAATAATTTATATCTGCAGTCAGCGGAAACAGGAGTTGCGATGATCAGAGGTAGCTGCCTGTGCGGCAAGGTAAAGTATCAAATTAGCGGTCGGCCAGGTGCGATTGTTCATTGCCATTGCCAGACCTGTCGTAAGGCGCACGGTGCTGCCTTTTCGAGTGTCTCTGCGGTTCAGGACAAGGACTTTCATCTGCTGGGGCAAGGCGTGCTGAAATCCTTTGAGTCCTCCCCCGGTAAACACCGTTTCTTTTGTCCTGAGTGCGGTACTCAGATCTACGCTAAACGGGATAATACCGAGCATGTTATTTTGCGTCTGGGATCGCTGGACGATGACCCGCAGGTTGCTGAAGAGAAGCATATCTGGGTATCGCAGCAGGCGCCCTGGTATGCCATTCACAATAATCTGCCAGAGCATGATGAGTTTTAGCCATTGGGCGTTATTGCGATTCTTAACAGCGAATAGGAATGAAACGAGTTGAGTGCTGTCGTTTTAGGGCAGCTCTCAGTGGTGCAGTAATAGTCAAGGTGTGGATTAGACATGTCGCACCGCTGTTCCGGTGTAAAAGGTGGAATGCCGCAGGAGGATTAGCGATCAGGGGATCGTTGACGTGCATGCTCCTGTTGATGCTAAAAAATTAGTCGGAATCGATGATGAATACGTGTGGAAGACAGGTCAATGGTATCCCTCAGTCTGTCGGTAATGGTCATTGACGTTATGGCATCGTATATTGAAAATGCCATGGGGCAGTGTTTCGGCTGATCTGGATTCAGGATAACAAACGCTATGATTGATACGAGTATTAAACTGCTATTCAGCGGCTTAGCCATCGGCCTGACGTTTGTCGCTTTTGTGCCTTATATCCGCTCGATACTGGCCGGATCGACCCGCCCTCATGTTTTTTCCTGGTTTATCTGGGGTATCACAACCGTTATTGTTTTTTTCGCGCAGCTTGAAGCAAAAGGGGGGATCGGTGCCTGGCCGATCGGTATCTCCGGCGCTATAACCGTCGGCGTGGCGATACTGGCATTTACGAAGCGTGCCGATATCAGCATTACTCGCACCGACTGGCTGTTCTTCAGTGCCGCACTGGCCTCTTTACCGTTCTGGTATCTGACCTCGGACCCGCTGTGGACCGTTGTAGTGTTGACGATTGTCGACCTGCTGGGGTTTGGCCCGACTATTCGTAAAGCCTATGCGTTTCCCCATCAGGAGAGTCAGTTATTCTTCCTGTCGTTTATGCTGCGAAACTGTTTTGCGATTCTGGCACTGGAGAGTTACTCCGTGACGACGGTGCTGTTTCCCCTTTCGATTGCACTGGCCTGTACCGCTTTACTGATAATTGTGGCCTGGCGGCGCAAGGCTGTCTTTGCTTAAGACCAGGCTTGTCTGAGATTAATCTTATATGCCCAGCTTCTTAAGCTGGTGCTGCTTCGTTATAAGATTACCCTGATCGGCTATAGAGTGACTATGATGAAAAAAATCTGTTCCATCAGGAGAGGTTGTACCTTCCTGTGTGCCGTTCTTTGCTATACAAGCCTTCTATTCACAGCCACTAGCTTCGCAGGGGAGGCCGATGTTGTGCAGGTGACGGTCAGTAAAACCGGGAACCATCGCTATGACTTCAGTGTGACAGTAAGCCACGACGACAGTGGCTGGAATTACTATGCTGATAAGTGGAAGTCGTTGATTCAAAAGGTAATATTTTAGCTACCCGAAGACTGCTTCATCCCCACGTAGGGGAGCAACCCTTTACCCGAACGCTGTCCGGTGTAGATATTCCAGCGGCTATTACTCGGGTGAATGTGCAAGCCCATGATCTGGTTCATCTGTATGGTGGCGCGGTGAAAAGTGTTGACCTGCCAGAGTAATAATGTGGCTAACCCTGGTATGACGGTTCAGTGTTAGTCTGCTAAGTGCGAGTAACTGTCTAATTTCAGATGTTTTTCTGAAATTGTTTTATTGACCTGAGGCCTTGTGAATTATCGTGTTGACGTTAAAATGAAATCCATTCTAACAGGGCGCGACAGGGAAATTTGCAGATGTCAGATCAATTTAAAGTTGTCTTCAGCGGGAAAATTACTGAAGGTTTCGACGCTGAAACGGTAATCTCTGCATTTGCCGAAAAATTCAGATGCAGTGAAGCGAAGGCACGTGCTCTGGTTTTAGCAGGCAAGGAAACCGTCATCAAAAGTGACCTGGATAAGGCTAAGGCTGAAAAGTACCGGTCAGTACTCGTTGCCATGGGACTTGAGACTGAACTGGTTGCGCTGCAACCGGTTACTAAGCCTTCTATGGCATTTGAGCTGGAGGGTGATGAGCCTGTCAGCAACAACGATGTTTCTGTCCCGGCTGCTAATTCGCAATCCTGCCCTAAATGCGGCTCTAAACAGACAGCAGATGACCGCTGCTTAGACTGCAAAATTGTTATCTCCAAGTACGTTGCGATCCAGGAGACTGGTCAGGCATTTACCGCAGCGCCTGTTAAAAGCGCTGTAGACGCTGCACCTGCTGATAATATATCTGCCGCTTTCTCTGGAAACTCATCCTCAGCTTCGTTTGATTACAACGCAACCGCTGCAACGGATAACCCTTATCAGGCTCCTGAGGCTGATCTGAGCCAGGAGTATGAAGAGGGTGAACTGACGGATCCTGTTTCCGTGCCTATGTCCCATGGCTGGTTTTGGCTGTCAGAAGGATTTGGACACTTTAAGAGTAATCCTGTTGCCTGGATTGTTGCGATTGTTATCTGGGTTATTATCTCTTCAGTGCTGAGTTTTATTCCTTTTGTCGGTTCCCTGGCCGTCACGTTACTATCGCCTGTTATCACTGCCGGTTTTATGTTGGGGTGTCAGTCGCAGGAAGAGGGTGGGGATTTCACTATCGCTCACCTCTTCAGTGGCTTCAGTAAAAATACCGGGCAGCTATTTTTAGTTGGATTGCTCTATCTGGTTGCAGTGATTGTGGTGATGGTCGTGATTGGCCTGTTTGCCGGAGGTGCTGTCTTTATGTTGGGCGCGGGTAACCCTGAAATGATGGGCTCGGGCATGATGTCAGCAATAATGTTGCCTGTTCTGTTAGGTTCTCTGGCTATGTTTCCGGTTCTGATGGCATATTGGTTTGCACCTGCACTGGTTGTTTTGAACGACATGTCCGCGATAGAGGCGATGAAACTGAGTTTTAGTGCCTGTTTAAAAAATATCCTGCCGGGAATCCTTTATTTTATTTCAGCGGCCGTGTTGATGATCATTGGTGCTATTCCTTTTGGTTTAGGTTTGCTGGTGGTTGTACCTATGATGGCCGCCTCAGTCTACAGAGGATATCGCGAGATTTTCTACAGCTAAGCTGTACGTAATCTGATGACCGAGTGTGCTCTAAAACCTCTGACTGACACCGTCAGACGTCACGAAACTCCTGAAGGTATCCAGCTTGAGCTGCGACTGGCGGGGCCTGTGGTGCGTGCCTGTGCCTGGAGCATCGATATGCTGATCCGGGCAATACTGTATGCTCTGGTTTCAGGTGTTTTTGCCTTTTTCGGCGGTGTCGGCACCTCCGTGATGCTAATCATGTTTTTCCTCATCGAATGGTTTTATCCGGTTGCGTTTGAACTGTATAACGGCGCTTCCCCGGGTAAGAAGTCGATGGGGCTGGTGGTTATTCAGGACAACGGTACGCCAGTGACATTCTCCGCCTCATTTATTCGCAATCTTCTCCGGGCCGCCGATTTTCTGCCATTCCTTTATGCCGCTGGCTTGCTGTCGATGCTCCTTAACAGAAATTTTCAGCGTCTTGGCGACCTGGCCGCAGGTACATTGGTTGTCTATCGGGAAAACGATCTGGTACGGGTTAAACTGGCGGATGCTGAGGCTATTCGCCCCCCGGTTGATTTGAGCGTTGACGAACAGCGGGAGTTGATCCGTTTTGCCGAGCGTTGCCCTCAGTTGAGTCAGGAGCGGCAGATTGAGCTGGCAACGTCGCTCTATCCGGTAACCGGAAAGCGGGGAGCTGCGGCCGTGAACGAGATACTGGGATATGCAGCCTGGCTTACCCGGGGGAGTCGATGAAGCAGGAGCAGTTTGAGCAACGTTATCAGCCACTATGGCAACGTTTGGATCAACAGCTAGGGCAGTTAGAGCGGTTTCGTCTGCGTCGTGCAGCAGATGAGTTACCCGCAGATCTGCCGCAACTCTATCGTCAGTTGTGTAATCATTATGCGCTCTCCCGGACGCGTCGCTACAGTCCTCAACTTGTTGAGTTTCTTCACCGGCTGGTGCTGCGTGGTCATCAGCAACTTTATACCCGTCGCGGTGCCTGGTTGTGGCGGTTGATGATCTTTATCGCCAAAGACTTTCCGTCTAGTTTGCGGCGCAATATTCGCTATTTCTGGGTCTCGTTGGCGCTGTTCCTGCTGCCAGCACTGCTGGTGGGTAGCTACTGTTTTTTCGATGATACTTTCATCCATAGCCTGATGAGTACTGCTCAAGTCAGTAACATGGAGGAGATGTATCGTCCGGACAATGCCCGTCCCGGACGCACTCTTGAGCGCAGCGCCGACTCCGATTTTGCTATGTTTGGCTTCTATATCTATAACAATATTGGTATCGGCTTTCGCACTTTCGCGATGGGAGTTCTGGCCGGGGTCGGTACTGTTTTTACCCTGCTTTATAACGGCATCTCGATTGGTGGCGTGGCGGGTCATCTGTCCGGACTGGGTTACACTGAAACATTCTGGGCATTTGTCTGTGGTCATTCATCGTTGGAACTAACGGCGATTGTGATCTGTGGGTCTGCTGGTCTGATGATTGGTCGGGGGGTGATCAGTCCCGGTCGCTACAGTCGGCTGGATGCGATCAAACTGCAGGCTGGCAAAGCGGTTCCGCTGGTGATGGGGGCGGGTCTGATGTTGCTGGGGGCCGCTTTTATTGAGGCATTCTGGTCAGCCAGCAGCCTGCCAAATTCGGTTAAATATGTCGCCGCTATCATCCTCTGGGTCATCATGATTCTGTACTTTATTTTTGCGGGCAGGGGGACGAGTGGAGCTCGATAAACTCGAAATATCCCTGCGTCGACGGACATCCTGGGAAGCGATTGATCTGGGGTTTGCACTGGCGCGGCGATGGTTTATGCCGCTCTGGTTGCTCTGGCTAAGCAGTGCTGTGCCACTGGGGCTGATTCTGTTCTTTTTTTTATATGATGAGCTCGGTTGGTTGATGCTGATTATCTGGTGGTTTAAACCGTTGTACGAGCCACCACTGATGTTCTGGTTAAGCCGGGCTGTGTTTGGCGAACAGCTGCCGGTGAAAACAGTACTGCGGCAATGGTGGTCAGTGGTCAGACCGCAGTTGTTGCTTAACCTCACCTTGCGTCGTTTCAATCCCTCCCGATCCTTTACGCTGCCGGTGGCGCTGTTGGAGCAACTAAGAGGCGCGGCACGCCGTGATCGTCTGCGGGTGCTGGGACGAAACCAGAGTGCGGCTGCCTGGCTGACAGTGATCGGTATCCATCTGGAAACAGTGTTGCAGATGGCTTTTATCACAGTTGTTTTTATGCTGATTCCGGAAGACCTGCGCTGGACCAGTTTCGGTGACCTGTTTATGGCTCCGGGAAAACTAGGGGACTGGTTGCAGTTTGCCGGCGCTTTGTTCTGTCTGTCGATTATTGCACCGTTCTATGTGGCAGCCGGGTTTACTCTTTACCTGAATCGCCGTAGTGAGCTGGAAGCCTGGGATATCGAGATAAACTTCCGGCGCACCAGCGAACGCTTTAAAAGCGAATCTTCCCGTCGTTCACTGACTGGCGTTGCATCTTTGGTGCTGGCGGCTGTTATGGTGTTCGTCGTTCCGCTGATCAGTACACCTGTAGATGCGGCTCAGCAGGTTAGCGCCCGGGATGCCAGACCGCTGATCGAGCACGTACTGGAGGATGAAGCCTTTGGTCGTTATGAACAGACGCACCGCTGGGAATACGTTGGTCAGCCTGAATCGAACAGCAGTACCGATAACAGGTTTCTTCGCTGGCTTGAAAACTTACTCAAAGGTATGGACACGACCGCTGCTGACACAAACAAAACAGGTATCAACCTGGTTGAGCTGGGAAAAATACTGGTCTGGATTATTGGTATTGCGTTGGTAGTTTTTCTGATTTATCAGATTATAAATAACAGCCAGTGGTTCAGCGACTTTCAGAGCCGTAGGGTGCGTCAGGAAAAAAACAAGCCGGTTGAGCTTTTTGGTCTGGACTTGCGTCCCGACCAGTTACCGGATGACCCGGCTGCTGAAGCGCGGCGACTGGTCGCACAAGGGGCTTTCCGTGAGGCGCTGAGTCTGCTTTATCGTGGTGCACTGGTCTATCTGGTGACTCAGGAATATATAGAGATACCTGATAGTGCTACTGAGGGCGAGTGTGAACGTCTGGTCAGAAACTACCGAAGTAAAGCCGAAGCAGACTATTTTAATACCCTGACGAACCACTGGTTGCGGATGGCCTATGGCCATATTGTCCCGGCGGAAGAACCCGTGATTATGCTGTGTCAGCAATGGCAGGAGGTATACGGCAATGTTGAAAGCTAACCGTGTTCTCCTCTGGCTGCTAGCCGGGTTAATACTGATAGGTGGCGTTTGGTATACGCAGTGGTTTTACAAAAACTTCGAAAAGGTCACCGAGGAGCAGCGGGTCGATATCTCGCCTGCTGCGCTGCGTAACCCTTTCCTGGCCGCCGAGCGCTTTTTGACCGCGCTTGAGTACGAAACAGAGAGTTTTCGTGCCCGGGATCTGGTTGCCGTGTTGCCGCCAACCAGCGATGCGCTGCTGGTTCGCCGTATGCCGTCGGAGATGAGTGACCAGCAGATTGAAACTCTTGATCAATGGGTCGAAGCGGGTGGTGTGCTGATTTTGGCGCCAGAGTATTTCTATGAAGAAGACGAGACCAATAATCCGTTTCTGGATTATCTCGGGGTGCAAATGCTGGCACCTGAATCAGTGGACGAGGAGCCCGCTGACAGCGACTCAGCGCAGGACGTTACCGGCAATACGGCCGGGAGTTCGGCTTATCTGCCGGTTAAACTATCCCTGGCCGGTGAAGCGGAGCCGGTTACTGTCAGTTTTCGGCGGGGCCGTATTCTCAGAGATAGTGGGGAGTGGGCGTCTGAAAAGTATGGTTCTGAACAGGGGGCAAACTATCTCAAGTTAGCCTTTGGTCAGGGGCGTGTGCTGGTGCTGAGTGACCTGGATCTGTTTACCAATGAGCGGATTAACGAAGACGATAATGCTTTTTTGCTGAGCTACCTGGTGGCCGGCAGTCGCAAGGTCTGGTTGCAGTACAGTATTGATGCAGTGCCACTGCCGCAGCTTTTATGGCAGAAAATCCCATTTGTTGTCTGCGCACTAATCGTGCTCTTACTGCTGATGGGCTGGCGTTTGTTTCTCTACACCGGCCCCCGTCTGACGCTGCAAAATTTGCAGCGGCGCAATCTGTTAGAGCACATCGATGCCACCGCCAGTTATGCCTGGCGGATCGACCGGGGTTATAGCCTGTTTGAGAACAACCGCAAGGCGCTGGAGCAGTCATGGCGCAAGCGCCATCCGGCGCTTAACTCGATGGATAACAGTCAGCGGGCTGCATGGATCGGTGAGAAAACCGGCATGGTGGCCAGCGCGGTAGAGCGGAGTCTGTATCATACGATTGCAAAAGATCAGGATTTTATTAAAGCAACGCTGGTTCTGCAGCAGCTGGCCAGTAGCTTAAAACAGCGGGAGTTAAGATGAACGAATCGCAGGGACAGGATCAACTGTCAGACAAAGTGCTGCGCAAACTCGGGCAGCTGGAGCAGGAGATCGGTAAGGCGGTAATTGGACAGCGTCAGGTTATCCGGGATACCACCATTGCACTGCTGGCAGGTGGCCATGTGTTGGTTGAAGGGGTTCCCGGGCTGGGTAAAACCCTGCTGGTTCGCAGTCTGGCCGCCGCTGTGGGAGGCGTGTTCAACCGGGTGCAGTTCACCCCGGATCTGATGCCCAGCGATATCAGCGGCCACATTATGTTTGATCGTAAAACCGACTCATTCCGGGTACGCAAGGGGCCGGTATTCTGTAACTTCCTGCTGGCGGATGAGATCAACCGGGCACCGGCGAAAACTCAATCTGCACTGCTGGAAGTGATGCAGGAGCAGCAGGTGACTATCGAAGGGCAGACCTATGAGCTGCAGCTGCCGTTTCTGGCGCTGGCAACGCAGAACCCGATCGAGCAGGAGGGCACCTACCCCTTGCCACAGGCGCAGCTTGACCGTTTTCTGCTGAAAGTCTATATCGATTACCCGAGCGTGGATGAAGAGCTGCAGATGGTGAAACAGATCACCTCAGATTCCGTGGCCAATAAACTTGATGTGTCATCCATTCAGGAGGTGCTGAAGCCTGAAGAGATTCTCAGTTTACAGCGCTATACCTCGAAACTGGAGGTTGATGAGCAGATTGTCGCCTATGCGGTGAATATCGTCAGGGCAACCCGTGACTGGAGTGGTATTGAAACCGGTAGTGGCCCGCGGGGCAGTATTGCGTTGCTACGTGCGGGCCGTGCCAATGCGGTGCTGTCTGGGCGGCGGTTTGTTACCCCTGATGATATTAAAGCCGTGGCCCCGGCGGTGTTGCGCCACCGGATTAAACTCAGCGCCGACCTTGAGATAGAGGGGTATCAGCCGGATGATGTCCTCAAGGATATTCTCAGCAACGTGCAGGCTCCCCGGGTATGATTCCATCCCGCCGATCAGTGCTGCTGGTCACTGTTATTCTGCTGCTTGCGCTGCTTGCCTCGTTCTGGCCATCGCTTGAGCTGCTGCGTGATCTGACTGCGGCAATGGTTGCCGGGGCACTGCTGCTGGACTTTTTATTGCACCGGCGAGAACCGGCTGCCGAAGTGAGTCGGAAACTACGCGGGAGTATTCCCGTAGGCGTCTGGAGTGACGTCAGGTTGCAGGTGACCAATTACACCGGTCGCCCGCAGTGGCTAACACTGCATGACCATCATCCATCTGAATACGCGGTTGAAGGTCTGCCGCTGCAACTCAGTTTACCTGCGCAGCGTACAGCCAGAGCCACCTATCGGGTACGACCCGATCAGCGCGGAGACGGTCAGTTTGATGGCGTCGATCTGGTCAGTGTGTCGCCGTTCGGGTTATGGCAGCGTAAGCAGTTTGTTGCCCTGGCTGAGACGGTTAAGGTATATCCCAACTTTCGTGCCGTCAGTCAGTACACCCTGTTGGCCACCGATAATCAACTGAGCCAGCTGGGCATCAAACATCAGCTACGTCGCGGTGAAGGTAATGATTTTCATCAGTTGCGAGAGTACCGTGCCGGTGATTCGCTGCGCCAGATCGATTGGAAAGCCACCTCGCGTTATCACAAACTGATCTCCAGGGAGTATCAGGATGAGCGTGATCAGCAGATCCTGTTTATGCTCGATTGCGGTCGGCGGATGCGTCACCGTGAAGAGGATGGCGGCCATTTGGATCAGGCGTTGAACTCGATGTTACTACTTGCCTATGTGGCGGCAGAGCAGGGTGATGCGGTTGGTTTTCATACCTTTGGTGGGGTACAGCGCTGGTTTCCTCCGGTGAAAGGCACCTCTGTGGTGCGGCAGATGATTTCCGGTACATACGACATTGAAGCAACTCTGGAAGCCGCAGACTATCTGGAAGCCGCCCGTGAGCTAATGCCGTTACAGCGGCGTCGGGCGCTGATTGTACTGGTGACTAATACCCGCGATGAAGACAGTGAAGATCTGGTTACCGCGGTGCGGTTGTTGTCCCGCCGCCATCTGGTTGTGGTGGCCGATCTGCGGGAGCAGATCCTCGACACGGCGCAGGCCGCACGGGTGTCAGATCTGGATTCAGCGCTGCGCTTTCATGGCGTGCAGGAGTATCTCGAAAGCCGCGCCCAGAATCATGAAAAACTGCGCCACCAGGGAGCGATGCCAATGGATCTGCTGGCCAGGCAGCTGCCGGTCGCGCTGGTTAACCAATACTTAACCGTTAAGGCATCGGGGCGGTTGTAAGGGTTTTTACCCTAAAGTGTATGGATAATTCAGCTACCAGACGCCTGATATTATCTTGAAAAACCAGCGAGCGAGAAACGGATATCTTGATGCCGCTGACCAGTAATAATTCCGACAGTTTCTGATAAGTGTATTTTTTGTTGCCAGCATCCGGTAATCGAAGTCAGTAAAAAATAAAACGTTTCTGGCTCGTTTAGCCAATTGGGTTTCAACAGAAAGATCGTTTTTCATCAGCGCTTTTGCAAGCGTTATCCCGTCCCAGATTGCCAGATTTAAGCCTTGCCCCCCGACCGGTGACTGAACATGCGCAGCATCGCCAATCAGCCAGAAGCATTTTACTCTGGGACTTAATACCCGGCGTAGTGAAACTTTAAACGCCCGTTCATATTTGATTTCAGCGTCGCTAAAGTGCTCTTTCAGTCGCACACCTGCGCCGGGGGCGTTAAGAATCCCTTGTACCGTTCCTAACGCGGGCTGAGAAAGAAATAACCCGACGCCATCCGATTGGAGGTGAAGTTTTGCCTGAAGTGAAGAGGGCCATTGACGCGTGTTTATTTCAGCGACGGACCACTGTTCGGGGTATTCTCTGCCCTTGAAGGGGACTTCCAACGCACGACGTACTCTACTGTGGGCACCATCAGCACCGATCACCCACTTAAACTCACCGAGTTCTTCTGTGTTGCACTCATTCCTGATTAACCTGACGGTGGCGGTATCGCTGTTTTTAATAATCGAAACGAACTGAATGCCATATTCGACCTGCACTCCCATTTCTGCAAGACGGTGTTCTAATATTTTCTCGAGTTCGCCCTGAGGGAACAGATGGGCTGGTTGTTTACCTTTAATAGCGGGAACACTTACATTCGAAATAAGTTTAGCATCATCGTAGAAAGCAAAATTACTCATGGGAATCGTGTCGGCAATCGAACGTGGGGATATTTGAAATTTATCTAACTGGTTCCAGACCCCCTGTGCAATTCCAGTCGCTTTTTCAATCATCGATCTGCCGGGACGTTGATCTATTAAGCGAACTTTGAACCCATGATCTATGCATTCAAGTGCAAACGCTAATCCACTGGCTCCTGCGCCAATGACTAATATTGCTTCATTATCATCATCCATACACTGCATCCTTGTTGTGTTTCTGAGTGACCTGAAATTTACTTAGATCGTTGCTTCCTGCGATAAGAATATAACGTATTTTAAGTAACGTTTATCTGTTTTGTTTGCTTACGTCTAAACAGGTTCAGCTGTGACACAATCATTCCCGTCAGCATCAGGCCGCAGCCGATCATGGCGCGACTGCTGAAATCTTCCTCCAGTAACCACCAACCGCCGATGGCGGCAAAGACTGCTTCCAGGCTCATAATGATCGCTGCATGGGAGGCGGGGGCGTCGCGTTGGGCTACCACCTGAAGCGTATACGCTACTCCGACTGAAAGTAGACCGGCATAGGCGATGGGTTGCCATGCCAGAGTGATGTTGGACAGCGTCAGGCTGTCCTGTTCAAAGATCAGTGCAACGATAAAACTCAGCAGGGCGCAGATCATAAACTGGATGATTGCCAGTCTGAGGTTGTCCAGTTGACTGGCTAATCGGCCAATCACCACCACATGGGCGGCCCAGAAGAAAGCACTGCCGAGCACCAGCAGGTCACCACTATTGATGGTGAAATCGGCACCTGAATTCGTAGTAACGGTTAGGAAGTAGAGCCCGACAACCGCCAGCAGGCCTCCGATCCAGGTATTCAGACGGGTGATATGACCCAGCAGCAGCCCCAGAAGCGGTACGATAATGATGTAGAGTCCGGTGATAAATCCGGCATTACCCGCTGAGGTCCAGAGTAAACCCGCTTGTTGTAATGATGCCCCAAGAAACAGAATGAGACCGGCAGTGATGCTGCCCCGGAGCATCGCTCTGGGTTCTGTTGCGCCAGCCTTTGGGCGAAATAGCAGTAACAGTGGTAGCAGCGAAACCGCCCCCAACAGGAAGCGGCAGGCATTAAATCCGAAAGGCCCCAGGTGGTCCATGCCCAGACGCTGGGCGACGAAGGCAAAGCCCCAGATTGCAGCGACCAGCAACAGGGTCAGGTCGGCGCGGATATTGCGGGTTTCCATCAATGGAACCTCATAAAACAGGAAAAGAGCGGCTATTGTAGATGGCTGCTCTTTTTACGCAATGGGACGGTGGGAAAATGGCTGTTTGTCCGTGCTGATTGCTGCTCCGATATCAGCTCCGATTGCTGCTCGAATTGTCTGGTCTGAGCGATCAGGCAGTGGCTACGCTATCCCTCTGACTAAATGCCTTGCGTCCCAGTGAAAAGGCTTGACGGTTGAGCTCGGTCAGGGCCTCTCCCTTACGTTGAAAACGGGTCAGCAGCGCTTGTTCCAGAGTTTCCGGCGGAAACGGCAGGTGGTCGGCAATCGCTCCGAGCATTATTGAGTTAACCAACCGCCGATCGCCCAGCTCTATTGCGGCTTCACCCGCATTGAAATGATGCAGTTCAATTAAGCTGTCTGCTAATTGGCTGAGGGGATTTTCAGGATAGTCGTACAGGCCGATTGAGACCACCGGCGGTATGATAGGGTAGTCATTCACCATTACCACTGCGCCGGGTTTCATATGAGTGTGCCAGCGCAATGCTTCAGCCGGTTCAAACCCGATCATCATATCCGCATCGCCGGGCCTGATGGCCGGTGATAACACTTTTTTACCGAAGCGTACATGGGAGGTGACTACGCCGCCCCGTTGCGCCATTCCGGCCACCTCTGTTTTTTTGACGTCATAGCCCAGTGCCAGCGCGGCCTGAGCCAGTACATCAGCAGCGGTCATTACCCCTTGTCCGCCGATGCCCACGACCAGAATATTGGTGACAGTATCAGGGTTGATTGCGTCTGCATTCCCGTGCGATCTCATCACTTCACCTCCACAGCATTGATCTTATCGATATTGAAGGCCGCGACGATGGCGTCGGGGGCGCAGGTGTTGGTGCACAGGTTGCAGCCGGTACACGCCGCCGTATCGATGTTAACAAAGGACAGCTCTTTCTCTCTGCCATTGGGCTTGATGACGGTCTCCCTGCGGCTGACGAGAATCGCGGGACAACCGACATCAAGGCAGTTGCTGCAGCCGGTACATTTGTCCTCATCTACTTTAAGAGGCGGGAGCTTGCTATAGCGCTCGGTCAGGACACAGGGCTGATTGGTGATAATCACTGACGGCTCTTTTATCTTCACCTCTTCACGCAGCGCTTTGAACAGGGTCGGAAGCTCGTAAGGATTAACCTCGTGAATTCGTTCCGGCTTCACTCCCAGTGCTTCACAGAGCTTGCGGAAGTCGATTTGCAGGGTTGGCTCTCCGTGGATATTCAAACCGGAGGAGGGGGCGTTCTGACCACCGGTCATGCCCACCGCGCGGTTATCCAGCAATAGCACGGTGACATTGCCTTTGTTATAGGTGATATCCAGTAACCCCTGCATGCCCATATGCATAAAGGTTGAATCGCCAATCACGGCCAGAACGTTTTTATTCTGATCTGCCTCACTGCGTCCCTTATCAATACCCTGCGCCACACTCAGGGATGCCCCCATGCTGATGGTGGTATCCAGCGCATTCCAGGGATGACCGGCGCCGAGGGTATAACAGCCAATATCTCCGGCAATAATAGTGTTTTTGATATGGGAGAGGCAGTAGTAGATACCCAGATGGGGACAGGCAACGCAGAGGGTCGGTGGCCGGGGAAACAGCTCCTCAGTCGCGATTTGTTTATCTTCACAGGGCTTGCCCGATAGTTTATCGATGCAGGGGGCTAGTACCTGAGGTGATAGCTCGCCTATTCTGGGGAGAATATCTTTGCCATAAAGGCTGATCCCTGCGGCGCGGAGTTCAGTCTCAAGCAGCGGCTCAACCTCTTCCACAATCACCAGTTTATCGACGGTTGCCGAAAACTGGCGGATTTTTTCGATGGGGGCCGGATGACTGAAACCGAGTTTCAATACCGGCGCCTCAGGGTAGGCCTCTTTCACATGGAAATAGGCTGCCCCGGAGGCAACAAAGCCTATTGAGTTATCACGGCCGGTTTCAATGCGGTTAAGGGGATGAGTCTCGCTGACCTCTTTAAGTGTCAGGTCGCGGGCCATCATCAGCGGAATCCGTTTGCGGGCATTGCCGGGCACCATGACATAGCGGGCCGGGTCTTTGGTAAAGTTTTTACGTTGATAGGTTTCGGCCGGGCTGCACACGACCACCCCTTTAACATGGCAGATCCGGGTGGTCAGGCGCACCATTACCGGCACGTCATATTGCTCTGACAGGCCAAACGCCAGCCGGGTCATCTCATAGGCTTCCTGGGCGTCCGCAGGCTCCAGTACGGGGATATGGGCAAAGCGGCCCCAGTAGCGGGAATCCTGTTCATTCTGCGAAGATGACAGACCAACATCATCCGCCACCACGAGCACCAGACCACCGACTGCGCCGATCAGGGTCTGCGTCATCAGCGCATCAGAGGCGACATTTACCCCGACATGTTTCATCGCACACAGCGCCCGGCTACCTGCCAGGGAGGCACCGATAGCCACTTCAAGCGAGACCTTCTCATTGATCGACCATTCGGTGTAGATCTCAGGATAGGCGGCGATAAACTCCAGAATCTCAGTGGAGGGGGTGCCCGGGTAAGCAGAGGCAACAGTGCAGCCGGCATCTCGCGCGGCTAGTGCTACGGCTTCATTACCGGAAATAAACTGACGCTGATCCTGGCGGATGGGTTGGGGTGCGTTCAACAGAGGCTCCTTACGTTTTAAACCTGATAGTTTTTTTGATTGCTGTTGGTTTAAAAGTGAATCATAAAGGAGTGATTCTAAAACGAATCAGGCCGATGCCAGGCTGACCTGTGTCAACGATAGCCGACAACTGCTGATCAAATGGTCGTATATGGCCCGGATGGGGGATAGCAGCGGCGCTGTCAAAGCCGTTGCTAGTCGTTAGACGTGGCTTCGCCACTTGCTAGGAAAAGCCTTCTTTATTGAGGATAGGGGTGATTTAGGGAATAGATGCTTTGTAAGAAGGTTGTTGATTGGGCAGAGGTGGATAATCCCGAGCAACGTCTTTTTCTAGCAAGGAAAGCGAAGCTTTCCGTCTAGCCACTAACAGGCGCGAAGCGCCGTTCTAGCGGCTTAAGAGTTCTGCTGCATATACCGTTCGACGGTATCCACAACCGCCTGGGTCTGGCTGTCGACTTCCAGGTTTATCTTGTCGCCGACGGATGCTGTGCCAAAAATGGTCACGGTGAGGGTTTCCGGTATCAGATAGACGTTGAAGCGGTTGCCGAGCACTTCGCCGATGGTGAGACTGCAGCCGTTCAGAGATACGAACCCTTTGGGCAGTATATACTTCATCAATGCGGGCTCCACATCAAACCAGACGATGCGGTTGTCCTGGGGCTGTTCTATCTCGACGATGGTGGCCATGCCGTGGATATGACCGGAGAGCATGTGCCCGCCAATCTCATCACCGATGCGGGCGGCTCGCTCAAAATTAACCTTGTCTCCGGCCTTTAATTCACCGAGGTTGGTCACTCTGAGGGTTTCCATAATCAGGTCGAATCTTATCTGATTTGCGCTAAATTCCGTTATGGTGAGACAGGTGCCATTGATGGCGACACTGGCGCCGGTTTGGAGGTTATCGCAGTGCTGTTGGGGCAACTCGAGTGTCAGCTGCATGAACTGATCTTTCATGACTGTCGTAATAACCTTGGCAGTGCCCTGAACAATACCGGTGAACATAATGGTTTCCTGTTAGTTTCTGACTGGAGTTTCTTTACTGAACTATCTATTACTGGGCTATGTTTATAAAGACTGGCAGCTTATATTGCAATGTTTGAGGAGATCTATATGAAGGTTCTGATCAGTGGTGGTACCGGTTTTATTGGTCGTCATCTTATCCCCCGGCTGTTGGATTATGACCATGAACCGGTGGTTTTGACCCGTTCGGAAGCGAAAGCCCGAGCACTGTTTGGTTCCTCCGTCAGGGTGATCACCGATCTGAAACAGATTGTCAATGATGAGCAGGTTGACGCAATCATCAACCTGGCAGGTGAGGGGATTGCGGATAAGCGCTGGAGTGAAGAGCGTAAGCAGGTGTTAGTCGACAGCCGTATCGACATGACTGCCGATCTGATCTCGCTGATTATGCGGCTTGAACGCAACCCTGAGGTATTGATCAGTGGTTCTGCTATCGGCTTTTATGGTTGTCGCAGCGATGATCTTCAGCTGGATGAGCGTGGAGAGGTTGTTGATGATTATACCCACCGGTTATGTAAACACTGGGAAAGTGAAGCGCTTAAGGCGCAGTCGATGGGGGTCAGGGTTTGTCTGATAAGAACCGGTGTCGTGTTGGGCGAAGGAGGCGCTTTGGCAAAAATGTTGCCGGCTTTTAAGCTTGGACTGGGTGGCCCGGTTGCCCGGGGTGATCAGTGGATGTCCTGGATTCATATGGACGATCAGGTGGAAGCTATCAGTATGATGCTCACCCATCCTGAATTTAACGGGGCTTATAACCTGACGGCCCCTGAGGCGGTGACCAATGACGACTTCAGTCAGGGGCTGGCTGCGGCGTTGTCAAGGCCGTCATGGCTAAGGGTGCCCGCGGTGGTGCTGGATCTGATGCTGGGAGAGGGCAGTGATCTGTTGGTTAAGGGGCAGCGGGTCTACCCTAAACGGTTGCTCGACGCCGGTTATAAGTTTGCCTACCCGGATCTGACAACTGCGCTAAATCAGGTGCTGGCGCACAAAGACTGACAGAGCCTATGAGACAAACGCGTTAATACAAGAGATTGTCTTTTATGATCAGGATTATCGGGTATTTCGTAACTGGCTGTCTCTGATATGTTCAAGCGCCTTAGCCAGGAGGTCTCCGGACCATTGGCCGGATTCGGAACCACTGATATAGCTTTCCATATCCATTAACAGTAATTCGAGGGTTTTACTGTTACTTACCTCGCTCAGGTCGAGGCTGTCTGACAATGTATTGCCGGGCCAGAATAGTCTTGCCCAGTCTAGTATTAACAACCGGGATTCAAGCGGAAGGTCGTTATAGCAAGCATCGAGCGCTTTTTTGAAGGCTTGCTGTTCATTTTCCAACATCCGCTTGAGCTGGTTTTGTCCGCTTTCACTTTTAGCACTGTCTTCCTGAGCCCTGTCCTGAGGAATATTCTGTTGGCTGGCCGAGTTCCGACGAAGATGCTCTGAAGCCGGGTTAGCGGCAACATTTTTTTGTCGATGACCCGAGAACAGCGTGCCTGGTTTATCGTCTAGCTCGCCTATATCGAACTTCTTGCGGCGCTGGGATGAGTGGCTATAGAGCCACCCCAGTGAAGAGATAATGGCTATGGCGGTTAGCAGCCAGACCAATACCCGCATACTGTTGTTATTGAGATCCTCTTCAGGAGGGCTTGCAGAGACCTCAGTAACAGGCGCTTCAGCCATTTTTGTGGCGCTGACCGACGCTTCTTCAACCGCAGCCGGTTCAATTTTAAGAACAACCTTGTCTAACCGGACTCTCTCACTTTTATCTGAGTTTATATCCCACCAGGGAATAATGATCTCCGGCAGTGTCACTTCACCCCGTTCTGCCGGGGTTATGCGGACTGTTTCTGTCCGGCTACTGGAAATACCTTTAACGGTGACGTTCTGCTCAAGGCTGACATCCTCTACGGTGATCTGTGCCAGTTCATTGCGTAGCGGCATCAGGGCGGGTAACTGATCTGCCATCAGCCCTTCAGCGCTGATTTTCAGGATACGTAACTGGCTTTCACCCAGCACCAGACTGTTGTCCTCAGTGGTGAGGTCTTCGAGTGTCAGTTTGGCAGCGGGTAACCAGTAACCACGAATGGTCTGCGATACCCGGGGTAATACATCAACGTTTATCGGGTCTGTGTTGAGCTCAGGGGTTCCCGGGCCAGCACTGAAGTGCGCCGGGGGAATCGTGAACGGGCCGTTCTGCTCGGGAAATATTGCATAACTTTGCTCGGTGACCAGGTAGGCCTGCCCCTTCATCTGGCGGGTGTATTGCTGCTTATCACCCAGTGGTAAAACCTTTGTACCCGGAATTACGAGTTCAGACAGGGTAGACATGGGTGGCAGCTCGTCAAGATGAAACAGACGGATGCTGTAAAGCAGCTGGCTGTTTTGATAAACCTCGTAACTATCAGTTGAACTTTCCAGAAACGCATCGCTGCTGATTAGTGCAGCTGCGCCGGCAATACCTTCCACTGTAATTAGTTGTGGCTGGCTATATTCGTTATTCAGCTGCAGGGGAGGAATCTGCAGATCACCAGTCCGGCGGGGCCGCAGCAGGATTTTCCAGCGAGTAGTGTTGTGGTTGGCTCCGTTTGCATAGCTGGAAACCGTCATCTGTTTACTACCCAGAAAATGAAAGTCACGGGTTAGTGGGGAAAAGTCCGGGCGGCTGGCAGTGCGCTGATCCACCTCAACGGTGAGTTGGATTGTTTCTCCTTCGGTAATGGCAAAGCGGTCAGGAAAAACAGTCAGCTGCGCCCAGGCTGTGGGCGTAGCAAACGCCATCAGTGCGGCAATAAGTCCGGCAATAAGGTAATGGGTATGATGAAACGTCTGCGACATAAGTGGGTTTATCTCCGGTTTTGAGGCCGGCTCCAGAACGCGTATTACTGGTCGTTCGATACAGATTAATGCTGCCCGCTGGGCGGCTGTCGTACCGCTGATGCAACCGTAGCATAACTGAAAAAAGGAAGGAAAAGATATCTTTTGCCAAGATATAACTTATTGTTTTTGCTGAATATCAGTTTCATCCAGTGTTATTTGATCTTTACATTCCGGCAGGACTATCTAATTACCCGAAAACGATCCGGAGATACTGCGTGGGCCGGCTGGTGTCGATAGCAGTGGCGCAGCCCGGTTGCTGACAGTAGAATACTGCCACATGCCAGCCTACGGGCGATGATTTTCTATCTAATATGATCCTATGCAGCAGATAATTGTTGATATCAGTTTAACTCAGGAACAGTATCTGGCTCACTATCGCCAGCAGGTCAAGGATGTTGTGGCTGTGAGTCGAGATGGCAGACGAGTGCGGTTTCCATCCGCATTGTTGCAACCGTACCTGTTACATAATGGAATTCAGGGTAGTTTTCGCATCTGGTTTACCGATGCGGGAAAGTTTAGTTCTATCGAACGACTCTGATTTTTTTACAGCGCCCGCGGCATTGCATATAATGCCCGCACTTTAAATTGACTTGTGGTAACCCATGCTCTATCAAGCTGCCCGATCTCTGTTGTTTAAGCTCGACCCTGAAACGGCCCATGACCTGTCGCTGAACAGTTTGAGCCTGATGTCCAGCGTCGGATTAAATACACTCTTACGTGTAAAAACACTTAGCCAACCGGTTGAAGTGATGGGAATTCAGTTCCCGAATCCTGTTGGACTGGCCGCCGGGCTGGATAAAAACGGCATCGCTATCGATGGTATGGCGGCGCTGGGGTTCGGTTTTATTGAGGTGGGTACGGTAACCCCAAGGCCGCAGCCGGGTAATCCTCAGCCCCGGTTATTCCGGATTCCGGAGCATCAGGCGATTATCAACCGTATGGGCTTTAATAATCAGGGTGTCGACAGGCTCCTGAAAAATATAGAGAAGAGTCGTTTCGACGGTGTTCTGGGTATCAATATAGGTAAGAATTTTGATACGCCGGTCGAGAATGCTATTGATGATTATCTGATCTGCATGCGCAAGGTGTACGACAAGGCTACCTATATTACGGTGAACGTTTCCTCTCCCAATACCCCCGGGTTACGTTCATTGCAGTTCGGTGACTCCCTGAACGAGTTGCTGGCGGCGCTGAAGACAGAACAGGCTCGCCTGGTTCAGCTGCATGGTAAATATGTTCCGGTGGCGGTGAAGATTGCCCCGGATATGAGTGAAGATGAGTTTGGTCTGGTTGCCGCTGCACTCAAGTCCTATGAGATGGATGGTGTGATTGCGACGAATACAACCCTGTCGCGAAATGGTGTTGAAGATTCGCCGGTCGCACAGGAAGCTGGCGGGCTGAGTGGTGTGCCGGTGCGAAATGCTGCCACGAAAGCGATCCGCATTCTGGCTCGTGAGCTGGATGGTGCGCTGCCGATTATTGGTGTGGGCGGTATCACTAACGGTTTTGATGCGGCGGAAAAGATAGAGGCGGGGGCTTCACTGGTGCAGGTGTATACCGGTTTTATCTATCGTGGACCTGAGCTGATCTCTGAGTCTGTTAAGGCGATTGCAGAGCTTTCTGGTTGAGCCTTTTAGTTGAGCCATTTAGTTGAGCTTTTTAGATAAGCTTATAAGCTGAACCTAAGCGGGTAATCCCAAACGTAAGAAAGGCTCCTGAAGGAGCCTTTCTTGTATGTTCTTAACAGGTTGATTAAGTGTCAGTGGTTCGGTTAGTGCAGAGATGGATTAATGTGTATAGCCGAGACACCCGACTGACCATTCCAATGTGCTTCACGACCTTCACGCCACCCACTCATCCAGTGGGTTCTGAGGTCTCCGATTGTTACTGGGCACTCGTCTTTTGATTTGCCTACGAGTCCGGCGGTAAAGCCGCGGTTGAAAAGTACTGAAGAACGATCACGTTTTTGTCTCTTCATATAAAGACGCCTCTATATAGTTCTTAATATTTTCAGGCAGTTTACTGATACCACGGCCGTTGGTGCGAAAGCTGATTGTCAGTCTTTCTGATTCCCTGCCGTCTCAGTAAACCCGGTTACTGTGACTCAATTGCTCCTGTGGTTGGTGTGTTGACTGATTAAATTTTGAACTTCACAGAAATCCACAATGGCTTAAACGGAATCGGGTGTGTAATTAAAAAAAAGTATTAAGAATTCGATTTTAATAAAATTGTCACAAACGCATCTGCAAAAAGATCATTACTTCAATGGTTTGCACCGGGGTTTTAAAACAGTGAGATCTGATTGAAAAAAATTCACTTTACTGTAGTTTCTTTTGAATTCGTATCTTTGTCATTGGTCTTAAAAGCGTTTGCCGTTAATATGCCCGTTCTTAAATGAGGTATTCCCTGAGTATGAAATTCTTTGCTACCTGCCCTAAGGGGCTGGAGCCTGTTCTGTTTGATGAACTTCAGGCCCTGAATGTTGAAGCGCCGAAACAAACCCTGGCGGGTGTTTATTTTTCCGGTGGTCTTGAAGCGGCTTACCGTGCCTGTCTATGGTCGCGGGTAGCCAACCGTATTTTGCTTGAGTTGCACCGCTGTCCGGCTGAAACTGCGGATGAACTGTATCACGGCGTACAGCAGCTCAAGTGGCTTGAGCACATGCGTCCTGAAGGCACTCTGACGATCGATTTTACCGGTCAGTCAGAGGGTATTAACCACAGTCGTTTTGGTGCGCAAAAAGTTAAAGATGCGATAGTCGACCAGATTCGTGATGAAACCGGGCGGCGGCCCTCTGTCGACCGGATGAAACCGGATCTGAGAGTAAATGTGCATCTGCAGCGGGGCGAAGCAACGATTGCGGTTGATATTTCTGGAGACAGTCTGCACCGCCGCGGCTATCGCCTGCAATCCGGCTCTGCACCGATGAAAGAGAACCTTGCTGCAGCATTGCTGTATCGCTGTGGCTGGCCTGAAAAAGCGTCCGAGGGGCAGGCGTTGCTTGATCCGATGTGTGGTTCGGGAACCTTGCTGATAGAAGGTGTGTTGATGGCCGCTGATATCGCCCCGGGTCTGTTTCGCCGGGATTATGGTTTTACTTACTGGACACAACACAACAACGCGCTGTGGAAGTCTCTGCTTGAGGAGGCCAATGAGCGCCGTGATGCCGGACTGAAAAAAGTGAACAGCCGTTTTGAGGGCTTTGATGCGGACGCTAAAGTGCTCAATATCGCGCGGGATAATGCTCGCAGAGCCGGTGTTGAGCCGCTGATCCATCTTGAGCGTCGGGAGTTGTCAAGACTGACTCGTTCTGTTTCTGATGAACGCGGACTGGTGGTGACCAATCCTCCTTATGGTGAACGTCTTGGAGAGGAGCCAACACTGTTCTTCCTCTATCAGCACCTGGGTGAGCGTCTTAAAGCGGATTTTGCCGGTTGGCAAGCGGCGGTATTTACCGGCAATCCCGAGTTATGCAAGATGATGAAGCTGGCGTCGGATAAAACCTATAAGTTGTATAACGGTGCTATTCCCAGTCAGTTGCAGATCTTTAATATCCGTGCCCGTGCAGAACCTGCGATGGTGGTTCAGAAGCAACCTGAGCAACCAGCATCTGATGCTGAGGTCGTTTTGGATGCTGAGCACGATGTTCAGGTTCCTCCGGTTGAGTTGAGCGATGGTGCTCAGATGCTGGTTAACCGCCTCAATAAGAACCTCAAGCAACTGAGCAAATGGGCGAAGCGCCAGGATATTACCTGCTACCGTTTATATGATGCAGATCTGCCGGAATATTCGGCGGCTATCGATATCTATAACGATTGGGTGCATGTTCAGGAGTACCAGGCGCCTAAAAGTGTCGATATGGTTAAGGCATTTGCAAGGCTGCAGGAAATTGTTGCGGTTTTGCCATCGGTGCTGGGTGTGCCGGCTGAAAACATTATTCTGAAACAGCGTCGTCGGCAGCAGGGTGCAAGTCAGTATGAGAAGCGCGATCAGACCGAGCGCTATATTGATGTCACTGAAGGTGGCTGCCGAATTCTGGTGAATCTTGAAGATTATCTGGATACCGGTTTGTTTCTGGATCATCGTCCGATCCGCATGCAGATTCAACAGGAAGCGAAGGGCGGGGATTTTCTTAATCTGTTCAGCTATACCGCGACTGCATCGCTGCATGCTGCAAAAGGGGGCGCCCGTTCAACCACCAGTATTGATATGTCGGCGACCTACCTGAACTGGGCAAAGAAAAACTTTGCTCTGAATGGGTATGCAGAAGCGCGTAACCACTTTCTTCAGGAGGACTGTATTAAGTGGTTAAAGACCCAGAAAGGGCAGAGCTATGATCTGATTTTTATGGACCCGCCAACCTTCTCAAACTCTAAGCGGATGCATGATGTGCTGGATGTGCAGCGGGATCATGTGGATCTGATTAACCTGGCTATGGAGCTTTTGCGGCCTGGAGGCAAGCTGATCTTTTCTAATAACTACCGTCGTTTCAAGATAGATCCTCAGTTGGCTGAACGTTATAAGGTTGTTGATATTAGCCGTAAAACGATTGATCTGGATTTTAAACGTAACAGCAAAATTCATCAGTGCTTTGAAATTTCAGTACTTTGATATTTCAGTACTTTGATATTTGAGTGCTTTTATTTAAGTGCCCTGATTTGGAAGCGCTGTATTAAGGGCTAAAACGTTCTGGCCTGACAGCTGCTTTGACCGAAACCACCGCGAGGTGGTTTTTTTTGGTGCGCAGCGCCTGCTTGCGATTGGTGCGGTTTTAGCTGTTGGCACAGTACCTGCTTAATAAAACGCACATTTCTGGAGCAATAACGACTATTACTGGTTCATTCCTGTGTTTATGGCGGGTGTAGGCTGGCGATAGCGGAATCCGGAGTGTTCGAATAATTAAAAGCGCACTATTTATGTGCTAATTATGTTAATTGGCATCAAAAAGGTGCGAAAAGTTGGTGGGAGATCTTCGTGGAAAGTGTTAATAGTGCGGTAGAAACACTCGTTCAGAGTTCAAATACACTGTTTATTCTGATGGGCGCCATCATGGTGTTCGCGATGCATGCCGGATTTGCCTTCCTTGAGGTGGGTACTGTGCGCCAGAAGAACCAGGTGAATGCGCTGGTTAAGATTATGACGGACTTCGGTTTTTCCGCAGTCGCCTATTTCTTTATAGGGTATTGGGTTGCTTATGATGTCACCTTTTTTCAGGATGCTGAAACGCTGGCTCAGGGGAATGGCTATGAGTTGGTGAAGTTTTTCTTCCTGATGACCTTTGCGGCGGCGATTCCGGCGATCGTGTCTGGCGGCATTGCTGAGCGAGCGCAGTTCTGGCCCTTTCTGATTGCGTCCTCGCTGATTGTTGCGTTTGTCTACCCATTCTTTGAAGGGATTGTCTGGAATGGAAACTTCGGTGTGCAGGCATGGATGGAGAATACATTCGGGGCTGCATTCCATGATTTTGCCGGATCAGTTGTGGTGCACGGTGTTGGCGGCTGGCTTGGGTTGGTTGCGGTGGTCATGCTGGGTATTCGTAAGGGGCGCTATAGAAGCGGCAAACTGGTGGCGTTTCCGCCCTCTAATATCCCCTTTTTGGCGCTGGGTGCATGGATTCTCTGCATCGGCTGGTTTGGGTTTAATGTGATGTCGGCGCAGACGCTGGATGGTATTTCCGGGCTGGTTGCCGTTAACAGTCTGATGGCGATGGTAGGCGGTATTATTGTTTCACTATTACTGGGTAAAAATGACCCGGGTTTTATCCATAACGGTCCGCTGGCGGGTCTGGTAGCGATATGTGCGGGCTCAGACATTGTGCATCCGATTGGTGCCTTGATGATTGGGGGTATTGCGGGTGCGCTGTTTGTCTGGATGTTTACTGTGGTGCAGAATCGTTGGAAGATTGATGATGTGCTGGGTGTATGGCCTCTGCACGGCCTCTGCGGCGCCTGGGGCGGGATTGCAGCGGGTATCTTTGGGTCAGGTGCTCTGGGTGGTCTGGGGGGCGTTAGCCTGACTGCGCAGATTGTCGGTACACTGATGGGTATCGGGGTTGCTGTAATCGGTGGGGTTGTCGTTTATGGCGGTATTAAAGCTGTTATGGGGCTTCGTCTTGGTGAGGAAGAGGAGTTTAACGGCGCCGACCTGGCAATTCATAAGATTGAATCGATCTCTATCGACTCGTAGCCAATGAGGCGCCACTATCAATATGTAGCGCTTCTCAGTGATTAGCTGAGGCCGATTGGCTTAAAACGGGCTGCAGGGCCCGTTTTAATGAGTGCTGGAAGGAGGCTGTTATTTACCGGCGTTTGCTAAATACGCAGCCTCAGTCTTCTGCTTAGCACAATCTTCACGCTTATGCGTTTGATGCGGACTGAGTAAGCTCGTGTCTCCAGTGTATCCGCACTCTCAGAACAATCATTCCGGCCAGTACCAGCAGTGTGCCACTGACTAAGCCCAGCGGGTTTGGTATCAGTGAGTAGCAGGCTACGCCGAAACCCAGATAGGCAAACGGCTGTGCTTCATAAAACCATTCGGGAGTATAGCCTTCAGCAGATCCACGGGATATCTGAGCGAGGAGAAGGCGGTGTTGGCGGCGGTCATGACGACGATAGTTGGAACGCATAATCCAGATTGCGCTGCCGCTCAAATAGAGTGCCAGGGCTGCTAACAGTATTCCGGTGCTTTCATTGTAGATAACCGTCAGTAATGAACATGTTGCAAAGTAGAGATAGGGAATGCTCTCATAGACCGGTGTAGGAAGCCGCATAATAATCGCCTTTTGCAGATTGTTAGTTAAATCCCCTACCCATGTATGGATATTAGTATTAATCTGAGAGAATTATCTAGTTTGTAAGATGAAATTTATTCACGCCGTGTTAGATCTGCTTCTTTATAACGTTTTAACAGGCAAAAAAAAGCCGCTAGTGATAGCGGCTTTTTTTGATTATGCGGATTACTTGGTTGGGTAATCACGCATAACAGGGCCAGTATACAGTTGGCGTGGACGACCGATTTTGTTCGGGCTGCTGTGGAATTCACTCCAGTGAGAGATCCAGCCGATAGTCCGGGACAGCGCGAATATAACAGTGAACATGTTGGTTGGAATGCCTACTGCTTTCAGGATGATGCCGGAATAGAAGTCAACGTTCGGGTAGAGTTTACGCTCAACGAAATATTCATCTTCCAGGGCGATCTGCTCAAGCCGTTTGGCGATCTTCAGCAGAGGATCATTTTCGATACCCAGTTCAGCCAGAACTTCATCACAGGTTTGCTTCATAACTTTTGCCCGTGGGTCAAAGTTACGGTAAACACGGTGGCCAAAGCCCATCAGACGGAAAGAGTCGTCCGGATCTTTGGCGCGCTGGATGAATTCTTCGATATTAGACTCGTCACCAATCTCATTCAGCATTGTTAGTACGGCTTCGTTAGCTCCGCCGTGAGCAGGTCCCCACAGGGCGGCAATACCAGACGCAATACAGGCGAATGGGTTGGCGCCTGAAGAGCCTGCCAGACGAACGGTTGATGTCGAAGCGTTCTGTTCATGGTCAGCATGTAACAGGAAGATCTTGTCCATCGCCTTAGCCAGTACTGGATTAGTCACATAGTCTTCACATGGATTACCAAACATCATCTGCAGGAAGTTATCTGCGTAATCGAGATCGTTGCGAGGATACTGGAATGGCTGGCCAATGCTGTACTTGTAACACATGGCAGCAATGGTTGGCATTTTAGCGATCAGTCGGTAGGCACAGACTTCCCGGTGATGAGCGTCATCGATGTCCAGAGAGTCGTGGTAGAAGGCAGACAGTGCACCAACAACACCGACCATGATCGCCATAGGGTGAGCGTCACGGCGGAAGCCGTTAAAAAAGTGCAGCATCTGCTCATGAACCATGGTGTGGTTCTTAACAGTGTCTACGAATGTTTGCTTTTGCTCAGGGGTCGGCAGTTCGCCATTGAGTAGCAGGTAGCATACTTCCAGATAATCAGAATTTTCTGCCAATTGCTCAATGGGGTAGCCGCCGTGTAGCAAAACACCCTGGCCGCCATCTATATAGGTAATAGCGGAGTCACAAGCTGCGGTAGAAACAAAGCCTGGATCATAGGTGAACAGGCCTTTACTTGTCAGAGCGCGAACATCAATAACATCAGGTCCCATTGTTCCGGAATATACCGGCAATTCAAAAACCTCGTCGATACCGTCGACTGTTAAGCGTGCTTTCTTGTCAGCCATTATAGGCTCCTATCATTTCTGTTTAATCTGAATGACTTTATAAATTGTAGAAGGGTAATCACATGCCACAGCAGGGTTTGCAGTTAAACCTGCGGGCGCTTTGAGCCCTTTAATTCAGTCACAATCTAAGAGTTTTAGCTCGAAATAGGACTCTGACACTATAGAGAGTTGAATGCGTTTGTCAATTCAATCGAGCTTAGTTTTGCCGCGATGCAGCAAAGGTCTAATGCGTTGAAAGTATGGTTTATCAGGAAACTGAAATTAGCTGAATAATCATTTAGTTGTAGGGCGTTAGGGCTGAGTGTCTGATAAAAAAAACACTAGACAATAGGCTTAGGAAGGGTGTTGGTTAATTGTATTGCGGTAATTTGCTGGTATACTCCGTCACCAGCTTGCATTCCTCATTTCGGGATGGGGTGCGGGCGCTGGACCGAGGTGCTTATCTTTGTCTTTGTACACTACCTTTAACAACCTGGCCCTGCAATCGGGCTTAACATAAGTGTGAACAAGAGCCGTGAACGAGAAAAGACCCGTAAACTTAGATCTACGAACTATTAAACAGCCACTTCCGGCTATCACTTCCATACTGCACCGTGTAACGGGGCTTGCGCTGTTCTTTGGCGCGTTCTTTATGCTGTATGCACTTGGGATGTCTCTTGAATCTGAGCAGGGCTTTGAAGCTGCTGCGCAGATGCTGACGGAGAGCTTCTTTGCGAAGCTGATCGCGTGGGGATTGGTTTCAGCGTTGCTGTATCATTTCTTTGCCGGTATCAAACACCTGGTGATGGATTTTGGTCATTTTGAAGAGTTGGAAAGCGGTAAGATGGCAGCCAAGGTGACCCTGGTTGTTTCTGCTGTTGCAATTCTGCTGGCGGGAGTATGGATATGGTAACTTCAATTACAAGTTTTGGCCGAAGCGGTCTTTACGACTGGATGATCCAGCGTGTAACTGCTGTCGTATTACTTGCTTTTACAGTCTTTATGATTGGATACATGCTGTTTAGTCCGAACCTGGATTATCAGCAGTGGAAAGAATTGTTCGAATGCACCTCTATGCGGATCTTTACACTGATGGCTTTGCTGTCAATGGCGGCCCACGCATGGATCGGTATGTGGTCAATCTCAACTGACTACATTAAGCCAACGGGCATTCGTTTCTTGTTCCAGTCAGCTTGTGGTCTTCTGACGTTTATCTACGTCGTTTGGGGCATTCAGATTCTGTGGGGAGTGTAAGATGAGCAGCAAGTTACGTACGCTGACTTTTGACGGTATTGTTATTGGTGGTGGCGGCGCGGGAATGCGTGCGGCACTGCAACTGGCCCAGGGTGGCCTGAATACCGCGTGTATTACTAAAGTATTTCCAACCCGTTCGCATACTGTTTCTGCTCAGGGTGGTATTACCTGTGCAATTGCCAGTGCTGACCCGAACGATGACTGGCGCTGGCACATGTATGATACCGTTAAGGGCTCCGATTATATCGGTGACCAGGACGCTATCGAGTACATGTGTTCTGTAGGTCCTCAGGCTGTATACGAGCTGGACCACATGGGGATGCCATTCTCCCGTACTGAAGAGGGCCGTATATATCAGCGTCCTTTCGGTGGTCAGTCGAAGAACTTCGGTGAGGGTGGTCAGGCTGCCCGTACCTGTGCTGCAGCTGACCGTACTGGTCATGCGTTGCTGCACACGCTGTATCAGGCGAATATGAAAGCCGGTACAACATTCATGAACGAATGGTATGCGGTTGATCTGGTAAAGAATGCTGATGGTGCTGTTGTAGGTGTTATCGCGATCTGTATCGAAACCGGTGAAACGGTTTACGTCAAAGCCAAGGCAACTGTTCTGGCGACCGGCGGTGCAGGACGTATCTTCCAGTCTACGACTAACGCTCTTATCAATACCGGTGACGGTATGGGTATGTCTCTGCGTGCAGGTGTTCCTGCTCAGGATATGGAGATGTGGCAGTTCCACCCAACCGGTATTGCCGGCGCAGGTGTGCTGGTGACAGAAGGCTGTCGTGGTGAAGGTGGTTACCTGGTCAATAAAGACGGTGAGCGCTTCATGGAGCGGTACGCTCCAAACGCGAAAGACCTGGCTGGACGTGACGTTGTTGCCCGTTCCATGGTTCTCGAAATTCTGGCAGGCCGTGGCTGTGGCGAGAATGGTGATCATGTATTCCTGAAGCTGGATCATCTGGGTGAGGAAGTGCTGCACTCCCGTCTGCCAGGTATCTGTGAACTGTCTAAGACGTTTGCGCATGCAGATCCGGTTAAAGAGCCAGTACCTGTTGTGCCTACCTGTCACTATCAGATGGGTGGTGTTGCTACTAACATCGGTGGTCAGGCTATTGGTCGTGATGCGGATGGCAATGATTACATTATTGATGGTCTGTTTGCCTGTGGCGAAGTTGCCTGTGTATCAGTACACGGTGCTAACCGTCTGGGCGGTAACTCACTGCTTGACCTGGTTGTATTTGGTCGCGCAGCGGGTATTCAGATCGAGAAGCAGATGGCTGCTGGCTACTCCGCTGAAAATGCGACTGAAGCTGATGTTGAGCGTGCGATGGCGCGTCTTAACCGCCTGAATAACTCTACCGGTGGTGAGCGTGTATCTGAGGTTCGTGCTGATCTTCAGAAAACCATGCAGCTGTACTTCGGTGTATTCCGTGAAGGCGAAAGCATGGAGAAGGGTCTTGGGATGCTGAAAGAGATCCGCACTCGCGTGGAAAATCTGCATCTTGAAGATAAGTCTCAGTCTTTCAATACTGCGCGTATCGAAGCGCTGGAGCTGGAAAACCTGATGGAAGTTGCAGAAGCGACTGCTATCGCCGCTCTGACTCGTACGGAAAGTCGCGGTGCACATGCCCGTAACGACTTTACCGAGCGTGATGATGAAAACTGGCTGTGCCACTCACTGTTTGATCCTAAGACCAAAGAGATCACTAAGCGTGATGTTAACTTTGCGCCGAAGACAGTAGAAGCATTTCCACCAAAAATCCGTACTTACTAAGGGGTTGTTACGATGCTGGTAAGTGTATATCGCTATAATCCTGAGATTGATGATGCGCCTTACATGCAGGATATCCATATTGATATCCCGGGTGGCAAAGACATCATGGTTCTGGATCTGCTGCAACTGCTGAAAGATAAAGATCCGACAATGGGCTACCGTCGTTCATGCCGTGAAGGTGTGTGTGGTTCTGACGGTATGAACATGAATGGCCGTAATGGTCTGGCATGTATCACCCCTCTGTCTGAAGTTGTAGAAAACGACAAGCTGGTGCTTCGTCCGTTGCCGGGTCTGCCTGTTATTCGCGATCTGGTTGTAGATATGTCTCAGTTCTACAAACAGTACGAGAAGATCAAGCCGTTCCTGATCAACGATACGCCGCCGCCGGCTATCGAACGTCTGCAGTCGCCGGAAGAGCGTGCTGAGCTGGATGGTCTGTACGAGTGTATTCTCTGTGCATGCTGTTCTACTGCCTGCCCATCTTTCTGGTGGAATCCTGATAAGTTCATCGGTCCTTCCGGTTTGCTGCAAGCATACCGGTTCCTGGCAGACAGTCGTGATACTGCAACGACAGAGCGTCTGGCAGGGCTGGATGATCCGTTCAGCGTATTCCGCTGCCACGGCATCATGAACTGCGTCAGCGTTTGTCCTAAGGGGCTCAACCCCACCAAGGCAATTGGTAAGATTCGCAATATGCTGATTTCGCAAGCGACCTGATAGCAAACTGAGCGGCTCCCATTGGGAGCCGTTTTTTTTGACTTTTACCCGGGTACTAGTCAAAAGACTTATATCTGTTTGTGAGGAAAGTTTTTAGAATTCCCTCTGCATTGATATATAAACCTCGCCATAAAAAGCGTAGAATCACGTCCCGTAACCTGTACCTCTATCAGGCTATATACGTGAGAAATTATAAACGGTAACTAAACAGGGGACGGCCGGAACAGGCCAGTTGGACGGGACGTGGTGCATCCTGGACTTCGATAGTACCCCTGAGCCAGGGTGATCAAGAATGCAAGAAGGCATAATGGAGCTGATGTGGAAGAATGCCCATCTATACGGTGGCAACCTGTCTTACATTGAGCAGCTATATGAATCCTATCTGATGGACCCCAACGCGATTCCTCAGGAATGGCGTGAAGAATTCGATCGACTACCCAAAGTCGGCGATAACCTGACCCAGGATGTTCCTCATTCTACGGTACAGGATCATTTCCTCTATCTGGCTAAAAACCAGCGTCGTGCAGCACCTGCTGCGGGCGGTGGTCAAAGTTCTGAGCATGAGAAGAAGCAAATTCGCGTTTTGCGAATGATCAACGCTTATCGTGTACGTGGCCATCAGGCTGCCGATATCGATCCGCTTAATCTGATGCAGCGTGAACCGGTGCCAGATCTTGATCCACGCTTCCATGAGCTGTCTGAGGCGGATTTCGATACGACATTCCAGCTGGGTTCTCTGTTCTTCGGAACTGAAGAAGCAACCCTGAAAGAGATTATTAACGATCTCAAGAAGACCTACTGTACGACAGTCGGTGCTGAGTATATGCATATTGTTGATACTCAGGAAAAACGTTGGATACAGTCCAGACTCGAACCTGTCCGCTCCCATCCTGTCGTTGATGTCGACCGCAAAATGATGGTGCTTGAGCGACTAACAGCCGCTGAAGGTTTGGAAAAATACCTGGGTTCCCGCTTTGCCGGTGCAAAACGCTTCGGTCTGGAAGGTGGTGAATCTCTGATTGTTTCCCTGAATACGCTAATACAGCGTGCTGGTAAGCAGGGCGCCCGTGAAGTCGTTATCGGCATGGCTCACCGGGGACGTCTGAATACTCTGGTGAATATCTTCGGTAAAAACCCGGCAGAACTGTTCGGTGAGTTTGAAGGTAAGAAAACGCTGGAAACCTCAGGTGACGTAAAGTACCACCAGGGCTTTTCTTCCAACGTTATGACCGGGGGGGGGGAAGTTCACCTGGCGATGGCATTCAACCCATCTCACCTGGAGATCTCTGCGCCCGTTGTTGAAGGCTCCGTGCGTGCTCGTCAGGATCGTCGTCAGGACACTGTCGGTACAACCGTTGTACCTGTCAACATCCACGGTGACCAGGCATTTGCCGGTCAGGGCGTGGTGATGGAGACATTCCAGATGTCTCAGACCCGTGCGTATAAAACCGGTGGTACCATCCATATTGTGGTCAACAACCAGGTTGGTTTTACCACCAACAAACTGGAAGACTCTCGTTCTTCTGAGTACTGTACTGATGTTGCTAAAATGGTTCAGTCACCCATTTTTCATGTGAATGGTGATGATCCGGAAGCGGTTCGCTTTGTGACTCAACTGGCCGTTGATTACCGTACTGAGTTTAAGAAAGACGTGGTTATCGATCTGGTTTGTTACCGTCGTCGTGGCCATAACGAAGCGGATGAACCGTCTGGTACTCAGCCGCTGATGTACAAACAGATCAAAGTTCAGAAGTCTACCCGTGAACTGTATGCCCAGCAGCTGATTGCTGAAGGCGTCATCACTGAAGATCAGAGTAAGCAGCTGGAGCAGGATTACCGTAAAGATCTTGAAGATGGCAAACACGTAACCCATTCTCTGGTACTTGAGCCGAATCAGGAACTGTTTGTTGACTGGACGCCTTATATTGGCCACGAGTGGTCATTTGATTGCGATACCCGTGTTGACAATAAACTGCTACAGGAACTGGGTACCAAGATCTGTGAAGTCCCTGAAGGGTTCCAGGTGCAGCGTCAGGTGCAGAAAATTTACGATGACCGCAAACGTATGGCGGTCGGTGCGATGGAACTGAACTGGGGTATGGCTGAATCACTGGCCTATGCCACGATTCTGGCTGAAGGCTATCCTGTTCGCCTGACCGGTCAGGATGTTGGCCGGGGTACATTCTCTCATCGTCATGCTGTGCTTCATGATCAGCGCAATGGTGAAGTGTATGAACCGCTGAAAAATATTGCTGTAGATCAGCCACCACTCACATTGCATGACTCCTTCCTCTCTGAAGAGGCGGTATTGGCATTTGAGTATGGTTATTCGACGACTATGCCGAATTCACTGGTTATCTGGGAAGCTCAGTTTGGTGATTTTGCCAATGGTGCTCAGGTAGTTATTGATCAGTTCATTACCAGTGGTGAGCATAAGTGGGCGCGTCTCTGTGGCCTGACAATGCTGCTGCCACATGGTTTCGAAGGACAGGGGCCAGAGCACTCTTCAGCCCGTCTGGAGCGTTACCTGCAACTCTGTGCAGAGCATAATATTCAGGTATGTGTACCAACCACGCCAGCGCAAATCTTCCATCTGCTGCGTCGCCAGATTGTCCGGCCTCTGCGTAAGCCTCTGGTGGTGATGACGCCGAAGAGTCTGTTACGTCACAAGCAGGCTGTATCGACTCTGGAAGAACTGTCTGATGGTGAGTTCCTGCCGGTGATCGCTGAAACTAATCAGCTGGATCCGAAGAAGGTTAAGCGCCTGGTGCTGTGTAGCGGTAAGGTCTATTACGACCTGTATAACCGTCGTGCAGAACTTGAAAAAGACGATGTTGCTATTATTCGTATCGAGCAGCTGTATCCGTTCCCGGAACATCAGATGTTCGCAGCGATCAAAGATTACACTAACCTTGAATCGGTTGTTTGGTGTCAGGAAGAGCCAATGAACCAGGGTGCATGGTACTGTTCACAGCATCATATGCGCCATGCGCTGGCTCGTCATAACGACAAGATTCATATGGAAGGTGTGGGTCGTCCGCACGCCGCAGCTCCTGCCGTAGGTTACATCTCTGTACACCTTGAGCAGCAGGAAAAACTGGTTAATGAAGCAATCAATGGCTAACAGGCCCGACAAAAAAGCCTGTTAGTAGCACTGAGAAAGGAAAAAACATGTCAATCGAAATCAAAACGCCGACCTTCCCTGAATCCGTAGCCGACGGTACTGTAGCGACCTGGCACAAACAGCCTGGTGAGGCTTGTTCTACTGATGAACTGATCGTTGATATTGAAACTGATAAAGTCGTTCTGGAAGTTGTCGCCCCTTGTGATGGTGTGATCAAAGAGATCCTCAAAGGTGAAGGCGATACCGTACTGAGCGAAGAGCTCCTGGCGATCTTCGAAGCGGGCGCTGCGGCATCAGCAGCACCGGCAGCGGCATCTGCGCCTGCAGCGACTGCTGCACCCGCTGCTGCATCAGGTGAAACTGATGTTGAAAAAGTTGGGCCAGCCGCTCGTAAACTGATCGAAGAAAATGGTCTGGATGTTAACCAGATTCCAGGTACTGGCAAGAATGGCGGTATCACCAAGGAAGATGTGGTTAACTTCATCAAGAATAAGCCTGCTGCAGCACCGTCTGCACCGGTTAAAGTTGATAATGCTGCCGCACTGAACATCGCGTCCGGTGAGCGGGTTGAAAAACGTGTTCCGATGACCCGTCTGCGAGCCACTATTGCTAAGCGTCTGGTAGAAGCACAGCAAAGTGCCGCAATGCTGACGACTTACAATGAAGTCAACATGAAACCGATCATGGAACTGCGCAAGCAGTACAAAGATCTGTTTGAGAAGACCCATAACGGTACGCGTCTGGGCTTTATGTCCTTCTTCGTAAAAGCAGCAACTGAAGCACTGAAGCGTTTCCCTGCGGTTAACGCATCAATCGATGGTAACGATATGGTTTACCATGCGTATCAGGATATCGGTGTCGCGGTTTCTACCGAACGTGGTCTGATGGTGCCTGTTCTGCGTGATACAGATAGCATGAGCCTGGCGGGTGTTGAGTCTGCTATTGCTGACTTTGGCAAGCGCGGTCGTGATGGCAAGCTGGGTCTTGATGATATGCAGGGTGGTACATTCACTATCACTAACGGTGGTGTGTTCGGTTCCCTGATGTCTACCCCGATCCTGAACCCGCCACAAACTGCCATTATGGGTATGCATAAGATCCAGGATCGCCCAATGGCGGTGAATGGACAGGTAGAGATCCTGCCAATGATGTACCTGGCGCTCTCTTATGACCATCGTATGATTGATGGTAAGGAAGCAGTACAATTTCTCGTGACTATTAAAGACCTTCTGGAAGACCCTGCACGTATGCTTTTGGAAGTCTGAGTCGGTCCCTTACTAGAACGAATAGATAGGTAGGTAATAAATGTCTGATAAATTTGACGTAATTGTAATTGGTGCAGGACCTGGCGGATATGTCGCTGCGATTCGTGCTGCCCAGTTGGGTCTGAACACTGCGTGCGTTGAAAAGTGGGTTGATGATAAGGGTGCAGCTGTCCTCGGTGGTACCTGTTTGAACGTAGGTTGTATCCCGTCTAAGGCGCTGCTTGAGTCGACTCATCAGTTCCACAAGACTCAGCATGCAGATGTGCACGGCATCCAGACCGGTGACGTCACCATGGATGTTAAGAAGATGGTCGCCCGTAAGGATAAGATCGTCAGCAACCTCACCGGTGGTATCGCAGGCCTGTTCAAGGCTAACGGTGTAACACTGCTTCAGGGTATGGGTAAGCTGCTGGCTAATAAGCAGGTTCAGGTAACTGCCGCTGATGGCACTGCGTCTGTTTATGCAGCTGAGAACGTGATTCTGGCATCCGGATCTGTTCCGGTTGAGATTCCGCCAGCACCACTGACTGAAGGTCTGATTCTGGATAACGTCGGCGCCTTGAACATTGATGAGATTCCTAAGCGTCTGGGTGTCATCGGTGCGGGTGTTATCGGTCTTGAGATGGGTTCTGTCTGGGCACGTCTGGGTACTGAAGTGACTGTGCTGGAAGCGATGGATGAGTTCCTGTCCATGGCCGATACGGATGTTGCCAAAGAAGCTGCCAAGATCTTCAAAAAGCAGAATCTGGACATCAAGCTGGGTGCCCGTTGCACCGGTACTGAAGTTAACGGTAGCGAAGTTACCCTGAAGTATACCGACGCTGAAGGTGACAAAGAGCTGGTTGTCGATAAGCTGATCGTTGCGGTGGGTCGTCGTCCACAGACTCAGGGTCTGTTGGCGGATGATTCCGGCGTTAAGCTGGATGAGCGCGGCTTTATCTTTGTTGACGGCCAATGCCGTACTGAAGCGCCTGGCGTTTTCGCTGTGGGTGACTCTGTGCGTGGTCCTATGCTGGCGCATAAAGCGTCTGAAGAGGGCATTATGGTTGCTGATATTATTGCCGGCCATCATGCGCAGCTGAACTACGATGTTATTCCAAGCATCATCTACACTCACCCGGAACTGGCGTGGGTTGGTAAGACTGAGAAAGAGCTGAAAGCTGCTGGTGTTGCTATCAAAGTGGGTAAATTCCCATTTGCAGCCTCTGGTCGTGCTATGGCTGCTGATGATACCGATGGTTTCGTGAAGATGATTGCTGATGAAGCGACTGATCGGATCCTGGGTGTGCATATGGTTGGCGGTATCGCATCTGAGCTGATTGCTCAGGCAGCTATCGCGATGGAGTTTGGCTCTACCGCTGAAGATCTGCAGTTGACGGTGTTTGCTCACCCAACGGTATCTGAAGCAGTGCACGAAGCTGCGCTGGCGGTTGATGGTCATGCTATCCATATGGCTAATCGCAAAAAGCGTTAATCGCTGTACAATAGTTTGAAATTTCGACCGGGGTGACCCGGTCGATTATTGTTGAGGGTGAAACACTGTCACCTGAAGCAATTGGGCTGTGAAAAGATACTCTCTCTTATATCGTTTTGCAGGTTCCTGATAAGTGTGATAAAGACGACGGATTAGAGCATGAATCTTCATGAGTACCAGGGCAAACAACTGTTTGCCGAATATGGTCTGCCGGTTTCTAAAGGAATCGCGGTGGATACTCCGGAAGCTGCTGCTGCAGCTGCCGAGAAAATTGGCGGTGATAAGTGGGTTGTTAAAACTCAGGTTCACGCGGGTGGACGTGGTAAAGCTGGTGGCGTTAAGCTGGTTGACTCTCCTGCTGAAGCTCAGGCATTCGCAGCTAAGTGGCTGGGTAAAAACCTGGTGACCTATCAGACTGATGCAAATGGTCAGCCTGTCTCCAAAATTCTGGTAGAAGACTGTACCGATATTGCTAACGAGCTGTATCTGGGTGCGGTTGTTGACCGTTCTTCTCGTCGTATCGTATTCATGGCATCCACCGAAGGTGGTGTTGAGATCGAGAAAGTTGCGGAAGAGTCTCCAGAAAAAATTCTGAAAGCCACCATTGATCCGGTGACCGGTGCGCAGCCTTACCAGGCTCGCGAACTGGCATTCAAACTGGGTCTGGAAGGTGTTCAGATCAAGCAGTTTACTCAGATCTTTCTGGGTCTGGCTAAGATGTTTAAAGAGAAAGATCTTGCGCTGCTGGAAATTAACCCTCTGGTTATCACTACCGAAGGCAACCTGCACTGTCTGGATGCTAAAGTAGCGATCGATGGTAACTCTGTTTACCGTCATAAAGACCTTCAGGCGATGCAGGATCCGTCTCAGGAAGACGAGCGTGAAGCACGCGCGGCTGAGTGGGAACTGAACTACGTAGCGCTGGATGGCAGCATTGGCTGCATGGTTAACGGTGCAGGCCTGGCGATGGGTACGATGGATATCGTCTCTCTGCACGGTGGCTTCCCGGCTAACTTCCTTGACGTTGGCGGCGGCGCGACTAAAGAGCGTGTAACCGAAGCATTCAAGATCATCCTTGAAGATAGCAAGGTTAAAGCGGTACTGGTTAACATCTTCGGCGGGATTGTACGTTGCGACCTGATTGCTGAAGGTATCATTGGTGCGGTTAAAGAGGTAGGCGTAGAAGTGCCTGTTGTGGTGCGTCTGGAAGGTAACAATGCTGAGCTGGGCTCTAAGCTATTGTCTGAATCTGGTCTGGCTATCATCGCCGCTACCAGTCTGACTGATGCAGCTGTGCAAGCAGTGAAAGCAGCGGAGGGTAAATAATAATGTCCGTTCTGATTAATAAAGACACCAAAGTAATCTGTCAGGGTTTCACTGGTGGTCAGGGTACCTTCCACTCTGAACAGGCTATCGCATACGGCACTCAGATGGTTGGTGGTGTTACGCCGGGTAAAGGCGGTACTGAACATCTGGGCCTGCCAGTATTCAATACTGTTGCTGAAGCGGTTGAAGTTACTGGCGCTGATGCTTCTGTTATCTACGTACCTGCTGCTTTCTGTAAGGATTCTATCCTGGAAGCTGCGAACAGCGGTATCAAGCTGATCGTATGTATCACTGAGCACATTCCGGTTATGGATATGCTTGAGTGTAAAGTTGTCTGTGACAATCTGGGCGTTCGTCTGATCGGACCAAACTGCCCGGGTGTTATCACTCCGGGAGAGTGTAAGATCGGTATCATGCCGGGTCACATTCACCTGCCAGGTAAAGTCGGTATCGTGTCCCGTTCCGGAACACTGACTTATGAAGCAGTTAAGCAGACTACAGATGCAGGCTTCGGTCAGTCTACCTGTGTTGGTATTGGTGGTGACCCAATTCCGGGTTCTAACTTCATCGATATTCTGGAACTGTTCCAGAACGATCCACAGACTGAAGCGATCGTTATGATCGGTGAGATCGGTGGTTCTGCTGAAGAAGAAGCTGCAGCGTACATCAAAGCGAACGTAACTAAGCCTGTTGTGTCTTACATTGCCGGTGTTACTGCACCTGCGGGTAAGCGTATGGGTCACGCTGGTGCGATCATCTCTGGTGGTAAGGGTACTGCAGACGAGAAGTTTGCTGCACTTGAAGCTGCAGGCGTTAAGACTGTTCGCTCACTGGCTCAGATCGCTGACGGTCTGCGCGAAGTGACGGGTTGGGAATAATCGCTTAGCGATTATTCCAGTGGCTAGACGTGACTTCGTCACTTACTAGTCGCTAGATTAAAAAAACCGCCTTAGGGCGGTTTTTTTGTGTCTGCGGATTGAGTTAACGTTAGTTCTGCGGGTATTCTGGATGCCTATATTCTTAAGGAGTTGTTATGAGTCTGTTTTCATCTATTAAATCAATATTTGCCTCTGCTGAAAGCGGCCCTAAAGAGCCTGAAGCGCTCCCGTCTGAAGAGTATCAGGGCTTTACCATTACGCCCGCGCCGATTCGTGAAGATGGCGGCTATCGAGTGAATGGTCTGATTACCAAGGGGGAGCAGAGTCATCGTTATATCCGCGCAGATATGTTGTCATCCAGTGATAGCTGTGCCGAGGAGATGATCCGTAAAGCGAAGCAGATGATTGACCAGCAGGGTGATGGGATTTTTTAATCGTTATGACACAGAAACAACTATTTGCCCGTTATCTTAAGGATCTTAAGCCCGGCAAGCTCGAGTGGATTGGTTTGCGGCCAAAGCGTAAAGAGGATCTGCATATTGTCGATTCTGTTGAAGCGTTGGCGGGATTGGGACTGGAAGGTGATCACCGCTGTAGTAAAACTCCGGGATCTGCCCGGCAGGTTACGCTGATCTCTGCTGAGTTTATCCAGATGATCGAAGCCTACACTGGAATTGAACAGATTGATCCAGCGATTCTGCGGCGCAATCTGGTGGTCAGTGGCATCAATCTTAACGCATTAAGACATCAGCAGTTTAGTATTGGCGCAGCACGGTTTGAGGCCACGGCTCTGTGTCATCCCTGTGTGCGGATGGATCAGGCGTTGGGGCAGGGTGGTACCGCCGCTATGCTCGGATATGGCGGGGTTTGCGCGCGGATTCTTGAGTCAGGGGTTATAAGGGTCGGTGATCTGCTTATCCCGCTGGAAAGCTAGTTGAATCGTTATCGGGTGTACTGAGATTTCAGGCAGGCCAGAGGTATAAAATATTGTCAGATAATAGCGATTGTATGGGTAGATCTAAGCCTGTTTTTTGGCGTGATTCGCGAATGCCGCATGTTGAGCTGCGTATGGTCTCTGATGGGCGGGAGGTATGCTATGCACCTCATAGCCATGCGCAATGGTCTATCGGCGCTATTACCGCAGGCCAAAGCACTTTTTGCTATCGTGATGATCGATGCCAGGTTGCTGCCGGAGATCTGGTGCTTATGAATCCTGGCTGGGTCCACGCCTGTAACCCTATCGATAATCAGCCCTGGGCTTACCTGATGCTCTATATCGATGCTGAGTGGTTGACGGCTCTGCGCTATCAGCTCGGTTTCCTCGATGAGCCTGTGTGGGAAGATATTGGCACTGCAGTCGTCTCTGAGTCGCGTTTTTATGATGGGTATAGTCAGGTCGCGTCCTGCTTGCTGAACTCTGAGGTGGGTCTGTCAGAGAAGCAAAGCGCTGTGATTGAATATCTTTCAGGCTTGATGAGGTGTCTTGCTGATAAGCGTTCTTTGCCGCTAGAGAAAGTGCCGGTAGTGCTCAGGGATCTTGCTGACTATCTTGATGAGAATGCGGCAGTAGAGGTTGCACTTGAGGAGATGTGTCTTCGCACCGGTTACAGCTCCGGTCATCTTATCCGATCATTTAAGCAGTATTTCTGTCTTACGCCCCATGCCTATCAGATCAATCGACGGATTCAGCAGGGGCAGGCGGCGTTGAAGCAAGGCAGCTCAATTGTTGACGTTGCATTGACGACGGGCTTTACCGATCAGCCGCATTTTCAGCGTACTTTCAAGCGAGTAGTCGCCGCAACCCCAAACCAGTACCGGCAATCTTTACTTAGCAATAAGGTAAACAGCGCTCAGCACAAGTAGTGCTGCCAGTATCCGGTTGATTACTTTCAGTATTGATGGCTGGTTTACATAGCGCTGTAAGAACGCGCCGGCATAAACCCAGCTCCCCAGAGACAGCCAACAGATAGGCAGATAAATAGCTGCAAACAGAAGAACCTGCTGAATATCGTTACCGTTGGTATATGCGCCTATTCCTGAGGCTGAGGCGAGCCAGGCTTTAGGGTTGAGCCACTGCATCATCGCACCGGTTATAAGGCTCGGAGCCTGATCTGACTGGTTTTCTGACAATTTTCCGTCAAAAACGGCAAGTTTAAAGCTCAGATAAAGTAGGAAAATTACCCCGCCCCAGCGCAGTATACTATTTAAAGCAGGGATTGCTTCAAGAGTAGTATAGAGGCCAAGCCCGATAGCGATAAATAAAGCGATAAAGCCGAGAGTAGCACCGGTGACAAATACTAGTCCTGTGGAGATGGTGTATCTTGTGCCGCAACTAAGGCAGACAAGGTTCACCGGCCCGGGTGAGATAGATGCAGCCAGCGCAAAGGTCGACATGGATAAAATTATAGACAGGCTCATGATGTTCTCCTGAACGAAAAGAGCTGAGTATGCCGTTGCCGATGAGCAAGATATTGAACAAAATTGATTTTTATCCAGATAAATAGGGCTGGCAGGTGAAATGGTTCAATTTATTTCTGGCGTGCTACAGAAAGTCTCTTGACCTGTCTACAGGTGATGCCCTTAGGCTACCTGTGAATCGTGACTGAGGTGTTGATGTGCTGACTATTTCTTTACTGGCTAAAAAGTTCAATCTTTCGCGGACGACTATTCTCTATTATGAGCGGGAAGGATTGTTGCGCCCCGTTAAGAGGGATCGCAATGGCTATCGGCTTTATGGCGACAAGGCGTTGTCCCGGCTATCGCAGATAGTGAGCTACCGGGCACTGGGCGTTCCTGTTTCGGAGATAGCGCGGTTGTTGGATGGAAACGGTGAGCAGAAGCGAATTCTGCAGGATCAGTTGCAGCGTCTACAGGCAGAGATAGAGCGGCTTCACCAGCAGCAGATGGCGATTCTTAAATTTATGAAACAGCCAGACACTGAGGAGAATAGTATGGTGACGAAAGAGCGCTGGACAGAGATCATGAGCGCCGCAGGGCTAAGTGATGATGATATGCATAACTGGCACATCCAGTTTGAAACACTGGAGCCTGAAGCGCATCAGGAGTTTCTTCAGTCTTTGCAGATAGAGGCAGAGGAGATCGTTCGAATTCGGGCGTGGTCGCGTTGTTGAGAATGTTGCTGAAGCGGATCTTCGGGTAAAGCGGTTTTGTAATAGATAAAGGGAGTCATCAGGCTCTCTTTAATCTGTCCAAAAGAATTGCGTGATCAATCAGATTTGGGTGATTTACAGTGCAGCCAGCTAAAACCGATCAGGCCTGATATTACTGAGGCGAACAGGATGCCTGTCTAAGCCATCAGGAGGTTGGGCAAAGCCTAAAAATTGACATGGTAAAGCCGATACCCCCCATAAAGGCGACGCCAATGATGTGATTAAGGTTAAGGCCGGAAGGTAGGTCGCTGGCTTTCATTTTAACGGTCGGTCTGGGGAATCCTACACATCAATTCGCCAGCAGGGGCAATAATAGGCCGAGATGCTTGCTTAATATTTGCCAGCTAGCCTACACGTAGTTTCCGTTTAAGATCCGGTTTACGCTCCTGTTTATATTCCCTCCAGCCACCAGAAATAACACTACTATTGCGTTATGCGCGTTTTGATTGGTCAGTGCTGTGTTCTATTTTTTGCAGGGGTAAAGTGTCTTGATTGCGCTGTAAACAATCGTGTCTCTTTGAGTGTTGACGGGCATGGTGGTTGTTTTCAGTTGAGCACTGATATTGCTGATCAACGTGTCTTCGCTAATCCCTTCAGGAATACAGAAGCCTGCCAGATAAGTTGGCTGCTCACTTGGATGCTCTTTGCCTAGGCGGGTGCGGTAAGCACGCTGGATAAAATCACTTTCATTGTCTGAGTTGATGTTGTCAATAATCGCGCCATCAGTAAGATCTGCTCCCGCAAGGAAACCAGCAATATAATCAGGGGTGATCTCAGTTTTAGTGTGATCTTCTGCAAAGGCAGGTAAAGCGGTGATAATAGTTAGTGCGGAAACCAGAGTGATCAACTTTTTCATAACTTATTTCCTTCAGCCAGAGTTATCTTGTTCGCTATACGTTTTAGTGTCTGTTCAGATCTATGGCGACAATTGTATGTTGCATCAGTATAGGATACTGATGAGTAGGAGGATTATCTAGTGGGCTGGATCAAGTCTGAGTTAAAGGGGTAACTTTCAGGTGGTTAGTGATATTGTGTATCGGAAAATAAAAAAAGAGAGCCTGAAGCTCTCTTTGATCTATTTCTGCTAAGCGGTTTACGCGTCGCGACGTGGGCGTGGCTTGCGCGGAGCTCCGCGATCACTGCTGCCGCGTTCATTGCGTCCTTTACCTTTGAACTCCGTACGTGGTTTGCGTGGAGCCGGACGGGCAATTTCGCCTTCCATAAGACTGATATCAATCTTCTTGCGGCAGATAAATACGCCTTTCAGTTGCTGCAGAACCTCGACAGGCATGCCTTTTGGCAGCTGAACGGTGCTGTAGTCATCAAACAGACGGATATCACCGATATGGCGACTGTTGATGTCTGCTTCGTTAGCGATAGCGCCGACGATGTTTTTAACCTGTACGCCATCATTGCGACCGACTTCCATACGGTAGACATCCAGATCAGCATAGTTGATCCGCTCGCGTTTAGCGCCCCGGTCACTATCCCGGTCACTGTCGCGGTCGCTATCTTTGTCGCGACGAGGCTTGAATTCTGGTTCTGGTGGCAGGATAAGAGGCTTCTCTTTTTGTGCCATGTAGAGCAGGGCTGATGCCAGATCCAGTGTTTCCAGTTCAGTATCCACAGCCAGCTGATCGATCAGCTCACGGTAAACAGCCATATCTTCATCATTGAAGATTGTAGTGATCTGTTCGCGGAATGATTCCAGACGCTTATTCTGTACCATGTCCCGGGAAGGAAGATCCATCTGCTTGATCGGCTGGCGGGTAGCCTGTTCGATCTGCTTCAGCAGGCGGCGTTCACGGGGAGCAACGAACAGAATTGCCTTGCCGTCACGACCAGCACGACCGGTACGGCCGATACGGTGGACGTAGGCTTCGGTGTCGTATGGGATATCGTAGTTGATAACCATACCCACGCGTTCTACATCCAGTCCACGTGCTGCAACATCGGTGGCAACCAGAATGTCCAGTTTGGCATCTTTCAGGCGCTGCACGGTGCGCTCACGCAGTTGCTGGTTCATGTCGCCATTCAGGGCCGCAGCGGCATAGCCACGTGCTTCGAGCTTTTCGGCGATTTCGGTCGTGGCAGTCTTGGTGCGGGCGAAGATGATAATACCACCACAATCTTCCGTTTCCAGAATCCGAACCAGCGCATCCAGTTTATTAACACCGGAAACGATCCAGCAGCGCTGGTCGATATTTTCCATGGTGGTGGTTTTGGATGCGATCTTGATCTCTTGTGGATCACGCATATAACGCTTGGTGATGCGGCGGATCTGTTCTGGCATTGTTGCAGAGAACAGAGCAGTCTGGCGCTCAGCAGGCGTTTTAGCCATGATGGTTTCAACATCATCGATAAAGCCCATGCGCAGCATTTCGTCTGCTTCGTCTAGCACCATTGCTTTCAGTTCATCGAGAACCAGGGTGCCACGATCCAGGTGATCCATGACCCGTCCTGGAGTACCTACGACAACGTGTGGTCCACGACGCAGTTGTTTAAGCTGCAGGGTGTAACTCTGACCGCCATAGATAGGCAATACATGAAAACCAGGAATATGACGTGCGTAAGCCTGGAACGCTTCAGCCACCTGAACGGCCAATTCGCGTGTTGGTGCAAGCACCAGAACCTGAGGCTTATTTAGTTTCAGGTCGATACGGCTAAGCAGGGGTAAGGCAAATGCAGCAGTTTTACCGGTACCTGTTTGCGCCATCCCCAGAACATCCTGACCCTTCAGCAGAAGCGGAATGCACGCTGCCTGAATGGGGGATGGTGTTTCATAGCCAAGCTCAATAATGGATTTAAGAACGGAAGAGGGGAGATCAAGGTCGCTGAATGCGACTTGTGTGTCTGACATATTTGAAGGTACCGGAAGGAATGGAATTGTAAAACGCGAAATTATACGCCTATTGTCGAATAAAAGCCCGTTTTTTATTGGAGAGCTTTGCAGTGACCCTATCTCGCCTCTGTTAACTCTATATCATCATACCAGCTTAAAAAGTTTGTACCGCCATTATCGCTATCGGTCATGATGGCAATTGCTTCAATCTCTGTGTAGGTTTTGCCAAAAGCTGTTTTCAGGTCGTTCTGCAGATTGCGCATGTGCTTAGTCCACTGACCTGCGAGGTCGTTACCGCTGTCGACCGCCCACATCTGTGCTTTGTCGGTAAAGGGGTTAGGCCAGCGGGAGTCAATAGGTTGATTATTAGACCAGACATAGACCAGCGTGCGTTTTTGCCAGAAAAAAGGGCCATCTGAGACAATGATATAGATGCGTACCGGAAAGTCGTCACCGGCTTTAGTGGTTTCCGTTGCTGATGGCCATGTCTTACTGATTTTCCAACGCCAGCTGAGGTTAGTTTTGCTGTTGATGGTGATGGTTTTTTTATAATAAAGTCCGGATGCTGAGCTGTCAGAGCGGGCTTCAAGCAACAGGTTTTCGCCTTCAGAGATCAGTGTGTAACGGGTCTCTCCGACAAAGCTCTCGTTTTCCCACTGCATTATTCCTTGTGGGTCAAAGGCAGGAATCGGTGGCGGTGAAGCCTGAGCAGCTGCAGTGGCAAGTAATAGAGTTAGTATGCTGCTGGAGACAATTGAGCAAAATTTAGGCATTTTGGCTTTACACTTATCAGATTCGACTATACTAAATTTATGTTTTAGATCAGTGTATCAGAGTTTCAAAGCTCATTTCCCCTTCTGGCTGTTCTCTGATTTGGTTTGCTGTCAGTTGCTGCTTATCTTATGCAGCTGCAACAGAAAGTACTGGTCTGTAACTGCGAGCGAAAGGGTTGTTGCAGTGTTCCCCTCATCGTAGCAGCTATTCATCGTTATATTCTTCGCTCATCAAGGGGCCTGGTTTATGCCAGGCCCCTTTTTGTTTTTTAATCGAAAAGTTTTCACTGATCTCTTTCATGTCTCTCTTTCAGCCTCTTTTATTCCCCGTATACTGTTGCAGGCTTCCCGCTGTTCCTGTTATCCACTATATTGATCTTTTTGATGAGACTTGTGTGTGGCACAGAATCCCGCTTATGAAATGATCTGGCAGGTAGTGGCTGCTATCCCTGTCGGCAAAGTTGCAACCTATGGGCAGGTCGCTGAGCTGGCTGGAGTGCCCGGTGCTGCCAGGCTCGTTGGGCGCTGTCTCAGTCAGTTACCTGAAGGTAGTCGCTTGCCCTGGTTTCGGGTGATTAATGCGAGTGGCAGAATATCTCTGCCGGTTGGTAGTGAGGGGTATCACAGGCAGGTTAAGTTGCTGCAGGAGGAGGGTGTTGCTGTACTGAATGGCAAGATTCGTCTGGCTGATTTTCGCTGGTGAGTAAAATGGACTTCGTCAGGGGCGCATCATTATCGCTGTATAAGACCTTAATCCCTAACGTCGGGGGGCGGTCGCTCTACTCGTCGCTGGAGTAGAGGTGCCGTCAGTCTATTGTCTGTTCTTTAAATATCAAGATCTGTTTATTCTAAATTGCCCGCATCCATATCGTATGGAAAGCAGCCGACAAAGTGCACATATTCATCTTCAAAAATATGGGTCTTTTTAGCGCGGTATTCGAAATCGAACACAAGTATCAGCCAGCTGATCTGAGTGTCGCCGAGCTTTTCAATCTTTTTGATCACCGCAGCGCCGTATGAGTACGACCATGAGCAGGGGCCGATAATGTCGAGCACTGCTGCTTTACCTGTATCAACACCATTAGTTTCAAGGTTTTCCGGGTCATATTCGCTGATTTCGAAGTTTTTTGCCCAGCGATCGAGTCCCTCTTCATCCTCTTCAAAATAGCTGTCCGGAATGCTGGAGTAGTCAGTCGTTGAGTACCAGACCGATACGATACCCTCTTTTTCAAAATTCATTTGGCAGTCTCGCTAAGTTGGAGCCAGAGTGAACGGATATCGCTGACATCATCATCACTGAGCTTATCTATCTTAAAGGCATCGTCCAGGCTGTGTTCTACCCGCTGGTTGAACTGCAGTTCGTTGTCGCCCTGTTCGGCGCTCACCAGACTAATGTGACCCAGCAGGTAACTACAGAGAAACAGTTGGTTCGGATCTGCACTGACTTCCATTTCGAGCAGACGGTTATAGATTGATTCGGCCTGTTGTTCGTATGGGTTCATCAGGGGTCCATAAATTCCAGTTTGTCGATTAGCAGGCTGTACTCTTTGCCGCTTTTTTCAACTTGTTGTAGTTTGACGACCATGAAGTCGAGTTCAGGCGCGCACCAGATGAAGGTTTCGCGTTTGCTGTCCGGACCGCGGTCGCGTTGTATTTTTACCGCTTCAAAAGAGCCAAGAGCCGTTGTCACGGTCTCAGTGCCGACGATAATGAACGGATAGGTTTTGATCTTGCCGCCGTCAGCAACCTGATAGCTAAGTTCAGTCTTGCCTGCAGCAAGGTCCAGTCGCAACTGTATCTGATAGCTGAGATTGTCCTGGGTGCCTTCCGTCACATCCATGGTCCAGGGTTTTTTGGCGACGTCGTTCAGCACGGTGCCGGTGTTCCAGTTAAATTGCAGCACCGCATCTTTATTGCTGCCGATAACCTTGCGGTGATATTCATAATGCTGAGGTTGGATGGTCTGATCTTTAACGGTGAACTCAGAGAATTCATGCACTTTGGCTATCAGTGCTTCAGCACTGAGGGATGTTATCCAGCGATCACCTTTACGCTGCAGCTGTCCTATTGCATCTCCACCGAATGAGATACCCATGTCCCACTGGGCTTTGTAGATGGCTTTATAGGGTCTTAATAACTCACTCGCGTGTCCAGGCAGCGATGAAACGAGCAGTAATGCTGAGATAAGTAGTGTGCTGATACGCATCAGTTTACTCCTGAGTGAATTGGTATCCTTCAGGTGCCAGAGTAGTCCCGTCCAGCTGAACTGATCCTGAAACAGAAAGTTTTAGACGATCAGCACAGAACCACTCAACAGCAAGTGGGTAGATCTTATGCTCAAAACTGTGAACTCGCTGTTGCAGGCTCTCAGTCGTATCCGTTGCGAGGATATCGATCGGTGCCTGCAGTGCCAGTGGCCCTCCATCCAGCTCTTCGGTGACAAAGTGGACAGTGCATCCATGCCGTGAGTCACCTGCCTCCAGCGCTCGCTGATGGGTGTGCAGGCCTTTATATTTCGGCAGCAGGGATGGGTGGATGTTAAACATCCGCCCCCGGTAGTGACGTACAAAAACGGCAGAGAGAATGCGCATAAAGCCGGCCAGAACGATAAGGTCTGGATTGTGGGCATCGATCGCATCGACCATTGCCGCATCAAAGCGCTCGCGGCTGTCATAGTTCTGGTGACTGATAACAATCTCAGAAATGCCGGCTGCTCTGGCGCGTTCAAGGCCAAAAGCGTCCTCTTTATTGCTGAGAACGGCAGCGATGCGGCCATTAATCTGGCCGCTCGCGATAGCATCAATGATCGCCTGCAGGTTTGAACCGCTGCCGGAGATCAGAACAACAATGCTTTTTTCCGCCATTATCAGGCCTCCAGGCCCAGCAGCTGTACCTGTTCTTCGCCAGCAGACGCTGCAGCGATCTCACCGACAATAAACGGGGCTTCGCCAGCATCTTTCAAAATCTGTAGCGCAGCGTTAGCTGTGTCAGCAGGCACTACAATAACCATGCCGATACCACAGTTCAAGGTGCGATACATCTCGCGTGAATCCACATTGCCCAGTGTCTGAATCCAGCGGAATACTTCAGGCATCTGCCAGCTGTTAATATCAATAACGGCTTTAGCGCTCTGCGGCAGCACTCGTGGAATGTTTTCCAGCAGGCCACCACCGGTAATATGCGACAGCGCATTCACCTGGCTTTTCTTAATAAGCTCCAGCACCGGCTTGACGTAGATCCGGGTTGGTTCCATCAGGGCTTCAGTCAGTGGTTTGCCATCAACGGTGCCACTCAGGTCAGCATTGCGCACTTCGATGATTTTGCGGATCAGTGAGTAACCGTTTGAGTGTGGGCCGGAAGAGGGCAGTGCAATAAGTTTGTCGCCGACGCTGACTTTAGACCCATCAATAATCTCATCTTTTTCCACTACGCCGACACAGAAACCTGCCAGATCGTAATCTTCGCCTTCATACATGCCCGGCATTTCAGCGGTTTCACCGCCAACCAGAGCCGCTCCGGCTAACTCGCAGCCAGCGCCGATGCCGGTTACAACATCAGCGGCGATGTCGATATTCAGCTTGCCTGTAGCATAGTAGTCAAGGAAGAACAGTGGTTCTGCTCCGGCGACAATCAGGTCGTTGACGCACATCGCTACCAGGTCGATACCGATGGTATCGTGTTTATTCAGATCCATTGCCAGACGTAATTTGGTGCCTACGCCGTCGGTGCCGGATACCAGAACAGGCTTTTTATAGCCCTCAGGGATTTCGCACAGGGCGCCAAAGCCACCCAGGCCGCCCATAACTTCAGGGCGTGCGGTGCGTTTAGCAACGCCTTTAATACGATCAACCAGTGCGTTACCAGCGTCGATATCGACACCAGCGTCTTTGTAGCTGATAGGAGTGTTATTGTCAGTTGCAGACATAGTATGTGTGAACCTGTTCGGGCTGATTACTGATAGGAAAAAATTTGACGCATATTCTATCAGGTTGATGGTGGGGCGGCTATTGTGTGTTAAAGTTTATGCCGTTTTAAAGGACATTTTTTTCAGACTGCCAGGGTTGCTGTCCTGGGAGTAAAACAGGGTATGAAAACGATCATGATGCGCAATCTTTGTAACTGTCTGCTGGTGTTGTTATTAACCGGTGTATGCGGCCTGGCGCAGGCTGCTACTGTCAAAGGACTCTATACCGCAGAGATGCTGGTGCCGGAGCAGCTGGCTCAGCCGGGTGTCGATCAGTTGCAAGCAGGTCTGAGAGCGGTGCTGATTAAAGTATCCGGTCGTAGCAATGTGGTTAACAAGCCTGCGGTGGTGAATGCGTTACAACAGCCATCGGCCTGGCTGAATCAGTTTGGTTATCAGGCCACTCAGATTCCGGTAGCCGCAGGCGATGGTCGGGAAGTGCTGGGGCAGCGGTTGCTGCTGGAGTTCGATCCGGTGCTGATCGATCAGTTGTTGCAGCAATCAGGTATGAGAGCAATCGGCCATGCCCGTCCAGTATTGTTGGTATGGCTGGCTCAGCAACGGGGCGCAGCTGCCCGTGATTTTGTCTCACAGGAGAGCCAGATTTATACTGAGCTGCTGCAGCAGGCCGATCTGCGGGGCTTGCCCCTGAGTCTGCCTTTGTTGGATCTTAATGATCAGAATGCGCTCGATGTCAGTGATCTGTGGGGCTTTTTTCGTGAACCGATTCAGCAAGCCTCTGAGCGATACCAGCCCGACGGCATTCTGGTTGGGCGGCTGTTGCAGGGCAATGGCGGTGGCTGGCAAACAGAGTGGCTGCTGCTAAAAGAGGGGCAAGCCCGTTCGATGACGCCGTCCGGTTCGTTGTCAGAGCAGTTAAAGCAGGTCATCAATGAATCGGCTGATTTTGCTCTGGCCTCCCTGGGGGCTTCCCGTTTTAATTACGTCGAAACAGGATTGCAACTTGAAGTCGCTAATATAGTCGAAATAGAAGATTATCTGCAGTTAGTGGATTATCTGCGTCAGTTACCTCCGGTCGAGGCGGTGCGCGTCAGTGGTGTTGATGCCGACCGGGTATTGTTCCGGGTCGAGCTTCAGGGAGGGGTGCAGGCGCTTGAGCAGGCAGTTCGCCTGAATCAGCGTATGTCGCCAACACCCCGTTTTAGCAGCGGTAATGCTGAAACGGTATATTCATATCGCTGGCAGCAGGAACAGTGAATCAAAGAGTGGTCGAAAGGGAGTGCTTATGAGCGATTCGCAGCGGTGGTTTTTTCTTATTTTTACACTGGTTTTAGGGTTTCTGCTCTACCTGTTGCAGCCGATTTTATCGCCTTTTATCGTTGCCGCACTACTGGCTTATCTCACCGATCCTTTGGCCGACAGGCTGGAAGCGAGGGGGCTAAGCCGGACGTTTTCTGTGGTTGTGGTGTTTTTGATGATGACCTCCGTGTTGCTGTTGCTGGTGGTCTGGCTGTTACCGAAACTAGGTTCGCAGCTGCAGGTGATGGTTAAAATGGTGCCCCAGGTGCTTACCATGGTTGAGACTGTGTGGATCCCCTGGGTGGAAGAGAATATTGGCATATCGCTTGCCGGGTTTGATCTGCAAAGCCTGAAAGAGCTCATGAGTGGTCATTGGCAACAGACCGGTAGTCTGGTTAAAGGGCTGTTCAGCAGTGTCGGTCAGTCAGGATTGGCAGTGGCTGCCTGGGTGGCTAATCTGGTGCTGATTCCTGTGGTGATGTTTTATCTGTTACGCGACTGGGACGTGATGATGGATAAAATAGGTTTCCTGTTGCCGCGGAATGTGGAAAAAAAGGTAACCCTCTGGGCTCAGGAATGTGATGAGGTTCTGGGTGCCTTCATTAAGGGGCAATTGCTGGTCATGCTGGCGCTTGGGGTGATCTACTCCCTCGGACTCTGGAGCGTTGGTCTGGACCTGGCCTTACTAGTAGGTATGCTGGCAGGTCTGGCCAGTATTGTGCCCTATATGGGGTTTATTGTCGGTATTGTAGCGGCAGGTGTTGCTGCAATGCTGCAATTTAATGATCTGACGATGCTGGCATGGGTTGGTGTGGTATTTGCCATAGGTCAGGCACTGGAAGGGATGGTGCTGACGCCCCTTTTAGTAGGGGACCGAATCGGGCTGCATCCCGTGGCGGTAATATTCGCCATCATGGCGGGTGGACAGCTGTTCGGTTTTGTCGGGATTTTGATTGCACTTCCCGTTGCTGCCGTTATTATGGTGCTCCTTCGACATCTGCATCAGGGATACAAAAGTAGTAAACTTTATGACTGCTGAGCAGTGTGTATACAGATGATGCAGCGATTTAATGTCCGGCGCTGAGAAAATAGTGAGTTTAAGCTGTACCGCAAAGCTTAAAAATCCAGAAACTTTAAACGATGAGAAAAGGCCCGGTGTCCAACTGCAGGCCATATATATATTGATAGATGAGTAGTCCTGAGCCCTTTCAGATACCCCTGGGTATCACTCTGCGGGATGATGCCCGATTTGAGAATTTCCTTTGCCAGGGGAATGAGTTGCTGTGCAACACGCTGGATCAGGCTGCCCAGGGTGAAGGGGAGCAATATTTATACATCTGGGGTAACAGTGATAGTGGTTGCTCCCATCTGTTGCAGGCGGTTTGTCACGCCTCTGACCCGGTTGGCCGCACCGCTGTTTACCTGCCCCTGGATGAACTGCTTGATATGGGGCCAGGTGTGCTCGAAGGCATGGAGCATCTTGATCTGGTCTGTCTTGACCATATTCAGATTATTGCGGGTAATAAACAGTGGGAAGAGGGAATATTCCACTTTTTCAATCGTATACGCGCTGAAAATAACCGATTGCTGGTAGCCGGTGACCGCGCCCCCAGACAATTAAACCTCAATCTGCCTGATCTGGCTTCGCGCCTGAGCTGGGGGATGGTGTTTCAGGTGCATAATCTGGACGATGAAGGCAAGGTGCGCGCGTTGCAATTGCGTGCACGTGGGCGTGGTTTTACCATTAGTGAAGAGGTTGCCTGGTTTTTGATCCACCGGGCCAGTCGCAGTATGGCTGACCTGTTTGAGTTGCTGGATAAACTTGACTCAGCATCGCTGAGTGCCAAGCGTAAAGTGACAATTCCATTTGTTAAACAGGTTCTGGGTCTTTAATCCATTTAAATGACCCCTTAATACGGCGGACTATGAATATTATTCTGGCAGGTTTTACATCGGACGTGTCTGAAAAGGACTTAAGAGAGATGTTATCTCATTATGCTGAAGTAGATGAGTTGAGCATTATGTCGGGTGATCTTCCTGAACAGACTGTTGCAGTGCTGACTATTGAAGGCAGCAATGCTGAAGCGCACTGGGTTACCCGACGGCTAACCGGGTTGTACTGGCATGGACACTCACTGCGGGCGTATGTGTCGCTTTTCTAAAGTGGATAGCGGCGCTATGAAGGGGTACTCACTGGTCGTTCAGACAGACGATTATCTGATTATTAATAAGGCACCGGGAGTCTCCGTACATCGTGATGAGGCGGAGACTGGCCTTTTACAACAGATCGCTACTGACCTGAGTTGTGGCCCTCTGTATCTGGTTCACCGTCTGGATAAAATGACCTCAGGTTTATTATTACTGGGGCGTCATGCACAGGCCGCCTCTATTCTTTCCCAGCAGTTTCAGCTACGAACGGTAGAAAAATACTACATTGCGTTGTCCGATCAAAAGCCCCGTAAAAAGCAGGGGCTGATTAAAGGTGATATGGAACGCAGCCGCAGAGGCAGCTGGAAGTTGACCACCGGTATGAGCAATCCCGCCGTGACCCGTTTTTTCAGTTGCGCAGCATCGCCCGGGCTGCGTCTGTTTTTGCTGCGCCCTTTAACCGGCAAAACTCATCAGTTACGCGTTGCCCTGAAGAGTGTCGGCGCGGCTATTATCGGCGATCAGCGTTACCATAGCGCATCAGAGCAATCTGCCGACCGGGGGTATCTGCACGCCTGGTGTTTGGCATTTGACTGGCAAGGTGAGCGACGAGAGTATCTGTGTGATCCGGATATTGGTGAGCTGTTTCTTCAGGATGCTGTAAAACAGCAGCTTGAAAGCTGGAAACCGCCCGGCAGTCTTGCCTGGCCAAAAGCGTAACATGACCCAACCGTAATAAGAGTGTTTCAATGAAAGATGACCGAACCGAACGGGATTTCCATGCCCGTAGTGAGGAAGAGCAGCAGGCGTTTCTTCAGGAAACCTGGTGTGATAACTGTCAGGAAGCCAACCTGGGAATGAAAAATCCGCGGGAATACCTCCATAAGGGGGTTATTTTTATTGAAGGTGAGTGTGAACGCTGCGAAAACGTTGTGCTGACCGAACTCACAGAAGACGACTTTTAAGGCCTTTTTTTTTATATGAACGACTCTTTTAATCAGCGATTTGGTGGTACTCAGAGGTTGTATGGCCTAACCGGAGCTGAGCTGTTCCGCCAGTCCCATATCTGTGTGATCGGTATAGGTGGTGTGGGTTCCTGGGCTGCTGAAGCGCTGGCACGTTCAGCCATTGGTAATATCACCCTGATCGATCTGGATGATATCTGTGTTACCAACACCAATCGGCAGATACATGCTCTGGATAGCACGATTGGTGAGCCAAAAACAGAGGTGATGGCAGAACGGATACGCCATATAAACCCTGAGTGCCAGGTTGAGATCGTTGATGACTTCATCACTCTGGAAAATATTCCCCAGCTGATCGGACGTCGGTTCAACTATGTGATCGATTGTATTGATAGCGTGAAAGAGAAAGCGGCTCTGATTGCGCACTGCAAGCGTAATAAAATTCCGATTATCACCGTCGGGGGGGCGGGAGGGCAAACAGACCCTACGCAGATTAATATCGTCGATCTGAGCAAAACTAACCATGATCCTCTGGCGGCTAAAACCCGTTCACTGTTGCGCCGCTATTACAACTTCAGTAAGAGCGGCCGGCGGTTTGCGGTTGATTGTGTCTATTCTACTGAACAATTGGTTTATCCTCAGGCGGATGGCAGTGTCTGTCAGATGAAGTCGGTTGCGGAAGGTAATACCCGTCTTGATTGCAGTGGCGGTTTTGGTGCGTCTACCTGTGTCACTGCTACGTTTGGCTTTGTTGCGGTATCCCGGGTGCTGCAAAAGATGCTCGAAAGAGCTGACCGAGAGAGCGCTGAACTAGAGAGCGTTGAACTAGAGAGCGTTGAACTAGAGGGGAAATCGTTATAATCATGCTTTAAACTCCCTGATATGAGGCGTTGACTGACTATTGCAGTTGACCTTTTAGTGCAACAGTCTAAAGTGTCTTGATTCTCTCGCAAACGGATATCCGGCTTATCAATGTCAATGTGCTTTTCAGAAGGATTTTATAAAGCTATTTTTGAGGGCTGCAGTGATGCGATCTATGTTATAGATCCGCAAAACTCGCGTATTCTCGATGCAAATACTTGTGCCTGGCAAGACCTTGGGATGAGTCGTGAGCAACTGTTAGAACACAGTGTTATCTCGTTGCAACAAGGCGTTGAAAATGAGGAGCACTGGGCGCAGATTGTGGAGATTGTTTTTGCTTCTCACCCGAATGCATTTACCTTTATTGGTCGTCACTATCATCAGCGCGGTACCTCTTTCCCGGTGGAAGTCTATACCAGTGTGATCGAGTTCGAAGGTCAGCCACTTTTTCTGTCGGTGGCTCGCAACCTTGATCGAACCTCATCCCAGCGCGAGGAGTTTCGTACCAGGGATGCCCGCCTGACCTATGCCCTGAATGAAGCAGTGGACGGGCTGTGGGATTGGGAGATAGGTAGTAACGAAGTGTTTTTCTCGCCACAGCTGAAGCAGATGTTAGGTTACCTTCCCCATGAAATGACACCGAATCTGGATACCTGGACGCAAGCGGTACATGAGTCAGATCGTGAGCGGGTGATTGCAGCGCTGAACGATCACCTTGAAGGACGGGCCGGGAGTTATAGTGCGGAATATCAGATACGAAAACGCGATGGCAGCTATATCTGGGTCAGAGATCGGGGCCGCATCTGCCAACAGGATGATGAAGGTAACCCTTTACGGGTCGTGGGAATGGTGCATGATATTACCCGCAGTAAAGATCTGGAAGAGCAGTTGCGAGAGCAGGCCAGTCATGATCACCTGACCGGTTTGCTGAACCGGCGTGCAGGCTATATACACTTCTCTAAGCAGCTTAGTTTTGCTTTGCGCTATAGCCAGAGCCTGGCTGTCTGCCTGATCGATCTGGATCATTTTAAGAATATTAATGACTCCTTTGGCCATCTGGTGGGGGATTCAGTGTTGAAGCACTTTGTTGAGCTGATGAGTACTACCCTGCGTAAGTCGGATTCGCTGATGCGTTGGGGCGGGGAGGAGTTTCTGCTATTGTTGCCGAACACCGAGATCTGTAGTGCTCAGCAGCTGATCGAACAGCTAAAAGAAAAGCTGGGAGACAACCCGGTGGTGCTGGAGCTGGAAGGCCGTGAGATTAATTATACCTTTAGTGCCGGGCTTGCCAGCTTTCCGGTTCACTCTCAGTCTCTGGATAGTTTGATCAAATGTGCCGATGACGCCCTCTATGAAGCTAAAGCAGAGGGACGCAACCGGATTTATATCAGTCGTGAGGGGGATGGTGTATAGCCCGAGCTGTTTTTAACCGCATCATTCCGGGTTATGCGCGCGCTGTAATGCCCGCTCGCTAACCGCTTGAATAATCGCATTCAGGCCGTTGCCTCTGGATGGACTCAGGTGACGCGTTAGCTGCAGCTGATCAAAATAATCTTTCATATCAAATGCCAGAATCTGTTCTGGCTGGCGACCATTGACTGCCGCAAGTACCAGCGCTATGAGTCCGCGAATGATGCGGGCATCTGAATCCGCCGCAAACCACAGCCTGCCCTCAGCGTCCTGACTCACCTGTAACCATGCGTCACTTTCACAGCCGTTTATACGATGCTCGTCTGTTTTCATTGCGGTGGTGAACGCTGGCAGTTGCTTACCCAGCTGCATGATCTCCCGATAACGATCATTCCAGTGTTTTAAAGGGGTGAGTTGAGCAAGGATATCACTGTCGCGGACTTCCCGGCCAAACGGAGAACTGTCAAAGATGGATTGTGTCGATATGGTTTCGGCCACTGCAAAGCTGCGCATCTGGCTAATTTGCTCCAGTGCCTGGGCAAAGCGTTCAACCTCTTCAAGGGTGTTGTAGAAACAGAACGATGCTCTGACTGTGCCGGGCAGCCCAAGCCGTTCCATCAATGGCATTGCGCAGTGGTGACCGGTGCGCAGGGCGATACCCTGTTGATCGAGCATCAGACCAACATCCTGCTGATGATGGCTGCTCAGCTGGAAAGATAGAATCGAGGTGCAGGCTGTTGGGCTGCCGATACGGGTGAAGCCCGGGATAGCTGAGCATAGCTCAAGTGCTTTGCTCATCAGTGCCCGTTCATGACGTGCCAGTGCTTTGCGATCCAGTGCGCTGAGAAAATGAATCGCTTCAGCCAGCCCCAGTGCACCGCTGATATTGGGTGTGCCCGCCTCAAACTTAAAAGGCAGGGCGTTATAGGTTGTGCCACTAAACGCCACGCGACTAATCATCTCACCACCGGCCTGCCAGGGGGGCATCGCTCCCAGAAGCTGTTGACGGCCGTAAAGTACGCCGATGCCGGTGGGAGCAAAGAGCTTGTGCCCGGAAAATAGATAGAAATCACATCCCAGCCGCTGCACATCGATTTCAAGATGGGGCGCTGCCTGAGCACCGTCGATCACCACCGCCGCGCCAACTGCTTTAGCCTGGCGCACCAGTCCGGCAACCGGGTTGATGGTGCCCAGGGCATTTGAGATATGGGTCAGGCTGACGATGCGGGTCCTATCGTTCAACAGTTCAGCAAAGCGCTGCAGATTGAGGTCGCCGTTTTCGTTGATGGGGACGACAGTGATCAGCGCGCCGGTTTGCTCCGCGACAATCTGCCAGGGGACGATATTGGCGTGGTGTTCCAGTTCCGTCAGCAGAATTTCATCGCCGGGTTGCAGCAGCGGGCGGGCATAACTCTGGGCGATCAGGTTGATCCCCTCGGTGGTGCCCCGGGTCCAGATGATTTCCTGCTCAGATGCTGCATTGATAAATGTTTTTACCGTGGTGCGTGCTGCTTCGAAGGCGCTGGTAGCGCGCTCACTGAGCTGATGCGCACCCCGGTGAACATTGGCATTCTGATGACGGTAGAACTGTTCAACAGCCCGAATCACCGTTTCCGGTTTCTGGCTGGTGGCCGCATTGTCCAGATAGATCAGCGGGTGATCATTGATCTGCTGTTGCAGCGCCGGAAACTGTTGTCTGACTGAGTGTAGATCCACAACGTTTTCCTGTTATCAGCCTGCAGAGATGTTTTGAGACGAGCTCTTTTCAGAAGCGCTATTTTGATCAGCGCCATTCTGAGCGGTACTACTCAGCAGCTTATTAAGCTGACTTTGCCAGCGGGCAAACATCATCGCACCGATAAACAACGCTACCACCAGCAGTGTTTCTGCCAGCGCGAGAGCGGCGCTGCTGTGTGCCGACATCGCTATGGTGACGGCGTGCATAAAATAGACTGTAATAAAAAAGCATAGCCAGATATGGCCCCGCAGATGTTTCTTGAGTATGACCGGATAAAACAGCAGTAGTGGTACGGTTTGAAATGCCCAGATACTGTAAGGGTTGGCTATCTCATGTGGAAAGATGATCAGATGCCATGCCGTTAATAACAGAATCAGACCAAAATAGCTGAAGAGGGTAACGGCGCGGCTGATAGCAACCTTTTTTGCGAGTGTGTTCTGCATTGTTTGATCCTGCAATATTTAAGCGTGTAGCTGAATGGCCAGGCGGCCAAGTCGTTTACCCTGCGCCAGGCAGAGTGCAGATTCAGTTTCGTCCAGAGGCCGGTCGCTGTTCTGGCCTGCCAGATGGGTTGCACCGTAGGGAGTGCCGCCGGTTTGGGTGCTGATCAGCCCAGCTTCGCTGTAGGGCAGGCCGCAGATTACCATGCCATGATGAAGCAGCGGCAGCATCATCGTTAGCAGGGTGCTTTCCTGTCCTCCATGAAGGCTGGAGCTGGAGCTGAATACCGCGGCGGGTTTGTCGATCAGTGCGCCACTAAGCCAGAGGCTGCTGGTGGAATCAATGAAGTACTTTAACGGCGCTGCCATATTACCAAACCGGGTTGGGCTGCCCAGCGCGAGACCGGAGCAGTTTGCCAGATCGTCAGCGGTACAGTACAGATCGCCGCTGGCCGGAATGCTGTCTTCGGTGGCTTCGCAGTTTGCAGAGATCGCCGGAACGGTGCGCAGACGGGCTTCGATGCCGCATTGTTCGATTCCCCGGGATATCTGCTTCGCCATGGCGCAGGTGGCACCATGGCGACTGTAGTAAAGCACCAGAACGTAAGGGTTCGACACTCAGAGAATCTCCAGAACAGATTCAGGCGGACGACCGATACGGGCTTTACCCTGGGTGATAACGATAGGGCGTTCAATCAAACGGGGGAACTGCACCATCAGGTCGATAATCTGCTGATCACTGAGGCTGTCATCTTTAAGATTGTTCTCTTTATACTCATCTTCACCCTTGCGCAGCAGCTCACGGGGCGCGATACCCAGCTGTGTGATCACCTCAGTCAGTTGTGCGGCGGTCGGTGGATTTTCCAGATAGAGGCGCACCTCAGGGATGACATTATTCTCTTCCAGCAACGCCAGGGTTGCACGGGATTTAGAACAGCGTGGGTTGTGATAGATCTCAACAGTCATGAAACGTATCCTGTTAGTAACGGCAGATAGTATGGTTAGTGCGATATTGTATACAGCTTAGCTACCAGCCTAAAGAGCAGCAGGGTATTATATCGGTTTAATTCATCAACACAGGATCGTTGTGATGAGTAATCATCTGTTAACCCTGCGGAGCGTCTGGCATTTCATTCTCTATCTTGCCCGCCAGTTCGTCATCAATAAGGGGGTGCTGAACGCTTCTGCCCTGACCTATACCACGTTGTTTGCGGTGGTTCCATTGATGACTGTCTCCTACGCAATGCTGGCGGCTATTCCCTCATTTCAGGAAGCCGGGCCGCAACTGCAAGGCTGGATCTTTGAAAACTTTGTCCCGGCAACCGGCGCGGTGGTGCAGGAATATCTGAGTGATTTTGCCGCCCAGGCAAGCAAACTGACTGCTGTCGGTTTGATCTTTCTGTTTGTTACATCGATTATGATGATGAAAAATATTGAAGCTGCATTTAACCGTATCTGGCGAGTCAGTGAACCGCGTAAGGGGATGTCCAGTTTTCTACTGTACTGGGCGGTACTGAGTCTCGGGCCGATTCTGATCGGTGTAGGGTTGCTGGTTAGTTCCTATATCGCGTCTATGTCACTGTTCACCAGTGCGACGGAGCTGGTGGGTAAGGCTCGGCTATTGTCGGTGTTGCCGGTTGCGATGTCTGCCGCTGCGTTTACTCTGTTATATGCTGCCGTGCCTAATTGTAAGGTGCCGCTGGGTAATGCGGTGATCGGCGGGTTGGTGGTTGCACTCCTGTTTGAAACGGCCAAGCGTGCATTTGCGTTTTTTGTCACCCAGTTTCCCTCCTACGAGCTGATATACGGTGCCTTTGCTGCGGTACCCCTGTTTCTGGCCTGGATATTCATCTCCTGGACAATTATTTTGCTGGGGGCCGAGTTGAGTCGGGCGCTGTCGGTTTACCGTGACCATCGGCGGGGCAGACACTATTCTCATCTGCATACCATGGTGGCGGTATTGCAACGGTTGTGGCAGGCTCAGCAGCTTGGCGAGACACTGTCTGACCGACAGTTGCTGCAGCAGGTTAGCGGGCTTGAACAAAATGAGTGGGACAGTTATAGCACGATTTTACTGGATGCTTCGGTGATCAGCCGTACTGATAGAGGGGGCTATATACTGGCTCGTGATATGGGGAGCTTTACCCTGGAGCAACTGAATCAGCTGCTGCCCTGGCCGCTGCCGGAACGCTCTGCCGTAGAGACTGAAGATGGTTGGCAGAATGAACTGGATCAGCGCTTAGAAAATCTGAGCCAGCAGCGCCAGGAGCAACTCAGCCTGACGCTTGAACAGTTGTTTGCTGAAACCACCTGAGACATTTAACCACTGCTCGTAGTGAGCAGCTATCATTACAGTGTTGTAGAGGAATCGAAACTATGCAGTGTTTGCACGCATTTATCAGTGGCCGTGTGCAGGGGGTCTGGTTTCGCCAGTCCACACTTGAGGCTGCTCAGGCACATGGCTTAACCGGTTGGGTACGTAATCTTGATGATGGCCGGGTAGAGGTCATGGCCTGCGGTAACGAGCATGGGCTGATGCAGCTTGAAGCGTGGTTGAGTTTAGGCCCTGCACTGGCCTCTGTTGCAGAGGTTAAAAGCGAACGGGCTGAAACGGCGGAAGCGTTTGACGGTTTTGTGATTCGCTGATGGTTTCTTATAATGTGTACTGCCCTGGATAAAACCGGCTAGATGCTGCGTTTTCAGGTTTAGTCTTCGTAGCGACGCTGATTGCGGTACACTTTTTCCGGGTACCATACTTTTCCGTAGCTGCCGTTGTAGCGTGCCAGGGCCTCGGTCATATTGCCTTTTGAACGCTGCAGATAGTATTTGAGAATAGTCGAACCGTAACGCAGGTTGGTCTGAATGTTGGTGAGATTATCATCGCTGCGGCCGATCTCTTTTTTCCAGAAAGGCATCACCTGCATCAGTCCCTGTGCGCCCACCACTGATACTGCAAACCGGTTGAAGCGACTCTCTGTATGGATAACGCCCAGGATTAATGACACAGGTAACTCAACCCGGTCGGCTTCGGCATGAACGGTGCGCAAAATGTCAATCCGTTCGAGATCATCTTTGACATAACGGTTTGTTCGTCCGGACATATCGGTCAGCCATACTTCTGCGTCAAACCGGTCGGTGAAGCTATTGCTCTGTGCAAATGCCTGCTTTAGCGCATCCCGCAACGCAGGGTCTACTTCTTCTGCTGCAGCCATCGCAGGCAGTGACAGTGAAAAAAACAGTAGCAGAGTTATTGTCAGTCGCACAGACAGCTTCCATCCATCATAAATCAGTCAAAGTAGAGTATTAGTCGGGACAGTTAAACTAAAATCGCCACTCACTTTGTTTATCATGCCCCGGGTCATTTTAAATCACGGCTTCAAATCCTTCAAATTGTGGCGGACCCAGATAGATATCTCTGCGAGAGCCTGCATTGGCGTGAGCTTTTTTAAATGCATCGGATTTAAGCCAGCCTTCAAATGCCGCTTTATCTTCCCATACTGCGTGGGATGACATCAGGGTGTGATCCTCTTTGCTCTCTCCCTGCAGTAGATTAAAGGAGATAAAGCCGGGTACTGTTTCAAGGTGGCTGTCACGGTTTTGCCAGATCTCAATAAAGTCCTGTTCATGGCCTGGCTTAATCCGAAAGCGGTTCATAGCGATATACATAGGTATGGGTATCCTTTGATTAACGTGGCATTGGTTGGTTACAGCCTTGCGCCGGTGGAGCTATTTTCCACGGAGTATTTTAACCATATCAATAATGCTTTGCTCAGTCGGTTTTTTCCAGCCCTGAATTTTCAGTATTTCCAGAACCTGTGCACCTTTCGGATCGTCACTCATTGCCTGAAGCTGTTGTCTCATTATGCTGATATGCGGTTTAAGCTGTGGTGCAGCTAGCAGCAACGGATAGGCTTTATGTAGATTGCTGCGGGCCAGAAGATTAACCGAGGACAGGCTCAATGGAGAGAGTTGCTCCATAAACTGTTTACTTAGCAGGGCGTAGGGCAGATCTCCCTGTTGTACCGCTTTAAGCAGTTGCAGCCAGTTATCGCGGTATGCCATCGCAGCGGGGCGAATCTGTTTCTGCGTCAGTGTCGTCAGGCCAAGGCGGTTAGCAAAGGTTCCTTTGATGCCGCCGAGTGGGCTGTCCTGAATACCACTGAGGCGATGTAGCGTCGCTGCAGGGCCGGATACGATGGCAACCTCTTCGTAGATCCCGGCCGGTTGCATCAGAGGGATAAAGCGAAACTCGCGGATCAGTGTCGGGATCAGTTCGGGAGTGCAGTAGATGATCTCAGCCTGAGAAAATTCCTGTTGGTAGTCTTCAGCAGTGCCGCTGATGACCGGACTCAGGGCTAATCCGGTTGCGCGGCTCAGGTAGATTGCAAACTCATACCAGCGTTCGGAGTTCTGAGCCGTATCACTTGGGGGAACCAGAAGACGGATTTTATCCATGAACAGATACCAGTGCAGGTTTTACTGAGAGACCGTGAGCCTTGAATGACACTCAGCGCTTAATTACAGACCAAAAAAAGCAGGCCTGAGGCCTGCTTATCGGGTTTACTTAGTCACTGTGCGCTCGATAAACCCGCTCAACTCAGCCAACGGGATCTCCTGCTTTTCAGAATCCCGGCGACCTTTGTATTCCAGCGTGCCTGCTTCCAGACCCCGGTCGGAGATGACGATGCGGTGTGGGATGCCCATCAGTTCCATATCGGCCATTTTCACGCCAGGGCTGACCTTAGGACGGTCATCCAGAATGACTTCGTAGCCAGCCTGAGTCAGCTCTGCATAGAGTTTGTCAGCCTGTTCGCGCACCACATCAGATTTTTCATACTTCAGCGCGACCAGCGCGATGCTGAAAGGAGCAATAGCCTCTGGCCAGATAATGCCGTTGCTATCGTAGTTTTGCTCAATTGCCGCAGCCACCACGCGGGTGACACCGATACCATAGCAGCCCATATCCATAGTGACCGCTTTGCCATTTTCATCCAGAACAGTGGCGTTCAGTGCTTTGGCATACTGCTGACCCAGCTGGAAAATATGACCGACTTCGATACCGCGTTTGATAACGATCTTACCCTGGCCACATGGGCTTGGGTCGCCTTCGACAACGTTGCGCAGGTCTGCCACTTCAGGCAGGGCAACATCACGCTCCCAGTTGATGCCGAAATAGTGTTTGCCTTCGATGTTAGCGCCAGCGCCGAAGTCTGACATCTGCGCGACGGTGCGGTCAACGATGCAGGGAATTGGCAGGTTTACCGGCCCCAGTGAACCCGGACCCGCACCGATCAGTGCTTTGATCGATTCTTCATCGGCCATCTCCAGAGGTTCAGCAACCTGAGATAGCTTTTCAGCTTTAATCTCGTTCAGGTCGTGATCACCCCGCACCAGCAGTGCAACGAAGTCGGCTTCGCACTCTTCAGAGGCTTTGACAAACAGGGTTTTAATCGTTTTCTCGATGGGCAGTCCATGCTGTTCAACCAGTTGCGCGATGGTTTTGGCATTGGGCGTCTCAACCAGTGTCATCGCTTCTGTGGGGGCTGCACGCTCGCCTGCCGGTGCCAGTGCTTCCGCTTTTTCAATGTTAGCGGCAAAGTCACTGCTGTCGGAGAAGGCGATATCATCTTCACCAGAGTCCGCCAGTACATGGAATTCGTGAGATGAATTACCCCCGATAGAGCCGTTGTCTGCCAGCACTGGACGGTAGTCCAGACCGATACGGTCAAAAATTTTGCAGTAGGTCTGGTGCATCAGATCATAGGTCTGTTGCAGCGACTCTAGGTTGCAGTGGAAGGAGTATGCGTCCTTCATAATAAATTCACGTGAACGCATTATGCCGAAGCGTGGACGCACTTCGTCGCGAAATTTGGTTTGAATCTGGTAGAAGTTTGCGGGCAACTGCTTGTAACTGTGAATCTCGTTGCGCACCATATCGGTAATCACTTCTTCGTGAGTCGGGCCAACACAGAATTCACGGTTGTGACGGTCATGCACTCTTAGTAGTTCAGGGCCGTATTTTTCCCAGCGACCTGACTCCTGCCAAAGTTCAGCGGGTTGAATCGCAGGCATCAGAACTTCCTGGGCACCCGACTTGTCCATCTCTTCGCGCACAATCCGTTCAACTTTACGCAGGGTACGCAGGCCTGTTGGCAGCCAGTTATACAGGCCGGCGGCGACTTTACGGACCATTCCTGAGCGCAGCATCAGCTGGTGGCTGATAACTTCCGCGTCAGATGGTGTTTCTTTCAGTGTTGCAATCAGAAATTGGCTGGCTCGCATAGATTTTATAAACCTGAAATCGGATAGATAATTTTAGCCAAACATTGTATGTGTCCCTCAGGTCTGGAACAAGGGTCAGGGGGAAGTAAAAAGCATAAAAGCGGTTGAAATACGGTTAATTGCCAGCGACGCTGGCATCTACAGGCCGAGCTTTTCAAGGATCAGCGGATCGTCAAAGTGAAGTGTGCCGATAAAGCGGATCGCATGATCACCGGGGCGGCGCAGAGCTCCGGGATTACTGATCCCCATGGGCCAGAACAACCAGCGTTCGGGGCGCTCAGAGCCCGCTACATAACCCTCAGGGTTGAATACTGAACGCGGGCTATCTTTCGTGGCTAGCTGCAGCAGGTCGGTAAATGGCAGAAGTTGATACTGCTTTGAACCAGACGGTGTCAGATCACTCTTCTGGCTTGCGATCAGCAGGTGGGAGTTGGATGTCAGAGAGATCAGTTGCCGCCCTTTGTCGGTGTGTAAGACAAAGGTAGGTTCCCGATAAAGTTCGGTAGTCGCTGTATAACGTTGTTCTTCTGGCAGAATAAGGCTGTACCAGCAACCACACAGATGGATACTGTCATAGGCCAGAACCTCCCCGGATTGAGTCAGATGAACCCGGAATATAACTGCGTCATGCTTACCGGCGACCAGATCGAAAAGGCCAGTGGGCTGACGTTCAGGAAACCAGATCAAATAGTTGAGTTGTAGGGTGGTCTGCTGATGATAGATACCGTGACTAAGATAGGTGAAGCTGACCGGCAACTGATTCACCTGAAGACCGGTTTCATCCCAGTAAGGGTGTCCCGGCCGGTTAACCGGTTGATTGTCGGGTAACCGCCATAGCGGGGCGTGATAGTCAAACAGAGCTTGTTCGATAGCGGGAGGGAGTGTTGCTATGCCCAGGCTGTTTCGCGCGGCTGCTTTCAGGTCGGGTGCGCTTGTTTGTATGATCTGAGGTGTGTAAGTCTGCCATGCGCTGTTTTGCAACTCGTCAGGTTGCTGTTGCAGCCATTGATGTTCCCGAATAACTCCCTGTTTAAATAGCAGGGCCGTCAGTGGGTATAGTCCGGCTATACGGGCAAGGGGCTGATAATCATTGTCCGCAGGTAGGCTATCTAACCATTGGCGGGTGTTATCGGGGGTAAGTAGTTGTTGTTGCACCAGTTCTTCACTGCATCCATCGATATAACTGCCGGGATCTGCAACATTAAAGTGTTGCTGCCACTGTTGTCGTTGGCTGGCCGGAAGAAGCTGGCTTTCCCGTGTCAGACTGGCTGATGCCAGATGCGACATGTAGCTCAGCAGGTCACCCAGTTGCGGGTCGGACAGTTCAGTCTGGTGGGCGAAGTGATCAACCAGCCGGTTGCTGCGTAACCAGGGGGCACCCGGCATCACTTCACCCTGCTGGATGCCGATGTGACGGATACTAAGCTGCTGCAACGCGGTCAGTGCCGGAATACAACTAGCGGATAGTTTGTTGTCAGGCAGTGTTGGCTGTAGGTTCTGACTGCAGCCAGAGGCAACAAAAGCAAAGAGGAGCAATAGAGTCAGTATCACCATGCGCATCATGAATTCTGTTACCCGTTTGGCTTTCGTATAGATTAAAGTCTTTAGTGACTGAACATATGGAAGATAGTTGATCTGTCGCCTTGGAGCTACTCACCGCAGGCATTATAATCTCGCCTTCTATTATTCCGGTAAACCGATATGCAGCTGAAACAGATTAACAAAGAGCGTTACGCTAAGCATTACAAACAGATTATGATCGGTGCAGTGGTTGTGGTTGCCGCGATCGCCTTAACCCTGTCTACTCTGCTGATCCAACTGATAGGCAATCCTGAGGGTAGCAATTTCTGGCTTAACCTGTCCGGTGTTGTGGTAGGGGGTGTGGTGGTGCTCTCCTTGTTACGGCGTTACCGTGAACATGACTATATGTATGAAGTGGTCTATGTCTGGGAGTTGAAGCAGATGCTCAATAAAATCTATCGTAAGCAGAAAAAAATCATGGCAGCGGTAGAGACCGGTGACCGGGAGGCGATGGTCATCATGAACTGGAGTTACAACGGTTCAGAGCAGCTGTACAATCTGGATAACAATACTATTACCATGGACGATCTGCACCGATCAAAGAAAGCGCTGGAACAGACGATCGAGAAAAGCGGGTTTACGGTGACGATGGAAGATTTTCAGCCGGCTATGCTGGATAAGTTCTGATTCGGGCAGACGTTATGTGCGTTTATGAAAAAAGGCCCATCGGGCCTTTTTTCATGGTTGACGTTAACCGCTACGCCTTATTTCGCACCGGGCCTTCGGGAAAACACTCCAGCTCACTGCTGGATTCAAACCAGCAGGCGCGATAGTCAAAAAATATATTGCGGCGGGGCCGAACGCCCGGATCCTGATCAAGTGTACCTGCCGGAATCGCTATAGTATTGGCGCCTTTCACTTCCCAGGGCAGAGATGATCCGCACCGGCTACAGAAGCAGGAGGCATAAAACTGTGCATCAGGCACTTCATAACGGGTTACCAGATCTGCCCCGCTGAGCCACTTGAATTGTTCCGATGCAACAAACATGAATGAGCCATGGGCGCTGCCAGAACTTTTTTGACAGCGACTGCAGTGACAGTATTGAAAACCTCTGGGGTCTCCCGTGTATTGATATTTTACTGCGCCACAGAGGCAGCTGCCGGTGATGGTTTTATCTGCAGTGTTTTCTTCATGGGTCAAACTGCTCATAACGGTTCCTCTTTATTTCTTATTATTCTTCCTTCAGCGCTTTATCGCCGTTTAGCTGCAGGGCTCTTTTTAAGGGTTGCGTTGAAGATCTATGTTGAAGTGCTGTGTTGAAGGGTTGTGTTGAAGGGCTATAGCAATTTTGGTTCCTGCTCCGAGGGGGGCGTTTTTAGCGTGACTTCACGCTGTGGGAACGGAATCTCAATCCCCGCGTTTCTGAACGCTTTGTAAATTGCCCCATTAATCTGGAACTGTAACTCAAACTGCTGCTTTGTTGGCACCCAGTAGCGATAGGCAATATTCACTGAAGAATCACCGAAGCCTGCAATGCCCACCTGCGGTGCAGGGTTCTGCACGATAGTGGCATTAGCGTTAAGTTGCTCGCTGATCAGTTCAATCGCTTTATCAGGGCTGGCGGAGTAACTGATGCCGATAGACGCTTCAACGATGGTGTTCTCAAAGGAGTTAACCAGCACCTCGCCAACAATATGTTTGTTGGGGATGGTGATAATTTCACCATCTTCAGTCGACAGTTGGGTATAGGCCAGTCGGATCTCTTCCACTACGCCGCAGACATCATTGCAACGAATGGTATTACCGACGACGAAGGGGCGCGTCAGGATAATCGTGAAACCCGCTCCGTAGTTAGAGAAGACTCCCTGTAGTGCCAGACCAATACTGAGGGAGATCGCGCCAATGGCTGCGATAAAGGGGGCTACGCTGATGCCGAACTTACCCAGGCAGATGATGGCTACCATCGCTACCAGCAATAGCTTAATGGTACTGCTGATAAAGTTGCTGAGTGTGACATCAACATGATTACGCAGGCAGAGCCGGAGGGTCAGCTTACCAATCCAGCGGGCCACGATCAGACCAATGATGAGAATGATGATAGCCCCGATCACCTGGAAACTGTAGTTAACAAAGAAATCGATAATCAGAGTGTAAAACTGTGTCAGAGTGGCCAGTTCGTCCTTGATCATGGACGGGTCTCCTGTATCTGTTGTCTCTTCGCTATAGAGACATCGCTATGCATATTTTACTAAATACGGCGGTACAGCTAACTGGCGCGGCGACCATAGTTTGGTTCGCAACCGTCCAGTAACTCAATAAATTCGATCAGCTGATCGAGCTGTCGTTCATTGTATACCGGAAATCCGTTTCGCATAAGCTCATCAGCGGTTGCACCAGAGCCTGCCTTGATGGAGCCGGTGAAATTGCCATCATAAATTTCGAGGTTACCACAGGAGGGGCTGCGGGACTTCAGCAGGGCACAGCAACAGCCTTCACGCTGTGCAATCTCGAGGGTTTTTTCAGCGCCGGAGAGAAACTGTGGCGTAACGTCTTCACCGTTAATGTCGGTGATTCGCAGTGGGAATTTATCCTGAATCTCTGCGGGATGCCGCGGGGTAGGGAGCCCGCCTTCCTGCTCAGGACAGACAGATACAAGGCGTCCTTGCTGCTGCAAGCGGTGGATGAAATTGCTATCTATCAGATTGTCTTTGCCGTCGTAACGGACTTTACAACCTAACAGACATGCACTGATCAGTATTTTATTTTTTTTATTCATAATTCAGCTTGTGCATATGTGTGACAGTGTTTGACGGTGCGAATTCTAACAGCAAAACAGGGCTGTACCATTAAACTAATGCTTAAAGGTGACATTTGTATGATCCAGGGCAGTTTGAATCCGTTGCTCGTACTACCTAAAAGCGAAAAATTTTCAATTTACTGTTTACGAATTAAGGGGTTTTGGGGTATATACTTAGGGGAATACCCCTATGTTTGCATTGTGAATCAATAGCGCGATAGGGAACTGATAATAAAAACCAGGAATTCCCGATGTATCTGAGTCTTACCGAAGAGCAACAGATGATACAGGACACTGCCCGTCGTTTTGCGGAAAGTGAACTGGCCCCTGTTGCAGAGCAGCTGGATCAAACCAAAGATAAAACCATTCTTACCCATCATTGCCGTCAGCTTGCCGAGCTGGGATTCATGGGATTGAACATCGATGCGGAATACGGTGGCACTGAAGCCGGTGCGGTGGCTTTTAGCCTGGCTATCACCGAGATCGCCAGAGCCTGTGCCTCCACCGCCGTGACCATGTCAGTGACCAATATGGTAGCTGAGGTGATTCAGGTGGTGGGTAGTGAAGCGCAGAAACAGCAATACCTGCCAAAAATTTGTAGTGGTGAGTATCTCAGCGGAAGCTTTTGTCTGACTGAAGCCGGCGCCGGTTCGGATCCTGCATCGATGCGCACTAAAGCGGTGAAGACAGATAACGGCTGGGCTATTAGCGGTACTAAACAGTGGATTACCAGTGCGGAGTTTGCCGGAGTCTTTGTGGTGTGGGCGGTGACCGATCCTGAGGCTAAAAAAGGCAGAGGGATCACCTGTTTTCTGGTGCCTGCCGATGCTGACGGTATCACTGTCGGTCCCGCCGAAAAGAAGATGGGGCAGCATGGTTCGGCCACCAACGAGGTGCATTTTGATCAGTGTGAAGTGCCGGATAGCGCCATTCTGGGTAAGCTAAATGATGGTTTCCGAATTGCTGTTGCGGAACTGGCAGGCGGACGTATTGGTATCGGTTCTCTGGCGCTTGGCGTGGGGCTGGCTGCTATGGATTATGCGATTGGCTATACCAAAGAGCGTCAGCAGTTTGGCAAGCCCATTGCTGATTTCCAGGGCTTGCAGTGGATGATTGCCGACCGTATGACTGAGCTTGAAGCCGCTCGTCTGTTGCTCATGAGTGCTGCAGACCGTAAACAGCGTGGGCTGAGTTTTGCTAAAGAAGCGTCGATGGCAAAACTGTTCGCCAGCGAAAAAGCCAATCAGGCCTGTTATACCGCTCTGCAACTACTGGGTGGTTACGGCTATATGCAGGAATACCCCCTCGAGCGGATGACCCGCGATGTCAGGATTACCTCTATCTATGAAGGTACCAGCGAGGTCCAGCGACTGATCATCGCCCGTGAAATACTCAATGCAGCAGGCTGAGGTCTTATTGTGAAAGCGCCATTGAAAGGCCTGAAAGTGCTTGATCTTTCAACCCTGTTACCCGGCCCCTATGCGACTATGTTGCTGGCTGATCTGGGGGCTGAGGTGTTGCGGGTTGAGTCTGCCTCGCGGCATGACCTGGTGCGTAATATGAAACCGCAGATTGATGGTCAGTCTGCGGCTTTCAGTTATTTGAATCGGGGCAAACAATCACTGGCACTAAACCTTAAGCACCCTGAAGCTGCAGGACTGATCCGCCAGTTGGTGCTTGAATACGATATTCTGATTGAGCAGTTCCGTCCCGGTGTCATGGCTCGCTTAGGGTTGGATTATGAAACCCTGAAACAATCCAATCCGCAACTGATCTACTGCTCTGTTACCGGGTATGGGCAGTCCGGTCCCTACCGTGACCGGGCAGGGCATGATCTAAATTATCTGGCGCTGTCCGGCGCTGCCAGTCATATGGGGCGAAAGTCCGCCGGGCCTGCCCCGATGGGAATGCAGGTAGCCGATGTGGCGGCGGGCTCTCACCCTGCGGTGATGGCCATTCTGGCTGCGGTTATTGGCAGGCATAGCAGTGGCGAGGGTTGTTATCTGGATATTTCGATGGCGGATAACACTCTGGCGCTGCAGGCGTTGATGACACCGGGTGCGCTTAATGGTGGTGGTGACCCCGAACCGGAAGGTAACTTCCTCAACGGCGCTGGATTTTATGATTACTACCGCACTGCTGATGATCGGTTTATTTCCGTAGGAAGTCTGGAACCTCAGTTTCGTCAGCGTCTGGCGCAGGCGTTGAATATCCAGGATAGTCCGCCCCTGGAAGACCGGCAGTTTAAGACGTTGCTACAGCAAAAATTTATCCATCAGGATCTGGATCACTGGTGTGAACAACTGGATGGACTGGATATCTGTGTTGAGCCGGTATTAACCGTTTCAGAAGCCGCCGAACACCCGCAGTTTAGCGCCCGTAAACTAATCGTAACTCGAGAGAGTGGTGAGCGGCAGGTCGGTTCTGCACTGGGGTTTGAAAAGCAAGCGATCCGCCCGGCGCCCCGCTGTGGTGAACAGGGGTGGCAGGTTATGGAAGGATTAGGCTATAGCGCCAGCGAGATTGACAAGCTCAGATTGTCGGGTCTGTTTGATTAAAAAGCTGAAGCATTATGCTTGAAAATTCAGATTAAAAAGATCGAATTCAAAAAGCTTAAATTAAGTAAGTACAACTAAAAGGGATGAACTTGCCGGGAGAAGATAATCACGCCTTCCTGCGGCAAGGCCTTAATAAACATAATAACGAGGCAAATAATGACTATTGCTAACTATCAGGAATTTTACGATTCCTTTACTCCGTCCATGATTGAGGAACAGCTGCTTGGTGACCTGAAACAGGGGTTCAATGTCTGTGAAGAGATATGCGATCGTTGGGCTAAAGACGAAACCCGTGTGGCGCTCAATTACGAGGGCGTCAGCAGACCCGCTTCCAGCCACACCTTCGCTGAACTGCAACGCAAAGCGGCTCAATTCGCCAATATGCTCAGCGCCCGTGGTATCGGTAAGGGTGACCGGGTGGCCTGTCTGATGCCAAGAACGCCGGAGCTGCTGGTGGTGGTATTAGGCGTATTGCGTGCCGGTGCCGTGTACCAACCACTGTTTACAGCGTTTGGTGGTGGAGCTATCGAGTACCGGGTTACCCAGGCTGAGACGAAACTGGTGGTCACCGATCCGGATAACATCTCCAAACTGGATACGGTCAATGGCTGCCCGCCAATTCTGTTGTTTAATCGGGACAATGCCGATGCTAAGTATGCCGCTTTAGATGATTTTGAGACTGAGTTAAGCGCTCAGGATTCAAACTTTGAGCCGGTTAGAATCGGCGCCGATGATCCGTTTCTGCAGATGTTTACCTCAGGTACCGTGGGTAAAGCGAAAGGGGTCGCCGTGCCTGCGCGGGCGTTGTTGTCGTTCTATGTTTACATGCGTTATGCCATCGGGCTACACCCCGAAGATCGTTACTGGAACGTTGCCGATCCGGGTTGGGCATATGGTTTGTATTACGCGGTAGTCGGGCCGCTGCTACTGGGTAATACCACCCATTTTAATGAGAACGCCTTCACCCCTGAAACAACGTACGCGATGTTGCGCAAGTACAAAATCACTAATCTGGCTGCTGCGCCAACCGCGTATCGTTTACTGATGGCCAATGATGGTTTGCTCGACAAGGCTGATAGCTTCGATTTGCGACTGGCGAGCAGCGCCGGTGAACCACTTAATCCCGAGGTGATCGGTTGGGTTGAGCGTCGTTTAGGCTGCCCGGTTATGGATCATTATGGTCAGACTGAAACCGGTATGACCGCGTGCAACCATCATGACCTTGAACAGCGCATTGTGCGGGTCGGTTCGATGGGCTTCTCAATGCCTGGCCACCGTGTTGTTGCGTTGGATAATGATCTGAATGAGCTGGGCGAAGGGCAGATTGGTGAATTAGCGGTGGATATGGAAAAATCCCCGCTGTTCTTCTTTCCGGGTTATACCTGGGGCGAGAAAAACCCGTTCCGGGGAAAATACTATCTCACCGGTGACGTGGTGATCAGCCACGGTGATGGCAGTTACTCTTTCAATGGCCGGGATGACGATATTATCACCACCGCCGGATATCGTGTCGGGCCATCGGATGTTGAAAGCACGTTGCTGGAGCATCAGGCGGTTGCGGAAAGTGGTGTTATCGGTAAGCCAGATCCGGAACGGGGTGCGATCATCAAAGCCTATGTGGTGCTGAAATCACAGTATGATCCCAGCGAAGAACTGGCTGCAGAGCTGAAGAGTCATGTGCGCAGTCGTCTGTCGACCCATGCGTTCCCCCGTGAGATCGAGTTTATGGCGGAGTTGCCAAAAACCCCGAGTGGTAAAATTCAGCGGTTTATTCTTCGCAACCGGGCGAAAGATGAAGCCGATGGGATGGCGTAAGGGTGGTTCAGCTAAATGCTTTGCCAGCGGAGTACCGGGTTCGCAACCCGGACTTCGCGGCCGAAGTTGAACGGGTTTTTTACCAGGCCCCGTTTGTCCGGGATCTAGGATTTCAGCTGGTCAGCTTTGAGGCTGGCCGCTGCGAAACCGGGTTGATATTGCAAGAGAAACATCTGCAGCAGGATGGTTATGTGCATGCGGGTGTGCAGGCAACGCTGGCGGATCATTCAGCCGGCACTGCGGCAGCAACCCTGATAGCCGAGGGTCAGATTATTCTCACGGCTGAGTTTAAGGTTAATCTGCTGCGGGCAGCAAAGGGTGAACAACTGAGTTGCCGGGCCTGGGTGTTGAAGCCTGGTGCAAACCTGATCATTGCCGAAGCTGAGGTCTACTGTGTCAGCGGCGATACCGCCGAGTTGGTATCTAAAGCGACGGTGACGCTGGCGGTGGTCGATAGTCGCAAACAATAATAATGACAACGATAAGGCGGAGTTTTTTCTATGCCGGTGATGACAATAGAACAGATGAGCGGCTTTCTGGCTGAGCATTTTCCTCAGGGTGAAAAATTTGGCGTGCTGATCGGTTTGGGGGATAGCTGGGCCGAGATGAAACTGCCGGTGGATGATGAACATCTGCGTCCCGGCGGTACCGTCTCCGGACCATCAATGATGGCTCTGGCAGATGTCTGTATGTATGCGGCACTGCTGGGGCAGATCGGTCCGGTGGCACTGGCTGTAACGACCAACCTGAATATCAACTTCATGAGTAAACCTGAGGCCGGCCGGGATCTTGTTGCCCGCTGTAATCTGATGAAAGTGGGCAAGCGACTGGCGGTGGGTGAAGTGTGGATTCGCTCTGAAGGTTGTGAAGAGTTGGTGGCCCATACCACGCTGACCTATTCCATTCCTGCGGAGCGTTAACCGTGGATCTGATCGAGTGGCAGGAGCGGCTGCTGACGCTTCACGATGGAACCGAGATCTTTGCTCTGCATGGTCGGCATAAACATAACGAAGGCTGGGACAGACCCACGCTGGTGTTACTGCATGAGGCCCTCGGCCATATCGATATGTGGAAGGATTTTCCGCAGCAACTCGCAAATAACACCTGTTTGGATCTGTTTGTCTATGAGCGCCGCGGCTATGGCCGTTCATCTTCAATAACCCTGCCGCGTCCGGATGACTATCTGGAACAGGAGGGACGGGACTGGCTGAAACCGGTGCTGGATGCCGCAGGGCTCGATCAGATTGTGCTGGTGGGACACAGCGACGGCGGGTCCATTGCACTGATTGGTGCGGCTTGTCTGCAGGATAGGGTGGTAGCCATTATCACCGAAGCGGCTCATATCCGCATTGATTCGCTAACGACTGCAGGGATTGTCGAAGCGGTTGAGCTGTACAACGCTACCGATTTGCCGAAAAAGTTAGAACGTTATCATGGTGAGCGCACCGATCTGCTGTTTCGCGCCTGGCATGAAACCTGGCTGCGGGAACGCTTTCAGCCGCTGGATCTGAGCGGTTATTTAAACGATATCCGCTGCCCGGCGCTGATTATCCAGGGAGAGGATGATCAGTATGGTGAAAGGGCACAGGTCGACGATATTGTCAGCGGTATAGGGGCGAGCGCCGAAGCGCTGTTTCTGCCAAACTGTGGCCATGTGCCTCATTTGCAGGCACAACAGATAACCCTCGATGCAATGTCAGGGTTTCTTGAGTCGTTGGGTATATGAGGTGTTTTGATCGATATTTTTAATATTAATGGAGCTTGATTTACGTTGTTGCCATGTGTGATAAATCCGTCTCCAGGAAACTGAAATTTTTTGCTCATACAATGGTGGACGAAGTTTTGGTGGTACATAGTGACCATCGTGAAAGCGACCGCACAGTGCACAAGTTTCAACCATTAGATCACGCATTTCGTCATCAGTAGATGGCAGATTTATTCGACCACTTTTATTCCCCAATACCCGGTCTATACCTCCGGCAACTGCGCATGGGTAATAGCCCTGTGGCGTGAGTCCAATCCCGCATGAGGTGGCTATAGAACAAGCATTTCGATAGTCTGCAAATCGATACCAATGACTATCCTGAGGAGCCTGATTAAAAGGTCCGAAAGAGGGCTGAATGTTATTGTTCTTTTCTGAGTTCTCAATGCTGATTGATGTTGGGACTTGATCAAGCATGCGGTTTACTTTTTTGCCATGACCATTGCTTACTACCTCAACTAAGGTTGAGGGGCTGTATGCGATATAACGCTCCATTTCATCCAATATACTCAAGAAATCTGGATGTAACGTAGGCTCACCGCCCAAGAGGCGAATCCGCTCCCAATGCCTTTTACTCTCGATGGATTCATTAACAAATTGGCTAATTTTGCTGAGGCTAATGTGTGATGCCTCGGGGGCTTGCGCACTAGAACGGTTACAGTTATTGCATCTGAGGTTGCAGAGATAAGTTAAATCGATTTCTATTAGTGTGGTTGCCGGTTTGTATTGATAGCCAAGTAACCGGGTCAATGGACGTTGGACTCGAAGCCAACGCCATACACTTTTTAAAGCAAACCCAAGACGAACGATACCTATAAAACGACGAGGATAGTCCTGATGGTATTTATAGCTTTGGGACGAATCATACTTTTTCATTTGTACAGATAGCCTATGGATCAAGAAAAATTGCTGGTTATAGGTAATGGACCGGGTGACTTACCAATGGATGTTGGTAAATGGCCGCGTGTAACATTTAACGCAGTAAATAACACCTTGGCAGAGCCTAATGAGATACGGGTTATGAATAGCAAAACGGCAGGAAGGTTGGGGCCTGATTTGCAGTTCCTGGTAAGTAGTGAGCACTTTTCGCGTAAGTGGTGTAGGCAGTTCCAAGCCCAGCTTCTCCTAACAGCTATGGAATTAAAAGCAGAGCTAAATTGTGTACCTTCCACCGGGTTGGTCAGTTTAAGAGTGTTATCAGGAATGAAAATGCCATTGTGTATATACCGAATGACACTTTGCCCTAGTCTAATGAGGCAGCCAGAAATGTCACAGCGTAAGCCACTACCAGCAGCCTTCCATAATTGGTTAGGTGAGCGTCGTTTAGCATTGCAGTTGTGGCAAAATGCAGCGGATAGTCTGTACTGGCCACAATTGCATTTTCCGTTAGAAAATAACGCAGAAAATGAAAGTGGCTGCGGTGATCCGGCATCTGAACTGTTGCAATGGTTTACCTCGAGTGAAGGCCAGCCGGAATCAGGAAATACAGATGAGTTAAACAGGCTTTCAGAATTGCCCTTAGCCTCTTGGCTGTTATCGGCAGATGACCAAAAGTTGCGAGAGCTTGAGTGTTTCTTTTTTCTTTCCAGATACAAACGGGCGACTCCGAACTGGTGGCTGTATCGCAATAATCTATCTTCTGTCATCAATGATCTTCAGCTACGTCTAATGCAGGTTCAGCAATATCTGAGTAATCTGCCTTTGGCAAACTAAATAAGCTGTTGAGGATGTCTCGCTGATTGGCTTTGTATTCGCTGGAGTACGGAGATCGCTGATGGTAGTAGCAGAACACTTCATCGATAAAAGTTGGGCATTCAGCCATTTCTGCTAATGGCAGCATAAGTGCGTAGTCAGTAGCGCTTTCTACCCAATTTTCATTGTATTTGAGATATTGGGAAGGTAATTGATCAAATAGCTTTTTGCGAAAACCTCTTAGGTGTGCCCAAACGTTGCCACCACCTACTTCACGTGGATTCTGGAAGTTTGGAGTGTAAAGGTGTAGTGGTTTGTCTGGGCGAAACATTCCCCCATTAATCAGGTCTGCGCCTGAATTAATAGATTCATGTAATTTTGATGCAATCTCTTGAGACATTAAAGCGTCGTCTAGATCCAGGGTTACAATCATGGTTTCTGGATTTGTGCAGATATCCCTTACAGCAGTATGAAAGTTTTGTATGTGTCCATGCCTTTTTGTGCGACGTATCAGAGTAGTGCGCTCTTTTAATGTGCCCAGTAATAACGGCAGATGCCAATTGTTAGAAAGAGGGCTTCCGTCATCAATGACTATCAAACCAAACTGTTGATTGTTCTGCATGCTTAAAGAATGAAAGCAGCGACGTAGCTTTCCGATACTGGTATCACGGCCTTTAAGTAAAAAGATCAATACTTCATTACGTGTCGGATAACCCCAATCCGTTTCTGCCAATAAATCCCACTTCCCCTTTTGAGCTAATGGCTCTCGTCCTTGGCTAATCAGGTCACGCCATATTGGGAAATCAGGGTTGTCTTTATCAGTATTCATTGGGTGAAGGTAAAAAGTGCGATGATCACCACCGCGAACGGACAAACCGTTTTCTGAATTCGTACTCTGTACACTCCGATGCCACATCAGTTTATATTTATCTTTGTCGATAGTATTGGGAAGAGGACATAGGCTTCGTAGGCGTGGAAGGTGCAGTAATCCACATCTTATTTCAGGTGGGAACTGACCCGCTTCACCTTGATATGGCTTGAAGTTTGTTTGTAGTTGAGGAATGTTGAAACCTACAGATACAACGCCTTTTCTCATTAACGCTTCACGCATCTCTTTCAAGTAGTTATGCTGAAAGTCGTGGCGGCCGATTAAAACATCTGAGTCACATTGCAGTACATGAGATGTTTTTATCTGATCAAAAGCCCATAATTGGGGAAACAATGGGGCACAGATACTGGTGTGACTAGAGCAAATATCGCTGTTTCCAAACCATTTCAGATACGTGTTACGGATCTCGTTTTCGGCTGTTGGTGCTTCCCAGACTTCGTCCAGAACCCCTTCAGATAATAAGAGCTGGGCTAATGACCTCACTTTATCAAGATCTCCCTTGGCGTATTGGCGAAGAAATGGGCCGTTATATGTGTCGATAAGAATAACAGTCTGATTAAAGGATGCCGGATAGGATAAATGACTAACAATATGCTGTACTTGATCGTACAGCAGGTCAGAGTCCTGGGGACAGCTTTTAATAAGCAGTGTTACATCACTCTCTGTTCTGGGTGCTTGTATAGGTGTTCCATCTACTTTGAGGCAATGAGGAAAAATCTCTTCGATCAATTCTCGGTAAAAAGTAGAGAAACCCTCCAGTTTTTCCAGGGACTCATGCAAACGCATGGTCGTTTTTCTTCGGGCTAATTCATAGTCCGATTGGCCGAGTACAGTAATGCTGTAAAGCCGCGCTGAAGCGTCTAGAAAGCGTGATGGTGATAATGGAGCGATGTCCTTGCCAATATCGATGTATATAAGTTCGCCATCAACTAGTCTCAGGTTTGCGCGCTTAATATTACTAGTTACATAGCCACTAGAGTGTAAGCACTTGAGGAATTGCCTCGCAATTTCAGCCGAAAGAAAAGTCGGTATTGGTTCACTTTCAAACCATGGGTACTGGCAAGACCAGGTACCATTTTCTTTTTCCTTCCAATCGGCATCAGGGATTGGTCCTAGGGCTTGGGATGTGATTGCCTGGAGTCGTTTCACATCGGTGTCATTCATTGCATGAGGGTAAAAGCTTTTGTAAACCGAATGCTCATCTCTCCATACGACACCTTCTTGGCCGACCCCGAGCAAGGTTCCTTCCTGGTGTAAGGCTTCGTGCCAATGTTTAGTTGCCGTAGCCAATTTTTTTCGTTGTTGTGACCATTGAGCGGAACGTCTGTTCTGTTCACTAACTTCACCATCAAGAGAGTATATTGAATATATTGGGTAAGGTTGTACGGTTCCTCGTTCTGGCTGTAACATCAACAGCTCTGCAACTAGCCAATGGTCTTCGGCGCTTTTAACATCTGGATAGCGTATCCCGCTATTTGTGTGAAGCACAAGATTGCATGAGGGCAGTTCTTGCTCGGCTCCTTTAAGACAGAAAGCATCGATAAAGTTAAGTAATCTATTTTTGTCTTGTAATACATCCGGGTCGGCAATATTGCTCCATGCGAGTAACTGTCCACCTTTTTCCAGGTGGTTACTCCCGAGAACGTATAGTGCGTCATCACCCACACCGGCTTGGACCATTGTTGATACGGAGTTTTGAGCGGCAAATTTATCATCTGCGTCTAATCGTGCGATCCAAGATGCAGCAGGTAATTCAGAATCAACCCAGTCTAGTAGAGCATTTCTTGCTCTTGCAGCTGTACCACAGAGTGCATGAATAATGATTACACGGGGGTCATTCAGCCAGTCTTCTATATCGGAAATCCAATCATCAGATGAGTCGTCATCTAATATAACGATAGCAGCATCTCCCTGCTGAATGGCGGTTTGCTCCATTGCGGAACTGAGTGCTGATACTAAATGTTTCCCTTGGTTCCTGACGCAGATACCTATAATAATAGAAGCATTCAGGGCTTCATTGCTTAATGGTGATCGAAGCTGATAGAAGCGAGAAGACAAAACAGTATCAATTGTCCGTGGGGCTGGTGTATGCATGCTTCCATTCCTTTGCACGTTGTTGAATATCCTTTTTGCACCATCCAAATAGTGAATAGGCTCTTAGAAAAAATTTAAGTTTAACGTCATCTGTCATCAGATGTTTATGTAAGTGATAAAAATGGCCGAGCCCATCTAGCTTACTCTCGCTTAACTTAGTTGATAGTGATCGCTGCTTAGTATCTAGAATCCAGTTTGATGTATGAGATTCAGTGAAGGCGACTTTTACATTTTTTAGATTAAGTACTCGAATGGCCAGGTCCCGGTCATTGCAACTGGCTAAGTTGTCTGTAAAACAGCCAGAACTTACAAGTGCTGAAAGGCGAATAAAAGTGTTGGAGCCTTGCCAACCTGGATTCCCAATTAAAAAATCATCCACGCAGACTCTACAAATTGGCTCACGGTTCTGCTCATGGCCGTCGATTATGAGGCGAAGACCAGATAAAACTACATCAGGCCAGTCGTGCTCATAGGCATGTGCGCTGCATAAAGAGATATGATTGCAATCCCAAGTATCATCATCGTCAAGAATCGCGATATAACAATCAGGCCAGTGCTCCTGTATAAACCGAATACCTTTATTCCAGCTGGATGCTGCCCCTGATGAAATCTTATTCTCAATGATATGGATTGGTATCTCAGAGGTAGGGAGATTGGGAATGAAGCTTGAAGTACTTGTATCGCTATCAACGACAATGACTAAGTTACTAGGAAATAATTTTTGCGCACAGACTGATGTCACTGCGCGATGAAGAAGTACCTCTCTTTCCGGCAATGTTGCGATTAAAGCAACAATAGTAAGAGCCGCGTCCTTGGTTCTTGTCGGTTTCATCTGATTTTGATTGTGAGTCTGTATTCTGAAGAGTTAACGAAATTAGAGCATGAGCAGTACATCTGTTTATACCGTCTATCAAACTTGTGGCAATTCACTCACCAAATTAAGAATGGTTTATGCCTAGAACTAGAATTTATCAAAGACTACCTTAATCAGTTTTCATTGCATATAGACGTACTGGATGACTGGGTTGGAGAAGCTAACCCTGGGACGCGTAACAATCAGTTGGAGAGCATGGAGGATCGACATGGAAACTGTTCGAGCCTGATCACCAGTCAGCTACCGGTCACGGAGTGGCTCAAGGCGATAGGTGATGCCTGCCACCTGGGCCGATGCGATTCGGATCAAGGGGTCAGGTCTTGCGTTTTGCAGAACGGCCGCTCAACTGGGATCAAGGGGTCAGGTCTTGCGTTTTGCAGAACGGCCGCTCAACTGCAAAATACAAGACGCACGCTCTTTTTTTGTTTACCTGCGAACAATCGTCTTCGGCTTGCCTCTCAGTGTTCTCTACGACCTCTAGCTTTTAAAAGTTATTCTCCATAGACGGTCCCTCTAACGCCAGAATTTCTGCTCTGATAGTCTCGGCTTCAGCGGTCAGGGCAGAGTAGGTAGCAATATCCCCGTTACGCTGCGCTTGCATAGCCTGTTGAAGCGTATCCAGGTAAAGTTTGTTTAACTTCTTGGTAGGGTTTTTCTTAAATATTGAGAACATATAAAGCTCTGTTTAAGTGTGTCTTCAGTCCTATACGCATATGAATCTGTTTTAGTTTTTAATCTTTTTAATTGAGTGAAAATATAGTCCGTTTGAGTACGGGCGATTCGTCGTGACGCTTTGGTTATGTATGACTGCGTTAACCTGGAAGTGAAATTCAGAGGCCTTATGTTACAGGTCAGGTTAGTGACAAATAAGATAGTATTTTACCGCATGCGGGGTAAACTTTAGATATCAGGTAAAGCTAAACAGGTGGTTTTCATATCGGGTCAGTATTTGGTAGGTGAGGTCGATATGTCAGGTAAATCTACGGCAGGCCTGTCGCGTTATTGGGTGAGTTTATCCTATGAATAAATTTAATGAGATAGTCGCACATGCGCGTGATGGCGTTGGCTCTATGTGCCCTGATCGTCACCACCTGATCTGTCAGTTATTTGAAGAATACATCGAGATGTATGCTTCCCGTGATGATCGGTTAACCTCACGTTTTAGCGATAATTTTAGTGGTTACGCAGGGAGTAGTGATCTTCTTATCACCGATAAAGCAGAGTGGGTGCGCATTACACGGCAAGACTTCGCACAAGTCCCTGAGCGAATTGGTATTGAGATGCTGGACTTGTCACTGCAAGACCTGGCCGACGATGTTGTTGTCGCTACCGCGTTTTTCCATATTCACCTGCCGTCTTTTGAACAGGTTCTATCGAATAAAGTTGCCCGGCTGGTGCTGATTTTCCGTCAGGAGCAGGATGCCTGGAAAATAGTTCATAGCGGAATATCCATTCCGTTTGGATTGGCGAGTGGCAACGAAATTTATCCGATGTCAGCCATGGAAGAGCGCAACCTCGAACTGGAGCAGATCATTAATGTTCGGACTCAAGAGCTGGCTGAAGCCAACAGGCTACTGCAAATACAAAGTAATACCGATGGCTTGACGAATATTAGTAACCGCCGTCATTTTGATTATGTGCTTAGCCAGGAGTGGAATCGATGCCAGCGCAGCCGCTTACCCTTGGCGGTTATAATGCTGGATATCGATCATTTTAAAAAATTTAATGACCTGTATGGACATATTGCTGGTGATGCGTGCTTGCAGCAGCTGGCGCAGGGACTGTCTCAGTCAGCACGTCGCGTTGGTGAATTAGTTGCACGTTATGGCGGGGAGGAGTTTGTCATCCTTTTACCTAACACGGATAAACAGACTGCAGTGGAGGTGGCAAAGCAGATTAAGGAGATGGTTTTATCGTTAGCGATCCCTCACGCTAAGTCGTCTCACAGGATTGTCTCCGTAAGTCTGGGCGTGGCGAGTGTGCTTCCATCAATGAAACAGCAGCCTCTGGAGCTGGTGCGCATGGCCGATGACGCACTCTATCGCGCTAAATTTGCCGGACGTAATTGTATACAGCTGGAGGACAGCGATTCAGTCTGACGCTCGTCACAACTGCTCAGCCTTCCAGCTGAGCGGCTTGGTTTACCAGATCGGGAAGGCTTTCTGCACGCATCTTGCTCATCACCCGTGAACGGTGTACTTCGACGGTTTTCGGACTGATACCTAACTCTTCGGCTATCTCCCGGTTGGCCTTGCCGCTAACCACCAGAGCCATCACTTCCCGTTCCCGTCGGCTGAGGGTTTCGTATAGTTTGCGTACCTGTTCTTCAAGCTGACGGTCAGCGAACATCTCATCGGCTTTTTTCAGTGCGTTCTGCACCAGCGGGATCAGCACTTCATCATCGAAGGGTTTTTCCAGAAAGTCGATCGCGCCGTTTTTCATCGCGGTAACAGCCATGGGAATATCTCCATGACCACTGAGGACGATGATAGGCAGGCGGATATCCCGTTCCAGCATAATTTGCTGCAGTGCCAGACCGTTGATTTCGGGCATTCGCACATCCAGTAGCAGGCAGCCTTTGTCGCCCTTGTAGTTATTCAGAAACTCCCGGGCAGAGGCAAAACTCTGAACGGGCAGGTCGTCGCTTTCTAATAGCCATTGCATGGAATCACGAAAATCATCATCGTCATCCACAATAAAAACGGTGCCGCTGTATCTGGTCATGGTTGTCAGGTCCTAGCCTTTTGCTGGAATTTTAATATAAAACTGGGTGCCGGTTTTGCCGTCGCTTTCTGCCCATAACTGTCCCCCGTGGGTCTCGATAATGGTGCGGGAGATCGATAATCCCATCCCCAGTCCGGTGGACTTCGAGGTGAAGAACGGTTCAAACAGCTTATCTAATATTTCAGTGGTGATGCCTTTGGCATGGTCAGCGACTGAGATATAGATGCAATCTTTTACTTTGCGGGTGCTGATCATAACGGGACGGTGAGTCGCTTCACAGTCGTTATAGGCCTCAATCGCGTTGCGAATCAGGTTGACCAGCACCTGCTCAATCTGGATCTTGTCCGCTACGATTGGCAGATCCCCGGGCTCTAGCTCAAACTCGAATGTGGTGTTGTGGTCCAGGGCTTCCTGTTTGAGAAATTCAGCGATCTCCTGACAGCTCTCATTGAGGGAGAACTCCATTCGCTGATACTCGGTTTTTTTGACGAAGCTGCGCATCCGTTTAACAATTTCAGCGGCCCGTTTTGCCTGCCGGGTGATCAGTTCCATCGATTTACTGATCTCCTCAATGGAGGTAATGCGTCCCTCTTCAATACGGCGCATCGACCCGCGGCAGTAATTAAGAATCGCCGCCAGCGGCTGATTGATCTCATGGGCGAGGCCCGACGCCATCTCTCCCACGGAGAGCAGGCGGGCGATATGGGCCATCTCCAGCTGATTACGCTTCATCTCCTCTTCCGCTTTACGGCGCAGGGTGATATCCCGGCCAATGATCGAGTAATACTCGACCTGCATATCATCGTTGAGGTTGCGGTGGGCGATCACCTCCCGGATCTCAGCGGTGCGGTCACGTCCCGAGGGTAGTTGCATCTTTATACTGCCATACCAGGTGCCGTGGGCCGCTGCATGGCTGAGGGCATCCTGAACCAGTGAGGCAAATACTCTGGGTTCAAACATCTGTTCCAGATAGAAAACCATCGGGTTTTCTTTCTCAGTGCCCAGAGTGATGTAAGTGGCCTCGTTCATATAGGTTAGCTGCATGGTTTTATGATTGCAGAACATAATCATATCGGATGAGGCTTCAACCACTCGTGCCAGACGACGGGTAGCCTGCTGTGCCAGTGTCTGTTCGGTCACATCGCGGGAAACACAGACCACCTCAATCGGTTTTCCTTCAGTATTTCTCAGGGTGCGACTGGTGGTTTCCAGCCAGATATAGTGGCCGTTTTTATGTTTGTAGCGATATACGTTGGTGTACATCCCTTTGCGATAACGAACAGAATCGGAGCGTTTGATCAGATTGTCGGCATCTTCCGGATGAAACAGATCATAGCCCGCCGTGCCGATCATCTCTTCGACGGTGTAGCCCAGCATCCGTTCTACCGCCGGGCTGACATCCAGAAAGGTCCATTCAGTTGTCGGGGTATGGCGGGAGATCATGTCGGTGGATTGTTCCACCAGAAAGCGGGAGCGTTCTCCCTCATCCATTTCACTGATCGCTTTCAGATCTTGTTCTATACTCATTGATGCTCGCTGATCAGGGAAAAACCCTTAAAATCTGTTGTTTAGTACGTAGCCCTGTCTGGTTTTGACTTAAGGCTAACTTGTTTCGTCAGGGTAATTACGTATTATAGTTGATGCAATAAGGGTAAACACTTAGCTGTGAGTTTTTAACAACCATTTATTAAAATAATAACGCTGTGTCCGCGGATTTAATTCAGTGGCAGCGATATTCAGGGCTAACTACTATGTCAACACACTCTAATCCCTATCAGTTTGGACTGGATAAAAACAGCGCGAACTTCTGTGCGATGAGTCCTTTAAGCTTCATTGAACGATCAGCCTGGGTATTTCCAAATCACACGGCGGTAGTGCATCAGCAAACCCGGAGAACCTGGTCTGAAACCTACAATCGCTGCCGTCAGCTTGCCAGTGCTCTGAGTCAGAAAGGGATCGGCGAGGGCGATACGGTTGCTGTTATGGCGCCGAACCTGCCAGAGCTGTTTGAGGCCCATTTCGGCGTGCCGATGTGTGGTGCGGTGTTGAATGCGCTGAATGTCCGTTTAGACGCCGAAGCGCTTGCTTTTATTCTGCAACATGGTGAGGCGAAAGTCGTGATTGTCGACCGGGAGTTTTCTGAAGTGATCGGCAAGGCCCTGAAAATGATCGTCCATAAACCGTTGGTTATCGATATTGATGACCCCTATTACGCAGGAGGTGAACTGATCGGTAGTTGTGATTATGAAGCATTTATCGCTACGGGTGATGCTGCGTTTGACTGGCAGATGCCGGATGACGAGTGGAACGCGATCAGTCTGAACTACACCTCCGGTACAACCGGTAATCCAAAAGGGGTTGTTTACCACCATCGTGGAGCGTATCTGAATGCGATGAGTAATATTGTCTGTTGGAATATGGGGCAGCATCCGGTTTACCTCTGGACACTGCCGATGTTCCACTGCAATGGCTGGTGCTTTCCCTGGAGTCTTGCTGCATCAGCGGGTGTCAGTGTTTGTCTGCGTCATGTCCGTGCTGAGGATATCTACGGAGCGATTAAGCAGGAGAAGGTGAACCATTTCTGCGGTGCACCGATTGTACTGAATATGCTCAACAACGCACCGGATGAGATGAAGCAGGGCATCAGTCACAAGGTGAAAGTGATGACCGCGGGTGCAGCGCCACCAGCTGCAGTGATTCAGGGAATGGAGAAAATGGGTTTTGGTGTCACTCATGTGTATGGGCTGACAGAGACCTATGGTCCGTCGGTGGTATGTGAGTGGCATCAGGAGTGGAACGATCGCTCTGATGAAGAGATTGCCCGTCTTAAATCCCGTCAGGGTGTGCGCGCACCGATGCTGGATGGTCTGATGGTTGCTGATCCGAGTACTCTGGTGCCGGTCCCTCAGGATGGTCTGACCATGGGTGAGATCTTTATGCGCGGTAATCTGGTGATGAAAGGGTATTTGAAAAACCCGACCACCACCGAAGAGAGCTTTTCCGGTGGCTGGTTCCATTCAGGCGATCTGGCGGTATGGCATCCGGACGGTTATATTGAAATTAAAGACCGCTCCAAAGATATCATTATCTCCGGCGGCGAGAACATCTCATCGATTGAAGTGGAAGATGTTCTGTATCGCAACAGCAGTGTTATGGAAGCGGCGGTTGTTGCAAGGGATGATGAAAAGTGGGGCGAGGTGCCCTGTGCCTTTGTCAGTCTGAAAGATGGCGCTGAGGTTACTGAACAGGAGATTATCGACTTTTGTCGGGAGAATATGGCGAATTTTAAAGCGCCGAAGAAAGTTGTTTTTGGCCCTTTGCCGAAAACCTCCACCGGAAAAATTCAGAAATTTGTGCTGCGGGACAAGGCTAACTCTTAAATCTGCAACCTTAGGGTTGTGTTTGTCCGCAACGATAATAAATCAGCAACAATCATAAAAAGAGACCTCCGGGTCTCTTTTTTAAGTGGTTTTATATACGGGAGATGCTCAGCTCCAGATGCTCAGTGGCGGCTCATTCGACACCGCTGACACAATATTTTTACAGGTTATGATGCCGACGGTGGCGCCATAGCTGTCCACGACGGGAAGCGTTTCAAGATTGTAGTGGTGCATGACCTGCGCGGCGCGGCGGATACTGGTAACCGGTTCAGCGGTGATAACATCGTTGGCAATATACTGCTTTGCTGCGGTTATTTTCAGCAATCCCAGCTCCTCACTCTCTTGTCTGAGTTGTTCGAAAATAGATCTATAGGAGATCATCCCGATAATACAGTTTTGACTATTAACGACCGGTAATTCGTTAAACGGGCTCTCATGTATTTTCAGCAGAGCACTATAAGCTGAAATCTCTTCAGGCAGATTGGTGAACGATCGGCTCATCACTTCATAGAGATGGTGTAGTTCGTCTTTTGGTTGCGCATGGATAAGCTCCCGGTAAGCAGCCACGGCGTTCTGGTTGATGCTTTGAGGCGGTTGCGGCGTTTGGGGACTCTGTTGTTGTTCCGCTTCGCTGTGGCTTTGTGCTTTGGGTCTGGTGCGATAGAGTGCCTCCAGCGTGTCGTGAAATGCACGTCCGTCAGGCCCGTATATTGAGAACATGTTTATACCTCCACCGCCAGTCAGTAATCATAAAGAACCGCGTAAGGTCAGGCTTTAACATTACGATCTCTGGCGTATTTCAGATCAGCTATTGTCAGGTTATAACGAATTCTTAATCTGATCTCTTATCGCTTCAGCTTCGCGTTTACGCTCTTCAAGTCTGGCTATATCACTATTGGTGAGATCTTTTTCGCGCATGGCGAAGTCTATCTGTCGCAGGGCTTTATCAGTTGCGCCAATGAGCAGGAAGTATTCGATACGGGCTTCGTGAACCCCCAGGGTGTTTCCGGCAAGTCCCTGTGTCTCAGCCAGTTCATACCAGATATAGCTATTGGCAGGGTATTGCTGGCTTAGATCAGTGAGAACCCGCGCGGATTTTTTGAACTGATTATTCGCTCTGAGCGCTTTCGCGTAAAGCTGTTGTACCGGGTAGCTGTCCGGGTAGATCTGGTTAAGCAGCTCCAGTCGTTGTCCGGCGTTTCCAGGTTCTCCGGCCGCTAGTTCCTGTTCGGCATAGCTGAGGCGGATATACAGATGCTGTTGCAGATAGTCAGGCAGGCCCTCAAGTGCGCTTTTGGCCTGTTTATATTCGCGGTTCTGTATCAGTGCCAGCGCCAGGCCATAGCGACTTAATGGGTTGCTGTCAGCGCTTTCCTGGTAGGTTTTGATCAGTTGTTTAATATCGCTGGCATAATGGACTTCAATACGTTTTTGAATCAACTGAAAATCATAACGCTGGGGTTTAAACGCGGGTTTAGATAGTTGGCTGGCACGGTTTTCTGCATCAGCAATACGGGATTCGGTGACTGGATGTGTCAGGAGAAATTCCGGTGGTTTCTGGCCGAGGAAGCGACTGGAACGCTGAATCCGGGAGAACATGCGCGGCATCGCATAGGGGTCAAAGCCGGAGCTGACCAGATTGAGCATGCCGATGCGGTCGGCTTCCTGTTCATTGCGGCGGGTGAAATTTATTCCTGCTTGTTGCCCGGCCGCCATTGATGAGGTGATGCCTGCCATACCCGCCTGAGCGTCGGCCGTGGCGACCAGAATGCTGGCGAGAATACCCGCCAGCATTAATGGGGTGTTGCGGCGGCTCTCTTCCAGCTGTTGCGCGTAGTGACGCTGGGAGAGGTGCGCCAGTTCGTGGGCAATAACGGAGGCAAGTTCCTCCTCATCTTTAGCACCTAGCAGCAGGCCGGCATTAATACCAACGACGCCGCCAGGTACAGCAAAGGCATTGAGAACCGGGCTGTCGAGGACGATTAGTTCGAGGCGGTGATCCTGCAGTTGACTGTTGGCCGCAATCTGCCAGAGCAGGCTGTCGATGTAATTAACGGTAAGTGGGTCACCATACTCCGGGACACTTCCGCGTAGCAAGCGGGCCCAGGTTCGCCCCAGCTGGAACTCTTGTTCCAGTGATATAGTCGCCGAGCTGTTGGCGATGACCGGCAGCTCATCTGCCTGTGTTATGGGGACAGGACTGAGCGCCAGAATACTGCCTAGCAGATAACATGAAAGTCCGGTTCGCAAATTGTTAATCCTTATACTGAGTTACTGCAGTAACAAAAACAGTTAAGCGCAATTATGGATTATAATAACCCACTTTTTGGTATATATTGCTGGCCTCTTATCTGCATCAGGAGTAGCTCTATGACTGAGATCCACTGGGATGAACAACTCGATGCCCGCGGTCTGAATTGCCCTTTACCGCTATTGAAAGCGAAACAGGCTTTGCATAAGCTAAAGCCGGGTAAAATCCTTAAAGTGGTAGCAACTGATGCCGGCTCTCAGCGTGATTTCAAGGCTTTTGTCGATCAATCTGACCACCAAATGCTGGAATCGTTCAGCAATGATGATCAGTATACCTATATTATCCAGCGCGGCTAACAGGAGCAAAGCGTGAGAAAAATTTTCAGTAGATGGATCGACGATTACTTCTCAAATGAGGAGGTGATGCTGTTGCTGGTGCTGTTGGCGGGTGCTCTGGGGGTTATCCTGTATCTGGGGCAAACGCTGACGCCGGTGTTTACCAGTATTATCCTTGCGTTTCTGATGCAGGGTATGATTGTCTGGCTCAAAGAGCACCACGTACCACATTTTGCTTCAGTGTTGCTGGTATTTACGCTGTTTATTGGTGTACTGCTGTCACTGTTGCTGTTTATTATGCCGCTGGCCTGGAAACAGTCAGTTAACCTCTTCAATGAGTTGCCGGGGATGGTGGCGCAGGCGAAAAAGGTTTTGTTATTGCTGCCCCAGCAATACCCTGAAGTGTTTTCAGAGCAACAGATTACGCAGATTATTGATCTGGCTACAGCCGAGCTCAGACAGCTGGGGCAGATGGTGGTGACTTACTCGCTGAGCTCCATTACCGGGCTTATTGCACTGCTAATCTATGTGGTGCTGGTGCCGATACTGGTGTTTTTCTTTCTCAAAGATGGCAGTAACCTGGTACGTTGGTGGATTTCATTTTTGCCGCAAAAGAAAGCGATGCTGACGCAGGTGTGGACGGAGATGGATCAGCAGATTGCCAACTATGTCCGGGGTAAAGTGATTGAGATTGTTATCGTGGGGTCGGTAACCTATGTCGCGTTTGCCTTTTTGGGAATCGGCTATGCAGCACTGCTGGCCATCATGGTTGGTTTATCGGTACTCATACCCTATATCGGTGCAGCACTGGTAACCCTGCCGGTCGCGTTGATCGGTTTTTTTCAGTGGGGCTGGACCAATGAATTCTGGTATCTGATGCTGGCCTACGGCATTATTCAGGCACTGGATGGTAATGTGCTGGTGCCACTGCTGTTTTCTGAGGCTGTTAACCTTCACCCAGTGTCTATCATTATCGCGGTGTTGGTGTTTGGCAGTATCTGGGGCTTCTGGGGCGTATTTTTCGCTATTCCGCTGGCCACATTGATTAAAGCTATTCTGAATGCCTGGCCGAAAAGCCATGCGTTTATTCAGGATGGTAATAAAGCAGAGTAGTAATCAGCAAGAAACAATAAAGCCGGCTGATGCCGGCTTTATTGTTTCAGGAGCTAAACTCTGATTTGTATGTTCTGGATTGTAAGTTCTGTTTTTATAGTCCCTTGGCTGCCTCTAACACCTCGGCGACATGTTCTTTGACCTTCACCTTACGCCACTCTTTTCGAAGTACGCCGTCAGCATCGATCAGGAAGGTACTGCGTTCAATACCCAGATGTTCCTTGCCATAGAGCTTTTTCAGTTTGATAACATCAAACAGTTTGCACAGTGTTTCATCCGGGTCACTAATCAGTTCAAACGGGAAGGACTGTTTGGCTTTGAAATTTTCGTGGGCGCGCATGCCGTCCCGGGAAACACCAAAAATCTGAGTGTTAGCTGCCTGAAACTCGCTATACATATCCCGGAAGTCCTGGCCTTCAGTGGTGCAGCCGGGGGTGCTGTCTTTTGGGTAGAAGTAGATTACAACGTTGGAACCTTTAAGTTCGGACAACGTCACAGAGGTGTCGCTGGTGGCTACCGCGGTGAAGTTGGCTACTGGCTGATCAATCGTTGGCTGGCTCATACTTATTCCTTAAAAAATCTGTCTTAAAAACTACGCTTATCTGACTGAGATCAGTTAGAATGATACGCTTTTTATACGATAACAGATTACACAGATTTGGCAGCCCCTGAAAATATCGTTTTTTGAATATTCAGAATACGCTAACTTATTGAGCTTAAATGGGTTGAGCCGCAAATCGCAGGCAAGTACCATAGGCCATTCTGTATACCTCTTGATGGAGACCATGATGATTACTGGCAGCATTGTTGCTCTTGTTACCCCGATGAATTCTAACGGTGATGTCGATTGGGACGCGCTTGATAAACTGGTAGATTTTCATCTGGAGAAGGGCACCGACTCAATTGTCGCCGTCGGTACCAGTGGCGAATCTGCGACCCTGAGTTGTGATGAGCATTGCAAGGTAATCAAACGGGTTGTTGACCGTGTGGGCGGCGCTATTCCGGTTATTGCCGGTACCGGCGCGAACTCTACCCGGGAAGCGATTGAGTTGACTCAAGCGGCGAAAAAGGTGGGCGCTGATGCCTGTTTGCTGGTGACCCCGTACTACAATCGGCCAACCCAGGAAGGTTTGTATCTGCACTTTAAAGCCATTGCTGAAGCGGTTGATATTCCACAGATTCTTTATAATGTTCCTGGCCGTACCGCGTGCGATATGCTGCCAGAGACGGTGTTGAGATTGTCAGAGATCTCTAACATTGTGGGTATTAAAGAGGCTACGGGTAATCTTGAGCGTGCCAAAGCATTGATTGAGGCGGCACCCAAAGAGTTTGCTATCTATTCCGGCGACGATGAAACAGCCGTTGAGTTGATGCTGCTGGGCGGTGATGGAAACATATCAGTGACCGCCAATGTCGCACCTGCGCAGATGGGCGAGTTGTGTCGCCTGGCGATTGCTGGTGAGATCGAATCTGCCCGTGCACTGCAGGCGTCGCTGATGCCGCTTCACAAAGCGATGTTTGTTGAGGCGAATCCGATTCCGGTGAAATGGGCCGTCGCGGAGATGGGCTTGATCGGTCAGGCGATCCGGTTACCGCTGACAGTTTTGTCAGAGCAGTATCACAGTCAGGTGCGAGATGCCCTGAAAACCTGCGAAATTATCTGAAACTAACGGACGAGCATAATGAGAATAATTGCCTTGTTGCCTCTGGCAGCAGCTGTGTTGAGTGTTGCCGGATGTGGTTCATACTCAAACCCGATTTACGGCGAGAATGGACTTATCAACGATCGCAGCCAGAACTATGAAGAGGCCAAGGCAGCAAAACGGCTCGAACTGCCACCAGCGATTCAAACCCGTTCAAAAGCGATGCAGGAAGCTCTGGAAATTCCCAGTGCAGGTCAGACTGCCTCACAACGAACCGCTGATTTTGAAGTTCCTCGTCCTGAGTTCTTCTACGCTGATGCAGGCAATGGTAGCGTTAACCTGAAGCGCCAGGGTGATGAAAAAGTTCTGATTGTGGATGAGCCCATCGCAGATGTTTGGGTTCAGTTGCAGGACTTCTGGAGTTTTAACAATGTTGGTCTGGCAAAATCGGCCCCGCAAGAGGGAGTCATGGAAACCAACTGGATCGATACTGCAGGGGAAGAGTTAAGCTTTGTCGATAGTATGATCAAGCATTTGACCTTCCAGGATATTGAGGGGCCTGTCAGTGATAAACTGCGTGTGTCTGTGCGTCCGGTCGCCAATAATTTTGATCGCACCAGCATCTCGATGCAGCATATCCGGGTTGCTCAGGATCAGAAAGATCAGCCTGTGAACTGGACTGCTGACGCTGCAGATGTGGGTTATAAGACCGATATGATGTTTGAGATGCTGCGCTACCTGAGTAAATCAAGCAGTAATGCGAACGGCAGCCTCAGTATGAAGGAGCTCAAGCGCCAGCATAATGATCAGCCTCAGATGGGGCGTGACTCCAAGGGCTTCCCTGCGCTGAAGATTACGGTGCCGGTTGATCAGGCCTGGGGGCAGATCAATAAGGCTATCGATAACACGACTCTGGATGTGGGGACACGTGATCAGCAAACCGGTGTGATCTATATGACGTACACCACTTCGACGCCGTTTGAAGATACCGAAACAATGGGTTTCTTTGAGTGGCTGCACTCTGATCGTAAATCGTTTAGCTTTGATACCGGTCGCGTAGGTGAGGTCTTAGGTTTCGGTGGAGGCGAAAAAGTAACTGATGGTCCTTCATACAGCTCAAAGCAGTATGCGATTGCCGAAGGTGATCAAACGGTAGCTGGTGCGGCTGATCAGTACAGCATTGAGGGTGATTCTGATGCAGCCAACAGCAATGGTTATAAAATCTGGTTTGCAGGTAGAGTTATCTATGTGTTCGGTAGCGAACAGGATGGCGTCTATAATAATGAATCAGGTAAATTTGAGCATGTTGGTCAGTACCAGCTGCATATGAACCGGACCGCTAACGGAGTGTTTTTGACGGTTAAAACACCGGATGGTTTATCTGCACCCGCGGTGATTGCGGATGAGATCCTTTGGGAGATCAAAGATAAGATCTGAATGTCTAGCCTGGGCTGAACCCGGTTGATAGATTTGTGATGAAAGGGCCTTCTTTATAGCGGGCCTTTTTTTATATGAACTTATTTGATTCGGGTTCTTTGATTATTCAGAAGCCTGGTTTTATTTAAGGAATTGGGAGTAAATAGCGATGAAAGCCGTATTTCTTGATCTGAATAGTCTGGACTGTGATGACCTTAATCTTGCAGCATTAGAAGCAGAATTCAGCAGTTTCACGCGATATCCGGCGACTGCTCCCAAGCAGGTAGCAGGGCGAATAGCGGGTGCTGATGTGGTTATTGTGAATAAAGTGGTTCTGGACAGAGAGACTCTGTCTGCCGCTACTCAGCTGAAGCATATCTGTATCGCTGCAACCGGCACGAATAATGTTGACCTGCAGACAGCTTCTGAACTGGGTATCAGTGTGTCTAACTGTCAGGCCTATGGAACGGCTTCTGTTTCGCAGCATGTTATGGCGTTGATGCTGGCGCTGCATACAAATCTGATCCCTTATAATGAAGCCGCTCGTAATGGTAAATGGGCCCGTTCTGAACAGTTCTGCCTGCTGGATTATCCGATTCAGGAACTCAGCGGTAAGACATTGGGGATTGTGGGTTATGGCAATCTGGGGGCCGGGGTTGCGCAATTGGCGGGGGCATTCGGTATGAATGTCGTGATCGCTCAGCGCATCGGTGGTGATACCGTTGGTGGTCGGCTTGCATTGGCGGAACTGTTGCCGCAGGTTGATGTGCTCAGTTTACACTGTCCGCTCACAGAGGAGACTCGGGACCTGATTGATGCGAATGCCATTGATCAGATGAAAACCGGCGCCTTTCTGATTAACGCTTCCCGTGGCGGTATCGTCAATGAGAACGATCTGGCTGATGCTTTGCGTCGGGGTAAACTTGCCGGTGCGGCAACTGACGTGCTCAGTGAAGAACCCCCGGTGAATGGCAATCCGTTGCTGGCAGACGATATTCCCAATCTGATTATTACGCCTCACAGTGCCTGGGGGAGTGTACAGGCGCGGCAGCGGATTGTTGATCAGGTCACTGAAAGTATTGCCGGGTTTAAGCGCGGCGAGATGATCCGTCAGGTCAATTAAAGCGGGCGTCAAAAGGGCACCGGCGAGCTAAACGATAACGCCTCACCGGTGACCGGATGGCTGAAGCTAAGGGTTTGAGCATGCAGTAGTAAACGTTCTGAACGGGCGATCTGCTCCGGCCCGGCATAAAATCGGTCGCCCAGAATCGGGTGACCCATAAACTGCATATGTACCCGGAGTTGATGCGAGCGGCCCGTAATTGGGGTGAGTTCTATCCGGGAGGCATCATTCAGAGTCTCAAGCACCCGCCAGTGGGTTTGCGCTGATTTGCCCTGTTCATGATCAATAATTTGTAGTGGCCGGTTGTCCCAGTCACAACGCATCGGCTGATCGATTGTGCCGTTTTCCTGATGAAGTAAGCCAGCCACTATCGCCTGATAGGTTTTAGCGGTTTTTCTATCCTGAAACTGAATACTCAGATGTCGATGGCTGGCCGCGTTCAACGCCAGCACCATCAACCCTGAGGTTGCATAATCAAGTCGATGTACAATTCTGGCGGTTGGAAACGACAGCTGAACTCTGCTCCAGAGGCAGTCCTGTTTATCTTCGCCGCGGCCCGGCACTGAAAGCAAGTCTGCGGCCTTATTTACGACGACAATCTCATCGTCAGCGAAGAGGAGATCCCTGTCATCGATTGCGACAATCATTTCAGCGACTGATACCCTTGCCGTTAAACAGTTTCTTCTTCTGTGATTTTTTCTTGCCGCGAACAAACAGTGCCATCGATTCGACATGATGGGTTTGTGGGAACATATCCATCACCAGAAATTCCTGCAAACTGTATCCTTCTTCATTCAGCAGTTGGCTATCCCGTGCAAGGGCACCCGGGTTGCAAGAGATATAAAGAATCAGTTCGGGTTTGAGGCTGCAGATCTGCGGGATCAGTGAGGCGGCTCCGGTACGGGGCGGGTCGATAATAATCTTGCTATAGCCCTGTTTGAACCACTGCAGTCCCTTCAGATCATCAGCCAGGTTGGCGCAAAAGAAACGACAGTTATCCAGCTGGTTTTGCAGGGCATTACGTTGCGCCTGTTGCACCATGCTCATGCTTCCCTCAACCCCGGTTACCGATGCGCCGGAGTGTGCCACTGGCAGGGAGAAATTGCCCAGGCCGCAGAACATATCGAGTACCCGGTCCTCAGCTTTCAGGTTCAGTAACTGGCAGGCTTTGCTGATCATCTGCTGGTTGATGGCTGCATTCACCTGAATAAAGTCGCCAGGGCAGAACTCCAGCACCTGATCACCTAACTGATAGCTCGCTAGCTGAGCAGGGGCCTCGCTCTGCTCAGATTCGATAATGTGGTATTGCAGACTCAAGGAATAATGATCGGCAAGTGCGGTGAAAATCTCCAGATGCTGCTCGGTTAATGGCCGTTTCAGTCGTAGTGACAGATAGCCGCCCTGATCGCCAAGGTTTACATCAAGCTGGGTGATGTATCTGATATCGCCGCTGTCTCTTAGACCGTTCCTCACCTGGCTGAAGATATCGCTGACCCGTGAGTCCAGTACCGCACAGCTATCGATCTGGGTCAGCAGGTTGCTGCCGCGACGACGAAAACCAACGATGGGTTCTCCATCCGCAAGCTGGTTGATGCCGATACGGGCGCTGCGCCGGTAGTTCCAGCTGGTAGCGGTTAGTGCAGTGGAGATGCTGACGGGCTTTGTATGACCTATTCGCTCAAGCTGTTCGAGAGCCTGAGTTTGTTTCAGCTCCAGCTGTGCCTGGTTGTCCAGATGCTGCAGATCACAGCCGCCGCACTGTTGATAATGAGGGCAGACTGGTTCGATGCGGTGGCTGGAGGGGCTAATAACAGAATCGGTGTGTCCCTGGTAGAAACGGGATTTCTCTTCGGTCAGTCGTGCCAGAACTTGTTCTCCGGGCAGTGCATTAGTGATGAATGCCGTTTTGCCCTGATAGCGACCGACCCCTCTGCCATCATAGCTGAGGGAGCTGATATTCAGCTCTACCGGCTCAACGGGTAAAGGGTGCGACGGCCTGCGGGCCGGAGGCTGTTTTATAGTGCGGGAACTGTTCGGTTTCATGTGCTTCTCCTGACGAAGGGCGGATTCTACCAGTGCGGGGGGATTAAAGCATCCTGACGGAGCATTACATCGGCCCGTAAAGCCTATTCAGCAGATGAGCCTGCCGCTAAAACGTGTTTTTCTGACTAAATGCTTCATCGGATTGGGGGGCAGGGTATAAAATGAGCCTAATTTCTTCCAATTATCAGAGTCGATCTATGTCACAGGAACACCCGTTTGCACCCTTTGTACGAATTCTTGGTAAAGGTAAACAAGGCTCGCGCTCCCTGACTCAGGCGGAAGCCCGTGAAGCGATGGAGATGATTCTGGATGGACAGGTTGAGCCTGAACAACTGGGCGCATTTCTGATGCTGCTGCGGGTTAAAGAGGAGTCGCCGGAAGAGTTAGCTGGTTTTATTGAGGCGGTCCGCGGACGTTGTGGCGCCCCCCAGGCTTTAACCGTCGATCTGGACTGGTCAACTTATGCGGGTAAGAAGCGTCAGCTACCCTGGTTTATTCTTGTCGCACTTCTATTAGCTGAAAATGGTATTCGTGTGTTTATGCATGGTGCCAAAGGGCATACACCGGGCCGAATTTATACCGAAGACTGTCTGGCGCTATTTGGTATTGATTTTTGTACCAATTGGGATGAGGTGAGTGAATCACTGGACACTACTCAGTTCGCGTTTATGCCAATTGCGATGCTCAGCCCGGAGATGAGTAGGATTATCAACCTGCGGCCGGTGCTGGGGCTGCGTTCGCCGGTACATACTCTGTGTCGACTGATTAATCCGCTGCTGGCAAAGCACACGGTGGATGGCGTATTTCACCCTGCTTACGGTCCTATGCATCAGAAAACGGCTCAGCTACTTGGCGTTGAGAACGGCCTGACGATTAAAGGCGATGGCGGTGAAGCCGAGGTAAAGCCCGACGCCGAATGCGATCTACAGTGGACCCGCGGTAGCGACTACAGTACCTCCCAATGGGGCCGGTACTATCCCCGTCGCCTGGTTAAACAGGATCTGGATACTGCTGATCTGTTGGGACTGTGGCGCGGTAAAACAGCGGATGAGTACGGCGAAGGTGCCGTTATCTCAACCCTTGCGCTGATACTTAAATTGTTAAACAAAGCGGATAACGATGCCGCCTGCTTCTCGCTGGCAGAACAGATGTGGCAGAGTAGGGATAAGGAGCGGTATTAATTCGTAGCTCGAACGTCACAAACGAGCAACGAGCAACGAGCAACGAGCAACGTCGCCTCAATCCCTTCTCAGCTTGTCCGATACGGCAATTGGGCTGGGGAAGTTGAAGATTACGATATAGGTTGATAGCAGGAAGGTCAGGATCGCGGTGGCCTGAATAACGTGAGAGGCTTCCTGTCCGATCATCGCTGCGCTGGTGGCCATGTAGGCGATCAGCAGTGAGAATTCACTGATCTGGCCCAGACGGAAGCCTACTTCCCAGGCCAGTTTATTGCTCTCACTGATGCTCTGTAACAGAAAGCGGAACACGATCGGTTTGATCACCAGCACCAGAATCGCCAGTATCAATGCCGGGATAATGATCTGTCCCAGCAGCCCGAGGTTAAAGCTGGCGCCGATGGAGAAAAAAAACAGAATCAGGAAAAAGTCCCGTAACGGCTTCAGACTGGTGGCGATGTACTGGGCAATAGGACTGGTTGCAAGACTGACGCCGGCGATAAATGCGCCAATTTCAGCAGACAGGCCTACCGCGTGCGCCAGTTCGGCTAAGCCGAGGCACCAGCCAATCGCTACCAGGAAGATATACTCATGAAAACGATCGAATTTTTGTATCAGCGGTAGCAGTATATACCTGACAAAGAGCAGGGCGCCGCCGATGATGAGAGGTAAGGCAACGGCTGTTTTGAGGAAAGTCATCAGTTGGCTGGCGCCATTCTCACCGCTGTTAAGAAACAGCAGCACCAGAATCGCTATAACGTCTTGTAGTAGCAGTAAACCCACCACCAGTTCGCCGGTATGCTTGTGATGTAGCACCGTCGTTGGGAGCAATTTGATACCAATGATAGTACTGGAGAACATCAAAGCGACACCGATAATGATCGCTTCAGTGCGGGTAAAACCGAAGGCGATACCCACGCTATAACCAATAGCCATAAAAATAATGGCGCTGAAAATGGCCACCAGGGTGGCTTTTTTAAGCATATGGGCCAGGTGGCCTGGCTGCATATCCAGCCCCAGCAGGAATAACAAAAAGATGATGCCCACATGGGAGATATCTGCCAGTAGGGCGGTGTCCTGTATAAAACTATAGCCATAAGGCCCCAGCGCCGCGCCCAGCACGATGTAGGCGACCAGCAGTGGTTGGCGGGTATAGAGAGCCACAGAGGCCAGCACGGCGGCCCCGGTAAAAATAAGAAAAAATGAGAAAACCAGGCTCTGTTGCATCATAGCGTTAGGCGAAATCCGGTAAGTTAGGGCTCGGGAGGTCAGGTGAAACCAATCGATATATCAACCTTAGTCTAACCAATCTATATGCGTATATGAACCCAGTTTCCCCGCTTCCAGATATAAATAAAGATAAGGGATGATCCGGCCCGATGAAACACCTGTAATAGCCAGATGCCTGTGAGGCCATAGCCTAACCAGGGGCCTATCACCCAGGCCAGCGGGAGATAGAAACCCCACTGGCTCAGTGTGGTGATAAGCATCACTTCCCGGTTAGCGCCCGCACCCAGCAGTGCCTGGGTTAATACGATAGCGGCTGCATCCAGGCAGATAGCCAGGCATGTCAGCATTAACGGTGTATGTGCCGCATTAACGGCCTGATCTGTGGCCAGAAACAACCTGAGTATCGGGTCGGGGAAAAGCCACATTGGCAGGCTGAGCAATAGCATGATCAGGGTGGCGGTAATGATAACATCCCAGCCCCAGCGGCTTGCCAGCGTGGGATTGTGTTGCCCCAGTGAGTGGCTGACCAGGGTGGTTGCCGCGACTCCCAGGCCGACGCCCGGCAGAATCAGAAGTAACGCCAGATTGATCAGTACATGTCCGATTGCTTGTTGCGCAGTCCCCAGTAAACCGATGATCCAGAAAAGTACCACGATCGCTGCGGCAAAAAAGAACTGTTGAATTGAGTGAGGAATCGCCAGGCGAAGGATTGATGCTAATCCGGCCCTGTCAGCCAGACTGAAGCAAAACAGGCCTTTATTAACCGCGGATGGCAGTGTTACCAGTGCAAATAATAGTGCTCCGATGTACAGCGAGATCGTTGTTCCCAGTCCCGCGCCGGGTGCGCCCATCGCCGGAAACCCCAGATAGCCAAAGATCAGAAGATAGCTAATCAGAATATTCAGAATCTGGACTGCAAGCAAAATGCGCAGATAAACCATCGGCCGATTGGTACCATTCCAGTAGCCGCGAAAACTTAGATTCAGGCCGACCGCCAGTAACGCCAGTATACGGTATTTGAAGTACTCATCCGCAATGGTCTGCGCCTGGATATCGTCACTCATCAGAGCGATAAGCCACTCGGCGTTGATAAAAAAAAGAATAGTCAGCGGAATCGCTATGATAAAGGCCAGGATTATTCCCCAGCTAAGGGGGGTAGCGATTTCGTCAGACAGGTTTTGCCCGCGGCGGCGGGCGACCAGTGCCTGTACTCCGGATGACAGTCCCAGAATCAGACTGATAGCGAGAAAATTGAGATAGCCGCCGATACCCACTCCGGCCAATGCGGTTTCACCCAGGCGGCCCACCATTGCAGCATCGACAAGGTTGAGAATACTTTGTGATAACATACCGCCAATGATGGGCAGGCCCAGGGCTAGAATGGTTCGAAAGCGCTGCGGGCGGTTCAAAAAGACAGTTTCCTTTGGCCGGAATCGATGGATGAATGGCTGTCTGAATGTTGTGAAGTCAGCCACAAAGGTGTAAAACGGGGCAGTTTAACAGAATTGAAAAGGCGATGTTCCGGATAATAGCTGAGCAATTTACTCGGGATTAGAAAGCGTGTATCCTGAAAGCCATATTGAGAGAGTGATTTAACAGGAATTTTGATGAATATTACCGTAACTGAATCAGCCGAAACCTACCTTGCTGAGCTGCTGGAGAAGCAGAATGTTGAAGGTATTGCTGTGCGGATGTTCGTAACCCAGCCGGGTACGCCTTACGCTGAAACCTGTCTGGCTTACTGCCGTCCCGAAGAAGTTGTAGAAGACGACGTAGTGATGCCGAAGGAGAAATTGAAGTTTTACTTCGAGAAAACCAGTTTACCCTATCTGGAAGAAGCAACGGTTGATTTCGCCACTGATCGCATGGGTGGGCAGTTGACGATTAAAGCGCCGAACGCCAAAGTGCCTAAGGTCTCTGATGATAGTCCGATGGATGAGCAGATTAACTATATTCTCTACTCTGATATCAACCCGGGTCTGTCATCCCATGGTGGTGAAGTGAAACTGATTGAGCTGGTCGAAGAGCAGGCAGGTCATATTGCTATCCTGCAGTTTGGTGGTGGTTGCCAGGGGTGCAGTGCCGTTGATATGACGCTTAAAGACGGTGTTGAAAAAACCCTGGTAGAGCGGATTAAGGGCCTTGTGGGTGTGCGGGATGTGACTGATCACACCGTCACCGATAACGCCTATTACAAATAAGGCATTATGGTTTCAGGAAGCCCGGCATGTCCGGGCTTTTTTAATGAAAAAACAGAAGCCATAACAATACCCACCATTTTGATACGTTGTTACCCTTCGGGCGAACTGATATAACGCTATTTAATGGTTTTACATTTTTATGTAACTTTTATTGTGGTGTGCTTGTATTTTGCTGTCTAAGCCCCATTTATCAGTAAGAACGATATGTCGTACAGTCCGTAACTGCTGTATCTCCCGCAGTTTCTTTCGAAAAAGGAGTAAGGTCCATTATGGCACCACTCGAGAATGATAAAGAGATCACTACCACTACCTTGCCGGTTTTGCCGCTGCGCGATGTTGTTATTTACCCTCATATGGTGATCCCGCTGTTCGTCGGCCGAGAAAAATCGATTCAGGCCCTCGAAGCAGCGATGCTGCAGGATAAAGAGATTCTGCTGATTGCACAGAAAAATGCCTCTGATGATGAACCTGACGGTGGTGATCTGTTCTCTATCGGCACCGTCGCCAGTGTGCTGCAGATGCTGAAACTACCGGATGGTACTGTCAAAGTGCTGGTAGAGGGCGATTACCGTGCTCGTATAGAGAAGCTGCATACCACTGAAGCTCACTTCACCGCAGATGTGACTATTCTGCCGATCAGTGAGGTCAGTGACAGTGAAGCGGATATTTATAAACGCACTGCACTGGATCAGTTTGAACGTTTCGTTCAGGTGAACAAAAAGATTCCCGCTGAGGTTTTGACCTCCCTGGGCTCGATTGATGAGATTGGCCGTCTGGCTGATACCATCGCTGCGCATATGTCTCTTAAGCTGGATGAAAAACAGAAAATTCTGGAAATTCTGGACGATAAGCTGCGTCTGGAACACCTGATGGCGCTGATGGAATCTGAGATTGATCTGGTTGAGGTTGAAAAGCGGATCCGTGGCCGGGTTAAGAAACAGATGGAGAAAAGCCAGCGCGAGTACTATCTGAATGAGCAAATGAAAGCGATTCAGAAAGAGCTGGGTGACCTGGATGAAAACGGTACGACTGATATCGAAGAGCTGAAAAAGCGCATCGATGCAGCCGGTATGCCTAAGGAAGCGCTGGATAAAACTCTCAACGAATACAATAAGTTGAAGATGATGTCTCCAATGTCAGCGGAAGCGACCGTGGTGCGTGGTTATATCGACTGGATGTTGCAGATTCCCTGGTCGAAACGTTCTAAGCTGCGTCATGATATGAAGCGAGCTGAGTCGATTCTTAATGAAGATCATTATGGCCTTGAAGAGGTTAAAGACCGCATTCTTGAATACCTGGCAGTACAACGCCGGGTGCGTAAGCTGAAAGGTCCTATCCTCTGTCTGGTGGGTCCTCCGGGTGTGGGTAAAACCTCATTGGGACAGTCTATTGCCCGGGCGACGAACCGTGAGTATGTGAGAATGGCTCTGGGTGGTGTCAGAGATGAGGCAGAAATTCGCGGACATCGACGCACTTATATCGGTTCGATGCCGGGTAAGCTGATTCAGAAGATGTCTAAAGTGGGTGTTAAAAACCCTCTGTTCCTGCTCGACGAGATCGACAAAATGGGTATGGATCAGCGCGGTGATCCTGCTTCGGCGCTGCTGGAGGTGTTGGACCCTGAACAGAACAGTACTTTCAATGATCACTACCTGGAGGTCGATTACGATCTGTCTGATGTGATGTTTGTTTGTACCTCTAACTCGATGAATATTCCAGGCCCGTTGCTAGACCGTCTGGAGATCATTCGCATCCCCGGTTATACCGAAGATGAAAAGTTAAATATTGCTCGCAAATATCTGATTCCTAAGCAGATTAAGACTAACGGTCTGAAAGCGAACGAGCTGGTAATTGCCGATGAAGCGGTGACCGATCTGATCCGCTACTACACCCGTGAAGCGGGTGTGCGGGGGCTGGAGCGGGAGCTCGCGAAGATCTGTCGTAAGGTAATTAAAGAGATCGCTCTGAGTGAGGATAAGAACGTTTCAATCGTCGCCAATAGCGAAAATCTTGAGCATTATTCCGGTGTTCGCAAGTGTAACTTCGGTGTGGCAGAAGAGGAGGATCGTATTGGTCAGGTTACTGGCCTTGCATGGACGTCGGTTGGTGGTGATATTCTGACTATCGAATCAGCGGTTGTGCCTGGTAAAGGACGCCAGATTCGAACTGGCTCTCTGGGCGAGGTGATGCAGGAATCGATTCAGGCGGCGATGACGGTGGTGAGAAGCCGTGCTGAGTCTCTGGGTATTAATCCGGATTTTCATGAAGAGAGCGATATTCATATCCATGTTCCTGAAGGTGCGACACCAAAAGATGGACCAAGTGCTGGTATCGGGATGTGTACTGCATTAGTATCTGTGCTCACTGGTATTCCGGTGCGTTCTGATGTGGCAATGACCGGGGAGATCACTCTGCGTGGACAGGTTCTGCCTATCGGAGGGTTGAAAGAGAAGTTGCTGGCAGCGCATCGCGGTGGAATTAAAACAGTGATTATTCCGGATGAGAATAAGCGAGATCTGAAAGAAATTCCTGAGAATATCAAAGCAGACCTTAAAATTTGTCCGGTAAAATGGATCGATGAGGTATTGCAAATTGCTCTGAAATACAGTCCGGAACCCCTGACTGAGGAGCAAAAGGCAAGCTTTTCTGAGAAGAAAAAGCAAGCAAAAAATGAGCGGGGACAAATAAAACCGCATTAACACGAAATAGTGGCAAATCAGGCTGCAACCCGCTTGACACCTGATTTGCAGGCTTGGTATAAATTGTCCGTCAACTTACTGGGCATGGGCTACAGAATATAAAAATGATTCATATAAGGGGAACAATGTGAATAAATCTGAACTAATCGACGCAATCGCAGCATCTGCGGATATTCCAAAGGCCGCTGCTGGTCGCGCACTGGACGCTACACTGGAATCTATTTCCGGCGCTCTGCAAAAGGGTGACTCTGTTGCTCTGGTAGGCTTCGGTACTTTTGGTGTTAAAGAGCGTGCTGCGCGTACTGGTCGTAATCCTCAGACTGGTCAGCCAATCCAGATCGCTGCTGCGACTCTGCCAACTTTCAAGCCTGGTAAGGCTCTGAAAGACGCTGTCAACAAGTAATAAAAGCTAGCGCCTGATCCGAAAGGATCGCTGGCACCCGGAGCGGTAGTTCAGTTGGTTAGAATACCTGCCTGTCACGCAGGGGGTCGCGGGTTCGAGTCCCGTCCGTTCCGCCAAATGTGAGATCGCTGACCATTATTGTCAGTGTTTTTCTGGGTAACGGTAACCAGCAACCATGGTTCCGTACTGCCAAACATATAAAAGGCGCATCCTGTCAGGGATGCGCCTTTTTTTCTATTTGTACACTACCTTAGAGGCCAAGAGGCATCATGCTTCAGAATATCCGAGATAACTCCCAGGGAATCGTCGCCAAGATCATTGTTGGTCTTATCGTCGTCACCTTTGCACTGTTTGGGGTGGAGTCCCTGGTCAGCCTGACCTCAGGTTCAAACGCCCCTGCAACGGTTAACGGTGTCGAAATTAGTGAGCGCGATCTGTTGCAGGGCGCTGACCTGCAACGTCGTCAGCTGTTGGCACAGATGGGCGAAAATGCTGATCCAACCCTGCTGGATGATAATCTTATTCGTAAGGCTACGCTGGATAACCTGATTCAACAGGAGATTCTGGTGCAGTCTGCGGCTAATCAGGATATGGCTATCGCTGATCAGGTGCTGGATCAGATGATCATCAACACCCAGGATTTCAAAGTGGATGGCGTTTTCAATCCAGACCAGTACCAGGCGGTACTGCGGAATGCGGGTCTGACGCCGATGATGTATAAAGACCTGTTGCGCAAAGAGAGTCTGATCGACTACGAGCGTTCGGGTTATATGCTTTCTGCATTCGTTCTCAATGACGAAGCTGAGAGAATCATTAAACTGGATCGTGAAACCCGTGACCTTGCCTATGTGAAGGTCGGTTTGCAGGATTACATGAAAGATGTAGCGCTTACACCTGCGGATCTGACCGCATACTACGATGCGCATCAGCAGGACTTTATGACCGAAGAACAGGTGGCTATCGAATACCTGTTAGTCAATAAAGCGGATCTGCTGAAAGAGGTAAGTGTGGACGATGCTGAGCTACAGGCTCAGTTTGATCAGCTGAAAGCTGCATTCAGATCTGAAGAGCAGCGGACCGTATCCCACATCATGATCGAAGTATCGGATACAGTTGATGATGCCGCTGCCCTGGCGAAAGCTCAGGCGTTGGAAAAGCAACTGGCCGCAGGTGAAGATTTCGCTGCACTGGCTCAGTCTGAATCGGATGATCCGGGTTCCGCTTCTGTCGGTGGTAATCTGGGTGTCTATCAGAAGGGGATGCTGGATGGTCCGTTTGAACAGGCTGTTTACTCGCTGAATGCTGGAGAGGTATCAGAGCCTGTGCGAACTGCATTTGGTTATCACATCATCAAACTGACCGGTCTGTCCGAGTCTGAGGCCCCGGTGTTCGACGAGGTCAGGGATCAGCTGATCGCTGAGCAGATGGACAACAAAGTTGAGCAGATCTACGTTGAGCGGGTCGGGCAACTGACCGATCTGGCATTCTCTTCCGGAGATCTGCAGGAACCGGCTGCAGAGTTGAAGCTGAATATTGTTGCAGCGGAACCTTTTAGTCGTAAAGGTGGTAATGATGACATTACCGCTAATCCACGGGTTGTTCGTGCAGCGTTCAACGAAGAGCTGATTCGCGATAGTCTGAACAGTGATCCGATTGAGCTGGATTCCGGCCGGACTCTGGTGTTGCGTATTAAGGAGCATATCCGTCCCCGTCAGTTGAGTGAAGAGGAAGTTAAACCTCAGATCACTGAGATCCTGACGTTGCAGAAAGCGGGCGAAGCGCTACAAGCTTCTCTGGAATCAGAACTTGAAAAACTGCAGCAGGGTGGTGAGCGCAGTGCGATCAATGGCGCTGAGTGGCAAACTGCAGACGCAGTAGGTCGTGCCGACCGCAGCCAGCCTGTGGATGTCATGGCTGCAGCGTTTAAGCTGCCAGAGCCTGTTCAGGGTGCTTCTTATAGTCTGATTAAACTGAATGATGGCTCTCAGGCTATCGTTGCTGTGACTGCAGTGAACGAGCCAGACCTGTCAGCTGTGGCTGCTGAAGAGAAAGAGGCGATGCGCAACATCCTCAGTCAGCGTTCAGGTCAGTTTGACTACCAGGCGATGATGGAAGCGCGTAAAAACGCTGCGGAAGTCGAAAGGCTCTAATCGCTTTGTTTTAAGTTCAAATAAAAAAGGCTGCTGATGCAGTCTTTTTTATTGCTGTCATCGGGGTGTTAAATCCCTGCGTTACAACCCTGACTTAATTGTGTAATATTCATCCTGTGCCAGGGAGATCAGAAGGCAGCCACAGGCTATGGAAGGTGTTTTTAAGTCCTGCAGTATTCAATAGTTCAGCTCAATCCAGAGTTTGCTCAGTTCGGGCGCTGAATTCTGGTGATTCTATGTTGGCCTTAGCTGACTTATTGAAGCGGGGTCTGTGTTCTTAGATATAATCGCCTATTGGCATAGATATGTATCGTCGTAAACTGCTTATATACAGGGAGTATTTCAAGCAAATGGAAAGCATTAGCAGCATTTCAGCAGGCAAAAACACAGCGCTATATAATGTGGCAAGTCAAACAGCGCTCGTATTAGAAACGAATAACCTGCGCGGTGGTGAAAGTTTTGAGCAGGTCGTGAGCAGCCTGAAGCGGGTGACCGGACTACTGGCCCAGCAAAGCATTCCACTGGTGGCTCTTGCGCAAATAGTCATTACACACGATGGTTTGGATGAGCCTTCCTGTAAGGTTCTCGAAGATATCGCCGGGCATCAGATTGATTTCGTGCTGATTGATTCAGGTACGGGCTACTATCATGCTAAGAATGCAGGGTTTACTGCCACGGATCCAGAACGCTGTAAATGGGTTGTTTTTGCTGATGCGGATTGTGTGCCAGCAGCAGACTGGTTAGCTGAGCTGCTGTTTCCGTTTATCGAGGATGATACTCTTGCCGCAGTGGCGGGCCGTACCAGCTATGCACCTAATCTTGCTGGCACAGCACTGACAACACTTGATTTTATGTATTTTCCAAGCCCTTTGGCAGAGGGGGCTACACGTAATTTCTACGCCAATAACGTTGTTTTTCGCCGTGATATTTTTGCTGAATATCATTACCAGAACCTAGACAGTGTCTATCGGGCGCATTGTCAGGTTCTCGGTCTGCAGCTGCAATCACAGGGTATCCCGCTACATTACGCGGCTAAAGCGCATACCGTTCATCGCTTTCCTGACAGTTTGGGCGACATACTTAAACTGAGGTGGCTGCGGGGGCAGGATACTCATGGGCTTACACCATTCCTGGTAAAAAGCTACATGCCTGCAAAGTTGCAATGGTTGTCGCGAAGTGGCCCTATCGGACCGTTATCTGTTTTGTTTGCCCGATTAGGTTATAGCATGCGCGCCCTGAATCACCAGAATCTGCCGCCGCTATATGGGCCTCGCTGGTTGGCGGCAGTCCTCTTAATTATCTGCTTTTCTGCTTTGGATATGACCGGCGCTCTGATGCGCGGTTTAGGCTTGCGTCTACCGCGAGGCAAAGACGGTGGTGACGTTCAGGCCTTGTCCTATCATGGGCCATCAAAATGATCCTTAAGCAGCCTGTCATTGTTAGTCAGATTGACGCTTTTAAACTAGCAGAATTGGAGCGTGAGGCTTATGAATATTGATACTTCATCGCTTTTGCATACCCGCTTAGCCCCTCCAGTGTTGCGCGGATGGCCCCGTGTGCAGGCGCAATGGGTGAACTATATCAAGCGAGCTGCGCTGCGCCAGCTTCATGCCAGTAATGCGGGTGAGCGGCTGTTGCTGCGTATCTATCTTATTGGGGAACAAGCAACTGAGATAGCGCTGCAGCGTGAACTCGTCACCGAGCCTCCAGACTGGCTGGTGCGTCAAATGGATCAGCATTTAGCTGAAGAGCAGGAGCATGTCCGGGCGTTTGGTGCTGCACTGGCTGAACGTGGTGAGATCAATGTTACCCAGCATCATGCGCAGCCAGACTGGCTAAGTCGCCGTAAAATAGCCCAATGGCATACGATAGCTCATCGCTATGAGGCGTCATTTGCCAGCGGCTTACTGGTGCCCGCCTTTGCCATCGGATTATGTGCGGAACAGATGGCGACGCGGGTGCTTGAGCGCCACCTACAATGGCTCAATCAACAGCCCGAATCAGACCCTTTGCAGCCGCTATTGGTGCGCGTGCTGGCGGATGAGGGCAGACATGTGCAACTTTGCAGCGATACCTTAGCCCGTCTGCTAGAACCGCACGAGCAACCGGCGTTTAGTAAGATGTTGGCTGAAATCCGTGCTATTGATCGCTCCTGGTCAGTAACTGGCGCCATTGGGCTTTTATTAATGGGTTTGGCGCTTCGCCTGTTGCCGCAAAGGAGTTAAGTGGATGCGGATTGCGTATCTGGCCACTGCCGATGCCAGAGGTCACCTGATGCGGTCACAGTTGCTCACTCATGCACTGCAAGCTCGGGGAATCAACGTACAACTCATTACAACATCAGATGAGGGTCAGCGATTTTTAGCTGGCTTTGGTCTGACTGCGACCGTACTGTCGCGTCATTACTCGGTGCAGTTCGATACCCAGCAAAATATGTTGCGTGATGCAACGGATGCTAATGTTGCAGGCTATATCTTTAACCCCAGGCGCATGGCTCGGGATATATTCAAACTGCGCCATGTGCTGCGTGAAAATGACCTTATTCTTAATGACTCATTTCATCCCGCTCTGTTGTTTATGGGGTGTTTACCCATCTGGCGACACAAGGTGGTTCACATCTATGGTGCCAGCCTGCGGCAGGCGTTGGAAACTAACTTCAATGGACGCCTTCCCGATTTTATTGCGAGGTTATACAGCCATATTGTTTCATTCCAGATCAACCGTGCCGGAGCACGTCTGGAACATGATTTTGCTTATCCGCCCAAGGCAGAGAAAACCGGTGACAGTACTCGTATACCGACTCCGGTGGCAGTGGTAAAACCGGGAAATAATCAGTTTGAGCAAGGTTCAGCGCAAGTTGCGGTGTATCTCAATCCACACTTCTGTGATTCGGCTCTGGCCGCAGCATTGGAGCACGGCATTGCTGACGCAAACCTAACTACACACTTCGTTGGTGAAGGGATGGCCAGCCGGTCTGGCTGGGTGACCCAGGATACTGACTGGGTAACCCGCGCTGCCAGTAGTTCGATGATCATATCAGCACCGGGTATGGCCGCCTTATCGATAGCCCATGTTTATGATCGTCCTATCATACTGGTGCTGACAGATCAGCCTGAGCAGCAGCGAAACGCACAGCGAGCAAAAGAACTTGGCTTACGGCACCGTATTGTCGTTTGGCAGGGTGATTCAGCAACGTTTGCGGCCAGTATTTATGCCGCCTGCGTAGCTTTGTCTACAGATGTTGAGTTTGCTGTTACTGACAAGGCTGATAGTCGTGGTTATGACAGAGCGCTCAGACGGCTTGATATCTGGCTGGACGAGCTTGTTACTCTGGGGTCCAGTGGCGGTGCATGATGAATGAATTGAGCAACCTGTCAGATATATGCAGTATTTCTTAAAGCCTCAGGTCTGAGTAAAGCTGATATTGTTTAACGGTTATCAGACATTTCGGATAACAACTGTGGCAGAGCTCTGGCCTGCAGATCTGCGGATTTCAATGACTTAATCGGCACTCTGGCATTGGTCTGAGCAGTGTTATGAATGTGTTTACTCCGCAGTAAAGGCAGCCTCGAGCAATCGGCGGGTGTATTTCTGCGTCGGATTGCTGAAAATATCAGCCGCTTCGCCCTGCTCAACCACATCGCCATGCTGCATCACCAGCAGGTCATGGCTGAGCGCCTTGATGACCGCCAGGTCGTGGCTGATGAAGATATAGCTGAGTTTGTATCGTTGCTGCAGTTCGCGCAGCAGGTCGATTATCTGTGCCTGTACGGTGCGATCGAGTGCTGAGGTGGGTTCGTCGAGGATGATCAGCTCGGGTTTAAGAATTACCGCACGGGCAATAGCGATCCGTTGCCGCTGGCCGCCGGAAAACTCATGGGGGTAGCGATGCCGGTCAGCCGGGTCGAGACCCACCTCCCGCAGTACATCAATAATCAGTTGCTCCCGCTCGGCGGGTAAACCGATATTATGGATCTCCAGCCCTTCGCTGATCGACTCAGCCACGGACATTCGCGGGCTCAGACTGCCGTAAGGGTCCTGAAAGACGATCTGCATTTTTCGCCGTAGCGGTTTTATCTCGCTCTGATTCAGCTGGTCGATAGGCTCGCCCGCAAAGCAGATGCCCCCTTCGGAGCGCAGCAGTCGGAGTATCGCCAGTCCCAGGGTGGTTTTACCTGAGCCGCTTTCGCCAACCACGCCCAGCGTCCGGCCGGTGTAGAGTTGGATGTTGCAGGGATTAACTGCTTTGATGTGGTCGACTGTACGCTTCAATAGTCCCCGTTTGATGGGAAACCATACTTTCAGATTATCGGTTTCAAGGATCGGTGTACCCTGTTTCTCCACCGCCTGTGGCAGGCCGCGGGGTTCTGCATTCAGCAGTGTCTGGGTGTAAGCGTGTTGTGGCTCTGCAAATAACTGTGCAGTGCTGCTTTGTTCGACCAGTTCACCCCGATACATGACGCAGACATCATCACTATAGCGGCGCACGATATTCAGATCGTGGGTGATCAGCAGCACCGCCATTCCCAGCTTTTGCTGCAGTGAACGAAGCAGGTCGAGTATCTGTTCCTGGATGGTGACATCTAGTGCCGTGGTGGGCTCGTCGGCGATCAGCAGTTCCGGATCATTCGCAAGTGCCATGGCGATCATCACTCGCTGGCGCTGCCCGCCTGAAAGCTCGTGAGGGTAGCTGTTAAGGCGTTTTTCCGGTTCCTGGATGCCAACAAGGTTTAGCAGTTCCAGCGTTCTCTCGCGTGCCTGAGGCCCTGTTAAGCCTTTATGTAGCAGCAGCGTCTCGCCTATCTGACGGGAGATGTTGTGCAGTGGGTTAAGCGAGGTCATCGGTTCCTGGAAGATCACACTGATGCGGTCCCCCCGCAGCGAGCGCATCTCGGCTTCACTGTTCTGCAGCAGATTCTTGCCTTTGTATAGAATCTCCCCTCCAGGGTGACTGGCTTTAGGGTAGGGTAGTAGTTTAAGAATCGACATCGCGGTGACCGACTTCCCTGAACCAGACTCGCCAACCAGTGCCAGGGTTTTGCCCGCGGCAATATCAAAACTGACATTTTTGACCGCATCCACCGCATGGCTGTTCTGGCCAAAGCGGACCGACAGGTTACGAACCGACAGCAGGGTTTCAGTCATTCATCACCTTCCGGGGGTCAAAAGCATCACGAACCGCCTCGCCAATAAATATCAGCAGTGTCAGCATAACTGACAGTGAGATAAAGGCAGTTAATCCCAGCCACGGGGCATGGAGATTGGCTTTTCCCTGTGCGACAAGTTCACCGAGTGAAGCTGAGCCTGGCGGCAAGCCAAAGCCGAGAAAATCCAGTGCGGTCAGGGTGACCAGTGAGCCGTTAAAGATAAATGGCATGAAGGTCAGGGTTGCGACCATCGCGTTGGGGAGTATATGGCGGAACATAATCAACCGGTTACTCAGGCCTAGCGCCCGGGCCGCCCGGACATACTCAAGGTTACGTCCGCGGAGGAATTCGGCACGTACCACATCAACCAGTTGCATCCAGGAGAACAGCAGCATAATGCCCAGCAGCCACCAGAAGTTGGGCTGAACAATGCTGGCGAGAATGATCAGCAGGAAGAGCACCGGCATGCCGGACCAGATCTCAATAAAACGCTGGAAAATAAGGTCTACCTTGCCACCGTAATAGCCCTGAACTGCCCCTGCGGCAACACCGATAACGGAGCTGATCAGCGTCAGGGTGATGGCAAACAGTACCGACACCCTGAAGCCGTATATCACCCGGGCAAGCACATCCCGGCCCTGATCATCGGTGCCCAGCAGGTTGTCCGTGCTGGGCGGTGAGGGGGCGGGGACTGGCAGGTCCTGGTTGATCGTTTGATAACTAAAGCGGATTGCTGGCCAGATCATCCAGCCGCCCTTGCTGGTGATCAGATCCTGAATATAGGGGTCTTTGTAATCCGCGAAAGTGTCGAACTCACCGCCGAACTCAAGTTCGGAATAATCGATGACAACCGGGTAATACAAGTTGTTTTTATAGCTGACTAACAGGGGTTTATCGTTGGCAATCAGTTCGGCAAACAGGCTGAGGACAAACAAAATCAGAAACAGCCAGAGCGCCCAGTAACCGCGCTTATTGTTGCGAAAATTCTGTAATCTGCGCTGGTTGATGGGGCTTATTTTTTTAGGTTTGAACCGTGTCAGCATACTGCTCAGTTCTCTCTGCTTTCAAAATCGATTCGAGGGTCAACCGCGACGTAGGTCAGATCACTCACCAGCTTCAGTAACAGGCCGATCAGGGTGAAGATATACAGGGTGCCAAAGATCACCGGGTAATCCCGTTTTATCACCGCTTCGTAACCCAGCAGACCGATGCCATCGAGGGAGAATATCACCTCAATCAGCATGGAACCGGTGAAAAAAATACCGATCAGAGCGGCGGGCATCCCGGCAATAATCAGCAGCATTGCATTGCGGAATACATGGCCATAGAGTACCTGATTTTCAGTCAGTCCTTTTGCTCTGGCTGTGACGACATACTGCTTGTTTATCTCATCAAGAAAGGAGTTTTTGGTGAGCATCGATAGCGTAGCAAAGCTACCGATAACAGATACCAGGACGGGTAGAGTGATATGCCAGAAATAATCTTTAATCTGTCCCCACATCGTCATCTGATCAAAATCGGGAGAGGTCAGCCCCCTCAGTGGAAACCAGCTGAAATAGGTTCCTCCGGCAAACAGTACGATCAACAGAATGGCAAACAGGAAGTTGGGTATGGCATAGCCGACGATGATAACTGAGCTGGTCCAGACATCGAAGGGCGTACCATCGCGCACCGCTTTTTTGATCCCCAGCGGCACAGCGACAAGATAGGTGATCAGCGTGGTCCAGAGCCCCAGAGAGATGGAAACCGGTAGTTTCTCGATAATCAGGTCGGTGACTTTTTTACCACTGAACAGACTTTCGCCAAAATCGAACACCAGATAGTTTTTCAGCATCTGAAAGAAGCGTTCATGGGCGGGTTTGTCGAAGCCGAACTGGGCCTCTATCTGTTTGATCAATTGCGGGTCGAGCCCTCTGGCGCCGCGATAGCTGCTGTCGTTCGTGCTTGTTGATGCGTTGCTGAAGTCTGACTGGGCCGAGCCGTCGAAGCGGGAGGTTGCGCTGGCATTCAACCCCTGCAGATTAGCAATAGTTTGTTCAACCGGGCCGCCGGGTGCGGCCTGGATGATAAGAAAGTTGATGGTCAGAATACCCAGCAGTGTAGGAATAATCAGCAGCAAGCGCCGCAGGATATAGGCTGCCATTCAGATCACTGCTCCATCTTTTCCGGTTTAACCCACCAGGTATCAAATCCCAGCGAGTATTGGGGCCGGATCTGAGGGAAGTCGAATTTATCCCAGTATGCTACTCGGTAGCTGTTAATGTGGTACTGCGGAATCACGTAGTGGTTCCACTGCAGCACCCGGTCAAGAGCGCGGGTACGCAGCACCAATTGCTCCCGGTCAGGCGCCTGAATCAGTTGTTCGATCAGATAGTCGACGGCCGGATTTTTAATGCCGATCATATTGCGACTGCCGGGCTGATCTGCAGTAGATGAGTGCCAGTACTCCCGCTGTTCGTTACCCGGTGAAGACGATTGGCCGAAACCGCTGACGATGACGTCAAAATCAAAGCTGCGAACCCGGTTGATGTACTGGGATGCATCAATAATGCGGATTGAGGGCTTAATCCCCATGCGCTCCAGGTTGCGGGCAAAGGGTGCCACTACCCGCTCAAACGCGGGTTGCACCAGTAGAATCTCAAAGGTCATCTGTTTGCCATCAGGACCGAGTAGCAGGCCGTCCTTCAATGCCCAGCCAGCACTTTTAAGTAGCCGCAGGGCGGTGCGTAGCTGTCCACGTGTATTGCCATCACCGTTGGTTGTTGGGGCTTTGTAGACCTGAGTAAACACCTCGGGTGGCACCTGGTTACGGATCGGCTCAAGGATCTCCATCTCCTTTTTAGTGGGCAGCTCGGTGGCCGCCATCTCTGAGTTGGAGAAATAGCTGTTGGTGCGGGTATAGGCGTTATAGAAAATATTCTGGTTGGTCCATTCGAAGTCAAAGGCGTATGCCAGTGCCTCTCTTACCTTGCTGTCAGAAAAGTAGGGCTTGCGGGTATTGAGTATAAACGCCTGCATGCCGGTGGGGTTCTGATGTGTCAGGTTGCGGGTAATAATCTTGCCTTCATCAAATACTGCTCCGGTATAACCGGTGGCCCACTGTTTGGATGAGGTTTCCTGACGGAAATCGTATTCGCCACCCTTAAAAGCTTCGAGGGCAACATTGCCGTCTTTGTAATAGTCATAGCGGATGGTATCGAAGTTAAAACGTCCACGGTTAACCGGTAGATTCGCTCCCCAGTAGTCCGGGTTTCTGCGATAGGTAATGGTGCGTCCTGCATCGAAACTGTCGATCAGGTAAGCGCCGGAGCCGACTGGGATCTCTAGTCCGGGTTGACTGAAGTCACGGCTTTCCCAGTAGTGTTTCGGCAGAATGCTCACCTCGCCGACGATCAGTGCCAGTTCACGATTCTCAGTGGCGCTGAAACTGAATTTAACCCGCTTATCGGAAAGCGCTTCGATGTTAGAAATATCCCGGTAGTACGACCGGTAAAACGGTGAGCCTTGCTCTCGCAGTAGCTTAAAGCTATACACCACATCCTCAGCGGTGACCGGCTGGCCATCGCTGAAACGGGCATCAGGGTTCAGGTTGAATATTATCCAGCTGCGATCATCGGCGACCTCCAGAGACTCAGCCAACAGACCGTAGAGTGAAAACGGTTCATCCTGTGCTTTAGTCAGCAGTGAGTCATAGATAAGGCCGATACCATCCGCTGCAGCCCCTTTAATGATAAATCCGTTGAAACTGTCAAAGGTACCTAGCGCATCCTCAGAAACACTACCGCCTTTGGGCGCATCGGGATTAACATAATCGAAGTGCTGAAAACCCGGAGGGTATTTCAGGTCTCCATACATGGAAATGCCGTGCTGCGGTGTGGCAGCCTGAAGCGGTGAGGTGAGTGTGCAGATCAGAGTTGCAGATAACAGGCAAAGCGTTGATATCTGCTTAGATAACTGTTTGAAATTCATCCGTAATTATCCAGCCAGATTGATAACCTGTTAATTTATAACAGGCAGATTGGGTTATAGCTAGTTATATGAGTACGGATCAGTGGTTTTGTTCAAATTCAGTGGCCAGTTCAGTCAGGCGCTGATGCTGCAGTTTACGTTTGACCTTGTCGGTTTTCATTTTGTTAAGCTGTGCGGTGAGATAGTTACGCTTCTCATTGTCGCCATCGGCTAGGCCCGAGATCAGGTCTTTATCCATCCAGTTACATATCTTGTGATAGAGGATAAATTTAAACAGAAGCGCTGTCGCCGTTGCGAAGATAATGATACCAATGCTGATTGCGTCCATGTTTGACTCCAGTGGCTGAGGGCTGTGCTTATTTATCCAGCGTACTTACTAATGGGCTTTGGTTAAATCAACATAGAGCGTGAGGCGCTGTCCAGGCTGAAGATATTTGCTTTTTTCCAGTTTATTCCAGCGCTTGATGTCACTGATGGTTACACGAAAACGGTCGGCGATAGTATACAGCGAGTCGCCACTGCGAACAGAGTAACCGACCCTGCGGATCATTTGCTCATCACTGCGACTGAGGCCCTGATTCGTGTCTGCTTTCCACATAGTCAGGGTTTGACCAACCCGTAAAGGGTCCCCGGGGGCCATCTGGTTCCATGAGGCCAGCTCACGAACACTGACATTGTTTGCGTTAGCGATCTTCCAGAAACTGTCACCGGCTTTAACCTCATAGCTGGATTTATTCCGGTCGCTCTGAGCTAGCTGGTTTTGTTTACGATTGAAGCGCTGAGACTGGCTTAGGGAGTATTCACTGGAGTCATGCTTAGCGCTGGGAATCAGCAGGTATTTACCGGCACGGATATTATTGCTGCTTAACTGGTTAGCTTTGCGAATGACGTCTGACGTTGTTTTATAGTGACGGGCGATGGTGCTGATAGTTTCCCCCTTGTTGATTTTGTGTCGTGCCCAGTTAACCCGCTGCCCAGAGGGCAGTGCTGCCAGACGACTGCGGAACTGCTCTGCGGACTCTGCCGGAACCAGCAGTCGATGGGGGCCGTCGGGGTCAGTCGCCCAGCGGTTAAAGCCAGGGTTTAGCTGATAGAGTTCCTGAGTGGTGATCGAGCTGAGTTCAGCTGCCTGAGCCAGGTCAATCTGGCTACCCAGTTGTACCTCTTCAAACACTGGCTCATTTGCCAGTGGAGGAAGGATCAGATCATGTTGTTCAGCGTCGCGGATGAGCCGTGATACCGCCAATAGTTTGGGCACATAGGCTCGGGTTTCTTTGGGTAGATCCAGCGACCAGAAATCGGTATCAAGTCCTTTTTTTTCATTACGACGGATCGCTTTAGAAACGGTGCCGCCACCACAGTTATATGCTGCGAGCGCCAGTTCCCAGCTATCAAACCGGTCATGAAGTTGCTGCAGGTAGTTCAGTGCAGCATCAGTGGATGCAACAATATCGCGTCGCCCGTCGTACCACCAACTGTTCTTCAGGCCGAAATGTTTGGCTGTACCGGGAATAAACTGCCAGGGGCCTGCGGCGCGTCCGTGAGAATAGGCAAAAGGATCGTAGGCACTTTCCACGATGGGCAGCAGAGCAACCTCGGCGGGCATATCACGCTTGAGAACTTCGCCGAGAATGAAGTAGTAGTATCGGCTGGCCCGTGTGGCCACCCGCTGCATATATTCAGGATGTTTTTTATACCAGTCGAACTGGGCTTGTAAACGGGGTTTATTATTATCCAGGTTCAGCTGCATATGTTGGCGTGTCAGTTGCCAAAGATCGTCAATAAATTCAGGATGATCTGCCTGCTTTTCATCGGCGGTGGGCTGAATAACCAGCGGCTTCTGTAACCGCTCAGGCGGCTCTTTTTGCAACTGAGAGGGTGTGCCGGAATCAGTTGCCGACTGCTGGCTGATAAGCTGATTCGTCTGACAGCCGGCAAGAACAAGCCCGGCAGCGGTGAGTACAATAATTTTTCTGACCAGCTGCATCGGCTAATGCGCCCTGTTAAATATAAAAGGATGCATTTTATGGGGCAGTTTACGGAGGGTCAACCGTTAATGCCCCCAGTCTGAGCTACATCAATATTAACCCTGCTAGCAGCAGGTCTGCTGCGCTATTAAAACTGGTTCTTCCATTCCCGGATCATAGCGAATATCGCTACCTCTGACGTCAGTGGGCCACCGGCAAATAGCTCTGCGGATTGTCGAACCGGTGCTTCACTATAACGCAGGAAAGGGTTGATCTGTTTTTCTGTTGCGATATCTGTCGGTAGCGTCGGTTGACCTGATTCGCGCAGGCGGGTGCAGTGTTCTATCGCCTCAGTGATGTGAGTATTAGTCGGTTCAACCGCTGCAGCAAAAGTAAGGTTGGCCAGTGAGTACTCATGGGTGCAGTAGATCTGAGTTGTATCGGGTAGTCTTCTGAAATATTCCATCGCTCGATGCATCTGCTCAGCACTGCCCTCAAACAGTCTGCCGCAGCCCGCCAGGAAAAGTGTGTCACCACAAAAAAGCTGCGGGTCGGGGCCCGCGAGGTAATAGCTGATGTGATCCAGCGTATGTCCTGGAACCTCTTTTATGTTCAGGGTCAGCCCCAGTAGTTCAACTTTATCGCCATCGGTGAGTTTATCGGTGATCCCCTCGAAAGGTGAGTTGTCCGGACCGTATACTTTAACTGGGTGTTGCTGACACAGTTGCATGACACCACCGGTGTGATCCTGGTGATGGTGGGTGATAAGAATGGTTGTTAGTTGCAGGTTGTTTTCCTTCAGGTAACGGTTTACAACATTGGCGTCACCGGGGTCTATAACCGCAACTTCGTTACCGCCGGGTACAGTCAGAGCCCAAATATAGTTATCATTAAAAGCGGGAATTGGCATGACATTAAACATTTTAGGCCTCGGCTGTATCGGATTTGTCAGATATAGTAGTACATAATGACCAGATGAGGTGCGGGTGTGCATCTCTTCGGCTACAAGATTAACCTATTCAAACCGGAGCGTTAAGGGCTAATAATGTATGGGTTTTAAACGACAGCCATCGCTTGGCGAGTGGATACCAGAACTGCGCAGTTGGTTTGAAACGGAATTAGGCCAACAGTTGCTAGCCTCGGAGCGGGAGCTGCTGGATCGTTTGTTGCCGACCATGTTTGGTTACCACCTACTGCAGATAAGTTTTGATAACCGGCTTGACCTTGCCCGGGAAAGCCCTGTACGTCACCAGATTCCGGTAAACCCCATTTTTGAACTTGGCTTATCGGATAGTGCAGTGATTGCCCGTAATGAAGAACTACCCTTTGAGCATAACAGCGTCGACGTGGTACTGCTTCATCATGGTCTTGATTTTGCCCAAAGTCCTCATCAGGTACTCAGAGAGTCAGCCCGGGTTTTACGCCCCGGTGGTTACCTGCTGAATATTGGTTTTAATCCGATCAGTTGGTGGGGGCTGTACCGGAAGCTTAAATTTGATAAAGAAACGGTGCCCTGGCAAGGGCATTTCATCGGGCCGCAGCGGATGCATGACTGGTTAGCTCTGCTTGAGCTGACCGTGGTAAAAGAGCTGTCAGACTACTACCGCATGCCGTTTGAAAAAGAGAGTTGGCGGCAGCGGGGACGGCTGATTGATGCCATGACCCGACGTTGCTCATCTCATTGCGGCGCTTTTATGTTGCAGGTTGCCCGCAAAGATGTGGGTGGTATGACCCCGATTGAACCTGTTTGGAAAAAACGAAAGTTGATTAATATACCACTGGTTGAGCCCTCAACCCGTGGTGCCCGAGGAAGTGTTAGTGAAGAAAAAAATTAATATCTATACCGATGGCGCCTGCAAGGGAAATCCGGGGCCAGGGGGATGGGGAGCGGTATTGCAATATGGTGATCACTCTAAAGAATTGTTTGGCGGCGAGATGAATACCACCAACAACCGGATGGAGTTAATGGCAGCGATTGAAGCGCTGACCGTACTCAAAGAGTCCTGTGAGATAGTGCTGACGACGGATTCACAGTATGTCCGGAAAGGGATTACCGAATGGCTGGCAGGCTGGAAGCGTAATGGTTGGAAAACATCAGCGAAAAAGCCAGTGAAAAATGCTGATCTGTGGCAACGGCTTGAAACACAAACGGCACGGCATCAGATTGAGTGGAAATGGGTAAAGGGTCACAGCGGTCATCCCGGGAATGAACTGGCGGATCAGCTGGCTAACCGGGGCGTTGAACAGGCCCTGCAACTGGCGTAAGTGAACAGATAAATTATGAGACAGATTGTACTGGATACCGAAACTACCGGTATCGACCCGAAAGAGGGACACCGGATTATTGAGATTGGTTGTGTTGAGATGATGAACCGTCGACTGACGGGTCGCACCTATCATCGCTACCTCAAACCGGATCGTGAGATTGAAGAGGAGGCGATTCAGGTTCACGGCATCACCAACGAGTTTCTTGATGACAAGCCCCGCTTTGCAGATATTCAGGATGAATTTTTACACTTTATCCGCGGGGCGGACCTGGTTATACATAATGCCGCGTTTGACGTTGGCTTTATCGACAACGAGATGAGACTGAATAATCATCAGGAACGGGTGCATGACTTTTGCCAGGTGACCGACACCCTGGCGATTGCCCGTAAGAAGCATCCCGGGCAGAAAAACAACCTCGATGCACTGTGTCGTCGTTATGGTATAGACAACAGTCATCGTGAACTGCACGGCGCATTACTGGACTCGGAGATTCTTGCCGATGTTTATCTGATGCTCACCGGTGGTCAGAAAAATCTGATGCTGGCGGGTGAAGAGGATGGCCATGATGGTGTTGATCAGGTTCGCCGGATGGATACTTCAGCTCTGAATTTAAACGTTGTGCAGGCGGAGGAGGCTGAGTTGCAGGCTCATAATGGCTATATTGCGCACCTGGATGCGAAGGGTGGCAGTATCTGGAGTCAGATAAGCGGGCAAAGCTCCAACCCGGAAACGGACTAAGACGTTTCGCATAAAAAAAGCAGGCGCTGAAAACGCCTGCTTTTTTTATCTGTTAGTTTTCTTACAGGAGGAAGGTTACCGAAAGATAGCCTGTGATACTCATTACCACAGTGTAGGGTAACGCCATCCACACCATTGTTCCGTACGACAGACGAATCAATGGCGCCAGAGCTGATGTTAGCAGAAATAGAAATGCCGCCTGTCCATTCGGTGTTGCCACGCTGGGAATGTTGGTACCGGTATTGATTGCAATCGCCAGCAGGTCAAAATGTTCACGGGTAATAGATCCTTCGTGCAGAGCCGCCAACACTTCGTTAATGTAGACGGTGGCAACAAACACGTTATCTGAGATCGCTGATAGCAAGCCGTTAGCGATAAAGAAGATCCCGGGCTGAACATGAGTGTCCATCGCCAGAACTGAAGCGATGATCGGCTGGAACAGGTGTTGCTCGTGAATAACCGATACGATGGAGAAAAATACCACCAGCAGTGCGGTAAATGGCAGCGCCTCTTCAAACGCTTTGCCAATCTGATGCTCTTCTACAATGCCGTTAAAGGCGGTTAGAAGAATGATCACGGTTAAGCCAATCAGACCTACGGCTGCCAGGTGGAATGCCAGGGCGAGCACCAGAAACAGAGCTACCAGAATCTGTACAAATAAAGCCAGCTTGTCTGATTTAGTCAGTTTTCTGTCTTGCTCAGCGGAGAAATCTTCCAGAATGGTTCTAACTGACGGGGGGATGTCAGCACCGTAACCAAACCATTTTAGCTTTTCCAGTAACATGCAGGTTGCCAGACCAGCAAACAGAACCGGCATGGTGACTGGCGCCATAAGGATGAAAAATTCGACAAAATCCCAGCCAGCTTTCTGGGCAATCAAAAGATTCTGAGGTTCCCCGACCAGGGTGCAAACGCCCCCCAGCGCTGTACCTACAGCACCGTGCATCAGTAAACTACGCAGAAATGCGCGAAACTGTGCCAGCGCTTCATGATGATCTAAATGAACGTTTTCATCATCGCCATGATCATGAGATCCCAGTTGAGACTGCTTACCCGAAGCTACTTTGTGATAGACCGCATAGAATCCAACCCCGACGCTAATCAATACAGCCGTGACCGTCAGGGCATCGAGGAATGCCGACAGCAGTGCAGCAAACAGTGAAAAGGTCAGTGAAAGAAGGACTTTGGAGTGGATTTTAAGCAGTAGTTTGGTAAACACCCAGAGGAGCATGTTCTTCATGAAGTAGATGCCTGCTACCATAAACATCAGTAGCAGAATAACTTCCAGATTCGAAGCCACTTCATGGTAAACCGTTTCAGGGCTGGCCAGTCCGATAATGATCGCTTCAAGGGCCAGCAAGCCGCCGGGCTGCAGCGGATAACATTTGAGTGCCAGCGCAAGGGTGAAGATAAACTCAAATATCAGTATCCAGCCAGTTACAACGGGACCTGCTGTAAATAGGAGAATAGGGTTTAGAATCAAAAAGAATACAATGGCCTGCTTATACCAGATGGGTGAGTTGCCAAGGAAGTTCTTAATAAGCGCCTGCGTTGTGGTCATCGATACGGGGTCCTGTGCCAATTCGGGCCTATGGAAAGTTTCTGTGCATCATGATAGATGTAGTGATAACAGTCTTTCCAGAGTAACTTCAGTAGTTAAAGTCGTTATAATTCGGGCGTAGGTTAGCAGGAGTTATGCTAAAGCAAAAGCCTGCTTAACTCGCTAAGAGTACCTTAGTTTTCGGGTGACATATATGCCTGAAATCACTGTTTTGTGGTCTGTTTTTGTTTGGTTTCTACTTTAGGTTCTATTTTGGGTTCAATAAATAATATGAAAACTGAATACATTTATTCATCCGGTCATCGAATTTGGTCTGACCCTCAGGGGCGCTGGTTATTTGCTAAAGCCTGTTGTGATCATAGTCTCGCACTGGAAGAGTATGACCTGACCTTGCTGCCTGAGCAGCGGATTCGGCTGATTATTATGCCTGAAGATCTACTGGATCATACCCTGTCGGGTTTGCATCTGCGGCAGTTGTTGTCCCGCTCTGATGAGTCCAGCTTTGCGTTGCTGTCGAGGGCCGCACAGGTTACGACCTGGAGTCGGGACCACTGTTTTTGTCCCCGTTGTGGTGACGCGCTGGTCCACCATCACCAGGATCTGGCTAAGCAGTGTAATGGCTGTGGACTGACGCAGTATCCGCGACTATCTCCCTGTATTATCACCCTGGTGACTCGGGGGGAGTATTGTCTGCTGGCTCATGGGATACGCTTTACTGAAACCCGCTACAGTACGCTGGCCGGGTTTATTGAAGCAGGAGAGAGTGCTGAAGATGCGCTTTCACGGGAGGTAAGGGAGGAGGTGGGTGTAGAAGTTAACAATATTCGCTATTTCTGCAGTCAGTCCTGGCCTTTTCCTCACTCATTTATGCTGGGTTTTTTTGCGGATTATGTTTCCGGAGAGATCGTGCCGGAGCCGGGTGAAATTGTCGATGCCCGCTGGTTTCATTACAGCGAACTGGATGATGCGCCGATTCCGCCTCCCTTTACCATATCCCGTCATCTGATCGATGCATTTAAACAAAAATGGATAGCGGAGGATTAATTCCGCTTATCTTTACTGAAAAACTTGCCCAGCTGGGTAGCCAGCATCACGTTTCCTTCGGCCCTGAGCTTACCGGTCAGGTAAGCGCTCATGCCATCTTTTTCGCCGGTCACCACTTTGATGAAGGTGTCGCTGGCGGTGATCAGGGTGATATCCGGGTCGGCGTGTTCACCGACCGCAACGGTCAGTTGCTGGTTCTCAATGGTGAAGTAAAAATCATCCGCATCGTTCAGTAAAAACTGAAAAGTGGCTGATATGTTGCTGGTGTTTTCCGGTAAAAAACGGCTGGAAAGCTTTTCGATAACCCGGGTCACAGTGATTGTATCAGACATGTTTGATTCAGCTCTCCAATTCTTCATTCAATGTTATTGAGTTAGTAGGTTGTATGGTACATTACCCGACCATAAATCAATATATTGAATTGCCCAAAAGGGCTTACGGATCTGGAGTGTTTGGTGGTCGATTTTCTGGCAAGTTACGGATTGTTCCTGGCGAAAGCGCTGACAGTGGTCGGTGCCATTCTTCTTGTTGTTGTGGCAATGGCGGCGGTCGCATCACGGAATAAGAAAGATAGTAGGGAGGGCTACCTTAATATTCACAGTATGAATGAAACGCTGGAGGATATGGAGCATGCTCTGAAAGAGGCGGTGCTGGACCCGGAGGTCTATAAACATCAGCTTAAAGCTGAAGAGAAACAGGATAAGCTGGACGCCAAAGCACGTAAGAAAGCGCTGAAAAAAGGCAAAGTTGAAGCCGAGCCCGAACCTGAGCGGAAGCGTGTATTTGTGCTCGACTTTGATGGTGATATCAAAGCCTCAGAGCTTGAGCCGATGCGCGAAGAGATTACCGCAGTGCTGACACTGGCCACAGAAAAGGATGAGGTGGTTGTTCGTCTGGAGAGTCCGGGTGGTATGGTTCACAGTTACGGCCTTGCATCATCGCAACTGGAACGGATTAAACGTCACGGCGTGCCGCTGACGGTCTGTGTGGACAAAGTGGCGGCCAGTGGTGGCTACATGATGGCCTGTCTGGCGGATAAAATTGTGGCTGCGCCATTCTCCATTCTCGGGTCTATTGGTGTTGTCGCTCAGCTGCCAAACTTTCATCGTTTGTTGAAAAAACACGATATCGACTATGAAATTCTGACCGCGGGCGAGTATAAGCGCACCCTGACTGTCATGGGTGAGAATACCGAAAAAGGCCGGCAGAAGTTTATTGAAGATCTGGAAGATACCCATAGTTTATTCAAAGAGTTTGTCGGCGAGTATCGTCCTCAGATCGACCTTGAGAAAGTAGCTACCGGAGAGATCTGGTTTGGTCGGCGGGCGCTGGAGGTCAATCTGATCGATGAGATCTCGACCAGCGATGAATATCTGACAAAAGCCTGCGAGGAAGCGGATGTTTTTCTGGTGCGTTATGAGTATAAAAAGACTCTTCAGGATCGCATCTCCGAGATGTCAATTAAAACGACTGACACCCTCTTTACAAAGTGGGCAGGGCGCATTTTAAATTCGCATTTATTGGCTAAGTAACCAAAATGGTAAGGGAAATGCCTGCATTTGTCTCATTGAAGCTTATAATAATATTGTAAAAGTTTTAAACATGTGAAGCGAGTTTCGCTGTTTAAAACGGCTAGAGTTATAAACACGAAATGGAAGCGTCGATGAGACAGTCTGCAACCGCAAAGAAAATATTGTTATCTGCTGAATCTCTGTTTGCTGAACAGGGCTTCGCGGAAACGACGATGCGGGAGATTACCAGTGCTGCCAAGGTAAATCTTGCGGCAGTAAATTATCATTTTGGCTCAAAGAAAGGTTTGATTACGGCGGTTGCTGAAAAATATCTGACCCCATTGGTGTCGCATCTTCAGGATGCCCTGAGTGAACGGCAGGTCGTCGGTAGTGGTGAAACCATTACTGCTGAAGAGTTGCTCGAGATTCTGATGCGCACCTTGCTTCAGGTAGGCAAGTCCAAGCAGTTTGCACTACCGGTATTTATGCGCTTGCTGGAACTAATCTATATGAAGAATCAGGAAGAGCTGCGGGAGGCTATGGTCAGTCGTTACCGTGGTTCTTTTACCGCTTTCATCGATCTGGTGCGCAAGGATAGTGCCGTGATGGATGATGAGGAGTTCTTCTGGCGACTGCACTTTCTGCTCGGTTCAATCATTTTTACCCTATCAAATTTCCAGACACTGGTAGCGATTGAGATGCGTGAGTATGAGCGATCTGCTGAGATTGAACGGACACTGCATCGGATGATTCCCGTGCTGGTGGCTGGTCTGCAGGCGCGTGCAGAACATACGCCCTTTACCCGTCTATGACGGACGCTGTAAACCCTTCTATGCATATCCGCATATCAATAAGCCGTCAGAGTCTTGAGCTTTGGCGGGATGCTGTGTGTCTTATTACTTACCCTGTCTCAACTGCCCTCAAGGGTGCTGGCGAGCAAAAAAACAGTGGTTGTACTCCCCGTGGAAAACATCTGATTCGTGCCAAGATTGGTGCCGGTAAACCGCTTAATACGGTATTTATGGGTCGGCGTGATACCGGGGAAGTCTATTCTGCCGAACTGGCTGGGCGCTATCCTCAGCGCGACTGGATTTTAACCCGCATTCTCTGGTTGTCTGGCTGTGAAATAGGTCGCAATCGGCTGTCCTGCGTTGATACAATGCAGCGCTATATTTACATTCATGGTACACCGGACAGTGAACCAATGGGGCAGCCTTTGTCTCATGGTTGTATCCGCATGCGCAATGTTGATGTTGTCGATCTGTTTGAACGCATCAGTGTTGGTACCTTTGTGTTGATAGAATAGCGTGTTGATAGAATAGCGTCACAAAAGAATTTCAATAGAAGAGTACAATACCAATGTCTGGAGCACTGATGCTGGACATCGCTGGTCTGAGTCTGACCGCAGAGGATAAAACCCTGTTGCAGAATCCTCAGGTGGGTGGTCTTATCCTGTTTAGTCGAAATTACCGGTCACCTGAACAGCTTGCCAGTCTGGTGCAGGAGGTTCGGGCTTGCGCTCCCCGGATGCTGATCGCTGTTGATCAGGAAGGTGGCCGGGTGCAGCGCTTTCGTGAAGGGTTTACCCGTTTGCCGCCGATGGCGGTGCTGGGGTCGCTTTACCGTGAAAGTCGAGATAATGCGCTGGCTGTAGCTACAGATATTGGCTGGCTGATGGCGGCTGAGTTGATCGCCTATGGTGTTGATATCAGTTTTGCGCCTGTTCTTGATCTTGATTTTGGCGTGAGTCAGGTGATTGGTGACCGGGCTTTCTCGGCGAAACCTGAAGAGGTAGCCGAATTGGCGGGCGCCTTTATACAAGGGATGCGCGAAGCCGGTATGGCATCGACGGGTAAACATTTTCCTGGTCATGGCTGGGTGGTGGCGGATTCTCATCTGGAGATCCCGGTTGACGAGCGCAGTCTGAGCGAGATTGAAGCACAAGATCTGGTGCCGTTTATCGCGCTGATGCAGCAGGGGCTGGATGCGGTGATGCCCGCCCATGTTATCTATCGTCAGGTGGATGACCGGCCAGCCGGTTTTTCACCCTATTGGATCGGTCAGCGGTTGCGCCAGGAGATCGGCTTTGATGGGGTTGTCTTCAGCGATGACCTGACCATGGAGGGTGCTAGTGTTGCCGGTAGTTTTGAAGCCCGGGCGGCTCAGGCACTGGAAGCGGGTTGCGACATGCTGCTGGTATGTAATAATCGTCCTGCTGCACTGCAGGTGTTGCGCTACCTGGAAGCGACAGAGCATCCAGGATCCGCACGTATTCAACGGATGAGCGCTACAGGCTGTTACCATCCCGATCAGATTCGCAGCACTGAGCGCTGGCAGCGAGCATCAGATTCAGCTAGTCAGCTAATAAATACTCAATAGACCTATCGGAGCGATTCAATGCAGGAGCAGATTTCGCAAACTTTCGCTGAGCTGGGATTGTCCGGCTACGCAGACGCCTGGATTTTACAGGTATTTGTGGTTGTGTTTCTTACCATGCTGGCTAATTTTGTCTCTAACCGGGTGTTTCGCCGGCTAGAAGCTCAGCTGGCAAAGACCCGCAATGTCTGGGATGACATTCTGCTGTATGCTGCGCGCCGTCCCATTGCGCTGCTTATCTGGGTGCTGGGGCTTAGTCTGGCATTCGAGCTGACCGATCCCGGCGCAGATTCTGTGTTGGTGGGTCTGGTTGATCCGCTTCGCAGAGGGTTGGTGATTGTGATGATTGCCTGGTTCCTTATCCGCTTTATCAATCAGGCGGAAGGGGTGCTTGTCTCTGATGAGAAAGTTAAAAATCCGATGGATGAAACCACCGTCGGGGCGTTGGGTAAGTTGTTGCGGCTTTCGATCATTATTACCTCAGTTTTGGTCGTGCTACAGACTTTTGGCTACAGTATATCCGGGGTGCTTGCCTTCGGTGGTATCGGTGGCATCGCGGTCGGTTTTGCGGCCAAAGATCTGTTAGCTAACTTTTTTGGTGGTCTGATGATCTATCTTGACCGGCCGTTTAAAGTAGGTGACTGGGTGCGTTCGCCGGACAAAGAGATCGAGGGCACTGTAGAAAGTATTGGCTGGCGACTGACCTGTATCCGAACATTTGATAAGCGGCCGCTCTATGTGCCCAATGGAACGTTCGCGAGCATCTCGCTGGAAAATCCCTCGCGGATGACGAATCGACGCATCTATGAAAAAATTGGTCTGCGCTATGAAGATTCCGCGCTGATTGCTGGTGTGATTGATGATGTCAGGGAGATGCTGTTAAACCATCCTGAGATCGCCAGTGATCAGACTCTGATTGTTAACCTGAATAGCTTTGCGCCTTATTCACTGGAATTTTTTATCTATACATTTACTAAAACCACTAACTGGGTGCATTTTCACGAAGTGAAGCAGGATGTGATGGCACAGATTATCAGAATTGTTCATGAGCATGGGGCCGATTTTGCCTTTCCGACTCAGACGATTCATCTTGAAACCGGCGAGTCTCAGGCAGAGCTGGCTCAATAATACTTATTTGAGGCACCTCATGCTGGTGCTTATTGTTTGCCCGACTGGGCGTTGGAGGTTGTGTGGCTGTTGAGCAGAGTGAACTGGACCAGATTGCTGGATATGATGCGGAGCAGCGCTTCGATTATATGATTAGCCGGGTTGTTGAAACCGGCGAGATCTGGATCCTGACCGATGAGCATGGCAGTGTGATGCTGAATACCGATGATGAGGATTGTGTGCCGGTATGGCCTAATCTGGAGTTTGCTGAGCAGTGGGCAACCGGCGAGTGGTCTGTCTGTGAAGCGATGCCTATAACATTACAGCAGTGGAATCATCGCTGGACTCCGGGGCTGGAAGAGGATGGCTTTGCGGTGGTGGTATTCCCGCTGCCGGGTAAGGGCGATGATGAGGACGGGTTGGTGGTCTGGCCTGAAGAGCTGGATATGATGCTCACCCGGGAAGTGAAACGGTCGCGTAAAAAATAGGCAATTCAGTTCTGATTCAAAGAAAAAACGGAGCGCGCTGGCTCCGTTTTTTTATGCCTTTTTCAGATGTAAAGCTGCTGGAGGCGGATTAGCTATTTAATCGGGGTGATTATGACCAGCATGCCAAACAGTGGGTGATCAATATAGTGCAGCTCACTACTGCGCATCCGTCTGGCGGTATCCATCTCTACTGTAAGAAAGTCCGGAATGGTGGTTTGGTTCAGATAGCGGTTGCCGTTAGCGCTGTCGTTCTCGGATTGTGTCAGAGTCTCATCGGTAGTGGTTGCTTCTGCTAGTTGGGGGGCGGATAAGATGGCTGGTCCCGGTGAAGGTTTTAGCAGCATCTGACTTTCAGCAGGCGTAAGCCGGCGGCTGTGAAACAGGTCGCTGCGAAAATGCAGGTAGCGGCCCTTTTCGATGGAGATATAACCATCCAGTTCGTATAAGCCATTGTCGAGAATATCGCCGCCGTTAATTCTGACTACGTTCTGGTCTTTTGTTCCGCCGATTGGCTGTACCCAGGCTTCATGGAAAAGTACACGATAGAGTGAGCTGCGTCTCAGGCTTGCCTGCTTATTGCTCAGGGACAGTGAGGCTTTTGGTAAGCGCGTGAAATAGCCAGTTTTCTGGCCCTGTTGGTTATATTCCAGGGCGCGGCTTCTGCGTTGAGGAATCGAGTCGATAGCTGGCCAGATTTCATCAGTCAGGGTGTCTGAGGCTATGTGGCTGAAGATCAGCAATTCGACCTTATAGTTGGACGTATCAGCCTGAGCTATCGTGCTGTTAAACAGAATCAGGGTCAGAGCGATTACGATCCCTGAGATGAGCTTGGTCATTATCAATTCCCGGTCAATTGCTGAAGTAGCTGTTCCACAGCTATAAAACGTTGCTCTATTTTATCCATCTTCATCGTGAACTTCAGCTGACTGGCCCCGCCAAATTGAAATTTTTGTGGTTGTTGTTGCACCAGTTGCACCAGTTTGAATGGATCGACCACGGTATCTGCATCGAAGTCGATTCGTCCGCTGCTTTCGCCAGCATCTATTTTACAGATGCCAAGCTGTTCTGCGTGAAGTTTTAGCAGGGTCTGGCGGAACAGGTTTTTAGTCTGTTCAGGGAGAATGCCAAACCGATCAATCATTTCGATCTGCAACTCTTTCAGATCAGTTTCGGTTTTGCCATTAGCGATTCGCTTGTACATGATCAGGCGGTTGTGAACATCTGGCAGGTAGTCATCAGGAATCAGTGCCGGTACCCGTAGGTTAATCTCGATGCCCTGTTTCAGTGGTGCGTCCAGATTAGGTGTTTTTCCTTCACGAATCGCTTCAACCGCCTGCTCCAGCATCTCCATGTAAAGTGAAAAACCGACATTCTGAATCTGACCGCTCTGGCCTTCGCCCAGCAGCTCCCCGGTGCCGCGAATCTCCATATCATGGGTGGCAAGGGTAAAGCCTGCCCCCAGTTCATCTGCGCTGGTAATAGCTTCGAGTCGCTTTACCGCATCGGTGGTCATCTCTTTAGGGTGAGGGGTCATCAGGTAAGCGTAAGCCTGGTGGTGAGAGCGTCCGACCCGGCCGCGTAGCTGATGCAGTTGTGCCAGGCCGAACTTGTCTGCCCGGTCGATGATGATGGTGTTGGCATTGGGTACATCGATGCCGGTTTCAATAATCGTGGTGCAGACCAGCAGATTAAAGCGTTTATGGTAGAAGTCAGACATCACTTGCTCAAGTTCACGCTCGCGCATCTGACCGTGACCAATACCCACGCGGGCTTCCGGCACCAGTTCGCTGATCTCGGCGGCGGTTTTTTCGATATCCTTGACTTCGTTGTGCAGATAGTAAACCTGCCCGCCACGCAGCAGCTCCCGCAGAATTGCTTCTTTTTTCAGTGCTTTGTCAGCCTGGCGTACAAAGGTTTTAACCGACAGACGTCGGGCAGGCGGGGTAGCGATGATCGACAGGTCCCGGATACCGGACATTGCCATATTCAGGGTGCGGGGGATCGGTGTCGCAGTCAGGGTGAGAATATCGACTTCGGAGCGCAGCGATTTCAGGCGCTCTTTCTGTTGTACCCCAAAGCGGTGCTCTTCATCAATGATCAGCAGCCCCAGGTCGCTGAACTTGATATCACCCTGCAGTAGCTTGTGGGTGCCAATAACGATATCGGTTTTGCCCTGCTGCAGTGATTCGATTACTGCATTGCTCTCTTTACCGGAGCGAAACCGCGAGATCAGTTCGACATTGACCGGCCAGTCGGCAAAACGGTCACGGAAGTTCTCGTAGTGTTGTTGTGCCAGCAGTGTGGTCGGTACCAGTATGGCGACCTGCTTGTTGCTCTGCACCGCCATAAATGCGGCTCGCATGGCCACCTCGGTTTTGCCAAAACCGACATCGCCACAGATGAGTCGATCCATCGGTTGTTGCGACTGCATATCCTTGATCACCGCCTGAATTGCGTTGGCCTGGTCGACGGTCTCCTCAAACGGGAATGCGGCACTGAAACTGGCGTAATGCTCATCGGGAGAATCAAACTGATGCCCACGGCGAGCGGCGCGCCGGGCATAAATGTCCAGCAACTCGGCGGCGGTATCGCGGACTTTTTCAGCGGCCTTGCGGCGGGCTTTACTCCACTGTTCGGTGCCCAGTCGATGCAGCGGGGCGAGTTCATCGCCTGCGCCGGAGTATCGGCTGATCAGGTGCAGCGAGGTGACCGGGACATAAAGATTGGCGTCGTTGGCATACTCAAGTTTAAGAAACTCGGAGGTTTGCGAATCCAGCTCCAGGGTTACCAGACCCCGGTAGCGCCCCACACCATGATCAATATGGACCACCGGTGCGCCGATGTTCAGCTCGGTAAGGTTTTTGATGATCTGGTCGGACTGCTCCTGTTCCCGGGAGCGCCGTCGACGCTGGAAAACCTGGTGTCCGAACAGCTGTGTCTCGGTAATCAGGTGAAACTTTCCCGGTGCGCTCAGTCCGCGCTCAAGGGGAAAGATGCAGATGTTGACCGGATAGCCATCGTCGAAAAACTGTTGCAGATTGTCGACCGGATGGGGCTTTATGTTGATGCGAGCCAGCAGTTCCATCAGTGCTTCACGTCGCCCGGCAGATTCGGCGCAGAACAATACCCTGTCGCTCGTGTGGGAAAGAAAACTATCTACAGCAGCCAGTGGACGCGCGGCCTGAGCATTGATAGTGAGTTCCTGTGGTTCTGTCAGGGGTAGATTGTAGCGTCCGGATTCGGGTCGGGCCTGGGTTTTGCTCTGTTGCAGCTGAATACGCTGCATTTTTTTCAGAGTACCAAACAGCTCATTGGCGGGAATAAACAGTTTGTCCGGGGCCAGTATCGGGCGTTCAATATCATGGCGGCGCTCTTCATAGCGCTCCAGTACTTCCCCCCAGAACTGATTGCAGTGATCTTCCAGATCCGTTTCAGTCAGAATGAGGACATTGTCGGGCAGGTACTCAAACAGAGTAGCGCTGGCATCAAAAAAAAGTGGTTGATAATACTCAATGCCGGGTGGGCTGATGCCGTCACTAACATCCTTGTAAACAGAACAACGCTTGTAGTCTACGTCGAAGGTTTCCCGCCAGCGCTGCTTAAAGTTGCGGATAGCAGCTTCGTCAAACGGAAACTCTTTTGCTGGTAATACGCGAATATTGTCAACTTTGTCGATAGAGCGCTGGGTTTCGGGATCAAAGCTGCGCAGTGTATCGACCTCATCATCAAACAGTTCTATGCGGTAAGGTACCGTGCTTCCCATCGGGAAAATATCGATGATTGAGCCGCGTATGGCAAATTCGCCATGCTCATAGACCGTTTCAGTAAGATGGTAACCTGCATCAGTAAGCTTATGGCGCATCTCATCAATATTGAACGATTGGCCCTGGTCAAGAATGAGTGAGTTGCCATCGAGAAAGCGCTGGGGCGCGACGCGCTGCATCAGCGTGCTGGCCGGAATGATCAACACACCGCGCTGCATCTGCGGTAGCTTGAACAGGGTGTTAAGTCGTTGTGAGATGATGTCCTGATGTGGCGAAAAACTGTCATAAGGCAGCGTTTCCCAGTCAGAAAACAGCATGCACTCGATGCTATCACTGGCAAAAAAGCGGATTTCAGACTCTAAGCGGGTAGCGTTGTCGCTGTCATTAGTGATGCAGAGTATCAGGCCTGTGTGCTGGTCGGCAATCTCTGTTGCCAGCATGCCGCGGCTACTGCCGGATAGATTGCCGATCCGCCGGATATCCCCGGCTGACTGGGGTAGCTGATATTCTTGTTTAAACACTGACAACAAACTCCATGAACTGATACCGGCTTCTGCCCGAAGCCCTAATGCTAATCTGGCCGCTTATCTTACGGAGCGTGGGGCAAAAGTACACCCTATATTGTCACTGTCCTAAGGCGCGAGGGATTTGTCTTAATCTGTCATGTTTGTAACATTAATCTGACATATAGCCCTAAAGTGTAGTGTTTCTGATTTGCTCAGTGGGGACTAAAAGGTGATAATGCGCCCCAGCAAAATAGAGTGTTATATTGACTACTACCTTTTTGGAGTGAGCCGTGAGCCAAGATAAAGTGTTAGCTGACTGGAAAGGTCGCGAAGCATTAGCTGAAGAGATGATCCCTTTAGTTGGTCGTTTATACCGTGACAAGAACGTTGAGACTTCCGTATATGGTCGTCTTATCATCAAACGTTCAGTTGTTGATGTGATAAAAGCACACCGCTATGTGCGTCAGGTTGAAGAACAGGAACTGTCCGTTTGTGACACTCACCCTATTCTGAAAGCGCTGGATAAGATCGATGTTAAGAATGCTCATGTAGATCTGGGCAAACTGGCAGTCAAATTTCAGCAGGAAGCAAATGGCGCGTCCCTGGAAGACTTTCTGGCCGAAGAGCTGGCGCCTGCGATTGGCGGTGCCGCTTCAGAACCAACAGATGTTGTTCTCTATGGTTTTGGTCGTATAGGTCGACTATTGGCGCGTCTGCTGATTGAGCGTACCGGTGGTGGGCAGTCTCTGCGTTTGCGCGCAATTGTTGTTCGTAAGGGAAGTGCATCTAACGACCTGGAAAAGCGTGCCAGTTTGCTGCGTCGTGATTCTGTTCACGGCTCTTTCAAAGGCACTATTCAGGTTGATGAAGAGAATCAGGCGATTATCGCGAACGGTAACCTGATTAAGGTTATCTACTCAAACGGCCCTGACCAGATTGATTATACTCAGTACGGTATCGATAACGCACTGGTACTGGATAACACTGGTATCTGGCGTGACGAGGCAGGCCTCTCTCTGCACCTGAAATCTAAAGGTGTTGCGAAGGTTGCGCTGACAGCGCCGGGTAAAGGCATTAAAAATATCGTTATGGGTGTTAACCATGGTGATATTGAAGACAGTGACAGGATTTTGTCAGCTGCATCCTGTACGACTAACGCTATCTCGCCTGTGCTGAAAGCAATTGACGCTAAGTATGGTGTAACCAATGGTCACGTTGAGACTGTTCATGCTTATACCAACGACCAGAACCTGATTGATAACTATCATAAAGGTGATCGTCGTGGTCGTGCTGCCGGCCTGAACATGGTTATCACCGAGACGGGTGCTGCGAAAGCGGTTTCTAAGGCTCTGCCTCAGCTTGAAGGTAAGCTGACGGGTAATGCGATTCGTGTACCTACGCCAAACGTTTCAATGGCTATACTGAACCTGAATCTGGATAATGGCACGACTAAGGAAGAGCTGAACAGCTATCTGCGGGATATGGCGTTGCACTCTCCGCTGCAGAAGCAGATCGACTACAGCAACTCACCTGAGGCGGTTTCTTCTGACTTCGTTGGTTCCCGTGCTGCCGGTGTTGTTGATGCCCTGGCGACCATTGCTGAAGGTAACCGTTGCGTACTGTATGTGTGGTATGACAATGAGTTCGGTTACAGCTGTCAGGTGATCCGTATGGCTCAGCGCATGGCTAAGTGTACTTTGCCAGCTTTCCCGAAAGCTAAGGTTTGATAAGACTTTAGGCTTAAGAAAACCGCCCTAAGGGGCGGTTTTTTATTGGTTTTTTGTTTATATTCTAAAAAGTAATTTGTTTAGATCTAAAAGTTCTATTTATGCTTTGCTAATAGTGACCTAAAAGCATCCTTTAGGTGTCGCTCTTGTAGAAAAATTACCTCCCGATCTTTATACTTAACCGGTTTTTGGGTTGGGGTTATCCCGTCCTGAGTAGAGTTTTTGCTTTGGTTTGTGACATCAGGGGACAATGTCGCAGAGTTTGAGGCATAGCACTCTGCGGGAGGGGGTCCTGAAAAAATTATAATAGAGATTGGGTGAGGCGGATGATCAAGATCAAACAGGGTCTGGATCTACCTATAACAGGCACCCCTGAACAGACTGTTTCGGCAGCTGTTGAGGTTAAGTCTGTCGCCGTGATCGGCTTCGATTATCCAGGCATGAAGCCTACGATGCGGGTCAAGGTGGGAGATCGGGTAAAACTCGGTCAAGTGATCTTTTCCGATAAGAAAACGGAAGGTGTTGATTTTACAGCACCAGCTGCGGGTGTGATTAAAGAGATCAACCGTGGTGATCGACGGGTTCTGCAATCGGTTGTTGTTGAAATAGATGGCAACGAAGCAGAACAGTTTACAAAGTATGAAGTATCTCAGTTGTCTTCGCTGACTGCTGAGCAGGTGCAGGATAATCTGGTTAAATCCGGTGCCTGGACCGCATTGCGTACGCGTCCATTCAGCAAGGTTCCACAGCCGGGCACTAAGCCTGCGTCGATCTTTGTGACTGCGATTGATACAAACCCTCTGGCGGTAAATCCGGAAGTGGTTATCGCTGAGCAGACAGAAGCCTTTGTTAACGGTTTGACAGTATTGACCCGTCTGACCGAAGGTAAGGTGTTCCTGTGTAAAGCTGATGGGGCAAATATACCGACCACTGATGGCGTGACGGTTGAAGAGTTTGCCGGTAAGCATCCGGCAGGAAACGCAGGTACCCATATCCATTTCCTGGACCCGGTATCAGCTTCTAAAACTGTCTGGACTGTCGGCTATCAGGATGTAATCGCGTTTGGTAAGCTGTTCACGACCGGTGAGCTTTACACCGATCGCGTGGTATCGTTAGCAGGTCCTCAGGTTAAGCAGCCTGTACTGGTACGTACCCGTCTGGGTGCCAATCTGGATGAGTTGCTGGCAGGACGTACCGAAGGTACAAATAACCGGGTTATCAGTGGTTCTGTCTGGAATGGACGTGCTTCTGCCGGACCTCTGGGTTATCTGAGCCGTTATGCCAGTCAGGTTACTGTGCTGGAAGAGGGTAATCAGCGTGAGCTGATGGGCTGGCTTGTCCCGGGTACCAATAAGTTCTCTGTACTGAATATCTTCGCCTCGTTCCTGAGTTCGTCGAAGAAGTTTGACTTCACTACGACGACTAACGGTTCAGAACGTGCCATGGTTCCAGTGGGTCAGTTTGAACAACTGATGCCAATGGATATTCTTCCTACTCAGTTGCTGCGTGCTCTGGTAACCGGCGATATCGTTCATGCGATGGAGCTGGGTTGTCTTGAGCTGGACGAAGAAGACCTCGCGCTGTGCACATTTGCCTGTCCTGGCAAATATGAGTACGGCCCAATCCTTCGCGACAATCTGACGCGTATCGAGAAAGAGGCCTGATCATGAGCTTAAGAAATATTCTTGATAAAATGGAGCCGCATTTCCATAAAGGCGGCAAGTATGAAAACTGGTATGCGCTGTATGAAGCTGCGGATACTATTTTCTACACTCCGGGTCATGTGACTAAGACTGCTGCCCACGTGCGTGATGCAGTTGATCTTAAACGAATCATGATCCTGGTATGGATGTGTACTTTTCCTGCTGTGTTCTTTGGTTTGTACAACGTTGGTCTGCAGGCAAATACTGCAATGGCAACGTTGGGAATCACAGAGCCGTCAACCTGGCAGGGTGCTATTGCGGGTGCGCTGACAAGTTTTAGTCCGGATAGTCTGTGGGATAATATTATCCACGGTGCTGCGTACTGGCTGCCTATCTATATGACTACCTTTATTGTCGGTGGTTTCTGGGAAGTGCTGTTTGCGATGAAGCGCGGTCATGAAGTCAACGAAGGTTTCTTTGTTACTTCTATTCTGTTCGCCCTGATCTTGCCGCCAACCATTCCTTTATGGCAGGTTGCACTGGGTATCAGTTTCGGCGTTGTGATTGGTAAAGAGGTTTTCGGTGGTACCGGTAAAAACTTCCTTAACCCAGCTCTGACCGGTCGTGCTTTCCTGTTCTTCGCATACCCAGCGCAGATGTCTGGCGATGCGATCTGGACTGCAGTCGACGGTTTCTCAGGTGCAACGCCTCTGGGTATTGCTGCAGCAGGTGGTGTTGATGCTATCCTGGCGCAGAATATTACCTGGTTTGACGCTTTCATCGGCAATATTCAGGGATCTGTCGGCGAGGTATCAACCTTTGCTATCGCTCTGGGTGGTCTGGTGCTGCTGTTTGCTAAAGTCGCTGCATGGCGGATTGTGGCAGGTGTTTTCCTGGGCATGACCGCGATGGCAACGCTGCTGAATATCATCGGTTCTGACACCAATGCTATGTTCTCTCTGCCGTTCTACTGGCATATGGTGTTGGGTGGCTTTGCCTTCGGTATGTTCTTTATGGCAACCGATCCGATCTCGGCTTCAATGACGAATACCGGTAAATGGTTCTTTGGCGCGCTGATCGGTGTGATGGTTGTTCTGATTCGGGTAGTTAATCCGGCATTCCCTGAAGGGATGATGCTGGCAATTCTGTTCGGTAACCTGTTTGCGCCACTGATTGACAGTTTTGTCGTTCAGGCGAACATCAAGCGGAGGGCTCTACGCAATGTCAGCAAGTAAAGATTCCATCGGTAGAACCATTGCCGTTGCTGTTTTGCTTTGTGTGGTCTGCTCCGTTGTTGTATCAGCGTCAGCAGTTCTGCTTAAGCCAAAACAGGTAGCTAATAAGAACCTTGACCGTCAGACCAATATTCTTGCTGCGGCTGGCATCGCCACTGCAGGTCAGGATATTCCGGCTCTGTTCGAACAAGTAATCGAAAAGCGTTTTGTCGATCTGCGTTCGGGGAAGTACACTCAGGTGGCTGACCCGGCTCGTTATGATGCACGTAAAGCGGCGAAAGAGAGCGACACAGGTGTTGCTCTGGAGCGCAGTGCAGATATCGCTTCAATCAAGTATCAGGCGAAAGTGGTGCCGGTATACCTGGTCAAGAAGCAGAGCGGCGAAGGCTTTGATAAAATGATCCTTCCAGTGCATGGTTATGGCCTCTGGTCTACTTTGTACGGATTTCTGGCGTTGGAAGCTGACCTTAATACAGTTGTTGGTCTCGGCTTCTATTCTCACGCAGAAACTCCGGGACTGGGTGGTGAAGTTGATAATCCAAGCTGGAAAGCGCTATGGCCTGGCAAGCAGGTGTATCCTGCCGGGTCTATGGAACCCGCACTGGGCCTGGTTAAAGGTAATGTCGATCCTGCATCAGCCAATGCTAAGTTTCAGGTTGATGGGCTTTCCGGCGCAACTTTGACCAGTAACGGTGTCACCAATCTGGTTAGATTCTGGATGGGTGAGAATGGTTATGCGCCATTCCTGGCAAATCTGAAAGCAGGGGGGGCGTAAATTATGTCTCAAGTTAAAGATGTCCTGTTGGGACCAATTTTTAACAACAACCCGATCGGTCTGCAGATCCTTGGTATCTGTTCCGCTCTGGCGGTAACCTCAAATCTGGGTACAGCTTTTGTAATGGCTCTGGCGGTAACAGTGGTGACGGCGTTTTCGAACCTGTTTATCTCTATTATCCGTAATCAGATTCCGGGTAATATCCGGATTATCTGTCAGATGGCGATCATTGCATCTCTGGTAATCGTGGTTGACCAGATACTAAAAGCCTACGCTTATGAAATTTCTAAGCAGCTTTCGGTATTTGTCGGTCTGATCATTACCAACTGTATCGTAATGGGTCGAGCTGAAGCCTTCGCGATGAAGAACCCTCCGGGGATCTCCTTCCTTGATGGTATCGGTAACGGTCTGGGCTATGGTGTGGTGCTGCTGTTTGTTGGCTTTATTCGTGAGCTACTGGGTGCAGGTAAACTGTTTGGTATCGAAGTGCTGCCTTTGATTAATGATGGTGGTTGGTATCAGGCTAATGGTTTGCTGCTGCTGCCGCCAAGTGCGTTCTTTATCATCGGTATGTTCATCTGGCTGGTTCGTACCTTTAAGAAAGATCAGGTCGAAGCACCTGAGTTCGAACTGGCTAAGAACACTCAGAAGGAGGCTGTATAATGGAACAGTATATCAGCCTTGCTGTTAAGGCGATCTTTGTTGAAAACATGGCGCTGGCCTTCTTTCTGGGGATGTGTACATTCCTGGCGATCTCTAAGAAGGTTCAGACAGCTATCGGTCTGGGTGTTGCGGTCATCGTAGTACTGGCTATTACGACACCGATCAACAACCTGATTTTCAATCTGTTACTGCGTGAAGGTGCGCTGGCCTGGGCTGGTTATCCTGAAGTTGATCTCAGCTTTCTGGGCTATATCTCCTATATCGGTGTAATCGCTGCGATTGTACAGATTCTGGAGATGTTCCTGGATAAGTATGTGCCTGTACTCTACAACGCGTTGGGTGTGTTCCTGCCGCTGATTACAGTGAACTGTGCCATCATGGGGGCAGCACTGTTTATGGTAGAGCGTGACTACTCCTTCGGTGAGTCTGTTGTCTATGGTACTGGTGCGGGTATTGGCTGGGCGTTGGCGATCACCGCTCTGGCAGGTATCCGTGAAAAACTGAAATACAGCGACGTACCGGCAGGTCTGCGTGGCCTGGGCATAACCTTCATTACTGTTGGTCTGATGTCCCTGGGTTTCATGTCTTTCTCCGGCGTGCAGCTGTAATTGCTGTCGCATGATCAACTAAAGAAGGATTAAGCTAATGAATGCAGAAATCGTTCTCGGCGTTGTCATGTTTACTGCGGTAGTGCTTGCACTGGTCGCAGTAATTCTGGCAGCCCGTTCTAAACTGGTTAGCAGTGGTGATGTTACCATCACCATTAACCATGACCCGAGCAAGAGCGTGACTGTTCCTGCTGGTGATAAACTGCTGCAAACGCTGTCCAGTGCGGGTATCTTCGTACCGTCGGCCTGTGGTGGTGGTGGTACCTGTGCGCAGTGTAAGTGTCAGGTTCTCGACGGCGGTGGTTCTATGCTGCCAACCGAGGAATCTCACTTCACTATGCGTGAAGCAAAAGATGGCTGGCGTCTGTCCTGCCAGGTTGCTGTAAAGCAGGATATGAGCATTGAGCTGGAAGAGGAGATCTTTGGTGTTAAAAAGTGGGAATGTACGGTTGATTCCAACCCTAACGTTGCGACTTTTATCAAGGAGCTGACTTTGCGTCTGCCTGAGGGTGAGAACGTAGACTTCCGTGCCGGTGGTTATGTGCAGCTGGAGTGTCCTCCTCACGAAGTTCACTACAAAGACTTCGATATTGAAGAGGAATACCGGGGTGACTGGGATAAGTTTAACCAGTGGCGTTATGTATCTAAGGTGACTGAAAACACTATTCGTGCATACTCTATGGCAAACTATCCGGAAGAGCGTGGGGTGGTTAAATTTAACATCCGTATCGCGTCTCCGCCTCCGGGAACTGACGTTCCTCCAGGTATCATGTCATCTTATGTATTCAGTCTGAAGCCGGGCGATAAGATTACCGTATACGGGCCATTTGGTGAGTTCTTCGCCAAAGATACCGATAATGAGATGGTCTTTATCGGTGGTGGTGCAGGTATGGCGCCGATGCGCTCTCATATCTTTGATCAGCTGAAGCGTCTTAACTCCAAGCGTAAGATATCTTTCTGGTATGGCGCGCGGTCACTGCGTGAGTGCTTCTATAATGAAGAGTACGATCAGCTACAGGCTGAAAACGACAACTTCCAGTGGCACCTGGCGCTGTCTGATCCGCAGCCTGAAGATAATTGGGACGGTAAGACAGGCTTTATCCATAACGTGTTGTACGAAAACTATCTGAAGGATCACGAAGCGCCTGAAGATTGTGAGTACTACATGTGTGGGCCACCCATGATGAACTCTGCCGTGATCCAGATGCTGCTTGATCTGGGTGTCGAGCGCGAGAATATTTACCTCGACGACTTTGGCGGCTGATCATCGATGTCTGATTTAACCAGACAAACTTCTAAACGGCCGGCAGCTTTGCTGCTGGCCGTTTCGTTTCTACTATTACTAGTGTCAGGTTGTAGTAAACAACCACAAATTGTCAGTCATCAAGGGCCGACAATGGGTACCAGCTTCACTGTAAAGTGGGTATCTTCTGACAACTCCCGAGACACTTCTCTGCCAGCTCAGATCGACCAGCTGCTGGTTGAAGTGAATAACAGCATGTCTACCTATCAGAAAGATTCAGAATTAAGTCGCATTAACCAGATGCCGGCTGGGGATTCTGCGATGTTATCTGATGGTCTTGCAGAGGTTTTAAATAAAGCTTTAGAGATTAGTCAGTCATCTGGCGGTGCATTTGATGTCACTGTTGGTCCGCTGGTTAACCTGTGGGGCTTCGGTCCGGATGGCCGCGTTATCCGGGCACCCGATGATGCTGAGATTGAAGCGCTTCGGCAGCGGGTCGGCTATCACTATATTAAGCTTTCAGGTAACCAGCTAAACCGGGAGCGAAATGTTTATATCGATCTGTCCGCTATTGCCAAGGGCTATGGTGTTGATCAGGTGGCAAACCTGCTTGAAAAAGCGGGCATCAATGCGTATCTGGTCGAGATAGGGGGTGAGCTTCGGGCCAGGGGAAATAAGCCTGATGGCAGTCACTGGAAAATTGCTATAGAGGCCCCTGTTGCCGGTGAGCGTATAGTTCAGCGTATAATTGAGGTCAGGGATGTCGGTATTGCGACGTCCGGAGATTACCGAAACTATTTTGAGGAAAACGGTATCCGTTTTTCTCATACAATAGATCCCGCTACAGGCAAGCCTATTAATCACCGGCTGGCATCTGTTACGGTATTAGCAGAGGATTGTGCTGAAGCGGATGCCCTGGCGACTGCAATGATGGTGTTGGGGCCTGATCAGGCAGAGACCTATGCTGAACAGCAGGGTGTTGAAGCATTATTGATAATAAAGTCGGACGACGGCTTTATTGAGAAGATGACCCCGGGTTTTTCAAACTACCTGGTGGAGTGAGGGGAGTTCTATGAGTACTATGATTTTGACATTTATTGTTCTGGGTCTTGTGATTGCAGGTATGTCTATCGGAGTGATTATGGGCCGTAAACCGATTGCAGGTTCCTGTGGTGGTCTGGCCGCGGTTGGTATTGATGAAGAGTGTCCTATCTGTGGCGGCGATCAGAACAAGTGCGATGATGAACAGGACAAGCAGACGCGTAAAAATGAGCTGGCTGATCTGGCATACGATGCTAAATCCGGTCACCAACCTAAAGACTAATTTCGTCGTTAGGCACAGCCGATATCATTACTGATCAGTGTATCAGATATAAAAAAGTTAAAAACTAACAGGTAATAGGGGAAAGTGATGGCTGTATATGACTATGATGTCATTGTAATCGGATCCGGTCCTGCCGGTGAAGGCGCGGCAATGAATGCAGCGAAGAAGGGGCGTCGTGTCGCTGTTATCGAGTCTCAGGACTCTGTGGGTGGTAATTGTACCCATAAGGGCACCATCCCATCCAAAGCGCTGCGTCACTCAGTTAAGCAGATCATCGAGTTTAACACCAACCCTATGTTCCGTGATATCGGTGAGCCGCGTTGGTTCTCATTTCCTAAAGTGCTTAAGCGTGCGGAAAAGGTCATCTCCAACCAGGTTATGATGCGTACTAACTTTTATGCTCGAAACCGTATTGATCTGTTTTTCGGTGAAGCTCAGTTTGTTGATAAGAATACCGTACTGGTGACCGGAACCGTCAAGGGTAATGAAACCCTGCGAGCTAAAAACGTCATTATTGCTACTGGCTCCCGTCCATATAAGCCTGACGACATCGACTTTACGCATCCCCGCATCTATAACAGCGATACAATTCTGACGTTGAGTCATACGCCCCGGACATTGATTATTTATGGTGCTGGCGTTATCGGTTCTGAATATGCGTCTATTTTCAGTGGCCTGGGGGTAAAAGTAGATCTGATCGATTCTATGGACCGACTACTGTCTTTTCTGGATGCAGAGATCTCTGATTCCCTTAGTTATCATTTGAGGAATAATGCAGTCAAAATTCGCCATAATGAGGTGTATGAAAAGGTAGCTGCTGATGAGCGGGGCGTAACTCTGACGCTCAAGTCAGGTAAAATGATTCGTGCAGATGCATTCCTATGGTGTAATGGCCGTAGCGGTAACACTGATATGCTCAAGCTTGAAAATGTCGGTCTTGAAGCGAATGGCCGGGGCCAGATAGAGGTTGACGAGCATTATCGGACCAAGTCAGAAGGGATCTACGCCTGTGGCGACGTGATAGGTTGGCCTGCACTGGCATCCGCCGCTCTTGACCAGGGTCGTGCAGCATCGTCTGATATGCTCAATGCTGATGATTTCCGCTATATCAATGATGTACCAACTGGTATCTACACCATTCCAGAGATCAGCTCTATCGGAAAGACAGAGGAGCAGTTGACTGAGGAGAAAGTGCCTTACGAAGTAGGACAGGCATTTTTTAAAGATACTGCCCGGGCGCAAATCTCTGGTGAGCCAATCGGGATGTTGAAAATACTGTTTAACCGTGAAACTCTGGCTATTCTCGGTATTCACTGTTTTGGTGATCAGGCGTCAGAGATCGTGCATATCGGGCAGGCGATTATGAACCAGGCGGGTGAGGCGAATACGATCAATTATTTCGTAAATACTACCTTTAACTATCCGACTATGGCTGAAGCTTATCGGGTGGCGGCGATTGCGGGTCTGAACCGTATCTCAAATCTCTGAGCTGATCTTCCGGCTAAAAAAAAACCGCCATGCCTGGCGGTTTTTTTATAATCTCTATTTTATCTGTCTGACTATTTGCTGGGTTGTTGCTTGTCTGGTGCTTTAATTGCAGGTCACTCCGGGTCTTTAAAAAAACCATCTTCATAATACTTGCCAGTGACGCCGAGTTTCCTTTCTACCCATCGGTTGTAGTGCTTCCAGATAAAAAAAGCGGGGGTCATGCCGATGATAATGCCCAGCATAAGACCAGCACCAGCGTAGTCTGAAGGCAGCTGTGCGATAACCCAATCATAAAAACCGGTGCTTTCGATTACCAGGTAATAACCGGCCAGGAACAGTAAACCAACCCCTGTGCCGATGTGATGTAACAGTTTGTTGTGAGAACTGGTGGTTTCAGATGTTGTTGTGTCAGAGTTTTTTTCAACACTGTTTTTAGGGCGTTCGGACATAGGGTTGATTATCCAAGGTATCGGTGTGCTCTGAGGCTTGGCAAAAACGGTTGTGGATCTATTTTCAGATCACTGCGTTCCACCCGGCTGCGAGCCTCAGGAGGGTTCAGCGGAGGCTCATTATACGCAGGCAGGCAGGGATTATCACTGTTCAGAGCGATAATAATCGGTAGTGATGTGTTTTGTGCCTTGCGCAGGGTGCTGTCTTTCTGCTTCCAGACGGGATTGGCACGCATAACCGGCACTTGCTTTTGGATCTGTGCCAGCATATCGCCGGGACGAAGCTGACCAACCGCCTGCAGTTGCATCTGAATATGGGTTTGGCTGGTGTCCATTTTGAGCAGTTTCTCTTCCGCTTCCCGTGCTGTCAGCTTGCGTATACTGCGGCCGCTGGTATACCAGCTGAAGCCGATCTTAGTCGGGCAGGTTTCGAAAACGGGTATCTGGCGGTAGCATTGCTTCAGATGAATTCTTGATGCGCCCTGTCGATGCAGCAGGCCTGCGATCGTTTCGCTTCTCTTATGCAATTCATGTTGAAGTTCAGCCGATTCACTTAAACGGTAATGGGTGGCTACGGTCTGAAACACTGATTTAGCATGATTGAGTCTCTGAGTGGCCTTAATTAGCTCAGGGGTCGCGCCAATCATGCCGTGCTGGCTTATGGTTGTGCGTCCATCCTGACCGTCCCGATACCATATATCAGTATACAGCTCTGCCGCCTGCTGCAGTGTTTTTGCGGTTGCCCCGGGGAGCCAGAAGGGCAGTTTACTTAGCTGTAAAAGTGCTGAAAAACTCAGCAGTTCCCGGTTAAGTTGGTTCAGGCTTTCGACCAGCTCGGTTGCGCTGCTACTGCTCATCACTGAGCTGTCGATCCCGGGCCTGGCTGGAAAGAATGTACCGGGCGACGGTCATCCGGCTGCTTTCCGGCATATCACTGAACTCGATGCCTATCTTATACTGGCCGTCTTCTTCCTGCTCTCCACAGTAAAGCACCTGACCATAAAGAAGTAAGCCGGTATAAGTCTCTTCGAAAACCACTTTGAGCGCTACATAGCTGTCTAGCGGGATAGGTTCTTTACTTTTAAAGCTCATCCCTCCCTCACTCAGGTTGATCTTCTGAGTAGACAGGTTTTCGAATTCAACATCACTTTTGGCAATGGCGTGGGCGATCGCATCAATCTTATTGTTCATGTTCTCCAGAAACGACGCCACCATGGGGTCTTTCTGGGCTATTTTGCGTAACTGGTAACTGCTATCGTGCCCAAAGGCCTGAAGCTCAGTGAGCAGTAAAAAGAAGTGAGATACCTGAAATTGCGAAGGCAAACGGCTATGACACATCTCATCTTCCGTGATGACTTTATAGTCGACCGCTACCTTGCCAAAGATGCGGAAATACTGGCGACGTTCCTGATTCAAAATACGGCCCTCGTGAATTTTCACTTTATCCGAGTATAACTAATATTATTCTGATTTTGTTAGAGAAATTCACCAGTCTGTGATTTAATTCGCGCCATGTTTAGACCATTCTCTCTCTACGTTGGCCTGCGATATACCGCCGCCAAGCGTAACAATAATTTTATATCGTTTATCTCGCTGGTCTCGATGCTGGGGCTGATGCTGGGTGTCGCTGCGCTGATCGTTGTGCTTTCGGTAATGAATGGTTTTGACCGGGAGTTGAAAGAACGCATTCTGGGGATGGTTCCCCATGGCACGATTTCTGATTATGGTAAACCACTGGGAAACTGGCAGGAAGTCGCGGATAAGGTTAATGCGCAATCAGGCATTGTTGGCACTGCCCCCTATATTCAGGCACAGGGTATGCTGACTAATCGGGGTGTTGTACGTGGTGTATTGATTAATGGTATCGAGCCAGAGTTAGAACAAAAGATCTCAATACTGGGTGACCACATAAAAGCGGGGAGCCTGGCCGCATTGCAGTCTAAGAGTTACGGTATTGTCATGGGCTCACTTCTTGCTCGTTCAATGGGTGTGGGCATTGGTGACAAAATAACCCTGGTACTTCCAGAGGCATCGATCAGTGTGGCAGGAATTATTCCACGATTGAAGCGCTTTACCGTGGTGGGTATATTCGAGGTCGGTGCCGAGCTGGATGCGAATCTGGCTTATATCCATATTGATGATGCGGCGCGAATTAAGCGGATGCCCAGTGGTGTCGATGGTATTCGTCTTGAATTTGATAATCTGTTCGAAGCGCCTTACAGGATTAAACAGATTATTACTGAGCTCGGTGATTTTTACCGAGCCAGTGACTGGACCCGTACTCACGGCAATCTGTTTCAGGCTATTCAGCTTGAAAAGAAAATGATCGGATTGTTGCTGTTTCTGATTGTGTTTGTTGCGGCGTTCAATATTGTTTCGACTCTGGTTATGGTCGTTACCGATAAAAAAGGTGATATCGCTATACTCAGAACCCTGGGTGCTACGCCCGGTTGTATTATGCGGATCTTCATGGTGCAGGGGACTGTTATCGGCGTGATGGGGACGCTGCTCGGTTCCCTTTTGGGTATCGTTCTGGCGCTGACAATTACTGATCTGATCGCCTGGGTAGAGCATACCTTCGGTATACAGTTCCTCAGTGCCGATGTTTACTTTATCAGTTACCTGCCTTCGCAACTGCAGTCAGGGGATGTGCTGGTGATAATCTCTGTTGCCCTGGGAATTAGTTTTCTGGCAACCATCTATCCCGCCTGGCGGGCTTCCAGGACACAACCGGCGGAGGCATTGCGCTATGAGTGATCTGGTACTCCAATGCATCGACCTGAAAAAGCATTACGGGGATGGTGAGGTTGTTGTTGAGGTTCTGCGAGGCGTTGAACTAGCTGTTAAGCGCGGGGAAACCCTGGCGATCGTCGGCAGTTCGGGTTCGGGTAAAAGTACCCTGTTGAATATGCTGGGTGGATTGGATCTCCCCAGCGCTGGCGATGTGCGAGTCGATGATCAGTCACTGTTTGCGATCAGTGAGCAGGAACGGGCCAGGCTGCGTAACCGTTCTCTGGGCTTTGTCTATCAGTTTCACCACCTGTTAGCGGAATTCACTGCCCTTGAGAATGTGGCGATGCCTTTGTTGATCAGAGGGGAGGCGATCAGCTCTGTTCGTGAGCAGTCTGCTGCCATTTTAGAATCAGTGGGGCTGTCACACCGGCTTGAACATAAACCCTCCATGCTTAGTGGTGGTGAACGACAGCGGGTAGCGATAGCCAGGGCTCTGGTCACTAACCCTGCCTGTGTGCTGATGGATGAACCTACTGGCAATCTGGACCGGCATACCGGGCAAGAGGTACAAGCCCTGATGGATAAGCTCAATAGCGAATTTGGTATTTCGTTTGTTGTGGTAACCCATGATCTTCAGCTGGCTGAAAGGCAGGGAAGAGTTGTCGAGTTAAAGGATGGTTTACTACAACCGATAACGCTCTGATATTGGCGGGTCAGGTAAGCCTTCAGTGTTAAAAAGCCGGAATTTATTCTGGCTTTTTGCTATCTGAATCTGAAGAAGGTTTTGGCGTAGTGTTTGAAGAGGTAGTGCTTGAAGAAGTAGAGTTTAAAGTAGGGTCTGAAGGGTCGCGTGCTGCGTCCTCCTGATTATTCTGCTCACCGCTCTCAGTATTTTCCTGTGGCGTTATAGCCTGCTTTAATTTACGCAGTATAAACTTACGTTTTTTACGGTTGTGCCAGCTCTTGTTGACATGCCATACCCAGAAGCGTTGCATCAGGAAATAACCCAGGGCGCCACTGACAATACCGCAGACCATTGAGCCTACCAGTAACGGTAACCAGATGTACTCCAGTTCTGCCTTAATCCATTCCATGCTTAGTTCAAAATCGATCGCTACCACATCCCCGCCGAGAATAAGCGTACCAATCCAGTAGGCAAAATAGAACATGGGGGGGATCGTTATCGGGTTGGTCAGCCACACAAGGCTGACAGAGATCGGCAGATTGCTGCGCACAAACAGAGCCACAACTGCGGCAATCAGCATCTGTGATGGTAGAGGGATAAAAGCACAGAACAGTCCCACGAAAAACGCTTTGCTGACAGACTTGCGGGACAGATGCCAGAGGTTCGGATCATGTATATGACTTCCCAACCAGCTAAGGTAGCGATTGGACTTGAGCTTACGCTCGTCTGGCATAAATTTCTTGATAAGTTTGCGCGGCATCAGGGAGAAACTATAGTTAGCTGATGGGAGGGGCTAATTATGCCCCCTTAAAACCGTTAAGCCAACCGGAAATCAAGGATGATTGGTATCGCTTTTGGCGTATTGTTGGTGGCTTGCCTGCCGCAACTGCTTTCTTATTCATTTCTCACTATCCTCAGTGTCGCTCTATTACTGTGTTTTATGCCTGTTTCCGGGCGCTGGTTAGCCGCGCCAGTACGGATTCAAATTGCCGGATTGTTATTTGGAACTGTTTTCGCCTCCGGCTGGGGCTATCTTAATCTGAGTCAGCGAATGCCCATGTATATGTCTGCTCAGGAATTAAATATAAGCGGAACCGTGAGTCGCTTGCCAGAATACCGCCCGGGGATGGTGCGTTTCAACTTTGAAGTCGATCAGTATTCCCCGTTAATGTCTGGGGTTGATCTGCAGCATTTACAATTAAATTGGTATAACCCTGAAAGAGAGATCATTCCTGGTCAGCAGTGGGCGTTCAGGGTTAGGCTGAAACCACCCCGGGGATTGATGAATCCCGGTGGCAGCGATTATGAAACACAGTTGTTCGCAAACCGGGTAAATGCCCGGGGTTATCTGTTAACTGCCCGATTGATAGACGAAGCCGGAGCTGGCAGTCGTTATCGGATAGAGTATCTGAGATATCGGCTGGGCCAGTGGCTGACACAATTGTCACTCGGGCCTGACGCTGATGCGACCATAAGAGCATTGGTATTGGGGGATAAGCAGGACTTAAGTGATCAGCAGTGGCAAGTGTTGCGGCAAACTGGCACGGTGCATCTGGTGGTTATCAGTGGTCTGCATATTGCTATCGCTTGCATGCTCGGGTACTGGGCTGGCTGGTTATTCCAGTGGCCAGTGCTATGGTTGGCTGGGCGGTATGCTCCAGAATTAGTGGATGTGCGTGCCTGTCGAATTATTCCTGCTCTGGTTATGGCCTCGGGTTACGCGTTGTTGGCAGGGTTCAGTATTCCGACGCAACGGGCGCTGATTATGGCTGTGGCAATGTTGTTACCGCCGCTGCTGAATCGCCATTTGGGGGTCTGGAAACGTTATCAGCTCGCCCTGGTGCTGGTGTTGCTGATGCAACCGCTAAGCTTCTTTCAGCCGGGCTTCTGGTTGTCTTTTGCGGCTGTTGCAGCACTGCTGCTGGCGGTTTCGGAAACTGGAGAGAAGCGGCGAATCAGGACCATTTTTGCAACCCAATGGTCGGTATTTATCGGCCTGTTTCCGTTGTTGCTGCTCTGGCTTGGACAGGTTGCACTGTTTGCACCCCTGGTTAACCTGGTGGCAATCCCTTTGCTGAGTTTTATCCTTATCCCTGGAGTGCTGTTGGGGATGCTGCTTTGTCTGGTTGATGCGGATACTGGGGCGGTTTTTCTCTCTGGCTTGTCGGATACATTCTGGTGGTTGTTGCAGCTTTGCATGCCGCCCGAAGGTGTAGGGTTGTTTACCAGTCGCCCATCACTAATGACCGTCTTTTTAGGGGTGTTGGCCGCAGTGCTGCTGAATCTGCCCCGCTGGACTGGAATGGGATACTTTTCTTTGTTTATTCTCACAGTCCTGATTTTTCAGCCTAAACCCTCTATTGAGCATGGCGATTTTCGTACCACAGTGGTTGATATCGGTCAGGGACTTGCTGTGTTGCTCGAAACTCGCAACAAGGTGCTGCTGTTTGATACCGGGGCTGCTTTCAGGGGCAGCAGTACTGCGCGTTTTACCCTGTTGCCATTGCTGGAAAGTCGAAATATTAGCCATCTGGATCGCGTAATTATTAGTCATAAAGATAATGATCATGCCGGAGGCTACCCGAGTCTGGCAGCCGCGTTTGTTGTTGCTGAGCTGAACTCGGGTAGTCCTGCGGTACGGCGTAGTGACGCTGCTAAACCCTGTGTATCCGGCGACACATGGGAGTGGGACGGTATTCGCTTTAGTTATATTCAGCCCGTCAGGCCAGTGCCTGTGAATGAGAATAATCGATCCTGTGTGCTGTTGGTGCAATCGAAAAATTGCTCGGTATTGATTCCTGGAGATATAGAAAGTGGTGTTGAACAGCAGATCCTCAGCGACAATCCGGGACTGCAGGTTGACTGGCTGGTTGCTGCTCACCATGGCAGTCGCTTTTCCAGTAGTCATGAATGGCTGGCTGCATTAAAACCTGAGTGGGTACTGTTCAGCGCGGGTTTTGATAACTCATACGGACATCCCGCAGTCGATGTTATCGAGCGGCTGAGACATCTGCAGCTGAACTGGCTGAATACCTCTGAGAAGGGGGCTTTGATGCTTCAGAGCACAGCAGGGCGGTGTCTTACTGAAGGCTATAGAGACACAAAAATGAGGTATTGGTTGGCGGATAAAGCACCTGAGTAAAAAGCATTAATTTTTTATTGTAAGGTATTGACTTGTATCAATATAAATAGTAATCAGACTGGGAGGTTGTTACCCTCCTGGGCGTTGTATACCTTGCTAAATCTTGGTTTCATTATCCTTATATTTTAGTGATCAAGGATGTAAGGATTATGTTGAGTTCTCTGAAAGTCTCTCAGCGGTTAATGCTCGGTTTTGGGCTGCTCGCGCTTTTATTAGTTATCACGAATTTCACCGGATATAGGGGTATCAGTAATATTTCAGAAGCATTACATGTTGTTAGTGAGGAGGAGGCTCCCTTAATTGATGCAGCAAACGAAATGAAGGTTGCATTGATGGAAGGTCGAAACAGAATGGAGGAGTTTAAAGGTGCAACCGCTGTTATTTTCAATCAGAAGGGCAGCGCTATTGATGAATCCAAAGCCGGTTTTGCTGTTACTGTAAAAACGTTTGATAAGCTTGTCGAAGCCATTCTTAACGGTGGCGCAATCGACGGTGGTGGCGTCGTCATCGCAACTAATAATAAAGAGTTAGCGCAGTTGGTGCGTGACGCTGATGCGCTACATAATAATGAGTTTCAGGTTGCAGCACAGACACTCTTTGAAAGCGGTAATCAGCTTGTTAAAGCTAAAGAAAGTTCTGATCTTGCTATGTTAGATATGGAAAAAACAGTTAATGCAGTTTTAGCAGGAGCGAACCACCTGGAAGCAGAGTTAGATAAAATAGTTAAGCGTTTGTCTGTAGAAGATAGTAGGGAGTTTTCGGTTATAGAACAGGGAATTCCAATGCTTGATGCGGTTAATGAAATTAAGGTTGCCATTCAAGAAAGTCGTATTGCGTTAGAGGAGATTGCTCACGCTCTGAGTCAGGAGAGCATCAGTAACGTGGTCGCTGTTTATGATGCTTCTATTACACGCTTTGATGAGCTATCGGTTGAGCTGATCAGTTATGCTGATGCGCTACCCGGTACTCAGGTTGTTGATCTTGTAAAACAGTTAGATGAACAGCACTCAGCGATGCAGCGTGACGGTAAAAAAATGATCGATAGTCGATTGCTTTTGTTGCAAACATCGACCGCTGCAGAGGCCGCTATGAACAACCTGGATGCCATAGGAGAAAAGGCATCTTTGCTGATCGGTCAGATAGAGGGGTTGTCAAATATGGAGATGCAGGCTGCTCAACAGGCTGGACGGGATGCTTCATCCAGTTCTCTCAACCTGGTTATCACTATAGGCCTGATCTCTATCGTTATCGCAATCGTTCTCAGCGTGCTTATCACGCGTTCTATCATGCTGCCGCTCGGTGGAGAGCCTGAGGAGATGATGAAGATCGCCCGTTGTATAGCTGATGGAGACATGACACAACGTTTTTCCGCTACAGCGGGTCATGACAGTGTTTATGGCTCTATGAAAGATATGAGTGAAAACCTGCGGGGAATGATTTCTGAAATAATTCAGTCCAGTTCGCGTCTTGCAGTGACGGCTGAAGAAACCTCTGCGGTGTCTGAGCAAACTAAATTGGCGGTTAATCAGCAGCATGGTGAAACTGATCAGGTAGCTGTTGCTGTCAATGAAATGTCGGCTACCACACAGGATATTGCGCAAAATACATCAAAAACAGCCAGTGCTGCCGAAGAGGCCCAGCATCAAAGTAATATAGGGATGAGCACATTGGCCGATGCTACTCAGTCGATTTCCGGTCTGGTCGAATATGTCGTTTCGGCGAGCGCAGAGATGTCGGCGCTTAAAGAGAAGAGTATTGAGGTAGGTAATGTGCTTGAGGTGATTAAAGGGATTGCTGAACAGACCAACTTGTTAGCGCTTAATGCTGCTATTGAAGCAGCACGTGCGGGAGATATGGGACGAGGGTTTGCCGTGGTTGCTGATGAAGTCAGATCTCTTTCGCAGCGCACTCAGGAATCTGCGTCTAATATCAACGATATGATTACCTCTATGCAATCGGCTGCAGAGTCTGCAGCTGAAACAATGAGTCGTGGTAAAGACAAGGCGTTACTGACTTCAGAGCAGGCGCAGAAAACGACTGAAGCTTTCATCGCGATTACAAATGTTATTGAGCAGATAGGCGGAATGACGATACAGGTCGCTACTGCCTCTGAAGAGCAGTCATTTGTGGCTGAAGAGGTAAATAAAAGCATTACCTATATCAAGGATCTGTCACTGCAAACTTCATCCGGAGCTGAGCAGCTGTCGGGTGCCAGCAATGAAGTTGCAGCCGCAGCAGAAGAGCTGAATTTGATAGCGAATCAGTTCAAAGTGTGACTCTTCCTATAGGGCTCTCAATAAGGGCCCTATTTCCCTCTTTTACCCTGCTGTATTCCCGGTTTTTTTATTCGGCAGTAGTTTCATGATGCTGCCGAATCAGAAAGACATCTTCGATAAGGGTAATTCGAAAACAGGTCTTGTCTTCGAAAAGATGGTGCTGCTTGAGGTGCCGTTATCCTGGGCTTGTAACTTCTGTGTCCATAGGGTGACAGCAAATTTCATACTCACAAAAAAGCGTTACTGCTCAGCGGGTTAATCACTACTCTGGCGTGTGACTCTATGCTAGAGTATGGGCCGGTTTTAAGGAGGAATGCTGGTGTTTGAGTTGATACAATCCGGTGGTTGGCTGATGGTGCCAATTATCGCCTGTTCTATATTGTCTCTGGCTATTTGTCTGGAGCGTTTCTGGGTGCTGCAGAAGAAGCGGGTATCGCCGGCTAATCTGTTATCTGAGGTATGGATGCTGGTTCGCAGTGGTGAAATGACCCCTGAGCGGTTGCAGTTGATCCGTAATGAAAGTTTGCTCGGCCAGATTATGGTCGCCGGACTGAATAACTCAAACCATGGTCGGGAGATTATGCGGGAGAGCATCCAGGAAGCTGCACAGCATGTCATGCATCAGATGGAGCGGTTTCTGAATTCGCTGGGCACCATTGCGGCGATCTCTCCTCTGTTGGGTTTGCTGGGTACCGTTATTGGTATGATCAAAGTGTTTGCTGAAATCATGCTGCAGGGTACTGGTAATGCCAATGTACTGGCTGGTGGTATTTCTGAAGCACTGATTACAACCGCTGCAGGTTTGTCAGTGGCTATTCCCACGCTGGTCTTTCATCGCTATTTTCAGCGTCGTGTTGAAACGCTGCTGATCGAGATGGAGCAGGAGTGTCAGAAACTGGTTGAAGTAGTTCACGGTGAACGTGAAGTAGATTTCGAGTAACCGATGAGTCGATTGAAATTCAGGCGTAAGCCAAAGGAAGAGGTTGCAGTAAACCTGACGCCGTTGATCGACGTGGTTTTCCTGTTGCTGATTTTTTTCATGGTATCCACTACCTTCACAAATGAATCGCATCTGCAGATCAGTCTGCCTGAGGCCGACGGCGAAGCCTTAGAAACTCAGGCTGAGAGCCTTGAGGTGCTGATCGGTGTTGATGGCGGATTTACAGTCAACGGTCAGAGTCTGCTGAACAGCCAGCCGGAAACCCTGCGCCGGGCGCTAATTGATCAGGCCGGTGAAAACCGCAAGCTCCCCTTTATTATCTCTGCCGATGCTAAAACACCGCATCAGTCTGTGGTTACTGTTATGGATGTCGCCGGGAAGCTGGGGTTTGCTGCACTCAGTATTACCACTCAGCAACCGGCTGAGCAGTAACGATGGGGCTGGAACAGGCCTGGTATAACGGTAGCCGCTGGCTGGTCCTGTTTCGCCCGCTGGAGCTGTTGTTTCGCAGCCTCGCTCGTCGTCGGCGGCAGCAATTCGCTCATGGTACCCGCCAGAGCTGGACCGCCCCAGTGCCGGTTATCGTGGTTGGCAATATTACTGTGGGCGGGACCGGTAAATCGCCGCTGGTCATCTGGCTGGTGGAACATCTGCGTCAGCAGGGCTATAAGCCCGGTGTGATCAGCCGCGGTTATCGGGCTGAGCCACCGACAACTCCCTATTTTGTTACCGCTGTCTCATCGGCCGCTGAAGCAGGCGATGAACCGCTGATGATTGTTCGTCGTACCGGGGTGGCGCTGGTCATATCTCCTGATCGTGTTGCTGCAGCAAGATTATTGTTGGAAAAAACCGAATGCGATCTGATCATCAGCGATGATGGTCTGCAGCACTATGCGCTGAATCGTAGTATTGAGATCGCTGTCATTGATGGCGTCAGAGGTTTTGGCAACCGTCGCTGCCTGCCTGAAGGGCCACTGCGGGAGCCGGTTGAGCGATTAAATGAGGTTGATCTTATTGTCGTAAATGGGGCGTCACCGAAAACGGTGCTCGAAGCCGGTCATGCAGAGAAAGCGTTTCCTATGGCGCTGCAGCCCGGCGATCTGGTGTCATTAAGCACAGGCTGCGCTGTGGCAGCCGATTGCTGGACGGACGACAGAGAGGTTAATGCTGTTGCGGCCATCGGCAACCCCGCACGTTTTAGCGATACTCTTGTAGCCTTAGGATTTAAGCCGCGGTTGCACTGCTTTGCGGATCACCACCACTATACTGACACTGATCTATCTTTTGAGCGGAGTCTGCCGCTGATAATGACTGAAAAAGATGCGGTAAAATGCGATCATATAGCACTTGAAAATGCCTGGTACCTGCAGGTTAACGCGGCGCTGGGGGAGGGGTTCAGCGCTTCGCTCGACCGGATGCTTGGCGATTGGCTGGCTGCGCATAAGCGCGCAGAGTAACGAATATTAAAGTACGTCACACAGAGGCACTAACGATGGATAAGAAACTTCTGGATATCCTGGTTTGTCCGGTATCTAAAGCACCGGTTGAATGGAACAAAGAGACCAATGAGCTGATCTGCCGGAGCTCAGGTCTGGCATATCCGATTCGCGATGATATTCCGGTAATGCTGGAAAGCGAAGCGCGTACATTGACCACTGACGAACGTCTGGCAAAGTAGGTTACGCTATGGCTTTTTCTGTTGTTATCCCTGCGCGATTTGGTTCGTCCCGTTTTCCTGGCAAACCGCTGGCGGAGATTGCCGGTAAGCCGATGGTTCAGCATGTCTATGAACGGGCGATTCAGAGCGAGGCTCAGCGGGTCATTATTGCCACCGATGATCAACGCATTGCGGATGTAGCTAAAGGCTTTGGTGCAGAGGTCTGTATGACGTCAGCAGATCATCCTTCTGGCACAGACCGGCTGCAGGAGGTGGTTCACTCGCTGGGCTTCTATGCGGATGATATTGTTGTCAATGTGCAGGGTGATGAGCCGTTGATTCCACCACGGGTGATCAATCAGGTAGCACATAATCTCAGTGCGGTGACTGAGGCGAGTATTGCAACGCTGTGTGAGCCGATCAATGATATCGAGTCACTGCTGAACCCTAACGTGGTTAAAGTGGTTGCTGATCGTGCAGGCCGGGCGCTTTACTTTAGCCGGGCGCCAATCCCCTGGCCAAGAGATCCGTTTGCCACCCCATCAGGGCGTGAAGTGATGCCTTCATGTGTTAATTTTCAGCGCCACATTGGCATCTATGCCTATCGCGTTAAGCTTCTTAATGACTTCGTCCAGTGGGCGCCAGCGCCAATTGAGCAGACGGAGTGTCTCGAGCAGTTGCGGGCGATGTGGAATGGTGCGGTTATCCATGTTGAAGAAGCGGATGAACTGCCTCCTGCGGGTGTTGATACACCTGAAGACCTTGAGCGTATTCGTCATCTGTTTGAGCAGTAAGCAATATAAAGCATTTTTTTGATGGCAATGAAGATCCCCCCGAAACGTTGGTTTTCAGCGTTCGGGAGGGGTGGTGTTGATATTTAAAATAAATGACAGGCAAGTGCCTTCGCACTTTTCAGAACTCTTAAAAATGGTGTGCTGATTACCTGAGTTGAAACAGATAGATAAGATCGATTTTGTGGGTATGTCCCTACTATCTTGACATGGTAGAGGTCGGCGGTTCGAATCCGCCTAGTCCTACCACTACACCCCACGTAGTTATTCGGCTTCAGCA
>NZ_CAKZLP010000067.1 GCF_937127095.1 uncultured Amphritea sp.
GTGTAAATATCCGATAAGCTTGGCGAACGGAGCCTACATTATAAATGATGTTCGCTTACTTTCGAACCCATTAGTAAATGGCTTTATTTTTTGTTAGCGTACGTTTTCGTTCCATTGGGCGTCACACCCCGATAACACCTTGATAGGCCGGGTGTTTAATACCCAACCGTTTTGCTATAGAAATCGTTGCTTCAGGATTAAGAGGGAATTGCTCTCGGATATCGATAACCGAGTGTTGCCAGTCGAAGATAAGAAATGCGGCTAATTCAAGATCAGAAAGTAAATGAACAATACGATTATGAGTAAGGGCTGGTCGTCGATGAACCCTTCCTTTACTGGGAACATCCCGAACGGTAAGGAACGGCTTGTAATGTTTGCCAACTCCCTGACCTCGCTTCTCTTTTTGTAAACGCTTGAGAATAGCAGGTTCGAGTAGATTAGTGATTTCCCGAGGATGAGGGCTAAGAAACGCAGAATCTTGTTTCATCTTATAGTATCCGAGCTATGCATATTTATTAAGCATAGCTCGGAAAGATTAAAGTATGATAGTTTTTTGTTTAGTATGATACTTTTTTGTAAGTATGATAGTTTTTTGTATATTTACAATAATTAAAACAATAGTTTGAATTTTGACGATGCTGTGGGGCAATGTCTGTATCAATCTGCAAGTAGTAGATAGGTAGCATCAAAAATACTTGCATTTTATGTTTTTTGTTTTTTCGCTATTTCGTTAGCGATCGGGATTATGATGGATGTACAGTTGAAATATCAATACTTGAACAAAATGTATCTGTTTTGAGACATATGTTCAGTGCCCAAAATGACCATTTTTGCAGACAAGAAGTCTCCTATCGTCATTCTTATGTGCCCTTTGTTTTTTTTCTTTGAGGTTTGAAAGAGTTCTTTTGCGCAGAATGGTTCTTAACAGCTCTCCACATTGAGTACACGGAGTACCATGTTTTTCCAATGGTTCAACCGGTTTCCCATTGAGATCTGGAGTGAATTCACCGCATGATGTGCAGCGCCATGAGGGAGAAGAGTCAGCTGATTTAGGTTTTGTCCTGACCATTACACTATCGCAAGATCTGCAGAAGTGAGCTAAGGGATTCGGGTTAAGTTTCAATGAGCTGACCTTGTTCACATGAGAAGCGATCCAGGCTTTTAGCTTTTGCTCAAAATCAGTAGCGTCCATGCTTCCTGCTCTTATTTGCTTAAAGGAAATTTCCCATAAAGCGGTGATATCCGGAGATGATAGTTCCGGGGGAAGTATGGCGCGAATCTGTTTGCCTGCTTTAGTCGGCGTAATGCTGCCGTCAGGGTTCCGGGATAAATATTTTCTCTTGTTGATTAATGCTTCTATATGCTCACCTCTGGTTGCGACAGTACCTAAGCTTGCCTTTTCGCCAAGCCTCTGTTTAACCTGGGGGCTTTTGATGTAAGCAGTGCAGTCCTGCATGATCGATAACAGCTTGGATTCATTCATTCGAGCGGGTGCCCGAGTGCTTTTCTTGTTCAATGTTAGATCAACGATTTTTAAATCGATCTCTTCCTGGAGCAAAGGTAACTCAGGAATGTCGTCGTCATCACCCAGCTTTGTAACCCGGGTCCAGCCCTCTTGTAAGATGGTTTTAGAGTGTGCCGAGAAGGTATAACCTCCATTGGCAGCGATCGTTATATTCGATGTGGAAATAACATGAGCTGGATAGAACTGGGCAATCATTCTTCTTGCGACAGCAGAATAGATACGTTTTGAGTTTTCACAAAGGCTGCTCCATTTTGGTGGAGCTACCGTAGGGCTGTTTGCCGGGTGTTCAACAATCAACGATGAATTAAAGCAATCAGGCTTCTTGGTTAGATCTGCACCGTCCACCAGCGTCCTGAACTCTTCTGTTACGCCTCGGAGCATATCGAATATCACGGGGACATTTGTAAGCTGCTCATCAGCATAGTATTCATCTTCGGTTCTGGGGTACGTCAGGTAACCGGATTCATACATGGCTTGATATAGCTCCAGTATCTGACTCGAAGTGAGGTTCAGATCCCGGCTGAGTTGAATACAGAGGGTTGTTAAGTTGTAAGGGGTAGGTGGATTGTAAGAATGCTGTGTTACGGCGATGCTGCTCACAGTCATCGGGGCTTGTTTAACTGCAGCCTGTATTGACTCTAAAGTAGCCTCATCCCGGCAATGTTTCCCATTAGACAGAAGCTGTTGAGGGATATTCAACTTTGCTTTGAATCGCTCACCTGTAGGGGTTTCCAGATTAGCTTCCAGGTCATAATAACCAGTACTGCTAAATGAGTTGACCATCTCGTCGTGATCAACACAGATTGACAGTAAGGTGCTCAGAACACGCCCGACACTGGCTACCATACGGTAACCAGCTTTTTCTGCCAGGCGGGTGTAAGCGATGGTGAAATTTATACCCAAAGTCCAGTCGCCATAGAGACGGGTCATACCGGACTGTTTTAAACCTTGGTATTTCTGAAGTGTGTTCGATTCTAAATGCTGGACCGCCCTTGTCATTTCTCCAATTTCGTTAGCACTGGTCCATAAACGCTCAATCGGGCCATTCCATCCCTGCTGTTGCAGGAATATTTCCGCAATGATCTGGCCTTCCTGACCTGCATCCGTTGCAATGACTACGGAGTCTGCCCCTTTCAGCAATTGCTGATTGGTTTGAATTAGCCGGGCTACGTGATCGGCTTCTATGGGCTTGAATTGAAACTTGTCCGGAATAATTGGGAGCTGCAGATTTTGCCACCCTAGTGTCCATTCCTCCTTCTTGTAGTCTTTAAGATCATAAAGCGTGTAGGTATGTCCGGCTAACCATGCCACGATCCAGCCTCTACCCCGAATATGATTGTTCGCTTCTTTTTCTGGCGGCTGGCCATCAAGATTGGCCAATGCCGCCGCTATCAATTGTCCTACCTTTCTTTTTTCAGCTATGAATAGTTTGTATCCCATAATGGCCTCGAATTAAGCTGAGATATGCTGAGTTTTGTTGTTGCTGGTTTCGCTCATTTGAGCCTCAATTAATTCAATATCGCCAGCGCTTAGAATTTCGGATCTGGCTTTTAGTTCTTGTATCCTAAGCTCGAACGGATGGATTCCATCCGCTGGAAGCGCATTGCCTTCCAGTTCAGAAAGAGCACTTATCTCCGCATTTACCACAGCCTCTCGTTTTAACAGTTGGCTTAATTCTTCTGACCGGGGGAAAGGTATGTTTGCTTTATCCGTTGCCTCCTGCAGCTCCGCATTAAGCGTATCGAGCTTCGATTGGTAGGTAGCTAAATACGATGGTATTGATTGAATGGAGTTGAAGATATTCTTCATAAAGATTTCGGGTGTTTTGGTTACACTGGTTCTGAACGTAGCAGGGCCTTTCCACACGATCTCAATAACATCTTTGCCTGGCTGAGCCACAATAGGGTAACCCGCGATTTCCCCAATGGGCTCACCATAAGCAAAGGTTTTCGCTATTTCTTTATGTAGTTCGAGTCCTGCTTTACGAGGATTTGTGTAAGTTTCGCCATTAATGACGATTTCAAAGTTTTCAGGAATGCCGTTGTCTATGACATCAGTATATTCAGTAACAATTTTCTCGTAACTGGGTATCAGTTGCTCAGACAACACTTTAGCTCTGCTGTTTGATATTCTGGTTGAACGTGCGTGAGAACGTTGGAGCAAGCCAAGCTGTTCAATAGAACTATCAAGTTCAACCTTCTCTTTGATGAGAGGGTTACCGGTTGTAATCGCCATGATTTCAGCCAGCGTAGGATCAACATCTTCATCAAGAGACCGGGCAGCTTTATCCGGATCCGACATTGCTTGGGTGATGAACTTCAGTTTCCGATGTGCCGTTTCTAACATGAACAGATCAAAAGAATCTTCGGTGGTATAGAAACGGATATTAACGTCATCAAACAGATTACCCTGGCGCTCGAATCTCTTACGGCGTTGTGTAATGTCGGTTGGTCTCCAGGGGACATCGAGCATATGAAGATCAGACCCGCGAGTTTGCACGTTCGTACCAACCCCCATTTTATCGGTGCTTCCCATTAACACCCGGACTTCGCCACTGCGCACTTTTGCGAAGAGTGCGGCTTTTTGAGACGCATTTTTACAATCGTGAATAAACGCGATTTCTTCAGGTTTTATCCCCTTGGCGATAAGTTTGTTTTTCATATCGTCATATAGGTTAAACCCCTTTTTAGGTGTTCCCCGGTCGCAGAAGATCAACTGAGTACGCTTGTCTTCGATATGATCCATATATGAAGAGAAAACATTGTTTACGCATTCATTGACCTTGCTTGAAGGATGATCAGGCAAGTCAGGGTGAATCAGACGGAGATCTAATGAAGCCATCCGACCGTCATTACTAATACTTAGAATGTTGTCGATGGTAGGGTCAAGCTTCATCGTTCTGATTTTGTTTGCTCTATGGCCTAGCCAATTCATAAACTCGGCCATCGTTTCAGACTGAGGTGCAACATGTTTCAGGTCAGAAGTTACAGGTGTAGGGAGGTTTAAATCTGCTGCAGATTTGATGTCTGCTATTTGTCTGAATAACTTAATCAATTCTGGAACGTTGTGAAACTTAGAGAGTCGTGATTTGAGCTGGTAACCGTTGCCCTCTGGCCGTATCTCAACATGGTCAACAACTTCACAGAATGTCGCTGCAAAATTGTCGAATTGATATAAACCATGCTCTTTCAGTATCTGAGGTGCGACGATTCGGAACATAGTCCAGATCTCGGTGACAGAATTCGTGATAGGGGTGCCGGTGGACAGATATACACCCTTGTTATCACCACGTTTAGCGCGGAGGTAGTCAGCTTTCATGACTGCATCCTGGGCGCGTTCTGAGGTGTTGGTTGTTACGCCTGCGACATCACTGAGAGTAGTAGGGGGCGCATAGTTTTTTAGGTAATGCCCCTCATCATATAGAAGGGCATCGAAGCCACACTCTGCAAAACAAATGGAGTCTTTTTTCTCGCCTATCTTATCGGTGATCGCCTTCAGTTTGGTGGCGAGTTTCTTTTTAGCGTTCTCTATTTGCCGTATAGCATACTTACTGTCGCCAGCCGACATTAGTGCGTCTTCGTATTCATCAATCTCTGTTTCAATGTGATTGGCGATGACTTCATTCGGGAGATCCATGCGTTCAAACATGGAATGCGTCATAACAACAAAATCCCAGTTGTTCAGGCGCACTTTATTCGCAAAGGTAGAACGGCCACCAGCATCAAAGTCATCGGCAGTAGCCGTAAGGATTCGGGCATTGGGGTATAGATCCCGGGCTTCGTCTGTTGCCTGTTCGAGCATATGGTTTGGAACCACCACTACAGGCTTTGAGGCTTGCCCCAGGCGCTTCATCTCCATTGCCAGCGCTATCTGCTCAATGGTTTTACCAGCACCCGCCTCATGCGCTATCAGGATGCCTGTATTGGAGTGGATGGCTCTTTCTATGATGGCTGGCTGGTGTGGTCTAAGCTTCAGCGGCTTGCCGTTAATGGTGTCGGACATACCCGGAAAATTAAGGTAGCTGCCATCATAGTTGGCTTCTTTGAAACAGTTATAATTTTGGTTGTAGGAGAGCGCGACCCTCTTTGCTCGGTCCTCGTCGAGTCGAACAAAATCACCAAAACCATCCACTATTTCTTTGAGTTTAGCTTTAGCTAAAGCGGTAGCCTCATGGTCAACATGGCTTCCTGTTTTAGTTTGAACACGTATTACCGGCCTTTTCTGATTGAGCGCAGCATTCATCAGTTCAACAAAGCTCAGGTCCTGGGTTCCCAGCTCTTCTTCATTGATATACCGAAAGTCCCGCAACGCTGCAGCCGTTAATTCGAGTCGCCATGAGAACGTTTCAGGAACAAAAGTGAGTCTAATTCTGTCGTCAGAGTCTCTTGCTTTGAGCTGTTGTTTGATGAAACTTTCTACTATGTCCGTGGGAATCCAGGACGCACCAACCCTAATGTGAATGTCATCTATTGAGATTGCTTCTGGTAGAACCTCTTCAAGAGATGCAATGTTCCGCTCAAATGAGGGATCAAACTTAGCAGCGGTTTTAGCATCTTCAATTTTTTGATAGATGTTGCCTGCCAAATAGAGAGCATTCAGCTCCCAGTGATCCTCCCCGGGAACCTTAAAGCAGCGCTCTTCAAGAGCTTGTTCAGCAGTACACAAATCAATATCTAACAGATCGGCTATGGCTTCCGAACGGATAATACCGTCACGGTTGAGCGCAAATGCGATGGCATCTGGAACACTACCGATATCAGCACTCATCTCATTGAGAGCTGAAAATTCAGAACTGAAAATATCTGATTTGATGAACGTACCCGGTTCTTCGGCAGGGACTTCTAGTGCCAGTACTAAGTACTGAGAGGGGTCTCTTTTCAGCAGGTTCTTATTGCTACGCTGATTTAGAAAACCATACGAAGCTACAAAATCATCATAGTGAGTGTGTATGTTCTGACGACACTCCGCCGCTACCTCCTTGTTACCATCGTTTTCAGCATCAAGCAGTTTTAGTAGCTCATCACGGAGCACTATAAGCTGACTGATTTTCTCTTGGGATTTTCCTTTAACGGTTACCGGAATTAGGTGATCGACATCCAGTATGGATATCCCATGTTCGGTTTCAACGTAGCTACCAATTTTAGTGTCACTAAAACGCGGGTCAGTCACTGGAACAGAAGGCAGAAAGTTAGGTACAGTATTTGCCGAAAAGATGTTTTCAGGTACTGACTCAAGTGCTTCTTTCAGCATAGATGAGCTAAGTTGTCCTTCGACCACCGAGGCGTAACCAAACTTGGTAAATCCTCCGCTGATCTCCCCCAAGATATGTTCTGGGTGTAGTTCATAATACTTGTTGAGTTGGTAGGTTTCTTCTTCGGCTTGGTCGTCCGTCGGCAGGGAGTTGTCATGAGTTCGACTAACAGTATCCAGCCATGATAAATCCCCCGGGTTTTGGTTCGGGTGACGTTTTTGAAAAAACAGGATATCGGTAGTAACTTTCGCGCCCTCATTGCTGAAAACAGAATTGGGCAATCTGAATGCTGCGACCAGATCAGCGCTCTCTGAAATCTGTTTTCGGACGGTGCCGTTAGCTTTATCCAGAGTTCCGGCGCTGGTGACAAATGCAACTACTCCGCCTGGCTTGGTAAGTTCAACAGAGCGTTTTAGAAAGTAATCATGGACCAGTCTTTTACGTTTATCTTGCTTATCGTAAACACAGTAATCACCGTAGGGTGGGTTCGTTATGATTATGTCCATGCTGTTTTTGGTCAGCATTACATCTTCAAAGCCTGAACACATCGTTTTGGCTTCAGGGTAAAGCCACTGCGTTAGATTAGCGGCAAATTCATCCTTCTCAATTGCGGTGATGTTTGCGCTTTCACGAATATTATCTGGTGCCAGGCCAATGAAGCGTCCATTACCGGTTGACGGATCGCAAACATTCAATACGTGTGGAACATTGTTGATGCCCAGCCGCTCAAGCGCTTTCCACATGAAATCAACTACGTAAGATGGAGTGTAGTAGGAATCAACAGTGGATTCTTTAAGGCTGCGGTAGGCGCTGGGGAACGCATCTCTTAAAAGATTAAGAGCTGGCCCTAAGCCTGGGCCTTGGCTATGCCCATAATAATTTTGGAAGGATTTAGAAATTAGCTTATTGGCTGTGCCGCCGATAGTTAGCAGGGCTTTTTTTTCAGCATCAGTAGGTGATCGATCCTCCTTCTTTAGCTGAAGGAATAACCGTACAGCGCGTTCAAAATTACTGGTCTTATCGCCAGTGAGTTCATTTATTTCATGTTCTACGAGAGTAGAGCGGGGGAAAAAGTTTAATGGACGTTTGATGACAACGGCAGGATAGCTCCTACCAGGTCGTTCCTCATCTCCTGTTGGTACTGACTCACGGTTTGCTGGTACTGTGCTTGTTCGATGAAGCTTGGATTCGTCGGTTGCGGCAGTGTTTTCTGTAGTTCTTTGATCATTAGACCGACTTTCTTTTCGATCATGATTGCGTTTGTCTTCAGCCACATTAACGGGTCTGTCTGGGACATCACCTGCATTTGCTGGCTCTTGTCCATCGCTCTCCAGATCTGTCTTTCCATCGGTGTTAGTTTGGATGGGTCTACTTGAATTGGCTGCATCGGGTATCTCCTGTGCAATTTCATTGTCGAATTTCTGAATGTTCTGCTGGAAATAGGATTCCAGTATAGATGCGTCTTTCGGTGAAGCTCCAGCTGTTTCAGCCTTTGCCACCAGCGTTTTGCACTCTTGAATGTGGTCCTGAGTACCGTAACGCTGAACGAGCCCTAAAATAAACTGACTTCTTTCGTCATTTTCTTTCAAGGATAGAAGGTCTTCCAGGGAAGGTGTTAATTCCTGCTCACCGGGGTTGTGATCAATGACTGTGCTTTCTTGTTCATCAGCCTTGTGATCAATAACTGTGCCGGAGCCGAAGCCTTGATGGTTTAAATTTCTGCTAAAAAGCGTACCGAAGGAGTTGTCGTGTGTTCTTATCTCACCTCCAGTAATCGAATTATGTGAAGCTACCTCCTTTAAAATAAGATGGCCGGTATCGAAAACACTCACGACCAGCTCACAGTCCATAACCTGATCGCCGTAAACTTCAGTGTAATGAGTAAAAAAGATATCGCATGAAGCATCGGTTTTATCGAATGATTCATGAGTTTCGATCACTAAATCCATGTACGGAGGATTTATGACTCTGAGATGAAGACCATCATCTTCATCCCTGGGAATAGAAGTGATGTTCAGCTCATGTAGTAGCTTTGTTATGTTCTTTGCTACAGCTCCTTTCTGCTCTGCAGGAGGCAAAATTGTAATTGTGTTGCTATCAACTGTGCTATCAGTGGTGGCCAGCGCTTCACTACCCGTAATTGGATTGTCATTCGCATACTGACGCGCATTGATCTCAGCGAGATCTGCGGTAATTCCTTCCCCATCAAAAACGTGGTGGTCGAGTGTTTCAGGATTAACTAATACAACACCTGAGCCTTTGATAAGGCCTAAGCTATCAGCAGTATTACTGACCATTCGCCAGCCGGTATCTTCTCCAGAGTATGAATAAACCTTTTCAGCTCCTTCGATGGCCTCTGAAAGGCTGCCAGAGGCTGCAGGCTCGACACTTTCTGATTCGACTACTGGTGGTTCGACTGCTGGTGGTTCGACGGCTTGTGGTTCGGCAGATGGCGAATTGTTTGCAGAGGCATCTTCTGTAGTCGTGGTGGCCGTGTCATTATTCTGAGAGGGAGTAGCAGGCTCTTCAAGCTCCGCTTCAACGATCTTTCTATCTGCATTGCGAAGATCATAATCAGTATCCACACTAAGGTAAAAATTGGTGTCGAAATGGTCTACCTGTGAATCAGAGTCATTGTAGTTGTAAGCGTTGGCATGTGCTTTCAGCCAAGCAAGCAGAGCGCGATGTTCATCAGTGTACATTGTAGGCGCGTAAGCAAGGGTTTCATGAGGGTTATCTAAGCGCCACTGAATGTATTCAGGTCGATGTAACCGCATATCGGCGGGTATTTCTGTGACGGTAATATCGATACTGTTGTGAGAGGTCTTCCTAACGCTTACCGTTAAGTCTTTTGGTAATTGGCCAGAGGCCTTACCTTCCTTAATTGCTGCCCGGATGCGTTTTGCTATTTCCTTGGTGTCGTAAAGTTTGTCACCGTCTGGTCCGGAGTGCAGAAGACTACCATATACCGGCAGCGTTTCTGTTTTGATCGTAGTTGTATGTCGATCAATAATGCCATTGATCTCTGCTGATATATCCTCAACGATAGAAGAGCTATCTTCAGGCACCACTATTTCAAAGGATTCTCCGCTTTCCCGACCATCAAGAGAGTTGGTCCAGATCAATGTGCGGATAGCGCCGTCTTTAAATTCCGGCGTTGTAATATGGATCTCATATGGACCGGCGTTACGAGTGCCAGCAAGTCTACTGTAATCTTCTTCCCCTTGAGCCGGGATCGCGTGTTTAATACTCGCTACAATTTCTTGGCCTAAAAGGTATTCGGGTGATGCTTTATATTCCAGCGTCCGTTGTTCTTGTAGGTAATCACTAATGCGATCATAAAGAATACTGGCAGCGTAGTAGTTTATGTTTAGTTCATCTTCTAAGCGTTCACAGATATCGGTATAGGACGAACCCTGTTTATAGATCTCAATAATTGAATCGGTGATACTAATTTCAGAAGGCTTGTAAAGGATCTCGGCCAGCTCTTTACCAGCCATAGACTTTCTGTTTTCTTCAGGAGCCGATAACCCCTCAGTTTCCTGCTTGGCCTCCAGTCTATGCAGTTCTAATCGTAGCTCTGCCGTTGTGATTAGTTCCTTATTCTTCTCAAGAATTTCCTGCGTTATGCTGTTGGATTGGCTGGTGGGCTCTTTAGCTTCCAGGCTGTGTTCCAAAATGCGAATAGCTACATCGTCATTATCATACTTCGCCAGCAAAAGGGCTCGTTCAGTTCTTGCGTGTTTGGGAATTCGGGTTAAAACAGCCTCGAATACGTTAGATGATAAATAATCAAATGTTCCAGCGGGAGCAAGCCAGGGGGCAGGAGCTGTAAGCAAAGTGATGAAATTATCTTTCATCTGGTCTGATAGCCGGTAAAAAAATGATGGCTCTAATAACAGTCCATCTTCAGCTGCTTTCTGTAAGGTTTCATCCAGCTTAGATTTAATGTCAGCTTTTATACGATGCGAATCTAAGTCTGAAATATCTTTACTGAATTCAAGTTGTGTGCTGACCCATCCCAGCTGTTGACACATTGTAAGGATCTCGCCAGCATGAGTTCCCTGCTGATGAAGCATATCAATGTTCTGCTGAATAGTCGGATGAAGAGCTTCGGTTTCCTCTTTTTTATGCAGCGGAGCGACATTAGTGTGAAGCTCTGTTTCCACTTCTTCCGGTGTTGCCTGCAAAGGCAGGTCTTTCTCCATTGTCGGCGGTGCTTTTCTCCCGAATTGAGCCTGAATCACTTTCCGAGGCTTCTCAGAAGTCACGGGTTCCTTAACACCGGTGATCTTAACTTTAGGTTCCTCATTGGCGAACAGATCCGCTGTAGGCTCTGTTGGCGCTGAGTTGGAAGTGGTCTTTTCGGTTGCTTGGAGTTCGCTCGGTTTGACAACTGTTTCATCTGCAAAGAAACGAGTTTTCTCAGTAATGCTGGTGTAGATGTGATCCCATTGCTGCTGAGAAATTTTCAGATTCCGATCATCTACTGTGTCAGAGATGTTAATCAGCTCCTGAAGGCTTTTGGCTTCTTCAATTTCACGAAGTATTACCGTTAAATCATCGGTTTTAGGTTCTGCGGTGATTGTAGTTGGGGAGGGATCTACTACAGCTTTTTTCTCTAATGGAGCTGGCTCTTCAACTGCCATATCAGAGAATGTTTGAAATAACGATGTAGGGGCCGGTTCTTGAATCGTTTCAACGGTCTCAGTTACTTCTGGTATCTCAACGGCTTCGACCACCTCAGTTACATTAGGCGCTTCAACGGACTCGGTAACCCCTGTCACTTCCGGAACCTCAACTGCTTCAGCTTCAGCAGTCGCGTTAGCTGCCTGTTCGGCTTCTGATTCCAGAGTATGAAGTACTTCAGCAGTCATAAATAAACTAAGTTCTTCATCGCTTGCGTGTCGCAGGATGTGTTGTGGAGACTTACCGGAAGAAAGGATGTCAGTAATTATTTTACCTTTGTTGCTAAAGACTGGAGCAAATAAGCCATCTTTTAGCTTTAAGAATACATACCCGTCACAAACGAAAGGTGTGTCTAAATCATAATCAAATTGGTCAGCTTCTGATTGTAGTAATGCCTCCATTTTATTATGGAAGTCAGTAGCATGAAATGTAACGACCGCGTTCCTGGAAGCTACAGAGAATGTGGCAGTAGCATGGATATCCTTCTTGAATGGTGCCGTATAGCGGCCATCAGAAAGCAGGGTGCCTTCATTTTTAAACCAGCTCACACAATGCTCAGCCGCTGGAGGTAGAACGCCATCATACTTCTGTGCAGTAATGCCTGGTGCCGCTTCAAACTCTTCAGAGGATTCAAACATAGTCTGCAAGAATGAATTAGCCGGGGTCTCCGGCTGTTCCACTACATGCTCGAATTCAGCTGTTTCCTCTTCGTAGGTCATTAGAGGGAAGGCTGCTCCGAGTGCTTCCAGATTTACAACATCAAGAGGGCAGATCCACACTTCTTGCTTGGAATATTTAAAGCCTGCCTGCTCCAAGGCCATATTACGGAAAGGGTTCTGGCTACCGGCATTATAGATAATGCAAATAGGCCGATCCTGAATGACTTGAAGATGAGCCCGGATAGCATCACCGGTTTTATGGTTGTGCTTGTCAAAGTTGATCCAACTTAGCTTCATGATATGCCTCCTGCAGCTTATCGATTCATTCCATGAGTGTCAGCTTGAGCCGGGAATAGGCTGTCAATTTCATTGGAAATAGCATCAAGATCCAGTGAGCCTCCTGTGCTTTGTTGCTGTTGATCTTCAGGCCCTTTATAACGCTGGTCACCATTGCTAATCACTTTGATTGCATAATCAAGGTTGCCCACGATCGGATCCCTGTGCGACTCAGGGAAAATCCATTGTCCATTTTGAACTCTGGAATGTGCGTGGCTGTTAAGTGTATCGAGTAACGATTTCTCGATATTTTGATCAATGTTTGGCGGTACGATCGCAAAATGACCTGGGCCTGCCGCTACCACAAGAAACTCTCCTTGAGCATTCTGTTGTGGCTGCTGGAAAGAATGTTCAGCATTCCAGTTCCCTCGGTTCTGTTGGGGCTCCTGATACGCCTGTTGAGGTGCCCGGTTCTGCTGGGGCTCCTGATATGACTGTTGAGGTGCCCGGCTCTGCTGGGGCTCCTGATATGACTGTTGAGGTGCCCGGCTCTGCTGGGGCTCCTGATACGCCTGTTGAGGTGCCCGGTTCTGCTGGGGCTGTTGATGCGCCTGCTCCGGCGCACTGTTCTGCTGTGCTGTTTGGTGTTTTTGTTCAAACAGCGCTTTATCCGCTAAGGTGGCATATCCAGATTTTGTTGCCATGCCATCATTAGTGATGGGTTTGGCAATAGTACAAACATGTCCAACACCACCTTCAAGTGGCCTAAGAGCGATAAAATATTTGCAAAAGCCAGTACGGTTAGAATCATTACTAAGTAGGTTTGGAACAGTCGCCCAATTGAACATGTCATTGCTTGTATGAAGCTTGTTGGCAATGCTTTGTTTTGTTTTGGAACCTATTCCAAAACGCGCAATTTTCACTACCTCAACTTTCGTGGACGGGCTTTCTATCGCTTGCTGAATGTGTTGCTTAGTATTTTGGTATTTTTCATATTGAGGAGTCCCTGGTGTGCTGTAGAGCGCAAAGGTGGCATTGATATCGTCAGTACCAAATTTATGTTGTAGAAACGCAGGGGAGAAAGTAACCATCTCTGAATCTAGGGCTTCACCATTTGGCCCAAAATCAACAATACGGATACCCGCGCATGGTGTCGCGCCAGACACACCATTTTCTGCAGGGTTCAAATTAGCAAAAAACGTCTGTTCAAGTTCTTCAATGGAATTTACCTCCGTTGCTTCCCGGATGATTTCAGCACTCATGACAACCCCACCATCGTCTTTAAGAAAAGGTACGGAGATACGGGCTTCCATGAGCATGGCTTTACCTGCACTTTGATTAGGGACCATTACGGTTGCCCATCGAGTGGAAAGTAGATAAGAGGCTTCATGGTCTATCTTTGGCTGTAGGCTCTCTGGAAATGTACTGGCAAGCATCACCGTACCCCCGATAGCAACACGGGCCTGTAGATCTTTGATGGTCGGCTGATTTCTACTATTTGCATGACGCACACATACTTCCACCAGCTCTTTCGTGTCCAAACGGTAACCGGTCAGCCTGTTATTGTCTGGATTTTGATGGTCAATGTTATAGCCGGTTACTTTTACGGCTAAATTGAGAGGCTTATGTTGCTGTACTGTGTTTATCTGGCTTAACTTATCTAGGATGCTCATAGTATTTCTCACTCTAATTTATGGTTTCAGTCTAATTAAGGGTTTCAATAATTAAGGTCAGTGTCCTGGTCCGAACCCTACAGCTTTAGCTGGTGGGCGTTCAGTTTCAGGTGTTTCTACATGATCGTTTCTCAAACGATCTTGAAGATGGTTTGCATGGATTATTTCCTCGATACCGCGAACATGTTCTTTTATGTCAGCGAATTGGGCTTTAACACTTTTGCTGGTTCCCTTTCTTAATTGCAGATCTTCTTTCGTGAAGGTGCTTGGGTTTTCTCCGACAGCGTTAAGAGCTTTTATGACCTTCTCTGTGTCGTATCCAGGCTTTTTCAAGCATTCTTTAAGCAGGTTGTTCTTTTCGAGTAATGCAATTGTTTTGCTAATATCGAGGTCTCGGCTGGAGACTTGGCCCTCAGAAAGGGGGGCTTTTCGTAAGCTATCGGTATCAATTGGGTAGCGCTTCAGAGTTGCCACTGCGGATGAGACATCCAGAGATTTAGTAACGGTGGCATTAAAAAACGAGGTTGATAACTTCCCTTCTTGAAGGTGGTGGTCCGAAGCATATTGCTTATAGCTTTCAATTAACCCGGCACTCTCAGCCTCGGCATATTCAGAGATCGACCGGAGAATGCCAAGCTGGTAGTCAAAGTCACTGATTTCATGTTGCTGGGTCTCAGTGAGAGGTATGCTGGAATCTTCAGCGGTAATGTTCATATCGCCGTTTACCAGCCCCTGCATGAACTGTGTTCCGACTGTTGTAATAGCCTCCTTGATTCCCATCTTGGTTCCATATATGTTGACTTCCATTTCTGGCTCAACTTCAATGAAGTTGATACGCATCCCTGGCTTTTCGGTAGCCAGCAAAGCCGTCATCTGATCAACCACAGTCAGATATCCAGATTGGCCACCGGTCTTGATCATTTGAGTCCAGGCATCAGCAAGTTCAACGGGGACATCCAGTTCAGCAATGACCATCTGGTCAGCAATTATTCCTTTTTCTTGTCCTATCAAGTCGTATTGGTGAAGCTGAGACTTATAAGTGAAGAGTTTGTGATTATCTGAACCTTGCTCTTCAAGTTCAGTGGATGACATTGGAACTTTTATATCAGTTAGAATTCGCTTGTCATTCAACATCCAATACAGATCAGGGTTACCTGCTAAGGCCGGTGTTTTCGTATTGGATTGATTTTTAAAAGCGGCTTCTGCTTCAAAGTCGCGCTGTCCCCCATAGATTGTGTGCATTGCTTGAATAACCGCCTTTTCAAGCAAAATTCCTCTGAGCATATGGGGGAGAGGTGAGGTTGGGGGGATTTTGAAAAGCTTCTCAGCTGCGAGGGTTGCGCCAGTACGGGCGAAAGGGGGGGTAAGCCCTTGAGCTTCTAAAAGAAGGGTGCCGATTTCAGAACCACCAACGGCTGCTTGCCGCTTGAGGTGCCACAAAATTCTTTTTGGGTCTCTTTCAAGAGTCGTTTGTAACCACTCTCTGAAGTCTAATGGGTCAACTTTTGAAGCGTGGGGTATGGCTCTGAATATCTGCTTTATTTCTAAGTTAGACATAGTTGGCGCATTCCATATAAGTTTTCTATATGGAATATACCACTTTTAAGATAAATCGCTAATATCTTGTCCTAATTTTGGTTAATATTCTTTATTGCAGTAGAAAGATTAATTGTTCGTTTAGGTGTCACATTTTCCTGCTTTGGCTCTTCTTCGACAACGCCGGTCATGTCCTTTTTAATCAGAGAAAATAATGAGCTTGAATGGCCATTTACTTTTGTAGGTGTGCCATTCGAGCTGCGGAAAATTGTTACCGGTGTGCGCTTGTCATTGAGTCTATAAAAGAGAAGCTGGTTGCGCTGCAGCCGCTTGATTACATCGTTGTCTGTTTGCAGCGTACCCAGGTCAACATTCGCAGGGTTTACCATCACCTTGCTGAGATTATTTAGGTTATCAGCATCTTCTGGTTGAACTATTGATACAAGCGCAGGAGATGGCTCAGGCGTTACTGCGTAAATGGGGATCCAGTGAAAAGTGAAATCATCCAATGCTTTATTGGAATCAATATACTCCTTTCGACAGTTAGGGCAGTTGGGATCGACGAAGGCATATAGGTGCCGGGGTCCGGTACCGGTAGTGATGGTGGGAAGCTGTTCAAGTGCTTTTAAGTACTCTTCTATTGTCAGATCTGGCTCTCCACCTACGGAATCCAAATCACCATTTTTCATCCTGTAGTTGTCAAAGAGCTTGCCGCTGCCAGGCTTGCTGGTGCTTGCTGTTTTTGCCATTGCTGGGGTTTGTGGCGCTGTCATGGTTAGGTTTCGGGGCGCTTCATTAGGCTCGGCACCCGGTTTGACTATTTCTCCAATAATAAGGTGTTGGCCATCTGGCAGCATAGTGACCACTCTTTTCATGCTTCCATCTTTAATTTCAATGACTGTGCTGGCATTAAGAACCTTACCAATCGTTCCACTTATGGAAGTGGAGCGGAGCGGATCTACATTCAAAATTGTTGCGTCCGGAAATTGAGCCTTGATCAGCTTCATTGCTTGATAGTGCGTATGCGGTGGAACATTGACCGCAGCGTTTGATATGCCAGGAAGCAGGTACATCGAGATAGCCAGTGATGCTGTAATAATGCCTTTGGCTTTAAATAATGTGTAACTCATTCAATTTGCCCGCCTTAATATTGCCATTAATGAATATACAACATAGTATATCAATATAAATATTGATCAAGCTATGAGCAATCGCATGGAATCGGACCAAACAGCAAAATATAGACTCACTGATCTACGAAGAGAATTAGTAGAAGCTTCAGGTGCTATGGGTGTCATGGATGCCTATAAAAAGGTTGGTGAAGCTACAGATAAAAGCGTCAGCGAAGTTCGTCGCTGGTTCACTCCCGAGGATAAACACACGTTTAGGATGCCTCCTCAAGATAAAGGTGTCTGGGATTACCTAGAAGGTCTTTCCAACAATCAGTTATCTCGATCCACATATTATTCAAAAGACTTTTGGGGGAGCGATGAATCAGAAAGCTGATGCAGCACTAGATTTAGCGACTGTTAAGAACGAATTGAAAGAATATCAAGAAGCATCAAGTGTTTTGGCTGACCTCCTTTCAGAGGAACGCAAGGACAGCAGAAAGCTGGCCGGTACTGCTCTTAAATATTCTCTCATTTTTAATGTGGTACTGATGGGTGTGGTTGTTTTCTTAGCAGAGCCGAAAACAAACATCGAAGTACTGCAGCAAAGGGCTGATGGCTCTTTAGCGCAGCTGGCTACAACAGATAGGCCTTATTACGAGCTGAAAGAGATTAAAGAGTTTGCTCGAAAACGTGCCGTTGCAGTTCACTCATGGGGGTACGGTGATTATGTCCAGGTGTTAGAGGATGAACGGGAGGTATGGGATAAGCAACCTCTCAAGGATTATGTGAATACTCTTGTGGATCAGGGCGTATTTACTGAAGCTAAAAAGTATCGCCGCCGATTTGAAGCCTTCCTGCTAAGCCCAGTCGATGTAAGCCAGCAAATTAAATATGACGGTGACTATCGTATGTATCGGGTCATCGTTCATTTGCAGGATGAGTCAGTCGATATTGAAGGCGTATCTTCGGCAAAATGGAAAATCACATTGGATGTCCGGGAACAGAACCCTAAAGAAGGGCATTCAGGTCTGAAGGTAGCTCGATATGATGAGGTTGTCGTGAAATGAAACCTCTACTATCACCTCCATTTTGCGCAGTGTTGCTGGCTGGTTGTTTAAGCACAGCTCTTCAAGCTAGTGACATCCAGGTTAAAGAAGATTCGCTATCTCAAAACGTATCAGAAGTGCTCCCAGAGACTCATGCCTCTGATGAAGAGAGTCCCATAGCTATATCGGATGACAAAAGTGAAAAGGTGTCTCCTGCTGAGGCTGCTGCAGATGTTACCCCAAAGTACTTTGAGATCACACCAACACCGGATGTGATAAATAGCGTTAAGCAGGCAATGGGTAATATTAGTCCTGAGCAACAAGCTCAAGTTGAGCAGGCGATGGAGAACTACCGTCATGCGAGTCAGTATGAAGAAGATGTTAGGCCTTTAAACGAGAGTATCCAGCTAAAAATTCAGCAAAAAAATCCTACAAAGCTGATGCTTGTTTCGGGTTTTGAAACCGATATTCTGTTTTTTGACCTGCAAGGTAACCCCTGGCCAGTGGGGGATGTTGGAACTGGAAATATAAAGAGAGTTTCCGCAGAGAAATCAGAAATTTTACCTCATGGCGTTCTTGTGAATTCAGCCGAAAGCCTGCTGGCCGGTAGAACGAATCTGAAAGCACGGTTTGAAGGATTAGATTCCCCGGTAAGTTTCCCGATTGAAATTAATACCAAGGTTTATCACGACACCCTCAAGATCATATTGCCTGGTATCGCACCGACAGCCACACAAGGCCCTCATTTTGATTTGAGAGAAGCATTAGATGATCCAATCGCAAGAGCTATTTTGGACAATCCAATAGATCCGGAAGCCGCTAAGGATTGTGAATCTCGTTTGGTCATAGCTCGAAGTATAAACGGTCAAGTTTTAACTGGTATCCGGCCAGTCTCGTTTGTATGTGGGGCGAGTTTATACATCCGGTCTCGTTTTCTACATCTACCCGCGCCTGATCCAAGTGGCATCGTGAATGGTTCAGATGGTTATCAGGTTTATAGGTTTGATAATCCCGGCGATGTTTTTACATTTGTAGGTCACGATGGCCGCGCAGTTTTTCTTGAAATTCCAGTGCCAGAGGGACAGATCGGTGCTCGTTTTGGTAAGTCAGTGGGGCTGCAGCAATGACAATCGATAATAGAGACAATCATAACCCAGTCGATCAGTCGGGTGTTGGGGTTGAAGACACATCCCAGAAAAAAGGATTCTTGAAAAAGTTTGGGATTCTTTTTGCTTCAGGAACACCACATAGCGGCTTCAATAAGCTGGTAGTGTTCTTGGCTGTTATCAGTCTGATTACTTGGTGGTGGTGGTCTACAAGCGACGACGAGGAAGCTCTCTCACTGGGAAATACGACTACATCAGAGTTGAGTGAGCGGGATGATAAGAAGACTACTGTACCGGATAAGGTTGTTGACCAAATCTTAACAGAGGATGCCGACAAAGCGGATGCCGCGAGAGTCGGGAAAGGAAATTATGCTGGTGTTCGACCGGACCGGGGGACCAAACCACTGTCTGAAGTATTGAGTGAGCTGAAGGCTAAGCCAACAGTCAGCTTACCGGAGCCGGTTGAGCCCGAAATAGCTCCAATAGCTGACTTCAAGCCAGCCTTCTCAAACCTTGATTTGAATGCCGCGAAAACAACAAGTGATACACGGAAAACAAATAAGGATTTGAACACTAAACCTGCTGAGCAAGTACCGGCTAATCCTCTGATGGCTTACGCGCTAAAACTGAAAGAGGAGCAAGACAAAGGTAATAGCAGTGATACTGCTCCCGTTTTCAATGGCAGCATATTAATTACCAGTAAAGTGAGTTCGGAAACTCAAAGCAATGGTGCGGGTGCCACCAAAACAACGGGATCAAAATTACAGTCGCCAACCTCTACTAATGCCGCCACTAACCCAATGGCTGGTGGAAGTTCAAATACGGCCTCTACTGATGCGGATAAAGGTGTCAATCAGATCTTGGCGTTACGCCAGGGACATTTTGCTTATGGTTACACTATCACAGCGGTTGATACCGATGTGGAAGCTCAAGAGGTTGTTGCAGAGATCGGCGGTGGGCTGCTGCATGGCGCACGTTTAATCGGCTCCTGGAAGAGACTCGGGAACTGGTACGAGGATCTTTCACTTGTATTCAACACGATGGAATTCAATAAAGAGGTTTATTCTGTAAATCTCATTGCCTTTAACAATTCTACCCATCTTCCCGCGTTTGTAGATGACGTTGATCGTCACATTCTTATGCGCTGGGGTGGGCTTATTTCTGGCTCACTTCTCGAAGCGGCAAAGGTTGCTGCTGAAGCTTCAGCAGGATCAACAGAGACGTACAACGCATCAACTACCACCTCCACTGTTACTAGGGCTGGCCTTTCCGATAACGATGTTAAAGCAGTGCTTTTGACAAGTACCGGCAGTCAGATAGCGGAGAAACTTAAAGGGCTGTTTGATCGGCCCATAACATCCCGGGTGTTTGTCGGTCGTGATTTACGGCTATTGGCAATGGAACCTGTATTAATCAAACGTACCCCATAGGAGAGTAACCATGTCCAAAGATACACTGGACCAGACCGGCGGGGAAAACCCCCAACTGGATTTGCCAGAAGAAGAAACAATTAATACCAGCCAGTCGAGTACTGTCAATTCTGGTAAAGCAGGGAAAAAGGGAATGCCTACTGCAATGAAGGTCATTCTGTATTTTGTGGGTTTTGTTTTTCTTATGTTCGGTGCTGCGTTTGGCTGGATATTCTATCAGTCACAATCTCAGGTGCCGGTCGCCCAGTTTGAACCGGTGCCGGTGCAAACCACGCCACGGCCAACTGAGCCTGCAGTAACCGGGGCATTTAAAACAGAAAGCGTTGCCAATACTGCAGGCCCGGAAACAGGGTTGTTCAAACAGCCAGCCCCAGCAGCTCCTGTAGAGCCGCCTGCTGCAGTTAGTGTCATTGCAGCTCATGATGTGCCTATGCAAGCCCAGGAGCCTGCCGCGAACTCTGCAGAGCATTCTGAACTGGAGCAGTACGCCTTTGCAGAGACTACTGGACAGCAGATGGTATCAGGATCTGGTGCCAGCCAATCTGTGTTGGAAGTAGTCACTAATCTTGAAAAAGATATGGCGCAACATGAGCAGCTGTTTAAAAGCTTTGATCTGGCCGCGACAACACTTCATAAACGCCATCAAGAGCAGCTTAATACGCTGAACGGTAGGTTTGAGCAGCATGACAACGCCCTAATGGATCTAAAGCGTGAAACTTTGGCTCTCAAGAGTGAAATGATGGCTCTATCCAAGCGAGTTGAAGTCATAGAGCAGGAGGGTAATAAGCCTTTAAAAGAAGCACTGGCTAAAATGAGTTCTGTTGCGGATAAATTTGAAACAGCTATCGCTAAAGTAGAGAAAAACTACAAGGATATTAACTGGATCTCCTTTACTCGCCTTTGCTCTGTAGAAAAGCAGCTGGGTCAGACTCGATGGGCAAAGTACTGCAAATTCGATGACGCTGCCTCCGATAACGAGGCACCAGTGAAAACCGTTACTCAATCAAAAAGAACATCAACATTGGCTACAGCACAGCCTCGGCCCAGAGCAAGTACAGCTGACGCAGTGATGATGCCTCGCTCAACTCATCTTTCAGAAGTACCGATGACAGTTGGCGAACAAAATCAGTTGCCTGCAATTGCAAATGTCGTTCAAGAAGCAGCGCAGCCAGCTGATAACCCATGCGTTTATGCTAACCGCGAATGGAAACTCTCCCTGATATCATCCTCCCAGGCCCTTCTTCACAGAGTTATGGATGGTTATGAAACTGTAGTAGATGTTGATTCACGGGTGCCAAAGCTTGGCCGGGTTCAGATGTTTAACGCAAATGGATACCCCCAGTACGTTCAGTTTACTAACGGGATTGTTTGTGGAGGTTAGTGATGTCTGATTCAACCATGTCCTTAGCCGCGACTGAACTGATGATAAATATTAGTGCTCAGTACCCAGGGATTTATACATTTTTGATGGCGTTAACAGCGCTTGTCGGTTTTGTAGGGTGTGGCTACGTATTCTTGTTGTTGGTTCAGGTTAAGGTTTTTCAGACAGTTTCCCCAGATCAATTTAACTGGGGCCTAGCCATACCCGCTGTCCTCATTAGTGCAATGATGATCTCGTTACCTTACACACTGGCGATGTCAACAGAAACGCTCTTTGGCAAGGGGTATGGTTCTGTTTTACCTCCCTCAGAGATCACCAAAGGGGTAACTGCTGTTGCGATGCTGGGTATGTTTGCAGAGCAAACGGTGCGGATTCTAGGCTGGATAATTGGTTTTTGGGGGTTAGTAAATATCTATTTCTCACGACTGCCAAACGGTGACCGCAGTCAATTTTGGTCGGGGGTAATCCGCTTGGCTTTGGGCGCTGTTTTAATCAGCGCACGATTTTTTGGCAATCTTTTCGGAGGTATGGGCGATCGTATCTTCGGTTAATTTGTGTGTTGTTTAATTTCTATTTAGGGAAAATCTATATGAAAAAGTCATTCATTCAATCAGTCTTAGTTGCAGTAGTAACGCTGGCCGCTTCAAATTCTGCATTGGCAGATTCAGTAGGTGGGCTTTTGTCTGGGCATGGTACTTCAGAGCTGAAGGCATATTTCCAGTTTGCGGCTTTATTCTTCGCATTCGTGGGCTTCATTATTGCGGGGATCTGCATTATTGGCATGGGCATGATAAAACTTGCGCCTAATAGTCCAGCAACTTCGAGATTTGAGACTGCAGGGATGGGCGGATTGGCGATGGGTGCTATGTTAGGTGGCGCACTGTGTACGCTGACAACACTGGTCTATATGTTAATGGGTACTGCTGGTGGTGACTCTGCGGATGGTGGCGCTTTAGACAAACTGAAAGCATCTACCGAGTATCAAATAGATGTTCAAGGGTATGCCCAGGTAGATCTGTCTTTCATTGTGGCGAACCCTTCACTGGTATGAGCATGAATTTATTCGGTAACTGGTCCAACCCACTGGTAATCGGTAAAGAGATCGATCTGGAATCCGCTCTGCGGGTTCTGGATCGGTTTAACAATCGGTGCCAATACTGCCGTCTGGTAGTGAATCCTACTCCTCATACACCTCTCGGGCATTTCGTTATCTGTAACAGAAATACACACTCAAATTCAGAGCCCTCTAATTGGGTATGCCTCTGCGAAATGTGTGCAGACCTGAATAGCTTAGATAACCTGAATGGGAAAGGTAGCTTCATAGAACTAGGCTGGGCAAAACAAGGGCAAATAAACGCGCTGTTGCGTGTCTCATACTCCGTGGCACTTCGAGAAAGCGATCAGTGGGGGGATCTTAAAAAAGCTTCTGAGCGCTTTCTGAATGCTATTGATACTCGACCTGAGTCATGGTCGTCAATTGGTTGGGATGGAGAGCCCTCACGGCTAGCTGAAATGATGAATCAAATGATCTGGAAACCTTCATCTCAGGCCTATCTCCATAAACTACGGTTCAGATTTGACCTGGCACCTTACGAAGATGCTATCCGGTTTTGGGCGGCAAGTGTTGAGAGCCGATATACCAATTCTTTTCAAGCCCTGAATGTAGCGGCACAGCAGCTGGAAGACGGGAATGGTGAATAGAGGGATAGGTTTAGCGCTATTCGATTTTGGGGTAGCAGCATCTGCATCTGGAGAGCTTTTTGAATTTAGCAAAACATCTCAGTTACCGGGCGATGATTTTTGGTTAACAGATATTGAGGACACCGCATTAAAGCAGTTTCACTCGGGTAAATTCCGTCTGAAACCTGAGAACTATTTTCAAAAGAAACTGAGTACTATTATCTCTGATCTTGGCCTCAGTCATTTATCCCCCAGGGACAAAGTTCAAGTACTTCAGGCGTTGCTGGGTTGGACATGGGATAAGCATCAGGAATACGTTCAGCCAGCGTCTTACGAATCAACCAGGCTTATATCAAATAGTCGTAATCGAGTCACGAATAAAGCCCTAAAACTTGCACTGCAATCGCTGTCACAGCGTTTCTGTTACCTAGAAACGGATAATCGAAGTAATCCCTTCTTTATTTACAGAAACCCGGCCTCTCTCTACTTGGATATTTCAAACTCTCGTTACCCCGTATCCGGATTTAGGATAATGGAAGGAGGGTGGGTGAGATTGGAGCAGGTACTCAGTAAGGAGTCAGAAATTGCGTTCGTTGAAATTGATAGACCCTCTGATCTTGAACAGATCCTTAATGTAGAGCTATGGTCTGTCAGACAACGAATTAGAAATGGTTCGCTATGGATGTCAGTGCCAGAGCTAAAACACCTTATCGCCTTAACTGGTGAGCTTCCAGCATTGAAAACAGTTATCACAGCTAAGCATTTTTCAACATTGTCTACTCGGTATGACTTTGGCCGTAATTGCGTGTCATCAGTGCGATCTATCCAAGAGCAAGCGGCTTATTCGCTCTTTCTTATTTACGATAGCTTATTAGGTGATGTCCTGGGGTACTCAGCCAATGCGCTCAACTTATCGGAAGCATATTTAGCTTCATTGGTCAGAATGGAAGCGTTGGACGCATCCGAAATGCTAATTAAACACGACTACAAAATTATGGGTTACGGGGGTGGGCGAATTGCTTTAAGTGAGCATCCAAACCAACTTTCAGCGACCAGACGCGAAGAGTTACTGGAGATTCTGGTTCAGCTTCGCTATTTAATTTCCAGTACCGATCTAGGGATTAGCTTCAGAGATGATACAGGTGACTCGTATTCAGTATTTATGTCTCTTGCAGTGAAGGGAGATAGCAGAGGAATTATGGAACTTAATCACTATATTCTGGCAGGAACGGGAGAATAAGCATGGGTAGTTTAATGAGTATTTTCGACGGGATTGTAGATACATTCTCTCGCCTTGAGCATCCCGGCCGAGATTGCGATTTGAATTTAGCAATTGGGAATACGGGAGTATTTACGTGTGACGATCGGTCCTTAGTGTCGGTCATTGAGTTACGAGGTTGCCGCCACTTTATCGGTATGGTTGAGCATGAGGAGAATGTTAAAGAGCTAACTGATCTGCTTACCCCATACTTTATGTCAAAACAGGTCGATATTGGTTTCTTTTATGAGAGTAGTAATGACCCTGATCTTGTTGCCCGGGAGCTTGAATACATTTCCATGCCTTCCCGATCCGCTTCAGCTGCACTGGGTCTAACGAATGAAAGCCTCATCGAAGAAAGCAACGGTGTATTAGAGAAAGTTTCCCACGTTGAGCGATGCTGGCTGGCTTGCTGGACTAACCGTAAAGTGTCTTCGCATATTCCCGATAGAGAAAAACTACCTCCCCGTTTTGAAAGACAAATGACTGCCCCAGGTAAGCAAAGCCTTAATGGTGTCAATCATTTTGCAGCTCGAAGCTCTGTACATGAGGCAATGGTTAATCGTGTGCTGGAGATCTTCAAACAGCAGAAATTTTCTGTCAGGCGTTTAACCGGCGCTGAGATGGCAAGGAATATCAGGCGTTGTATCGATGCTAGAAAAACAGATGATCAATGGGAGCCGTTACTGGCCGGTAATAACCGATCCAAGTTCTTCTATCCGGCAGAGCCCGGGAGGGAAACCACCGAAGGCCCCTCTGTGTTTTTACCGCCAAAGATTGGCCGTCAGGTATGGCCAGTTGAGCCTGAAAGGAATGGTTGGCCAGATGATGTCATGAAGGTCGGAAACAAGATCTACAAGGTGATAGCGTTACGGATAATGCCGAATGGTCCAGTTCCTTTTAGTAAGTTATTGAAGGATGCAGGCAAACAAGATATTCCTCTTCGCTTCGCGGGGTTACTCCGCTCAGAAGGGAGAAGCCTGGTTGCAGGAAAGTATGCGCTGGCTTCATTGCTAACAATACTACCGATCCCGTCTATGACGAAAACGGTAAGGGATGAAATTGCCAGAGTTCAGAAATATGTTGATCAAAACCGGGAGGCAGAAACCTCGATTCAGATCTGCTTTACTACTTGGGCTGATGCCGATCAACTGCAGCAGCTTAATGTCCGTGCTGACAAGCTGCTACAGGTTATTAATGGGTGGAATAAGGCTGACGCATACTTTCTGAAAGAAGAGGCTCTGGAGGGCTTTACATCGACTTTACCAGCGTATCGTCGGGCAAGTGTGGCTCCTGCAGCAGTCGGACCTCTGTCAGATGTGCTTTATTCGATGCCGATAACTCGGCCCACAATGCCGTTCGAGACCGGATCTATGTGTTTCCGTACCGATGACGGTAGGCTGATTCCGTTCCAGCCCTTTGATTACAATATAATGCGTCACCATATTTACCTATTGCTGGGTGAGCCTGGATTTGGGAAATCCGCAACACTTAACAATATGCTTACTTGTCTGACATCTTCTTCAAACGATATACCCAATATCGGTATTTCTGATGTAGGGACATCCTCACTTGGATTTATACAACTTGCTCAATCAATCTTGCCGGAGGGTAAAAAGCACTATGCTATTTATCATCGTATGCGCAATCGGAAAGCCGATTCCTACAACTTTTTAGAACCCGATTATGGGTTGCGAGCCCCTTTATCTGAGCACTTTGATGAAATTGCCAATATGCTGGAGCTGATGTTTAGTGATGATCGAACCGGTGAGCTGAATTCAGATCTGCCAGGTCTGATCCGGGCAGTACTGAAGCTTGCATATCGGATGAAGTCAGAGACAGGTTCAAAATCGGATCCTGAGTATTATCGAAAAAACCGCCGCAACGATAAACACTGGCCTGCTATTTCAAAAGTGCTTGAAAAACTTAATGTCACGCCCACTGAGGATGATACCTGGTGGGATATTTTTGATCAGCTTCACAGCACCGGCCACTACCGTGAAGCCGGTTTAGTCCAGCGTTTTGCTGCGCCTACCTTGCCATTTCTTGCCGCAGTTGCGTCCCGTGATGAAATTCGGCAGGAATATCCGGGGACCGTTAAATCCGGGATGCCCCTTGTAGATTACTTTGCACGGACGATTGGTGAGTTAGTTGAGAAATACCCGATGCTGTCATACACCACTGAATTAGATTTGGGTGAAGCTCGGATTATTTCTTTAGATCTGGAAGAAGTGGTGCCGAGGGCAAGTAAAGATGATTTCGCTTTAAGAAAGCAGGGTGCAATATCGTTTTTGATGGCAGCGCGTATTCTGACTTCTCGCTTTTTCTGGAAAGAGGAACGGCTGACTGACATCCCTGAAAAATACCACTCTTACCATCGACCACGCATTAAGACCATTCGGCAAACGCCAAACGTATTTGCTTGCGACGAGCTTCAGCGATTTGGAGGTATTGGTCAGGTTAACGCCTTGCTTGAGAAGGTTACGAACGAAGGCCGGAAGTGGGAGATAGGATTGATTCTTTCTTCTCAGGACATCGTAGAGATGCCGGAGCGGGTTATTAAGTTCAGCACAGGCCGGTTTATTTGTGGATTTGAAGACAAATCAGTTGATGATGTGGCCGCTAAATTAAAGCTTACAGATACTGAAAGAACGCTGATCATTGATCGTATACGCCCTCCTGGTCGGGAGGGTGCTTGGTTGCTGGTTCAGATTGATGCAGATGAACAAAAGTACAGTCTACTGCTTAATTTAAGAATGGGGCCAGAAAAGCTCTGGGGGCTTTCGACACGGAACAAAGATGCCCTTGTGCGAGGCTCTGTTTATGACGTTTTTGGGGATGTACTTGGGCGTCGATTGTTGGCAAAAATGTACCCTTCTGGTTCCATAGGGGCTGAATATGATACCCGTATACAGCGACTGTCAATCACAGAAGATATGGGGTTGATGGATAACAGGGAAATTAATGAGAATAAGGATGTCATCCAGGCAATTACCGATAATATTATTAGATCGGGCAGAACAATTTATGAAAATGAATTAAGGGGAGCTGCATAATGCGAGATACCAATTTAGAGCCAGCTATTGAGAAAAAGATCAGTGCTGTAACCTTACCTGAAGCGGAGGATAGACTGCGTGACTGGGTAATAAATTCAGGCCTGGACCTTATCTCGTTTACTCATATTGATACCGAAAGGTTAGAGGGAGAATTACCGGCGTTCCGTTTTGAGGTAATTCATTATGCAGGCCCGAGGCAACTGAAGAAGCCATTCGTTGTGAAGAAGGTCATTTAAGCAGCAAAAAAAAGCCCCGCTTGGTAGGCGGGGCAAAATAGCAGAGAAGCCGAGCAGATCCGGTCAAGCTAATTCCAGATTACTGAAATTTCGTAAAATGTGGCCACTATATTCACAGTAGATATCATGCAGTTGGCTGTTGATCTTCTTCAAGCCGCTGAGTCCCTGCAAATCCAATATGAACCCTAAAAGCACGGCCAGGCGCTGACTTTCAATGTACGGATAACCTTTCTGATTCAGAATAGAGATAAGCGTTTCGTGGCCGTTCGCACCGAGCGAGGGGGATATGCCTAAATCGATTGTGCTCAACTCATAATCTATTTGAGCAAGCTGGTTTACTGCTTGATGATATTCTGCAATTAAATGTTCATCCCAGCTGATTTCCTTGTAATCAAAACCCTCGAACATGAGAGCAGTAGAATCTGTTATCAGGTAGGGTGAACCGCGAAAAATCTCAAGTGTTAAAGAATGCTCAGCCTGGAAGCCTCCGGAGCTATATGACAGTGATAAGTTTGATGTTTTTTCAGTGTAATTATTGCCAATTGTTGACCATATCTCGACGACAACCTCATGCTTTTTCCGGCTGTTGTAGATGCTTTTGATCCATGGAATATGCTTTGCAATATCCTGTCGTGTATAGGGAATTATTACTTTATCTAACGAGGCTATTTTGGTTTGTAGGTGCTCTGCATGAAGAGCTTCGCGGATCCTGACATGGTAATCATAGGGACGTTTGCTGAACTGTGAAGTGAGACCGTCCATCTTCTTCTTTAGTGTCTCTTTGTACAGCTCCAGGCCTTTCAGGCGGTGCTGCTTAGCGTATGTCGGATCAACCCCGGCTTTCTCCAATATATCCTGTATTTCCAGTTCAATTGGAGATGATGGTCCATTCAGTAATTGAAGCCTGCTTTCCATGATTAACCGTCTGTGTAAAATTGTACGAATATGCTATATAGTAAACTAATATAAACGTTACGCAAATGGTGTGCTACTTGTCGATTCCAATTATTGATATGAAACCTAACGGTCCGGACGAAATAGATCAGCGCGTTGAAGAGGATGCTTTACGCTGCATTAAAGAGGCTGAACACTACGCATTACGGCCAGTGTTAGGGATGATGCATAAGCCAAAGATAACGATTCGTAAAATATTAGATTTGGATTATCCAATTAAATATGCGGTGTTATTGATATTTATCGCCGGTATCGCCCAGTCCCTGAATACTTATATTTCTCTTCCTGAATCAGCAAGTATCCAACACTTTGTAATAGTCACCTCAGCTGGTGGTATTGGCACATTGATTACCAGTCTGGTCCTTCTGGCAATAATTAGAGGTGTGGGAAGGTTGTTTTCTGGCCGAGCAAGTTACCGTGATCTGATACAGGCCTGGGGATGGTCATCCGTACCGAGCATTGTCTTGATGCTGGTCTGGGGTCTGCGTTATGCGATTGTAGGGCCTGAATTCTTTTCTCTGGATGCAGACGTACAGGTAAGAGAGCCTGTTTTAGACCGGGTACTGCTCTATCTTGTTTTTGTTCAAGTGGGTGTCATGGTATGGCAAGCAATACTGACGTTTATCTGTATCCAGGTTGTTCAGCAACTCAACTTTTTTAAGACTTTCGCGTTGGCAATTATCTGCGCGATCATTTCCATCTTTTTCTATGCTTTCATGGCAACAATTTTTGGTTAAAGAGCAATCGGTCTATGAACAGTAGTGAGCTTATTAAAGAAATCTCGAAGGCTGCAGACATTCCTGTTTCCGTTGTTAGAAAAACGATGGCGGTATTACCCGAGGTGCTACACACTGCGTTGTCATCAGGAGAGGCAGTGACAATAACGGGCTTTGGACGGTTTGAAGTGAAAGAACGTGCAGCAAGAATCGGCCGGAATCCTAAAACTGGGGAATCTGTTCCTATTCCGGCTCAGTCAAAGCCGGTGTTTACTCCGACAAAAGATTACAGTGATATGTTTAATGGTGACTAGCACCGCCAGCGCATCAGCGCATGTATGGCCCCAGGGCGAAGACCGGCTTGAGTTATGGCAAGCTCAGGCCTCTTTCGTTATTGGTGTTGTTTCTTTACCAGCTCTATAATTTTCTTCCGTAAAGTTTCGTTCTCGTTTTCAGCAGCAGCTACTAATTCGAAATAAAGTAAGCGAACATTACCCGGAGATATAAGCCAAATCCGGATGGCCAAAAAACGATTTCAAT
>NZ_CAKZLP010000068.1 GCF_937127095.1 uncultured Amphritea sp.
TTCAGTCCTTATCCGCCCGGACTGTCAGATCAGTGACAGCAGGCAACTCAATCCGGCCTTCGGCAAATGCCAGTATCGCCGGAATTACAGATTCAAATTGGTCAAAACCGTGGGAACCACCCTGCTGTACCAGCATGGGTGAATCCCTGAACTTTTCTACCGCTTCCCGATAATCCAGCGTTTCATCGCCGGTCTGGGTTAGCAGCAGGTAACGGGAAGGGTCTTGCAAACGAAGACAGTTGATCGCCAGCAGCTGCTGCAGATGCTCAGGGGTCAGCTCATATATCTCATCGCTGTAGTAATTACCCTGTTCGCCCAGCATCGCCTCCAACAGTTCATAAGGCCGCACTGCCGGATTGATCAACACCGCGCGCAGGTCATATTTCTCTGCCAGCCAGGTGCTGTAATAGCCGCCCAGTGAGCTGCCAATCAGGGTAATGGTGCGATCCATGTTGGCGGTTATCAACTGCTCCAGCAGATCGATTGCCGCTGCTGGCCAGTGAGGCAGGGTGGGCACAATCACCTGATCAGCCTTTCCGGCAGCGGCCATCCAATCAACAAAAAACCGGGCTTTATAGGAGTCCGGTGAGCTGTTAAAGCCGTGAATATAGATAAACAGTGGCTGGGCCATTCATAACCTTTCTATCTAAAACGCTCTTCGTTGTCGCATTTATCTGTATATATATACATATTTTCGGTAAATTACCGGAGAGTGCCCGGCGATGCAACCTTAACCCGCGACTCTTTTGACCGAGGTCTCAATTCGTCCATCCGGATAAAGCGCTAACAACCGGTAGGCGGGCCCCCTAAGGTCAGGATCATCCTCCAGCACCAGTTGCGGACACGCCGCTTTAAACTGCACCGATGTCGCGGGTGTCATCATCACCCGAACCCCATTATGCATCCGGTCGCTGGGCTGATGCACATGACCATTAATCACCGCTCTGACATGACTATGCTGCCCCAGCACTCGCCAGAACAGGTCAGCATTGCCCAGCATAATCTGGTCCTGCCAATCACTTCCCACCGGCAGCGGGTTGTGATGTAGCACCACCAGACAGTGATAATCCTGAAAATTTTGCAGCTGCTGTTGAAGAAAATCCAGCTCGCACTGCGCCAGTGAACCACCACCCTGGCCATCCGGTTCGGAGGTGCTGTCTAACAGTATGATCCCCCAGCCGCCGGTCACCAAACTACGCTGATTCAGCTGTCTTACGGTGGGATTGTCGGTCTGATTGCTGTCCTGATGACCAACCTGCTGCATCAACGCCACATCATCATGATTACCGGGAATCCAATAGCTTGGCACGGGCAGGTCCGCAAGCCGTTGACTGAGACGCTGATACCCTTCCGGGCCGCCATGATGAACCAGATCGCCAGTCCAGAGAATCAGATCGGCTAATGGGCTTTGCAACAGAAGACTTTCAACCACGCGATCCAGATGTTGTTCAACATTCTGGCCACGATAGTCCTGACGAGGATCATTTTGCAGATGGCAGTCGGTAATCTGTGCGACAACCAGTGGCGTCATAAAAAACTATACGCCGGTTCGGCGGCCTGACCGTGGGTCAGACAGTGACTCAGCCATTCCCCCAGATATTGGTTCAACTGCGCTTTTTCATCTTTCTGATGCATCCGTTCATTCGGGTAGCTATACACGCCACGGAAGTGACGCCGACTTTTCAGGCAGATAACCTCGGCCGCCCGGGCATCGTGATAAATCCGTACCACCAGGCTGGGCGCTTCCAGCCAGCTATGATCAAAGCTCTGGGACACCAGCACCGTCGTGGTATAGGTAAAACGTTCCTCAACCCGCAGGCGAACGACGCTCTGCTGTTGGTGCCAGTGAACCTCAAACTCGCGCTCATCGCACTGTTCAAGATCCGGCATCAACCGCATCAGGCGCAGATAGTTGGCCTCACAATCGGCCATCTGCTTTACCAGGTCAGGGATATAACGTTTTTTCATGGTCTCCAAAGCTCACAACGCTTAATTCGCTGCTGGGTTACACGCAACCCCAGCGTCGCAACAACTGCTGTTTATTCAACTGCAGCCATTGTACCGCAATAATGGTCGCGGCATTATCTATCGTGCCGTTTGCCACCAACTCACACACCTCAGCAAAGGGTAGCACATGCACGAGAATATCCTCACCTTCGTCAGCCAGACCGTGCACACCCGCCACACCTGAACTATCAACCCGGGCACAGAGCAGATCAACACACTCATCACTGCCGCCGGCGCTGGGCAGGTATCGGGTTATCGGCACAATATCAAAGATAGCGGCGCCCGCCTCCTCTACCGATTCCCGCAACGCGACATCGGCAGGCGTCTCACCCTCTTCAACAATCCCGGCCACCAGCTCCAGCAACCAGGGGCCGCCGGGCCTGCCCAGTGCGCCGACGCGAAACTGCTCTACCAGCACAATATTCTCTTTGTCCGGATCATAAAGTAAAACACAGACCGCATCACCGCGCTGAAACTGCTCCCGTACGACCTCAACTTCGCCCCCTTCAAACAGTGAGTGGCGAATCGTCAGCCGACTGATTTTAAAGAAGCCATCGCAGGTACGTTGCTGCTCAATAATCGCCGCATCCGCAGCGCTAAATCGTGGTTGCCAGTGGGTCATAACAGAGTTCCGGAGTCAGACAGTATTTTTTTGTCACCGATGCAGGTTTGCATACAGAGCGACAATATAGCATGACTGGAAAGTTGAATAGAAAGTTTGACTGGAGAATCTGCCTGAAGAGTCTATAGGTATGCTTATGTAAAACGAATACAGGAAGGTGACGTTGGCGCTGAAAACATCATGATCAGCAACCGGGCTTCGCCCTTCCTGAGAGAAAGTCTGTTCAGTTAACCCGCAATTTACGTCGCCGGGAAACAAACAGATAACTACCATCCCGTTTCTTCGCCTCTTTCTTCGCCTGAGCAGCGAGCTCCGCCACTTCGTGGTAACTAACACAGCGGTAAGGGTCGGGGTGAACAACACCGCAAGAAAGACTCAAAACCGGATAGAACACCGATTCGCCGGTGCGACTGGCGGCCCAAATACCACCCTGCTCCAGATCTTTCGGGCTGTAAAACTCGCGGATCGCCTGATCAAACTGAACCAGTATTTGCTCACAACACTCTTTCCAGTTATCGGTGCGAAATACCACCACAAAGTCATCACCACCCACATGGCCAGTAAAGTTTTCACCATTGGCATTACTGGTCAACAGCTCACCCAGTAGCTGGATCAGGCGATCACCTTTAACATAACCGTAGCTGTCATTGAACGGTTTGAAAAAGTTGATATCAAAGTACGCCACGCGGAAGTTTTCAGTTTGCTTCAGCAGACCATCAATCTCACGATTAATCGGCACATTGCCGGGCAACAGCGTCAGCGGATTGGCATAACGGGCATTGCGGATTTTCAGCTCAGTGATTTTTTTCAACAGGTCACGAACGTTACCAATTCCCTGGTAGTGACCATCTTTAGTGATCACCAGCCCCTGATGCAGATAGACCGCATCCTGCTCAGTAATCAATCGGGACACCTGTTCCAGACTGGTATCGGATTCAATAATGATCGCCTTGGTATCCAGAATCCGGGTGACTGGACGATTCTCATACAGTGCCCGGCCATACTGAGTTGAGAACAGTTCCAGCAGATCAGAACGGTGCACTGTACCAATCGGCCGGCCATCTTCAAGCACCGCGAGAATATCGTACAGCGGGTTTTCCCGAAACAATTTTGCGGTATAGCCCATCTGATCATCAAAGCTGAGGGCCGGCGCAGGATGCACCAGTACCGCCGCCGTCTCAGCCATATCCTTTTCACTTCCGGCACGCCGTTTGCGGGGCAACCACTCTTCACTATCGCACTGCATTCTCGGCGTCTGAGTTGGCAGCCCCAGATAGAACCCCTGCCCAATAGTTGCCCCCAGCTCTTTCAGGGTAACCAGCTCTGAACGGGTTTCCAACCCTTCAACAATCACCTTTGATCCCACGCCATTGGCAATACTGCAGATCGATTTTACAAACTGGCGCTTCACCGGATCACGATCCACATTGTGGATAAAGTGGCGATCAATTTTAACGTACTCAGGTTGCAACTCTGACCAGAGTTTAAGCCCGGAATAGCCGGTTCCCAAGTCATCAACCGCGACTCTGAACCCCATTCGCTTGTAATGATTTATCGCTTCAAGCGTCAACCCATGGTTATCAAACGGGTGCTGTTCTGATATCTCGATAACAATGGAATCCATGGGAATATCCAGCGACTTAAGCCACTCCGCCGTCAACCCCTCGCGGTGCTCCGGGGTACCCAATAGCGAAGCACTGACATTTAAAAACAGTTTGCCCTCAATTGACTGCCGGGCAAAAGCCTCCAGAGAGAGTCGACGACACAACAGCTCCAGTCGACTCTCCAGACCACACTCAATGGCAGTGCTGAACAGTATCAGCGGAGAATAAAGCTCACTACCCTCCGGCCCTCGAATCAGCGCTTCATGGCCCAATATTTCACCACGACGAAGATCCACAATCGGCTGAAAATGGGGATACAACTGCTCGGTTTCAATCAGTTCATTAAGCTGTGCATAACGATCAGGTATAGTCTGCGAAACGGTCATGATGAGTCTGTTGGCAATTAAAGGTTGTTACTGACAGCTTATTAAGTCCGGGTGACAGAAAGATGACAACCCAGAGGGTTTTATAACCACTCTGGTTAAGATAGAGTCAGCATTCACAAGAAAAGGATTTCATCATGACCCGCAGCATTCAAACGTCCCTGCTTTATACCCTGCTGATCTTTGCACTCAGCTCGATAACCCATGCGGAAACCCGTCTGCGTCCAGATGCCTGGGCCACTCCGGTCATCGGCTCAGAGCTGAACAACTTTTACCGTGTCGACGATCTCCTCTACCGTTCCGAACAACCTGGAGACGAAGCGTTTCCCCAAATAGCGGCGTTCGGCATCAAAGAGGTGCTCAACCTGAGAGAGTTTCATAACGATGAGGATGAAGCGGGCAAAACCCAATTAACACTCCACCAGCTGAAACTACGCACCGGTAAGGTCACCGAAGATCAGTTAATTGAAGCCCTGAGAATTATCAGAAACAGCAAGGGACCATTACTGGTGCACTGCTGGCACGGTTCCGACCGCACCGGCACAGTCGTCGCAACGTACAGGATTGTCGAACAAGGCTGGAGTAAACAACAGGCGCTGGATGAGATGACCAATGGCGGTTACGGCTATCACGCCGCCATTTTTCCCAATCTGGTGGAGCTGATTCAGGGGCTGGATGTAGAGCGGATAAAGGCAGCATTAAGCGTTGAAGGAAGTCTTTAACGCAAAAAGAAGTCATTAACGCAGAAAACAGTCTTTAACGCTGGCGACTCCCAGCGCTAACGACAATATCGTAAAAGCAGCCGGGCAGCCCCTCTCAGGCTTACCGGCTATCCGCTTCATCAGAGCCAGGTTTGTTACTTTCATTCAGCGCCGACCGATTGGACCGATCCTTAAGATGAAGTACTAAAGCAATCAACAACACAACCCAAGAGCCCCAGAAAACATAGACCGACAGCACCAGCATGTCTTCGATACTCTGGCTGGCACCTGATCCGGAAACACCAGCAGCGATGCCGCCGATAGAAACCATTATCATCATGACTGAGCCCACCAACAACACGAGTCCCAGCCAATAAAATTTTCGGTAATGTTCCGACATAATCCAGACTCCTTTTACACACGGCAGTTCGGGATAACCCGGTTATCTGAAATATTTTTGTAAGATCCCGGTTTATCAACTTTCAGCTATTCTGTTTCTGAATCCAGATCCAGCTCAAACTCATCAGGTTCATCTGTCACGGATTTATCAACGCTATATTGAATATGCGAAACAATGGCTATAGCAAAAGTAGCCATCGACAACCAGAATAATCCGACAACAAAGCTCCACAGAGTTTCCGCACCAGCACTATTCCCTGACCCCGACACGGCAGCAGCTATGCCCGCCAGGAAAACTAACAGTGCAAAGCCCGAGGCAACCAGCAGAAAAAAGGCAATAACATAAAGAGAGACATACTTTTTTTTTCATAACATTGACATCCTTGTCGTTTAATTTTCAGAGTATCTTTTATTTCTCTGGCATCTCGTTCTGGTCGGTTTCGGGGTTATAACGGCCCAGTGTTGGGTGGTAAGGCAGCGGGTAGCGCTCAGCTATATTAGGGAGCTTATAGAGGGGGTCTTTATCTAACTTCCTCAGAAAGCCCTCCAGTTTCAATCCGTACTCTTCATCTTTCTCATAACCTAAATCGCCATAAAGGAATACTCCGCTGATAAATACTGCGGCTCGATAATTCCCGTTCCCAGCAGCCAACAGATAATAATAGGCGGCTTTAGGGTAATTCTTATCAACTATTTTCAACCAGGATGCATACTCTTTATATCCTATGGCGCTACTCTGCTGTGCCGCACAGGCATAATAGGCTGCAGCCTTATCATCCTCCTGATCTTCTCTTGCCAGATCATAGCCATAATGCTGCCCAATTCGCACCAAGGCATTGGGCTCTCCCATGGACGCAGCCTTATGCAGGTATTGCCAGGCGGCTTCCCTGTCCTGATGGACGCCGCGCCCTCGTTCCAGCAGCACCGCCATATTGTAATAACCGATAGGGACATTCATTTCGATCAGTTTTTCGGTGAGATCCAATGCCTTGCCACTGTCGGTTGGCACTCCTATCCCATCCAGATAACGACGGCTGAGGTTGTGCATCGCCTTCCAGTGGCCTTTCTCAGCCGCCAGTTGATAGAGGCCGCTGATATTCTCCTCATCTGTGTTACCTGGTGTCACCTCTGCTCGACGGGCCTGCATAAACAGTTCATCGGCGTCTTTATCCAGTGGTGGCAGATAATCCGCCTGACGGGCACATTCAAACTCAAAGGCCTTGGCGGGAGCTCCGGTTAGTAGCAAAATAACCAGCCAACCGGTTTGCAGCATCCTTGCTGTTAGTCTTAGATCCATCGTTTACTCAGGCATCTCGTTCTGGTCGGTTTCGGGGTTATAACGGCCCAGTGTTGGGTGGTAAGGCAGCGGGTAGCGAGTGGCTATATTAGGGAGCTTATAAAGAGGGTCTTTTCTCAACCTATCCCGAACTGAATACAGCTTGTTCCCATATTCTTCATCTTTGTCAAAGCCCATCTCTCCATCAAGAAATACACCGCTTATAAATAAAGCAGCACGTTGATCCCCACCCCCAGCAGCCAGCAGGTAATAGTGGGCGGCTTTGGGGTAATTTTCATCCACTACCTGTAGCCAAGCTGCATATTCATGCAGACCCAATGCACTGTTCTGTTGTGCCGCACAGGCATAATAGGCTGCAGCCTTATCATCCTCCTGATCTTCTCCTGGCAGATCATAGCCGTAATGCTTTCCAAGCCGAACAAGGGCATTAGGCTCTCCCATGGACGCAGCCTTATGCAGGTATTGCCAGGCGGCTTTCCGGTCTTGGTATACACCCCGTCCCCGCTCTAGCAGCACCGCCATATTGTAATAACCGATAGGGACATTCATTTCGATCAGTTTTTCAGTCAAGTCCAATGCCTTACCGCTGTCGGTTGGCACTCCTATCCCATCCAGATAACGACGGCTGAGGTTATGCATCGCCTTCCAGTGGCCTTTATCGGCGGCTAGTTGATAGAGGCCGCTGATATTCTCCTCATCTGTGTTACCTGGCGTCACTTCTGCACGACGGGCCTGCATAAACAGCTCATCCGCATCCTTATCCAGTGGTGGCAGATAATCCGCCTGACGGGCACATTCAAACTCAAAGGCCATCGCGGGAACTCCGATCAATAGTAGTATTAGTAAAAGCAGTAATAGTAACCATCGGCTTAGTCCAGAGCTTTGCTGTAAGGTGTCTGGGTATCCCAAAACAATGTTAGTGAACATAAAAGCGCCTTCCCTCTCTTTCGAAATTGCCAATTTAGTTTTGCAGTTTCTTCCCAATGACCAAAGTCGTCCTCTGTTAATCCCCAACGTTTCTTCGCATGCAGATTCCAAAGATGATCGGTAAACTGTTTTGCAATATCAGGCCTGGGTGCATGAACGCCCAACTCACTATCAGTTTCTAAACTACGCTTATTAATGTTGGCTGAACTAAGCAGGAAGTAGTGGTCATCCACAACCTGAAGTTTACTGTGAATATAGATATCTTTATATTTACACTTCCCTTGCGGAGGCTTTTTAAAGCTAACCAGAGTCGCAACAACCACATTCAGCCCCGGCGGGTTAGTCAGCTTAGGTTTAATCGTGTCATATCCGTGCTTTTTCCGAAGATCTTCCAATTCCTGCTGCTCGGCAACGGTCATGCCTTCACCCTTTTCCTCCATCTTATCCAGTTTTTCCATCCGGTTAATATCGGCCTCTTGCTGTACCAACCGGCTTTGATCAGCTTCGCTGAGGCTAATCTCCTTTTTAAGAGCCGCTATTTCTTTTTTCAGCTGCCCTTCTCTCCAACTTTTTATGCTAATCTCAGTCCAGTGTAGAGGCTCGGGACCCGGTCCCAGCCGTTTTAACGCGTCAGTTTTTTCCTGTAACAGAAAGACTCTGTCACGCTGAACCTGTGGCATCAGCTGTTCCTGACCTACCTCATGCATCATCTCGTAGGTGCTACTGGAATAAAAACTATTCTTAATAGTATTCGTCACTACGAACCAATAAAGCTCACGCTTAGCCCCTTGTTTCTTCAGCAGTATGGCCTGATCCTTCATCCACTTCGCAAGCTGAGGATAACGGAAGTACTGATTTTCGGTATAGACAAAGTCAGTCGCGTTACTGATCGCGTTTTTGTAGCTTTCCAGTATTGAGGTTTCCTGTCCGTTATTATCACGCCCATCATAGGGGTGGGTACGGATAATCTGCGCCATTCCCCGCCTTTCCGTGCTATAAAAATCCTTATAAGTAATCTTGGAACGGACATTGGTCAGCGTAGTCCCCCACCAACGGGTCCAGAAGTGAGACTCCCTGTCCCAGGCGGTACAAAAGTTTTCGTTCAGATCACACAGAATAGGACCTTTAACCTCGGTGGATATATCCTGCCAGGGACCAAACCCCCAGTCCCGTCGGGGTTCATCGAAGTTATGGGCGTCAGTATCCCAATAATTGCGGTGGAGGTTATGCCCCATCACAAAGCCCCGGGCGATTTCTGGCTGCATATAATCGGTCAGCACCATTTTCTGATGATGGCTGGGGAAGAACCCAAGCGCGCCAACCATTTTCCATGTTAACGAGACATCCCTGCCCGACAGTTTATCCGACAGTAAGCGCCGCATCAGCTTTTCCCGATGGCCGAAAAACATGCCTAAATATGGGTGCCTCGCATGGTGAAATTCAAGCTCTTCGAGTTTCTTGTCAAAGTCACGGGTTTTAAATTCGACTCCAGGAAAGCCCCCGCTATGAACCTGTTTGAACCAGTTCCGGGTATAAATTTCGGCATCCGCATCCATGAATGTGCCACCACTGCCACGTACTGTGCCACCATAGTCATGATCTTTATTCAACTGCTCTTCAATGTGCGCTAAACTAAATTCAATCCGTTCCAGATTTTTCTGGCTATTAGTACCACCACGCTGATGTTTATACCGATCACGCAGCACAATCAGCTCTAACCGTTCATCCAGTAAATTCTGATACGCATCATGTGGCGATGAGGTCGACATGATACCTGAGCCGGCCATGGTGCCTCCTCTACTGAATAGCCCATCACCCACCACTGTATTTTCCAAAAAATTAGCCAGCGCGTTCTTCCAAATCAGCACCCGAACCTCAACCCCCTGTTTAGCTTTCTCCGCTAACAGTGTGCCAATCTCCTTACCTTTTAACCCTTTACTTTCAGGCCTGCTAAGCCGCATGGCGGGATCAAACCCCCAGCTAATAATATCGATACTGCTTTTAGCATGTATTATTGCGTCTTCAACCGCGCCAAAGGCTCTTTCACCATTTATTAACGGCTTAATATCACTGTGCGGCCGGGGATCGTATTTACTCTCTTTTTTTGCCCACCAGTTTAGTGTTGCTGTTCCGCGCAGAGTCCGCTCTTCAATTGCCGCCTGTTGAATATCCATATTAGTCATCGGCATCTCCTGTCGCTGTTTTTCCTTTCGCATCCTGATATTGCTGGCGCAGGTATTTATCCGGATCATTCAGGCCGTCTGGATGCTCCGCCCCATCAAATCGCCTGAAACCTCTGTTGGAGGCCTTCTGTAATTCGCCTTCAGCACCCTCACTGAATTTTTCCAGCACATCAAACTGAATTCGGGCACCGTTATACAGCTCAACCTCATATTGAGCAGCCCCTTCCTGATGGTGTGCAGAGACCATCCCGCCAGGCCCGGTTAAACCTTCACTAATTAACGCTCCATCCCGATAAAGTTTATAAGGTACGCCGTCATACCCCTTCGCGCCCGGCACCGGGGCGATTTTAAAACGCACTTCATCTTCTTTCTCGAGGAAGTCGAGGGGCAGAGGGGCCTGAATGATTTCAGCTTGCTTTGGATCGGAGACAAAGCCGGCCACGCTGTTATCGGCTTCCAGCGGGCGGTTGGGCTGTATGGAACCTGCTTTGGCGGCGCTGCCGCCGCTGCCGCCCTGATTGAGTTTGAGACCTGCACCCACAATGGTGACACCGCCGGGATCAAGTTTAATCAGGCCGCTACCGGCTTTCAGAGTGAGTTCGGTGCCTACCTCGATAATGATCTGGTTGCCTGCCTTATAGTGCATCTCGCTGCCAGCGTACTGCATCAGTTTTTCAGCGATAGCGCTGAACTGGGACTCACCAATGGTGATGTGCTGGTTTTTGTTGACCTGCTGAAACTGATCGCCCTGTGTCAGGTGGTGCTCATCGCTGCGATATTCACTGTAAACTTTACCTTCGACAATGTTATGCCGGTCATTACCCAGCCAGCTGCGGTGATCGTTTTTGGTTCGCTGATCAACATCTTTCTCAGCGTGATAGAAGACCTGCTCTTCACCCTTTTTATCTTCAAAGCGGATCTCATTAAAACCATCGCCGCCTTTGCTGGAGTTGGTCTTAATGGTGCTGCGGGTTTTATGCTCCGGCAGTTTGTACGGCGTACGATTAAGGCCATGATACACCCGACCAATCACCAGCGGTTTGTCCGGGTCGCCTTCGAGGAAATCAACAATCACCTCTTCGCCGATACGGGGGATAAACATACCACCAAAGCTACCACCGGCATGAGACTGACTGACCCGAATCCAGCAGGAGCTGGTCTCATTGCCCTGGCCTTCACGGTCCCAGTGAAACTGCACTTTGATGCGGCCATGCTCGTCGGTGTAGATCTCTTCCCCCTCGGGGCCGGTAACAGTCGCGGTCTGGGTGCCTTCGACGTGGGGGGATCTGACATCGGTTGTGGGACGGAATGGCACCTCGAAGGGAACACAGAGATAGCTATTACTATACTGGCTGCCTTCGATCGAGGCTCCCACTTCCAGCACCTGTGGCTGAGAACATTCATGCTCAACCCGCGCAATCAGATACTCACTATTGAGTGCATCCCGGTCGTGCCCGCTGAGTTCGAAACTATAGCCCGGGGTCATCCGGTTAACGTCACTACTGCCCTTCGCGGATTGGCGATAACGGTTGAGGGATTCCAACCGGATCAAGGCGTTATTATTACCCCGGCCTGAATCGATAAAACGGCCAGGGTGGTCATAGATCTCCAGCGGCACATCCAGCTCGCCCGATTTCGCGGATTCCAGTTTGAGGTTGGGCTTTTTAAAATCAAAATCCCGCAGAGTCACTTTTCCCGGGACAATCGATTCGCTGTAGCTGAAGCTGAAGATATGCTGTTCACGCACCGCCCCCTGACTGTCGTGAAAACAGTCCAGTAGCGGATCACCACTGATGGCCGGGTTGGAACCGGAGGTATCGCTGAACACCAGCACATGGCCTTCATCGCTGTGTTCAAAGTAGTAGTGAATCCCCTCTTCAGCCAACAGCCGCTGAATGAAGTCCAGCTCGGTTTCCCGGTACTGCACGCAGTAGTCATAATCGGGATAGCTTTTGAGCAGATCAAAACGGAACTCATCGGTGTTTAGTCCAGCATCAGTGAGAATGGTCTGGATGATGGTTTGCACATTCTGAAACTGGAAGATCCGGCTGTTCTGCCGGTGCTGCAACGCCCAGATTTTAGGTACCAGGCGTATATGATAGGTACTCTGATTGATCCCCTGATCACCGAGAGTCACTTCAGAGACCATGCCGTGAATATAGCGGGTGAGCTCTTCACTGCCATCGGTCTGATCCAGCAGGGTGATGAATGCGGGCTGGCCAATCAGGTTAGCGAAATCGATATCACCATCATCGGAGACCACTTCGATGGCAAATTCAAACAGCGCCGAGATCTCCTCTGCGCCGTTAAGCCTTACCAGACTGAACTGTTCGGAATCGTCTGTATTCTGAAGCTGAAAGAAAAAGCGTTCTTCGTTTGCATTGAGAAACATCGTTAAATCCTTTTAACGGAGAGGAGCTTCCAGGCCCCTGTCGGTAAACTATATAGGTGTTATTTTATACAGCAAGTTGCATGCCGTACAGGCTATTTACCAATTCAGATCAGTAAATCCTCGCAACATCTGAATCTCTTCGGCCCAGATCGTCTCATCGATGGTTTCCAGCACCAGTGGAATACCGCGAAAACGGTCATCGGACATGATAAAGCGGAACACTTCCAGACCGATTTCGCCCATCCCCAGACTATGATGGCGGTCTTTACGGCTGTCGAACGCCGCTTTGGAATCGTTCAGGTGCATCCCTTTGAGATAGTCAAAACCGACAACCTGTTCAAACTCAGCGAAGGTCTGCTCACAATCGGCCCGGTCACGCAGGTCATAACCCGAAGCAAAGGTATGGCAGGTATCGAGGCAGACACCGACCCGGCTTTTATCTTCAACGCGGTCGATAATATGCGCCAGATGTTCGAAGCGACAGCCCAGATTACTGCCCTGACCGGCGGTATTTTCAATCACAGCGGTCACGCCAGTGGTTTTATCCAGGGCGATATTGATCGATTCAGCGATGGTGTTGAGACAGGTCTCCTCATCCACCTTGCGCAGGTGACTGCCGGGGTGAAAGTTGAGGTAGCACAAACCCAGCTGCTCACAGCGCTGCAATTCGTCAATAAACGCGGCACGGGACTTTTCTAACGCCTCAGGTTCCGGATGCCCCAGATTGATCAGATAGCTGTCATGGGGGAGGATCTGTTCAGGCGCAAAGCCTAAGCGTTCACAGCTATCACGAAACTTAGTGATATTACCCTTAGTCAGCGGCTTGGCATCCCAGCGACGCTGGTTTTTAGTAAACAGGGCAAACGCATTGGCACCCAGTTTAGCGGCGTTAAGCGGGGCATTTTCAACCCCGCCGCTGGCGCTGACATGGGCACCGATAAAATAGTTAGGCAGATCACTCACAGCTTGCAGGCACCGCCAAGACAATCATCAAAGTCCATACTTTCCAGTTCAGCACGCTCTGCCTGTGCGGTTTTGATACGACTGAACATCAGTGCTTCAGCACTGCTATCGTCGGCAACACCCGCCTTTTCAAATACAGCGATCAGGGTGTTCAGCTCGTCCAGGGTGAAATCATTCATGGTTTAGTCTCTTCAATAGCGCTTAATCAAAAAAATTGCTGCCTGATCAGAGGGGCAGCAGGTGGTCAATCATCAGTTGCAGGCTGCGTTGCCCGCGAAATTCATTTACATCAAGCCGATACACAGCACGCACCCGCTGAATGGCATCATTGGGCCAGAGGGTAGTATCCGCATTAAAGTGGATCGCATCAATGGCGGTACCACTTTCCGGCTCCATTAATACCAGCTTCAGGTGCCGCTGGCCGACGATCCGTTGCTGCAACAGGGAGAACTCGCCATCAAACAACGGCTCCGGAAACTGATGCCCCCAGGGACCCGATTCACGCAGTAGTTCAGCCATCTCCATCGACAACTCAGCACCGGATAAACAACCATCGGTCAGCACCGCATGCTGCAACTGTTCAGCACTCAGCTGACGCCGCACCTCGGCATCAAATGCCTGTTGAAACAGGCCCAGATTCTCTGCTGCGATGGTCATGCCAGCCGCCATCGCATGGCCGCCAAACTTTTTCAGCAGTTCCGGATGTTTAGCCGCAACAGCATCAAGCCCATCGCGGATATGAAAGCCGGCCACAGAGCGCGCCGAGCCTTTCAGTTCGCCCGCATCACCGATGGCAAATGCCACCACCGGGCGGTTAAGCTTCTCTTTAATTCTCGAGGCCAGGATACCGATAACACCCTGGTGCCAGTCCGGATCATAGAGACAGAGACCGAAGGGTAACTCCCCTTCAGCATCCAGCTCAAGCTCATCCAGCAGTGCTACCGCCTGCTGCTGCATCTCCTGTTCAATCCCCCGGCGCTCCTGATTCAGGGTATCCAGTTGCAGCGCCAGTTTCTGCGCACGTTGCGGGTCGTTGGTCAGCAGACACTCGATACCGATCGACATATCGTCCAGGCGACCCGCAGCATTCAACCGGGGGGCCAGAGCAAAGCCGAGATCAGTCGCCGTCAGACGACTTCGCTGTCGTCCGCTAATCTCAATCAGCGCCATGATACCCGCTCGCGCTTTGCCCGAGCGGATCCGCTGCAGCCCCTGATAGACCAGGGTGCGGTTATTCTGTTCCAGCGGCACGACATCCGCCACGGTTCCCAGCGCCACCAGATCCAGTAAACTCCCCAGATTAGGTTTAGCAAGGCCTCGCTGCTCAAACCAGTTCAGCTCTTCCAATGCCCGGCGCAACGCCGTCATCACATAGAAGATAACGCCCACACCACAAGTAGATTTCTCACTGAAGCGACAGCCCGGCTGATTCGGGTTTACAATCGCACAGGCATCCGGCAACTGGTCGCCGGGCAGATGGTGATCGGTAATCAATACATCGATGCCCAGCGCATTCGCTTCAGCGACTCCGCTGACACTAGAGATACCATTATCTACCGTGATAATCAGGTCGGGCTGCTGCTGAGCCGCCACTTTTACAATTTCAGGGCTTAAGCCATAACCAAACTCAAACCGGTTGGGCACCAGATAACTGACCCGGTTGGCACCCATCATACCCAGCCCCAGCACCCCCAGTGCGGTACTGGTGGCACCATCGCAGTCAAAGTCACCGATAATCAGAATATGCTGATCCTGCTGCAACGCGAGAACCAGTCGTTTGACCGCCTGTTCCAACCCGAGCATATCCCGGCCGGTTTGCAGCTGTTGCAGGCTTCGCCCCAGGGCATCCGCATCATCCAAACCGCGACTGGCATAGATCCGCGCCAGCAGCGGATGCACCTGATTAAACACATGACTATTCAGGTCGGCCTCACGGCGACGAATCATAAGCTCACTCATTCTGACTAATATCCAGAGTGGCTGATGGAAACAGTTCGTCGGTTTTATCGGTCAGATAATAAGCGCCCAGACCGATCCACTCACGCACACCGATCGACAGCTCATACAGATTGCGACCGAGGTCAGCCCGCCAGCTGTTTAATCCCACCGGCCTGGAGTAGTAATCCACCGGATAGGGGATCACATTCCAACCCTGACCACGAAAGATGCCCACTGAACGCGGCATATGAAATGCCGAAGTCACCAGCAACCAGCCACGGGGATCTGCAAAATCGGTTTCCGGCGGCAACACGCCCTGACTGTAGATGGCGTTCTCAAAGGTGTTACGGGAATCACGCTCAAAGATGACCCGATCATCTAACTGCTGTTGCTGCAACCAGGACTGCTGCACGTCGGCACCTCGAAACTCAGGCTTAAGTACTAAACCCGAACCACCGGTGAGGATAACCGGCGCATCAGCATAACGCTGCAGCAGTGGTGGAATCACCATATCCCGCTCTGCGGCCATATTAAACTGTGGCTGCTGCCAGATGGAGCTTAGCTCCGCCTCTTCTGCGCCGCCCAACACAATAATTCCGGCAATCTCTTCAGGCAGTGTCACTGGCTGAGAAAAACGTTTTTCCAACGGCTGCAACAGCAGATCACCGGCTGGATAGAAGGTGATAAACAATAAGCAAAAAGCGACTATAGAAGACAGCGTGCGCCAGCCTTTAAACAGCGCCAGCACCAGTATCAGGATAAGCAGATTGCCTGGATTCGCTAACACCCAGAAACCTTTCGACAACAGAAAAAACAGATCCATGCTTATTATCCCCCAATAAAAAGCCCGTTAAAGCCAGAGACTCTAACGGGCTATTATCAAAGCAGCAAGTAATTACTTATTGTGAACGTTATCAGCAACAAACTGCTGTACTGTCGCCAGCTGGTTAGGCAACACAGTAAACCGCTCTTCACGCTCAAACAGATCTGCCATATGGGCTGGCAGCTGAGGTGATTCCAGGCCTGCTTTCAATACGGCTTCCGGAAATTTAACCGGGTGAGCAGTCGATAATACAATCATCGGCACACTGGCATCACGATTACATTCACGACCGGCAGCAACGCCGATAGCGGTATGCGGATCCAGCAGATAACCGGTTTCAGCCGCGACTTTGGCAATCACTTCACAGGTGGCTTCGTCGTCACAGGCATAGCTGTCGAACAGTTCACGCACCGCTTCCCAGCGCGACTTATCTAACTGAACCGGCTGCGTTTTGAACTTAGCCATCAGTTCGCTGATCGCAGCACCATCACGGCCATAAACATCAAACAGCAGACGTTCAAAGTTGGACGACACCATGATATCCATAGACGGAGACAGGGTATGAACCAGCTCACCCTTGCTCATATCATTACCGGAGATAACCCGGTGCAGGATATCGTTCTTATTCGTCGCCACCACCAGCTGGCTGATCGGCAGACCCATCTGCTTCGCCAGATAACCGGCAAAAATATCGCCGAAGTTACCGGTCGGCACAGAGAACGCCACTTCGCGATGGGGACCTCCGACCGCCAATGACGCAGAGAAGTAGTAAACGATCTGGGACATAATCCGCGCCCAGTTGATCGAGTTTACTGCACCCAGTTTACGACCACCGAGAAAATCCTGATTGGCAAAGCTGTCTTTGACCATCTCCTGACAATCATCGAAGTTACCTTCCAGGGCGATGTTGAACACATTATCTTCGACAATAGTGGTCATCTGCTTGCGCTGCACTTCGGACACCCGGTTATACGGATGCAGAATAAAGATATCCAGATGTTCGCTGTGACGACAGCCTTCAATGGCAGCGGAACCGGTATCACCGGAGGTAGCCCCCATAATCACCAGACGCTCCTGACGCTTGCTCAGGGCATAATCCATCAGACGACCCAACAGTTGCAGAGCAAAGTCTTTAAATGCCAGAGTCGGGCCGTGGAATAGCTCCAGTACCCACTCGTTGGTGCCCAGCTCTTTCAGTGGCGCAACCGCAATATGGTTAAACCCCGCATAGGTGTCGTCGATCATCTGTTTCAGATCGCTGTCTGCCACACAGTCATCAACGAACGGCTTGATAATCTTGTACGCCAGTTCGTTATAGGGCAAACCCGCCCAGGAGGCGATCTCCTCCTGAGTGAACGTCGGCAGAACTTCCGGCACATACAGACCACCATCGCTGGCCAGACCGGCCAGCAGTACTTCTTCAAAATTCAGTGCGGGAGCCTGGCCCCGGGTAGAGATATATTTCACTGTCTAAATTCCTGCTATTGCGATTGCCTTAGAGATGTTCAACACGGATACGGGTAACCGGTTCATTGACGTCAGCCAGCGCTTCGATTTTAGCGATTGCCTGATTCATCCGCTTCTCTTCAACATCCTGAGTCAGAATGATGATAGGTACCTGTTGCTGATGGGTCTCTTTCTGCACAATGGCATCAATACTGATCTCTAACTCGCTCAGAATGGTGGCAACCTTCGCCAACACGCCGGGACGTTCATTGACGGTCAGACGCAGGTAATAACCACTGGTAATAGCATCGACGGGCAGAATCGGCATCTCAGACAGACTGCCTGGCTGAAACGCCAGATGCGGCACGCGGTTATCACGATCAGCAGTCAGGGTCCGAACCACATCAACAATATCAGCCACGACGGCAGAAGCGGTCGGTTCAGCACCGGCTCCGGCACCGTAATACATAGTCTGGCCGACAGCGTCACCATCCACCAGCACCGCATTCATGACGCCATGAACATTCGCCAGCAGCGCTTTCTCCGGAATCATAGTCGGATGCACCCGCAGTTCAATGCCTGTTTCAGTACGACGACTGATGCCCAGATGTTTAATGCGGTAACCCAGCTCTTCGGCGTACTGCACATCTTCAGCAGTGATATTACTGATGCCTTCGGTATAAGCTTTATCGAACTGCAATGGGATGCCAAACGCGATGGAGGCCAGAATGGTCAGTTTATGGGCAGCATCGATCCCCTCAACATCAAAGGTCGGGTCCGCTTCGGCATAGCCGAGTGCCTGCGCTTCCGCCAGTACATCGGCAAAATCACGGCCTTTGTCACGCATCTCGGTGAGGATAAAGTTACCGGTGCCGTTTATGATCCCCGCCAGCCAGTTGATCTTGTTGCCGGAAAGTCCCTCACGGATCGCCTTGATGACCGGAATACCACCGGCAACCGAGGCTTCAAAGGCCACCATCACGTTCTTTTTCTGTGCCGCTTCGAAGATCTCATTACCATGAACAGCGATCAGTGCTTTGTTAGCAGTGACAACGTGCTTACCATTTTCAATAGCGGTCATCACCAGTTTCAGCGCGGTGTCATAGCCGCCGATCAGCTCAACCACGATGTCGATTTCGGGGTTGGTGGCTATTTCAAAAATATCCCCTGTAATATGGGTACCAAAGGTGTCGCAATCGGGATTTACACGACGGGCGCCTATCGATTCTACAACGATGCTACGACCCGCACGACGGGAGATCTCTTCGGCGTTGCGTTTCAGTACATTAAAAGTACCGCCACCAACGGTGCCAAGACCACAGATACCAACTTTTACAGGTTTCAAACCATTACCTCGCGCTATTACTATGCTATTCGAGCGGCAGACATTTCTGCGGTTAAAAAATAGGCACGCATTATAGCTAAATCCAAGCCTAAGCTCTATGCAGCGTCCAGCCCAATGCAAAAAAAATCCATACTGAATAATGCAGCGACAACAAAAAGGGAGCTCATCGCTCCCTTATTACAACACAGTGTGACAGAAAGGGTTTAGTTAACCACACCCAGCATCTTCGCCAACTGATCAGCAGGCATATAACCTGGCACCAGAGTACCATCCTGCAGCACCAACGCCGGGGTGCCGGTCACACCCATTTTTTGTCCAAGCTCATACTGACTCATCACCGGACTGCTTTCACAGCTAAGCGAAGGAATTGTCTGGCCCGCTTTAGCCTGAGTAAACCGCTCTAGCTGATCCTTTTTATCCGCACACCATATAGATTGCATCACCTGCTCTGTTTTAGAGCCGGCTCCCGCACGAGGGAACGCCAGGTAACGAACCTCAATACCCTTCTGATTAATCTTAGCCATCTCCTGATGCAGCTTACGACAGTAGAAACAATCCGTATCCGTAAAGACCGTCATATGCGCCTTAGTTTCACCAATGGCCGGAAAGATAATCATATCCTGCGGATCAAGCGTCGCTAACTGCTCTATGCGGCCTGTTTTTTTACCCTCTTCGGTAAGGTTCACCAGACGCCCATCCGGCTGAACTTTATACACTTCGCCAACAATAAAGTGACTGCCAGCCTCATTCACATAAAGCTTTTCTCCGCTGGCCAGCGTGACTTCATACAGACCGGGAAACTGTGCATCAGCCACGGCAACGATGGGTACCTGACTACTGAGGGCACTCAATGCTGAACGGATAGCCGCTTCTTTACTCTCATCCGCTGATACATTAAAACTCAGCAGAGCCATCGCCACTATCGTGAAAAATATTTTTTGCATAATGTCCTCAACTATCCTTCCGCTCTTCGAAAGAGATGCCCAAAAAGGTGATATCGCAGGGGTTCCGGTTAACATACTTAAAAAGCCATCCGCCTTTAAGACGTCAAAAGGGCTACTTAGTTTCCGGACTGACCTAAAACTACACCTGAAAACTGAAAACAACCTGAAAGCAACCTGTAAACAGGGCCGACTGTCACCCCCGCGGGTGGTGCTGTTTGTGCAGCGATTGTAACCGATGACGGGCTATATGCGTATAAATCTGTGTAGTAGAGAGGTCACTATGGCCCAACAGCAACTGCACAACACGCAGATCAGCGCCATGATTCAGCAGATGGGTGGCAAACGCGTGACGCAACACATGAGGTGATGGCAATTGCTCCACCCCGGCGGCCAGACCGTGACGTTTTATCCGGTGCCAGAAGGTTTGCCGGGTCATCTGCTGGCCTCTGCGACTGGGAAATACCACTTCATTCGCAGCATCATCAATCAACCCAGGGCGCCCCTCTTTAAGGTAACGCACCAACCAGTCGGCCGCCTCATCGCCCAGCGGCACCAGACGCTCTTTATCCCCCTTACCTATAACCCGGATAACCCCCTGCCGCAGATTAATCTGCGACAGCTGCAATCCGACCAGCTCACTCACCCGCAAGCCTGAAGAGTAGAGCATCTCCAGCATTGCCCGATCGCGAAAACCAAGCACATCACCCAGATCGGGGGCCTGCAACAGGGCTTCCACCTCAGACTCACTCAGGGTTTTAGGTAACGGCCGCCCACGCTTGGGGCTTTCCACCTGCAACGTTGGATCTTCGACTAACACCCCTTCGCGCAACAGATAGCGAAAGAACCCCCGCAGACACGACAGTAATCGCGACGTCGAACTGGCTTTCATCCGCTGACGCACACGCCAGTTAAGGTAACTCAGCAGGTCTGTGCGACAGGATTCAAGCAGATAAGCGTTGCGGCTATTCAACCAACAAGCATAGATAGAGAGATCACGGCGGTATGAGCTGAGAGTATTTTTACTCAACCCCTTCTCCAGCCAGAGTGCATCGATGTACTGTTCAATCAGTTCAGAATCGCGGGGGGATGGATGCTCAGCGGTCAGCCGGGCATCAGTTGATGGCTGTTCAGTCAATAGTTCGCTAGTCACTCAGAGAAGGATCCGTTACGGGTACAGTATCAACGTAACACTTTCAGCCCGGAAAGCTTCGTTTTATCAATAGGATAGCTTGCGCTACCCTGACCAAGATGCTCATCGATATATAATATATCGCCATCCACACTCTTAAGCGTACCCTCAACCTTACGGCCAAAGTAGGTTTCCAGTTTTACCCAACTACCGACATATGCGGCTATCTCTTCATGGCTAACAGACTCATAGCGTTTCTCCACTAATTCCTGCTGGGTATGACCACCCAGCACTGCCCGCTGAATAGCCTCACGGGTAGCCTGCCGGTGTGCATCTTCCTTGCTCATGGCAGCACTGGTCCCTGACTCACTATGTTCAGTACGACCTGTTACGTTATCATTGCCTGCATACACAGCGATAACCATCAGCAGGAAAACAGAGCCCAGCCCGATCGATAGTCTCTTCAATGCCCAAACCTAAACAATAGTAAGCGTTGAAACTCTGAAGCCCAACATATCCCCAGAATCCGATAAGTACATCCTGCCTACATATTAATACGAGTTCAACACTGTCGCGAATTACAGGCAATAAAAAAGGCGGCTAAAGCCACCTTTTATACTCAAACTGGTAAGCAGATTACTTAGACAGTTTTTCTTTAATACGTGCAGACTTACCACTACGTTCACGCAGGTAGTACAGTTTAGCCTGGCGCACGTCACCGCGACGCTTAACTTCAATACTGTCTACAGTAGACGCAAAAGTCTGGAAAGTACGCTCAACACCCACACCGTGAGAGATTTTACGAACAGTGAACGCAGAGTTAACGCCACGGTTACGCTTACCAATCACAACACCTTCAAACGCCTGTAGACGCTGACGGGTGCCTTCAACTACTTTTACCTGAACAACAACGGTATCACCCGGTGAAAATTCTGGTACTACTTTGTTCATCTGTTCAGCTTCGATCTGCTGAATGATAGAGTTTTTGCTGCTCATAGCACGCTCCTAAATACTAACCCTGAGACGCTTCTGTCTCACGGATAAATTCGGTTAACAATGTCAGCTGCTCTTTGGTCAGTTCAAGGTCTTCCAGCAGTTCGGGACGCCGTTTCCAGGTTCGCCCTAGCTGCTGTTTCAGACGCCAGCGTCTGATCGCCTCGTGGTTACCGCTAAGCAACACATCAGGTACGGACATATCGTCGAGTTTTTCCGGTCGGGTGTAGTGAGGACAGTCAAGCAGCCCATCACTAAAGGAGTCTTCTGCGGCTGAATCCTGATGGCCAAGCACCCCAGGAACCAGTCGGGACACCGCATCGATCAGCACCATTGCTGGTAGCTCGCCGCCACTGAGAACAAAATCCCCCAATGACCACTCTTCATCGATTTCGCTATCCACAAGACGCTCATCAATACCTTCATAGCGCCCTGCAACCAGAATTAACCGCTCTGCAGCGGCCAGCTCCTTCACCCCGGCATGATCGAGTCGGCGCCCCTGCGGTGACAGATAGATTACTCTGACCTTATCACCCGCAGACTGTTTCGCTGCCTGGATCGCGTCCCGCAACGGCTGCACCTTCATCAACATTCCAGGACCACCGCCATAAGGGCGGTCATCCACGGTTCGGTGTTTATCCCTGGTGAACTCACGAGGATTCCAACACTGCACATCCAGCAAGCCGTTGCGCACTGCTTTTCCGGTGACTCCGTGACGAGTTATCGCCTCAAACATCTCCGGAAAAAGGGTTACAACACCGATCCACACCGGTTAAAACTCCGGATCCCAATCGACCCGAATCGTACCTTCTTCAAGGTTTATCTCTTTTACCACCTGATCCGGCAGGTAGGGAATCAATCGTTCGCGACGATCAATGCTCTCTGCGTTACCTTTCACTACCAACACATCGTTAGATCCGGTAGAGATCAGATGACTCACCTTACCCAGCTTTTCGCCGGACTCGGTTAATACTTCAAGCTTTTCCAGCTGGCTCCAGTAGAAGTCTCCCTCTTCCAGTTCAGGAAGCAGATTCTTCTCAATCGCAATATCAACACCACAATAGCTGCGTGCAATATCCCGATCGTCGACCCCAGCCAGCTTTGCGACCAGCCCTTTACCGTGTCGTTTACCGTCCGCTATCTTGAACGGTTTCCACTGACCATTAATGTTCAGTAGCCACGGTGAATATTCGAGGATGGTCTCCATCGGTTCGGTATGGGAATACACTTTAACCCAGCCCTTAACACCATAAAGTGTGGTGATTCGCCCGACGGTTATTATATCTTCAGACGTATAGCCACTCATCACTCAAACCCGACTGATTGCTTAAAAATGTTTACTTAGCGTCTTTAATCAGCTTCGCAACACGATCAGACAGTTGCGCGCCTTTAGCAACCCAGTAATCAATACGTTCCTGGTTGATGCGCAGACTTTCTTCCTGGCCTTTTGCCAGTGGATTGAAGAAGCCAACACGCTCAATAAAACGACCGTCACGCGGATTACGAGAATCAGCCACAGTCAGGTGATAAAACGGACGCTTTTTAGCGCCACTACGAGCTAGACGAATAGTTACCATGCGTTAGGTCCCTTTATTAAGTGAGTTTTGAAATCGCTCACAGTTTACAGATAACAGCCCCGTTCCGGGTTCTGACAGAACACCGACGCAGACCGCACCCATTTAAAAATCAGGTGCGGCATATTACGTGAATTTTCCGCCCCTGTGAAGCTTTTTGATTATTTAATAATCACATGATTATAAAACGGTTAAACGTGAAGAAAGCCAGCAGAGCCGCCCATACCACCCGGCATCATCCCTTTCATACCGCGCATCATTTTGGCCATACCGCCTTTGGTGGAGCAAAGCTCTTATAGAGAGTTCATCATCTTTGCCATCTGCTTATGATACTTAAACAGTAACAGGATCACATCCGCGGGAAGCCTCCAGGGCCGCCCATACCACCCGGCATCATCCCTTTCATACCGCGCATCATTTTGGCCATGCCGCCTTTTGTGGAGCAAAGCTCTTATAGAGAGTTCATCATCTTTGCCATCTGCTTATGTTGCCGAAACAGCAGCCGGATCACATTCGCGGAAAACCACCAGGGCCGCCCATACCACCCGGCATCATCCCTTTCATACCGCGCATCATTTTGGCCATGCCGCCTTTTGTGGAAAACTTCTTCATCATCTTGGCCATCTGCTTATGCTGCTTGAGCAGACGGTTCACATCCTGAATCTGGGTGCCTGAACCCATCGCAATACGCTTTTTCCGGGAACCACTGATCACATCCGGGCGTTTACGCTCATGGGGGGTCATCGAGTTGATGATCGACTCAAACTGCTTAAAGCCTTTCTCGGCATTCGACAGGTTAGCGCCCTGCATCGCCGGAGCCATCTGTCCCATGCCCGGCAGTTTATCCATCAGCGACGCCATGCCGCCCATGTTGCTCATCTGCTGCAGCTGATCACGGAAGTCTTCCAGATCAAAGCCTTTGCCGGTTTGAACCTTTTTAGCAAGTCGTTCAGCTTTCTCTTTATCGACCTTCTGCTCGACCTCTTCGATCAGAGAGAGCACATCGCCCATCCCCAGAATCCGGGAGGCGATACGGTCCGGGTGGAACGGTTCCAGCGCATCGACTTTTTCACCCACACCGAGGAACTTAATCGGCTTGCCGGTGATATGGCGAACCGATAACGCAGCACCACCGCGGGCATCACCATCGGTTTTAGTCAGAATCACACCGGTCAGCGGCAGCACATCATTAAATGCTTTTGCCGTATTCGCCGCATCCTGACCGGTCATCGCATCAACCACAAACAGGGTCTCGACCGGTTTGATCGCGGCGTGCAGCGCCTTGATCTCATCCATCATGTCGCTATCGACATGCAAACGACCGGCGGTATCAACAATCAGTACGTCAAAATGTTTGATTCGGGCGTGATGGATCGCCGCATTAACGATATCGATCGGCTTCTGATCAATAGAGGACGGGAAAAAGTCCACTGACACTTCAGCGGCCAGTGTTTCCAGCTGCTTGATCGCTGCGGGACGGTAGACGTCGGCAGAAACGACCAGCACTTTTTTCTTCTCCCGCTCACGCAGAAAACGTGACAGTTTAGCGACCGAGGTGGTTTTACCCGCCCCCTGCAGACCCGCCATCATCACAACCGCGGGCGGCTGGACAGCCAGGTTAAGGCCTTCGTTGGCCTCGCCCATCACTTTTTCCAGTTCTTGCTGGACAATCTTTACGAATACCTGGCCCGGGCTCAGACTCTTACTGACCTCAGTGCCGACAGCACGCTCTTTGACGTTGTTAATAAACTCTTTAACAACAGGCAGCGCCACATCGGCTTCCAGCAGCGCCATTCGCACTTCACGCAGAGTGCCCTGAATATTGTCTTCGGTCAGTTTTGCCTGGCCCGTGACCGATTTAAGCGTTTTCGCCAGACGATCCGTCAGATTCTCAAACATAGTTACGCCTTGAGGTATTAAATCCGCTACTGTTTATGCCAGAGGCCATCTTTACAGCCTCTCTGTTACAGTAAAATAAAGTCCAGCATTATACAGCAGCCGCGCGCTTTAGGAACCTGATAATCCGGTTACTGACGATTCCGTAACCCGGATTATCGCAACCCACATCAATTGGCCCGGTATCAATATTTCATCACACTCATATTTGTGACACACTTAGCGCCTGCAAACTCTATGGAACTGATGAGCTAACCGCAAATGCATATTCTGCCCGCAATTTTCGCCATTATCTGTTATCTGATCGCTGCTATTTTACAGTGGCAGGTCTTCAGCGGACGCAGTATAAATAGCTCGATGATCCGCCTGATCGGCTTAATCGCCGTCATCAGCCATGGTTATTCTGCCTATCTTGACCTGCACCGTCCGACCGGCATTCACCTGGAGTTCTTCAGTGCCGGCTCGCTGATCGGCTGGCTGGTCGCAGCACTGGTAATACTCAGCTCCCTGCGACAAAAAATCGACAACCTGTTTATCGGCACCTTCCCGCTGGCCGCAACAGCCCTGTTCTTCACCCTGTTCGGGCTGGATTCAGATGTTGGCAAACATTACGATGCCGGTCTGGTTATCCATATTCTGATCTCTATACTGGCCTACAGCATCTTTACCCTGGCAGCGTTTCAGGCAGTACTGCTGGCAAAACAGGAATATCAGCTTAAACATCACATCACCCGGGGTTTGCTGCGTTCACTGCCACCGCTGCAGACCATGGAAACTCTGCTATTTGAGATGATCTGGGTGGGTCTGATTCTGCTGACCCTGTCGCTGATCAGTGGCGCTATTGTATTTGATGACCTGTTTGCCCAGTATCTGGTGCATAAAACTGTACTGTCTATTCTCGCCTGGCTGCTTTATGCAACCCTGCTGGTGGGCCGTCACCTGCTGGGCTGGCGCAGCCACAAGGCGATCCGCTGGACCGTCGGCGGCTTCATCGTACTCATGCTGTCCTTCTTTGGCAGCAAGTTTGTGGTCGAGTTACTGCTGTAATACAACAGCCCCGATGAGAAAACCGTGCCACTGAAACCTTAGTATGCTTGACAGTATCGGGGGTTAAACCCGACAATGTCTTTCCAATTAGCAACCATAGGTTTACCGTCTTGGAAGGCGCATCGATTGAGTCCCTTATGGGACTTCTCTTTTTTCTGATTCTCTGTTCAGCCTTTTTCTCGAGTTCTGAGACAGGCATGATGTCACTTAACCGTTATCGGTTACGGCATCTGGTAAAAAACCGACACAGAGGCGCCGTTAAGGCTAACAAACTACTGAAACGCCCGGACCGACTGATTGGTGTAATTCTGATCGGCAATAACTTTGTTAATATTCTGGCGTCATCAATTGCCACAATCATTGCAGTTCAGCTCTGGGGAGAGGGTGGTATATTCATCGCCACTGCCGCCCTGACCATGGTAATTCTGATCTTCGCAGAGGTCTCACCTAAGACCGTCGCGGCGCTTTATCCGGAAAAAATTGCCTTTCCTGCCGCCTATGTGCTCCAGCCATTGCTGAAACTGCTCTATCCGCTGGTGTGGTTTGTCAATCTGATCACTAACAGCCTGCTCAAACTGATCGGTGTTAAAGTCACCGCTGGCGAGAACCATCATCTCAGTACCGAAGAGCTGCGCACACTGGTAAATGAATCCGGAGCCGTACTGCAACAGCGCAACCAGTCGATGCTGCTGGGCGTGCTGGAACTGGATGATGTCACCGTCAACGACATTATGATTCCCCGTAACGAAGTGATCGGCATCGACATGGATAATGAGCTGGATGTCATTATTGATCAGCTCAGTAATACCGCTCATACCCGTATGCCGGTCTATCGCGGCGAGCTGAACAAAGTTGTCGGCATATTACATATGCGCAATCTTGCGCAGGTGTTCCGTCAGGATTCGGTGACAAAAGCGGCGATTCTTCAGGTGATCCACGAACCTTATTTTGTCCCTGAAAGCACCCCGTTACAGACCCAGCTGCTTAACTTTCAGCAGGAGAGCCGCCGCATCGCGCTGGTGGTGGATGAGTATGGTGATATTCAGGGCGTGGTTACCCTGGAAGATATTCTCGAAGAGATCGTCGGCGAGATGTCGCTGAACGGTAAAGAGGACAACCAGGATATCTACCCACAGACCGATGGCAGTTACTTTATTGATGGCACAGCCAACATCCGTGATGTAAATAAATCACTTAACTGGAACCTGCCCACCGAAGGCCCAAAAACAATTAACGGGCTGGTGATGGAGATTCTGGAAGCGATCCCGGATGCGAATATCTGTATGCTGATAGGCAACTACCGGATTGAAACGTTGCAGGTGAGTGATAACCAGATAAAAACTATCCGCGCTATCGAGCTACACCGGGACTTTGAAGAGGAGGAAGAGTAACCCTCTTCCTGCTGTTTTTAGCGCTGTTTACTCCTCCAGCTTTGCTTTAACGCTGTTGATCTTGTCATCCATTGTCTGCTCCCGGTCGGTACGGGTACCTATGCGCATACTGCTGCTGATCCGTACCGCCCCCATCCCATGCACCACTTCGTGACAGCGCTTAACCGCCGCAAACACCTCATCCCACTCACCCTCGATATTGGTGCCGTAAGCGTGCATCTGATGAGACAGGCCTGCGTCCTGCAGCACCCGCTGGCAGGCGGTCACATAGGCCGATACCGAGGTACCCACACCCACCGGCACCACGCAAAGATCGATCATTACGTTCATTGGCACTTCCGTCTCAAGACTGTTTATCCTGCTCTTCACGCTCTCTGATCAGCGCCCATACGGTTTTTTTCTCGTCATCCGTCAGCACGCCCCATTCAGCAATCTCTATACCTGTACGACGACAGGCGATACAGAGATCTTTCTCGTCCAGAGCACATACACCAATACAGGGTGAACGGATGGGACGGGGTGGAGCAACATCATTGTTCATATTTTTTATTTCTGTCAGGTTAAAGAAAACAGGTTTTCATCAGAAAACGCTTAGCAGATGCTGTGTTCCGGTCGAACCTTCATCGGAATCCGGGCATCAAATCCAACATTCAGCAACTCCACCAGCATATAGGCGGTCAGCCCCCAGATAATATCGCCTTCAAACTCATACGCGGGGACATAATGGGTCATACCACGAAAAAGTATTTTATCAGTATGGTGACGCCGGTCATCCAGAAAAAAACTCAACGGCACCCGATGAATCCGGTCCAGCTCATCCAGGTTAGGGATCAGCTCAACACCCTCGGGGATTATTCCCACATAGGGACGCACCTGGAGCTTATGCTTTGATAGCACATCCCCCAGAGGGCCGATTATCTGTACATTTTCCGGTTTAAGGCCCACCTCTTCCTCGGCTTCACGCAGCGCGGTAAACAGCAGGTCGGGGTCGGTATCATCACGTTTACCACCAGGAAATGCGATCTCACCACTGTGGGTGCTCAGATGATCACAACGACGGGTCAATATGACTTCAGGATCGCCCGATTTATCGGTCAGTGCAATCAGCACACTGGCTTGCGGGCCTCCATTATCAAGGGTCCTTGGAGCATAGCGGACTAATCGTTGTTTCAACTGATTTATCATGGCGCGTTACTGTGAATGACTTCCGGCTAACGATGGATAATATCTCAACATCATACCGCCGGTTTCGATGAATGTTTAGTTTTGATGCGTATTTTGAGCGCAATTCGGATCGACCTGGATGCTGCGTCACTTTGTCACGCGACAACATGCCACATTGTTTCAAGCGGCTTAATTGCTTATTTTCCGCGCAACAAAATCTCTGCACGGACTGACTTATGAACCTTGTTACGGACAAACATCTGCCAAACTTTTCCCGCTGTCAGCTGACACTTATGGTCACGGCTGTACTCACCAGTTTCGCAGCACAGGCGGAAGAGAGTAGCCTGACTAAGAGCGCCACTGACGTTATTACGGTCACCGCCACCCGCACAGAGAGGACCTCCGCCGAAGTCCCTGAAAGCATCTCGATCATCGACCAGAAGCGCTTAGAGCAGGAAAAAATGTTCAATATCTCCGATGCGCTGAAAGGCACACCCGGCGTGCTGATTCAGTCCACCAGCGGCGGCAGCAGTTCGCGGCTTATCATTCGGGGAGCAGGCCTTAAAGCGCAATATGGCATCCGTGAGATCATGGTATTACGGGATGGGGTACCGGTCACCGATCCTGATAGCTTTACCCGGATGGACTTTATCGATACCCAGGACATCGAGCAGATCGAGGTCAGCAAAGGTCCGGCGAATATTTATGCAACAGGATCTACCGGTGGTGCTATCCACATCATTTCAAAATCGGTGTTTGATGATCGCCGGGATCAACTCAGACTGGGGCTTGGCGACGAGGGCACCCGTAATCTGCATCTGCGCAAATCCTGGATGACAGAGGAGGGCAACGCCCTGGCCATTACCGCCTCACACCGGGCGCAGGATAACGACTGGCGGCGCAACAACGAATATGAATCCAATCAGCTAAGTATTAAAGGGGGGATTCTGCCCAGCGATAACTCTGAACTGGAGATGGAACTGAGCATGACCCACTCCGATCTCAACCTGCCGGGCAGTATGGATGAGGCCCAGTTCGCTGAGTTTAAAAAAACCGGCAAACAGACTGACAATGATTCAGCCTTTAAAAACACCGCCCGTAACTCAGAGATCGTCTTTTTTAACAGCCGCCTGAGCGTCGATCTGGGCGACCTGACCTTCAGACCCCGGGTGTATTACAACCAGTGGAGTCACTTTCACCCGGTCACCGGCGTGATCAACGACACCGACGGCGTAGCCATCTTCGGTACCGACCTTGAACTGGACTATAGTCATAACCTTATCGGCGAGGATAACCTGGTCAGTGGCGTGACCTTCCGTCAGGACCGTACCGATAACGCACGCAAATATGCCTATGCCGATATCGTCACCGCAGGCCCACGAATTATCAGAACGCTTTCAGACCGCAAAGGGGCACTGCTGGAGATAGAGGATTCAGTCAACACCGTGTACGGTGTCTTCCTGCAGGAAAACCTGCGGCCGACTGATCGCCTGCTGATCGATGCCGGTTTCCGCCTGGATCAGATCAAAATAGACCAGGACACCTGGAACAGCGATACCTCTTACAACTATGGCATGGGCGGTTATCTGACCATTCCCGGCAGCGGCGGCGATAGCTCACTCACCCGTACCTTTACCCTATTTGCCCCCCGTATCGGCAGCAGCTATAAACTGAATGATACCTTCACTCTGTTTGGCAATATCTCTCAGGGGGAACAGGTGCCCTACTCCAGCGAACTGGGCAGCAATGAAGACCTGCGCAGCGCAACCAATACCAGTGTTGAGTTTGGTCTGAAAGGACGCACCAGCGATTGGCAGTTCGATCTGAGCGCCTACACCAGCAAAGTCGATGACGAAATTATTCAGGTGCGTACCGATAGTGAGACGATCTACCAGAACGCGGGCCGTACTGATAAAAAAGGGATCGAATTCAGCAGTTCAGTCAATGTACTGCAGGACAGCGTCCCCGGTGAACTGCAACTGGGCTTTAACTATGCCTACAGTGACTACAAATATGATGATTTTTCGGAAGTTGTATACGTCATGGGCGTACCGACAAACTTCGACCGCTCCGGCAATCAGCTGCCCTTTATTCCCGAGCATTATTACAGTTTCAGCCTGGACTACAAACATCCGAGCGGGGTTAAACTAAGGCTTCAGGCCGACAGCTGGGGCGAGTATTACCTGGATAACGCTAACAGCGAAACCTATGGTGGTTATGATTTTGTCACCAATGCCAATCTTGGCTATGAGACCGGCCCTCACACCCTCAGTCTGAATGTGCAGAACCTGTTTGATAAACGCTATGCTGTGGAGGTTAAAAAGGATACCAGTGGGGACAAATCATACTCGCCGGGAGCGCCCCGCAGTGTGATGTTAAGTTATAGTTATCAGTTCTGAGCTGTGTCTCCGTACTGCTAAAATGCAAAAAACACCACCTGCTAATACGGCAGGTGGTGGGCACGAAAACAATACATGTTTTCCAATTGCCTACGAAAGTATGGGCTAATTCACTTTCGCTAAGGCATCCTACATTCTGACCACAGGTTTGATGGTGACACCGGACTCAGAATCCGCAATCGCCTCGTTAATCTGCTCAAATGGATAGAACCGGACCATCTTATCGAAGGGGAATTTACCCTGCTGGTACAGGTTAATCAGCTGCGGAATAAAACTGTCCGGATTCGACTCGCCTTCAACAATACCGATCAGTCGCCGACCACCACTCATAAAGTGCACTTCATCGAGCACAATTTCACTACCGGGGGCCGACGCACCCAGCACACCACAGCAGCCCCGTGGAGCCAGGCTCAATACCGCGCCCCTGATCACCGGAGTCAGTCCGGTAGTATCCAGTGCGTAGTCGACCCCGTAACCGGTGATCTCCATAATCGCCGCGGTGACATCACCGTTAACGGGATTCAGACTGTGTGTCGCCCCCACCTCTTCGGCAAAGGCCAGACGCTCATCATTCATATCAACGGCAATAATAGTCGTGGCACCCATCGCATGGGCAGCCATCACCGCTGACAGCCCCACCGAGCCGGTACCAAAGATCGCAATCGACTTACCCGCCTTAACCTGCAGCGCATTGATAACCGCACCAGCACCGGTTTGTACGCCACAGGCCAACGGTCCGAGCAGATCCAGCGATACCGCATCGGTTACTTTGACGATGTTGCGCTCATGGCACAGCGCATGGGTGGCAAAAGAGGACTGACCGAAGAAGTTACTCTGGATCACCTCACCCTCTTTTGACAGCGCCGTCGTGCCATCCTCCCGGGTAGCAAAAAAATTGCGCGGGAAAAACTCATGGCAGTAACTGGGGGCATGATCTTCACAGCTGGGGCAGCCGCCACAGGAGTTATAGGTCATCACCACATGGTCACCCGGAGCCACTTTGGTCACACTGGCCCCCACCCTTTCAACCACACCGGCCCCCTCATGTCCCAGTACCACCGGCATCGGCGTTGGCAGCATGCCATCGCGCACCACGATATCGGTATGACAGACACCGGTCGCCACCACGCGCACCAGAATTTCATCCGCCCGTGGTTCCTCAAGTTCCAGACTTTCCAGAGTCAGTGGTCCGTGAACAGTTCGGGCTACAGCCGCTTGAATCTTCATAAATTTCTCCTGTTATTATTATCCCGGTTTACGCTACAGAACTAAAAACCTGCCGCCAGACGGCCGCCACTTCATCAACCGCACGCCCCGCTGCAGCCACCGCACCGGACATGCTGATATAACCGTGCGCCAGTTGTGGATACTCAGTCAGGCTGACGGAGCAACCCGCGTGCTTCAGCGCCTCAGCGTACGCCATACCTTCATCCCGCAGCGGATCAAACCCCGCCACCTGAATCAGAGTCGGGGGCAGTCCTGACAGGTTTGCGGCCTCCAGCGGTGCAAACCGAAAATCCACCGGCTCAACATTGCCTGCCAGATAATGCTCCATAAAATAGACCATACTGCGGTTGGTCAGCGTATAGCCCTCGCCATATTTATCATAAGAGTCGTATCGGGTATCGGGGCCCGATGCAGTAGGATAAATAAGGGTTTGCTGACGGACTGAGGGACCTGCGTTATCCCGTGCCAGCAACGCACAGACCGCGGCCAGATTTGCACCAGCGCTATCACCGGCCAAAGCAATCTGTCCGGGTGCAAACCCCAGCTCCGACGCTGCATCTGCCAGCCAGCAGAGTGCTGCATAACTGTCTTCGACGGCCGCCGGATAGGGGTGCTCCGGTGCCAGACGGTAATCCACCTGCACAATCAGACAGCCAGACAACCGGCTTAGCTGACTGACAACACCGTCATAATCCCGGGGGCAGCCCACCACAAAACCGCCACCGTGCAGATAGAGCACCGCACCAGCCAGTTGCTCCTGTCCCTCCGGACGGTAACACCGCAGCGCCAGTTCACCGCCGGGACCGGGTATGCTCAGATCAGAAATATTCACCCAGTCAGCGACGGCAACATCGGTGGCCGCCAGTATCTGGCTGTAAACCTCACGGCCAACCGCGGGGGGCAGGTCAGCAAAGTCCGGCGCACCTGCAGCCGCCGCCTGTTCCAAAATGCCTTTTATCTGCAGATCAAGCATGGCTGTTTTCCTCCGTTAAAGGCTGGCTTTTGAGACCATCCGAATCATTATCATTGTGTTCCTGCACTGGCGCACTGCTGCTAACAGGTGGAGCAAGCACCGTAGAACCAAACAGGAAGTGTGCCAGCGCCGGCAACAGAATCAACGCTCCCAGCATGTTAAACAGGAACATAAAGGCCAGCAGGATCCCCATATCCGCCTGAAAACGGATGGGGGAGAACACCCAGGTGGCCACACCCACCGCCAGGGTTGCACCGGTCAGCATCACGATCCGGCCGGTCTGACGCAACGCCAGCTGATAAGCCTGGGTGACCGTCATGCCGAAGCGCAGTCCCATCAATAACACAGACAGAACATACAGCGCGTAATCCACACCGATCCCCACCCCCAGCGCAATCACCGGCAGAATCGCCACCTTAACGCCGATTCCCAGCTTGACCATCAGCGCCTGACACATCACCGAGGTCAGCATCAGTGGCAACACCGCCGCCACGACACCACGCCAGGTCCGGAAGGTGATCCAGCAGAGAATAATCACCGCACCGTAGACCATGTACATCATCTGGTTCATCGCTCTTTTCACCACGATATTGGTGGCCGCTTCAATACCGGAGTTGCCCGCTGCCAGCATGAAGCGAGCCTCATCATCGCTGTTATCAGCGGCAAATCTCTGCGCGACTTCAACCACACTGTTAAGCGTCGCGGCCTTATGGTCCTTCAGATAGACATACACCGACAGCAAACTACAATCCGCATTAAACAGCTCCCGTGGTGCCCGAGCCTGCACCGCTCCCAGCGCGGCATTGTTGGGAATCAGCTCCAGCCATTTAAAATTACCCTCGTTATAGCCCACCATCGCATAACGGGACAGCCGCGCCATTGAGTTGGTCGACTCAACACCAGGTAGCCGTTCCAGTTGACCCGTCAGCTCACGGACTTTCGACAACACCGAATAATGGGTACAACTATCCACCGCGGTTTTCACCATCACCACAAAGATATCGGAACTGGCAGCATAGTTATCCGCCATAAACGCAGTATCCTGGTTGTAACGGGAATCAGCCCGTAACTCAGGCGCACCCGGCTCCAGATCACCGATCTGTAAGCGGCTTCCCACCACCGTACCAAACACCGCTAAACAAGCCGCAACCGTCAACGCAGTCAACGCCCATTTGCGCTCAGTAAACAGGGCAAAGAACTTCCATAACTTGCCGGGCAATACCTGATGAAGCTCGCTATCGTCATCACCAGCATTGTCATGCTGAACCGAGCGCGCGGCGGCCTTAGGTGTCACACCGATATAGGAAAGCAATACCGGCAACAGCACCAGGTTACTGATAATCAGCACCGCGACTCCCAGACTGGCCGCAATCGCCAGCTCGCGGATCACACCGATATCGATCACCAGCAATACCGCAAAGCCAAAGGCATCGGTAATCAGCGCCGCGATACCGGTGCGGAACAGACGACGGAAAGTGTTGCGGGTGGCCACATAGGGTGCCATGCCACTACCAATATCACGCATTACGCCATTCATTTTCTGCGCGCCATGGCTGATACCGATGGCAAATACCAGAAAGGGAACAAGGATCGAATAGGGGTTCAGATCGAAGCCAAACAGTTGCAGCATCCCCAATTGCCATAGCACACCGATCAGCGAGCAGCCCATCACCAGCAGCGAGCTGCGCAGACAGCGGGTATAAGCAAACAATACCGCCGTGGCAATCGCCACCGCCAACACGAAAAACACCAGAACCTGCTGCATACCCTCAATCAGATCACCGACAATCTTGGCAAAACCGGTGATATGAATCTCGATATTGTCACTCTGATATTTAGCTCTGACCTGCTCCAGCTGACGGGACAGATCACCGTAGTCTAACGCCTCGCCGGTGCGCGGATCTTTATCCAATAGCGGCACATAAACGATACTGGAACGGAAGTTCGCTGACACCAGTTGCCCGATCTCACCGGAGCGCTGTACGTTCAGCTTTACCTGCTCCAGACTCACGGCAGAGCCATCGAAATCACCGGGAATCACCGTACCGCCATCCATACCCTCTTCGGTCACAGCAATCCAGCGGGTGCTCGGCGTCCACAGAGACTTCATATAGGGGCGATCAACGCCCGGCAACAGATACAGTTCATCATTGATCTTCTGCAACGTTTGCAGATACTGCTGATCGTAAATGCTGCCCTGCTTAACGCCCACGGCCACTCGCAACGAGTTACCCAACCCGGCCAGACTGGAGCGGTTGGCGAGAAAATTGGTGATAAACGGATGTCCGGTGGGGATCATCTTTTCAAAGCTGGCATTCAGTCCCAACTGAGATGCCTGCCAGCCCAGTCCGATACTGATGATCAGGCAAAATGCCAGCACCAGCCGACGCTGATTAAATACCAGCCGTTCAATAAACGACCCGGAATGGGGATCGAACGCTTCCGGCTGCGAGTTCGTTGCAGCGGGTTTTATACTATTCGCACTATTCACAACGCTATTCCTTCACACTGCCGGAGGCACTACCCATAGCGCTATCTCCGGGCAGATCAAATCGGTGGACACCGACCAGACTGGCAACAATGGCTGCCCCGTCAGCCGACTGAACAACACCCGCTAACGGCAGCGCTGGCAGATCCGCTACCGCTGCAAAACCGGTGTCATTCCGGTTAACCAGCAGTGAACCACTCTGACTCACCACCAGCAGACGACCATCCGCCAGCATCGACGCCGCGCTCAGAGCAACCTCTTCCCGGGTATCAAGCCGGGTCCAGCTATCGCCGCTGTCGACTGAACGGAACAGATGTCCCCGCAGGCCATAGACGACAAACGCCCCATCCGGCTCAGCGATGACGCCGAAAAAGCTCCCTTCATAAGGCGAATCGATCGCTTCAAAATGCTCACCCGCATCGGTTGAACGCAACAGCGCTCCCTGCTCACCGGCCATCATCAACACCCCATCCGCTGCTGCCATACCATACAGATGCAGCCCCATCGGGTTATCAACCCGACTCAGCCACGGCTGCCAGCTCTGACCGCCATCATGGGTGCGATAGATGAGGTTGTAGGCACCGAAAACAAAGCCGTTGAGGGCATCAGTGAAATGCAGATTGAGAAAGGGTTTATCAGGGCCATCATCGATTAAGCGGCGCGCTTCACGCAGCTCACGCTCATCGCCACCGCGCAGCTGCACATCCGCCAACAATAACTGCGCCGCCTGAATGCCATCCAGCTGTTTTTGCCAGGTTTGGCCGCCATCTGTGGTCGCCAGCACCACACCATAGTGACCGACACTCCAGCCATGCTGGGCGTCGACAAACTGCACCTCGGTTAGCGCTGCAGACACCGGTGACACCACCTGATTCCAGTGGAGACCGTTATCGTCCGATAACAGAATAATGCCCTCTTCACCCACAGCCACCAGCCGCTGACCCGCACGTGCAACTGACAACAGTGTCTTATGCGCCGCCTGAGCAGAGATCTGCGCTGGTGTGTCCAGCGCAGAAAAACCGGTTTCAGCGGCGGCCACAGCAGTCCAGCTTTGCCCGCCCATCAACAACAGCAGGCAACCTCCCGCCAACCGGTTTCTTACTATAGAATTGGAAAATCTGACCATCAGAAAACTCCTGATCATCGCCTGAAGTTGGCTGCTGCGGATTACAGCAGCCGCCGTCAGGCAACGATCAAATACGGATTGCGAGATATTAGCGAGCGCCCTGATTAGCCAGTTCTACCGGACTCCAGGTGCCTTCAGATACCGGTTCACGCACCCGATAATGCGGGGTACCGCCATTCATCGCTGCGTTCAGATAGTAAGCACCGGTCTGCAGGTCATAACCGCCCCACATCACATTGGTAACCAGCGCTGGCAGTTCAGGCACCAGATAGGTCAGCGAGTAGTTCATCCTCCACAGGTCACCTTTGGCATCCCAGCCATCAAACAGAACAATTTTCCAACTGTCTTCGTCGATGTAATAGGTACGCTTCGGTACGGTATGACGCATACCATCTTTCAGTTCTGCATCCACCACCCAGACCCGATGCAGTTCCCAGCGGACATTTTCAGGGTTGAGAAAGTGCTCGCCCATCAGTTCATCAATACTGACCTGCGCGGCACGGTTATTGTTGTAAGGGATAAAGAGCTCTTTTTTACCCTGCAACTTATAGTGATGGCGATCAATAGGGCCAAACATCATAAAGGCCTCATCAAACAAACCGACCCCCGAGGTGACGAAATCGGGAGTATCATAGGCAACAGATGGCGCTTTACGCACCCGGCGCTGACCTACAAGATACTGCCAGATAGCCCGTTTTTTCCCGGCGATTGACGGGTCATGTACCAGAATCGCTTCACCCGCTTTGGAGGCTGGTCCGGTGACGATAAAGCGCCCTAACTGGTTTACACCGCTGTAGTTGGCAGCGTCACCCTCCTTGTAATAGTAAGGAAACTGCATCAGCTCATCACCTTCACTGGCCAGCGAACGATGCCCATCAGCAGTCACGATATAGGTTTTCATCGCAAATTCGACCGACTCTCCTGACCAGCCTAAGCGATGATTCCACATCACCTCAGCACCGGTTTTCGGAATCGGAAACGGAGTGCCACCATAGGCGCCGCTAACGGAGGTTTCATCCGCTGCAAGCTCGGCGCTTGTGGCATTCTTCAGAGTGTTGTTATAGACCCACTCGGGCGCCGCCGCTGTACGATGGGTGGGATAGATATTCATGCGAAAATCGGGATTCTTTGCAAACAGGGCTTTGACGCCATCATTCAGCTGATCGCTGTATTGCGCCAGATTAGCTGCCGTAATGGTAAACAACGGCTGATCACTGGCGAACGGATCAGGACGTACTTCACCACTTTTATAACCTGCCGCTACGGTGGCATAGCCACCTTTCCACTCGGGAATAGTGCCCGCAGCATTGCCTGATTTTTCCGCCCCTAACGGTGTCAGCGTAGTGTTAAGTCGCGCCGCTGTCTGAGCATCGACAGCCGCCAGCGACAGCTGTGAGGTCAGTGCCAGAGTAACCCCGGTCACCAGTACTTTAAGTGTATTTTTCATTATTTTTATCTCCACTGAATTCGGTTAGAAACTGCGCTGAATAAACAGCGACACAAAATCGCGGTCGGCACGGGTCTGTTTAAATGAAAGCGCCGGTCCTGCAGAGTTCTGCGGCGTCACGAAGCTGAACTCGTCGCCGAGGAAACGCACATAACTGGCCCCCAGTTTCCAGGTGTTCTGGTAGGTTCCGTTAACCCCCAGAGAGAAATCACCGCCGTAAGAGGCACCACCATTCATATTGGCAACTGCACCGGAACGCCCGGCAAAGTTGTAGCCAAGGCCAACCGGCAGTTCGATATCCAGACCCGGCAGTACCTGAAAGTAGGCCGGTGCAAAGATCATCCGCATCGCCCAGGCATCGCGGGTGCTATTAGGGTCCAGCGCATTCGGGTTTTTATCGACCGATACCACCCGGTTCCACGCCAGCTCACCCAGCAACGCACCGCCGTCCCACAAAGAGCTTGGCTGCAGCACATAAATACCGGAGAGGTTGGCATGGGCAGTTTTACCTACCGCGTAAAGAATGTTGTTATCGTTATCGGCGGTCTGGCCGACGGAGATCTGCGGATCACTGTTGAGCGGGGCGTTAGTGCGCATCGATGCTTCCGCCGCGATATTCAGCTGGCCTATTGAGGTGGTGGCGCTGGCGCCAAATGTGTCGATATCCTGACCATAGACAGTGCGGATACTCTGTCCGACCGGATCAAAGTAGAATCCGGACGGCGTCTTGGCGTGATAGCGGGCATAGTAAAGACCATACTCAAAATCACTCTCTTCCGGGGCGATACGCAGTTTCAGACCACCCTGACCGGCATCATCCGGTTCTACATCTGAGATATGGTTCCAGACAACCCCGGGACCGGCGATCAGTGACTCAGTACCGGGACCGGCCCAGTCGATATTCGACAGATAGCTGCCAACACCCGGCAGGCGGGTCTCCTCCCAGCCGAACTGATAATAACCACCCAGCGATAGTTCCGGACTGATCTGCAAGGTGCCTGACAGCTGGTTAACCGGCCGCAGCACCTCTTTAAACTGTGTGCTCGGTACGCTTAACAATTTGATCAGATCGATGGGCCCCTGAGCATCGGCGATACCGTTGGCACCGAAGAACAGTGTTTCACCGTAGACCAGTGAGTGACGTCCCAGACGCAGATTGCTGCGCATATCACCGAGGTCAAAGTTACCGTAGACAAATGCATCCAGCAGTTCAGCTTTACGTCCATGGACATCGCGGGTTTCGTCGGTGAACTTGTTGTTTTTGACACTGGTGGAATTATTGGTAAACGGCGAGTCATTATCGTTGCTCTGGTTATACACCGAGTCATACCAGGCGGCACCGCTGACCCGCACACCGTAGTCTTTATAGCGGGCATCCAGCTCGGTCAGCCAGTCGAGACGATTGGAGATCAGCCCCTTATCGAAGTTGCGGTCACCGTCATCGTAGTTAACATCAGCCAGTAAGGTATCTGACTTATCTTCCACCCGGAACGCAGCACTGTATTTAAGGGTGTTGTCCCAGCGCAAGTTAATATCGGGATTGCCGGTATCAATTTTATACGCCAGCGCCTCTGGAACGCATAGAACGGTTGCCAGCGAGATGGCAACGGTCAGAGGCTTTAAGGGCATCTTTGTCAGAGACAAGGATTTTAAGCGGGAGTTGTTATTCATATTTTATTCCTTCGCTTTGAATTAAATCTTGCAACGCAGTGACGTGAAGGGTTCGCCAGCCACGCTGCAAGCTTGAAACAGGTTAAACGGAGTAACGACTATCAGAAGGGATAGGCTGGCGGGGTATCCTTCACGGTGACCCACTGCCACTGACAGAACTCATCCCAGTCAGCCGGTCCGCCGATGCTGCCACCATTGCCGGAAGCGCCGCGACCACCAAAGGGGTTGATGCACTCATCATTGACGGTCTGATCATTGATATGCACCATGCCCGCGTGCAGACGCTCGCCGATCGCTGTCGCCCGGCCGACTGAGCGACAGATCACCGCCGCAGCCAGACCATACTCAGTATCATTGGCGATACGGATCGCCTCCTCGTCGTCGCGGTAGGTAATGATGCTGGCAACCGGGCCAAAGAACTCCTCGCTATAGGCGCGCATTCCCGGTTTAACCCCCGACAGAACGGTCGGCTGATAGTAGGGCCCTTCGGGCTCACCACCCGCTTCCAGGGTCGCACCGGCAGCCACGCTCTCTTTGACGATGGCATCCACCCGCTCCAGTTGAGCACGGTTGATAATCGGTCCCATCGCCACGTTACCATCGGTTGGATTGCCAAAAGGCAGGTGAGCAGCTTTAGCCACCAGCCTTTCTGTCAGTTGCGCTGCAATTGATTCATGAACAATGATGCGTCCCGATGCCATGCAGATCTGCCCCTGATGGAACCAGGCACCCCAGGCTGCATTGCTGGCTGCCAGATCAAGATCGACATCCTCGGTGATAATCAGCGGACTTTTACCGCCCAGCTCCAGCATCACTTTTTTCAGATGGCGTCCGGCCAGCTCACCGATTCTGCGGCCGACCGGCGTCGATCCGGTAAAGGCGATCATGCGCACATGGGGATCGGTACACAGTGCCTCACCGGCATCCGCGCCACCAGGAATCACATGCAGCAAACCTTTTGGCAGCCCCGCCTGTTCAAACGCCCGGGCGATAATAAAACCACCGCTGACCGGGGTACGCGGGTCCGGCTTGAGCACCACGGCATTTCCGGCAGCCAGCGCAGGAGCGACGGCCCGAATGGACAGAATCAGCGGAAAATTGAACGGTGATATCACGCCGATAACCCCTAATGGCTGGCGCTTAGCAATAGACAGAGTGCCGGATGCCGAAGGCAGCACCAGACCATGATCCGGATCGAGCAGCATCGCCGCCGAACGACGCAGAATCACCACTGCCTCGCGCACCTCATGCTCGCCCTTGGCAAAGATGCCACCGGTTTCCCGGGCGATCCAGGTTCTCGCCGCTGCAAAATCCTGTTGCAGAACCTCAGCGGCACGAAAAAAGATATCTGCCCGCTCACGGCAGGACATGTTCACCCACTCCGCCTGTGCCTCTGCAGCACTGCGCGCAGCAATGGCGATATCGGCCGCATCACCCATACCGGTTTTAGTCAGCGTTTCCCCGGTTGCCGGTTCAATGACTACTACACTGCCGCCCTGAGCCGCCTTCCAGCCACCATCAAATATCCGCCCCTCCCAGAGGGATGAATCCAGCAGACCTGAGCCACCTTCTATAATTGACACAATAGAACCTCCAGCGTGTTGTCCGCCCAAAAACAGTTGGGAATGGACTTTTTTATTGTTAACCGGATAGAGCAACCGCTGTGCCAGATTTCGCAACAGCCCCATTTACCGCAACGCAACATTCGCTAAATGCTGGCAAAAACAGGCTATGACTGAACGAATTTTTTATATCAGATTGCAGTGCACAAGAACTATTTGAATACTCAACAGTTGATAAGTTTGTTAAATACCGCAAAACGACTTAATATTTTTGTTAAAAATAATGATAACAATGAGTACCGCCTGATGACCTCTTCTCCTGCTGCAGATCAACCGAATCTGACCACAGCACGTACATCTGAACTCCCCGCTGGCGACAGCGACAACCTCACTGAAGGTTCCGGTCTGGACTTTGGCCAACTCTCTGAGTATCTGCATTTCTCCCCTAAAGACGGGCGGATCTGGCTGGATGGGCAACGCATGATTCTGATGCATAACTCATCGCTGGGCAGTCTTCGGCGTGAACTGATTGAGCGGTTGGGGATTGAACGGGCACGGGGACTACTGACCCGTTCGGGCTACAGCTCCGGCGTCCGGGATGCGCAACTGGTGCGCGAACGCTGGCCCGATGCCGACCCGGAAGCGATCTTCTTTGCGGGCACCCAGCTGCACTCATTGGAGGGCGTGGTGCAGGTGGAAACCATCCACTTTGAGTTCGATCCCCATCAGGGCACCTACGATGGTGAATTTCTCTGGCACCATTCCAGTGAAGATGATGAACATATCGCCGCCTACGGCATCGGCACCGAACCCGCCTGCTGGATGCAGCTGGGCTATGCCATGGGTTATGTGACCACACTACTGGGACGACTGACCGTATTCCGTGAGGTTGAGTGCCGCTCAATGGGCCACGCCACCTGCCGGGTGATCGGCCGAACCGTCGAACTCTGGGGCGATGTCGAAGAGGATCTGCGCTATCTCAATGCTGAAGATTTTGTCAGTCATAGCAATACCGGCTCAGGCTCGCTGCCCACCGCCGCGCCACTGCCAGTGGCCAATACTCAACTACCGGTACTGGGCGAGCGGCAGTTAATCGGTATCTCCTCCGCCTTTATTGCCGCCTGTCATATGTTACGACGGGTTGCCAGCACCCGCGCCACGGTTCTCTTTACCGGCGAATCCGGTGTGGGTAAAGAACTGTTTGCCCGTATGCTGCATGAGATCGGCAGCCGTAAAGATGAACCCTTCATTGCCATCAACTGTGCTGCCATTCCCGAAACCCTGATCGAATCTGAACTGTTTGGTGTCGACAAAGGCGCTTTTACCGGAGCCACCACCTCACGGCCGGGGCGCTTCGAACGCGCCCACGGAGGCACACTATTTCTCGATGAGATCGGCACACTCAGCCCCAGCTCCCAGGGCAAACTGTTGCGGGTATTACAGGAGGGGGTATTAGAACGGGTCGGTGGCACCAGTCTGATCAGCGTCGATGTGCGGGTGGTCGCCGCCACCAACGTCGAGCTGAGGGATGCGGTCGCTAAAGGAGAGTTTCGCGAGGATCTGTTTTTTCGCCTGAATGTCTTTCCTATCCTGTTGCCACCCTTGCGAGAACGGCGTGACGATATTCCGCTGCTGCTGTCGCATTTTCTTGAGCATTACAATCAGCGCCACGAGCGCGACATCCGCGGCTTCACCCTGAAAGCGATGCGGGCCCTGCTAAACTACCGTTTTCCCGGCAATATTCGCGAGTTACAGAACCTGGTCGAACGAGGAGTGATAGCCGCCGAAGACGGGTCACTGATCGACCTCTCCCATCTGTTCCGGGATGAGGAAACCACCCGGGCTTTGCTGTTTACCATCAGTTCAGCAGGAGAGCTGAGTCAGGATAGCGAGGAATCAGCCCTGGAGCAGTTCCGGCGTTTCGCCCCGGCTAACGCTGTCGGCCCCTCCCTCGATAAACTGGAAGCACGTCTGGTGAGTGAGGCGGTCAGTCAGGCGGATGGCAACCTGTCTGCAGCCGCAAGGCTGTTGGGGTTAACCCGCTCGCGGCTGGCCTATCGGATGAAAAAGATTAACGAGAGTAATCAGGATTAACGCTTCATTACAGCAACTTATAGTCCAGTGCCAGCCGATAACTGAATGCCCCCTGCCCATCCGGCAGGGGCAACGGAAGTGATCGCTGCACCGCCTCCAGCGTGGCCTGATAAAACAACCGATTGCCCTCAAGCCATTCAAACTTTTCCAATGCCCCCTGACTATCCAGTGACAGTTTAAAACTGACCCGCCCCTCAATCCCCCGGGACTGTGCCCGCTTCGGGTAACGTTTATGCTGATCGATACGCTGTACCAGTAGTGCCAGAAAGCGCTGCCGCTGTTGTTCGGCGGTGATCACCGGTGCAACAGGCTGTGCGCTGTTAACCGGATTAGTTGCGGCCACAAGGGGGGATTCTGCCACCGCCTTCTGCGGCCTGGACTGTAACACTGGCTCAGGTTGAGGCTTTGGTCTGGGCTTCGGTTTTGGCTTAGGCTTCGGTTTTGGCTTCACAGGTTTAGGGACAACCCGCGGCTCTGGTTTCGGCTCTGGAGCCTGAACCGTTTCAGGCAACGGGGCTTCTGCGGGCAGAGGCGGCACTGCTTGCGCCATTAACATCACCGGCTGATAGCTCACCGGGACGGCCGCCGCGACACTCATTTCCGGCTGCTGCAACTGTTGCCAGATAACTGCATGCACCCCGCCAGACAAAAGCAAACCCGCTAACAGATAGCCACCAGTACGACGCCGCTGTTCAAATTTCAGATTCATTTTTCCCGGGTAGCAATTTCAAGATGAGTGATATGCAGTAATCGGGCTATATCGAGCAGCGTCACCACCTTGTCAAAACTTACCTGACTATCCGCTTTAACACGCAGCAGACGGTCAGGGTTATCACTGAACAGAGACTGCAGACGCTGCTCCAGCAGTTGCCCATGCACCACTTCAGAGTTGATATAAAAACTACCCGACGGATCAATCGATACCACCACCGGTTCGACCTCAGTCACCGCTTCAGCACTGGCCGCTTCCGGCAGCGTCAGATCAATCTGTTTCTCATCAACAAAATGCGCCGTCAGCATAAAAAACACGAGCAGCAGAAACACAATATCAATCAGCGGCGTCAGGTTCAGCGTGATCAGACTGTGCGCAGGCGACTTATAGGACATCCGCAACGCTCTCCCAGGCATCCAGGCCCTCATCAGCGGCAACACCAACGCTCTCTGAGCGATCCAGCACCAGCGCAGCGGTCTGATGCAGGTGCCAGTGATAACGGCCCAAAGCAGACTCCAGAAGATGCAGTAAAATCAGCAGCGGTATCGCCACAGATAATCCTACCCCGGTGGTGAGCATTGCCTCCCATATCCCCCCCGCCAGGGCCATCGCATCCACTTTACCCCCGGCACTCTCTATTACCTGAAACGCTTTAATCATTCCGGTGATGGTGCCCAGCAGACCCAATAGCGGAGCGGTATTCGCCAGCACTGCAACGGTCTTCAACCCGGATTCAAACGGTTTCATCTCCGCCTGAATCTGATGTGCGGCGGTCGCACGCAGCTCCGGGCTATGCCCGTGCAGCCGCAACACCGTGCGCAACTGCTCGATAATCCTTTTTTCAGCACCGCCCTGCCACTGCTGCGGGGAAACCGAAAGATCGCATCGGCGGGTAAACAGAAGTTGCAGATAGCGGCTGGCGATAATGGTCAGTCCCAGTATCGAATACGCGATCAAAATCCAGATAATCGGGCCACCCTTTTCAATCCACATCATTTTTATATCCCCCTTAACGCGGTATTTACCGCCACTAACATCAACATAACAGCGCCGGTGCGGGTCAGCGCCTGCTGCCACTGCGCCAGCTGTTGTTGCAACTCCTGCCCCAGCAAAGCAAACCCGTAGCGCACCAGCAGAGTGGGGATCACGATGGCCCCCAGTCCAAAGCTCAGAGCAACCGCTGCGCCCCACAAGGGGTCGGCACTCTGTGCTGCCGCGGCCAGTAAACCCAGCAAGGGAACACAGGGATTCAATGCCAGGGAGAACCCCAGTAAAGCCAGCTGTAAGCGATTTTTTTCAGCCGTTCCGTCAGTAGTACCACCGGCATCGGTGGCGATCAGAGCGGCTGTTGGGGGTCGCTGAACACTCGTCTGTAACGAACTACCCTGCGCAGCGCTAACGGCACAAACCGGTTTACGACTCTGAAGTAACATCCGCAGTGCCAGCCAGAAAGTCACCCCGGCGATTGCCCAGGGCAGCAGCGGGTGCTTAAGGTAATGTTGCAGCACACTGCCCGTAGCGGCCGCGAGGGTTCCCAACAGCAGATAGCCTGCGAGTCTGCCGCTCATAAATGGCAGCAGTACCGCATGAAAAGGCTTTCGCGCCGCAGGACCCAGCAGTATTGGCCCCAGATAGGGCAGACAACTGAGATTACAGGGGCCACTGCCAAAACTGAGACCGATCAGGAAGGCGGTGAATACAGCAGCACTCAGCTCCAGCCCCAGTAGCTCTGCACTCATATTTTCTCTTTTTCCGTTTGCTTAAAACCGATCAGTTTAACGCTGTCCCATTGTGTCTGGGCTTTTTTACGCTGTTTGAAATAAGCCGGACTGGAACTGAAAACCGGCACACTGAGATAGCGTAACTGCAGCACATCCTTATCAGGACAAAACTCAACACAGCGGCCACACAGGGTACAATCCGCAAGAGTAATATCCCGCGGCTTGTCCACAGAATTGCATTCGCTCTGCAGTTCACGAATATCCATCGGGCAGGCTTCAGCACAGAGACCGCATTTATCACAGCGGGCGCTCCCCTGCTTCACCAGCCGGGCGAAGCCCACTTTTCTGAATACCGCATGCAACGCCAGCATCGGACAGATGCGACAGAAAGGCTGTCGCATGGTCATCGCCAGCGCCACCATCAGACCAAACAGAAAGTCGCCGGTAATCGAGAGCGCCATATAGCTGGGACTGGAGGTATCGACAAACAGTTGTTCATTAGACCCGGTCAGCAGGGTGGTCATAATCCGGCTGGGACAGATCTGGCAAAACGGATCGCCCCACTCATTGCTGAGAAATCCCAGACTGGTCAGCGCTGGTAAAATAAAGACCAATCCGCCCAGCATCAGCCATTTAACCGGACGTATTTTATCGACTGCGCCGTGAGCCAGACTGTCGACCCGGCGTAATCCCAGTTTCTGTCCGATCAGCTGCATCACCTCCTGAAAGAACCCCAGTGGACAGACCCAGCCACAGAACGCTTTATTGAGAAACACAAACAGCAGCAGGAAAGTACCGACGGTAGTGATAAACGGCATGAAAAACAGGAACCAGTTACCACTGTCGACCGAGGCGCCCAGGCGGTGATGTAACTGATGCTGCAGCGGGATCAACGCACAATAGTCAGCATTCATTGAGTCATAGGCACAACTCAGTGCGGGCAGCGCGCCGGAAATTTTATCAGATGCATAAAACCCCACCACAACCGAGCCGTACACCAGAAAAATAAACATGCATAGCTGAACAAACCGACGAACGAGGGTCAGGTTGGTAATCATCTTTTTTTCCTCCGGCTATGGGCAGGCAGGCGACGGTTAAGCCACAAACCGAAAATCAATCCACCCAGGGCAACTCCGGCCCCCAGATTGGCACTTTTCCAACTGGACTGATTGACAAAGTAATCCGTACTGAGAGAGGTCTGATAGCCGATGCCGTCACGTTTCAGTTCACTAAAGATGCGCAGTTCACCGGGAGGATTGTTCCTAACCCCGGGGACAACACTGGGAAAGTCATCAGGGATAACGATGTCCAGCACCCCCGCCGTATCGGTGTGCAGAATTTCGGTACTACCCAGAACGGTCATCACCAGTACCGGCTGCTCTTTCAGCGGTTCCCCCTTAAACTGCACAAAAAAGCGGTAGGTTTTACCGCTGGTGTAGCGCCAATGCTCACGGGGTAGCGGATCGGGGACAATCTCCAGCGCCCCCAGTGACTCGGCTAACAGATCAGAGGGTGAGCTATCAACCGGTTTACCGTTGAAGTAGAGATACCGCACTGCCATGTGCTGAAAATCACTACCTTGCTCTTGCGCAATCAGCACGTGGTAGCTGTTTTTTCCCGTGGCTTTAACCAGATACAGCCCACCTTGAGGCTCCAGCGAGCTGCGTTGCAGGTCTGAATGCAGCAATGTTGCGGTGCGCTGCGCCATTGGGTTCTGGTCGATTAACTGAAACTTTTTAGGGCCGCCATGCCCGCCGCCCTGGGTGGGCTCAGGCTGCCAGTACAGATCCGCCTGCGCCACTGAGGCCAGTATCCAGAAGAATATAAGTATGAGAGTGCGCATCCTGTCCTTTCCCGGTTAAATAAACCCGCAGATATTAACCACACTTAACCCGCTACGGATGTGACCGAGTGACGCATGAGACAATTCGCCGCATAGACTTACTTTTGATAGGTGTATAGCGCCTCAATCACCCGTCTCAGTAAAATAGTTCGCACTTAAGCAATTGAGTGTTTGAGCCAAGAGCAACTATTGGATTAAAGTTGTAAGCAGCAGAGGCTATAAGCCATTTTTAACGGATCAGGATAGAGACTGAAGGATTGATCATGAACTACTGCAACCTGTGCGGATCGACTGTCCGATTCGAAATACCGACAGGCGACAACCGTCCACGTCATATCTGTAATGAGTGCGGCGAAATTCACTATGTGAATCCAAAAATCATCGCCGGCTGTCTACCAGTGTATGAGGATAAAGTCCTGCTGTGCAAACGCGCGATAGAACCACGCGTTGGCTATTGGACGCTGCCCGCCGGATTTATGGAAAACGGAGAATCAACCCGTGATGCCGCCGCCAGAGAGACCCTTGAAGAAGCCAATGCACGGGTGAGCGACTTACAACTGTATACGCTGACCTCGATTGTGCCGGTCAGCCAGGTGCAGATGATCTATCTGGCGCAACTGGATGACCTGAACTTTTCTGCAGGTGATGAAACCACCGATGTGCAACTGTTCACAGAAGAGACTGTGCCCTGGGATGATCTGGCGTTTCAAACCATCAGAAACGCACTACGCTTCTACTTTGAAGACCGCAAAAGCGGAATATTTCCACTGCATCACGTTGACCTTGAAACTCCGCCCGGACACTATATTGATAAACCTGATAAGTAACCCAGAGAGATCTTACGATGGACAATAAACTGATTCTCATCATTCTTGCTATACTGCTGCCCCCGATCGCAGTGTTTATGAAAGCCGGTGCTGGCTTGCAACTGGTGATTAATATCGTGCTCTGCCTGTTTTTTTACATCCCGGGTATTCTGCATGCGCTCTGGCTGGTGTTAAAATAACCAGCTTCCTGTTCCTGCCGTGGCTTTCTGCCCATGACAACAGAGATGAATGACGGCCCATAAGGCCGTTTTTTTTATTTAACTGGGCCTACCCGGCGCAGATATGAGACCTCCCATGACTTTGTTAATCGCTACCTGGATTAAGTTTTTCGTCCTCTTTGCCCCCTTCTTTGTGGTGTCAATGTTCCTCTCCCTGACCCGCAGTGACACACCGGCAGAGCGCCGCAGCACCGCTAATAAAGCGGTATTTGCCGCTGCGTTAGCATCACTGGTGCTGTTTTTCTTTGGTTCGCCGCTATTTGAACTGCTGGGCATCACTATCGATTCCTTCCGTATCGGCGCAGGGATATTGCTGTTTCTGTCGGCCATCAGTCTGGTCAGGGACGGTATCCGCACCAACGCTCAGGTGCCCGGAGGGCCACGGGAGGATGCTTCCGTTGTGCCACTGGCAATTCCCACCATTATCGGGCCTGCCACCATTGGTGCTATTCTGGTGTATGGCTCAGAGCTGCATGGCGTTGAGGTGATTTTAGGGCTCAGCGGCATGTTTCTCGCGCTGGTTTGTTTGCTGGCACTGCTCCACGCGGCGACCGGTGTAGAACGGCTGCTGGGAAAAACCGGGCTAAATATCCTCAGTAAGATTACCGGTCTGATTCTGGCGGCGATGGCGTCCGAGATTGTACTGACCGGAATCACCGGCTTTATGACCCGCATCGCTAACGTTAGCTGAGCGTTATAGCACCAATGGCGCAGAACCCCACAGCCACGGGCTCTGCGTCGCTTACCCCAGTGATACTCATACTTAATCCACAAGGATATCCACAGTTTTTGTGGCTAGTTTTCAGGGTTTTTCACAGATTACTTATTAACCAGATCAGATTTAACACAAAACCAATAAACACATATACAACAAACAGTTAACAACACAACTCAGCGGTTACTCATACTTAATCAACAGCCTTATCAACAGATTATGTTTATAACCTGCTCAGTTATAAACATGGTTATAAATCGCTCAGCGGCCAGACGTCATAGGCGACCTCTTCATAAGGATGCGCCAGCTTAAGCGCATTTACAGCGGCCCGAATGAGATGGTCTTCACACACCAGCTCGACCTTCCATTCCTCAACCTGCTCTAACGCTCCCTGCTGTCCGATATGGGGATTGCTACCCGGCAGCGGCCTGAACTGGCCAAACCCCTTTACCTGCCAGCAGCAATTCTCGTAGTTGCCTATCTTGCCTGCCCCGGTTGCGAACACCGCTTGCTTGACCGACTCAAGATTTTCTTGCGGGACAAAAAAAGCCAGTTTATACATCACACCCTCCTTTTATTCAGCGCGAAAAAAAACGGTCGGTAATCACTCACCGGCCGTTTATCTGAATCTGAAATGCTCGTTACAGCTCTTCAATCTGCCGACGGATATCTTCCACCTTGCGAGTTACCACTTTTTCCAGATGTTCAAGTTCTTTGAGCAGATGCTGTTTCTTGTTGGTGGCAGACTTCTCTTCAACCACTAGTTTTTCAAGCTCTGCCACTGCCTTCAGATAGTACGGAGAAGGTTCTGTGCTGGCACGGTAAGGTACAAGACCCCCTTCAACCGAAACATTGGTGTGGCGGCGCTTAAACTTAAACTTCTTACTCTTGGTCATCCACTCGCCCTGATGGCGATGCAGATAGACCTTCAGCACATCAATATCATTCTCTGTGCGAGTCGTATATTTCTCAATTTCATAGGGGTCATCAAACCCCATCTCTTTCAGGGTCTCAAATTTCTTGGCAGACATCTGGTCTCTCCATAAGCCGTTCGCTGTCATCCCATAAAATATAGGTTAAAACGGCTACTCTGTGGGCTAACAATTGCCCCATTATGAGATATTTATTTAATTGTTCGATAAAACTAAAAAACCGCCATCCAGGCCGATTAGCAATCGCGGGATCATATAACGGCGGTTAAGCAGCTCAGAACCGGCTAATCACGCAGACCGAGAACATCCTGCATATCATATAATCCCTTCTCTTTCCCCGCTAACCATCCGGCTGCACGTACCGCGCCCTTCGCAAAAGTCATCCGCGAACTGGCTTTATGGGTAATCTCAATCCGCTCACCCTCGGTGGCAAACAACACCGTATGGTCACCCACCACATCACCGGCACGGATGGTGACAAAACCGATCTCATCCTTAGTGCGGGCACCCACCTGGCCTTCCCGGCCATATACAGCACACTGACGCAGATCGCGACCTAATGCACCGGCAACCGCCTCACCCATACTCAGCGCGGTACCGGAAGGGGAGTCGACTTTATGGTGATGATGCGCTTCAATAATCTCGACATCGTAATCATCGCCCAGCGCTTTGGCCGCTTCCGCCAGCAGTTTAAAGCAGAGGTTAACGCCAACACTCATGTTAGACGCAAACACCAGCGGCATCACTTCACCGAAACTTTTGAGCTCATTGCGCTCCATTTCGTTCAGTCCGGTAGTACCGATCACCATCGCCTTACCGTTGATAGCACACAGGGCGAGGTTTGCCAGAGTCGCCTTAGGCGCGGTGAAGTCGATGAGTACATCGAAGTCATCTATCACCTCTTCAAGGGCTCCTACAATTTTCACCCCCAGTTTGCCCACCCCGGCCACTTCACCGGCATCAGCACCGATCAGGCTACTGGTTGACTCGACAATAGCGGCGCCAAGCTTAACGCCTTCTGCCGCCTGAATCGCCTCAATATTCGTTTTACCCATACGCCCGGCTGCGCCGGTTACTGCAACTCTTATCATTCTGAATACCTGGTCTGATCACCCGCTAATAAAGTCAGCCGGTAACTTAAATCATTCACACTTTTGCCGACTAACACTCTGATCCATATCAAAAGCAGGCTTTTCACAATCCGGACGGCCAACCACCTTCGCCGGAACACCCACCACAGTGGTATGGGGCGGTACATTTTCCAGCACCACCGAACCACCGCCGACTTTGGCGCCGACACCAACTTCGATATTACCGAAGATCTTCGCGCCCGCCGCGATCATCACCCCTTCCCGAATCTTCGGATGGCGATCACCGCTCTCTTTACCAGTCCCCCCCAGCGTAACGGACTGCATGATAGACACATCATTGTCGATCACGCAGGTTTCTCCGACGACGATACCGGTGGCATGGTCAAACATCACCCCACAACCGATCTGGGCCGCAGGATGGATATCCACCTGGAATACCTCACTGATACGACTTTGCAGATAGAGTGCCATCGAGTGACGCCCCTGCTGCCACATCCAGTGTGCGATGCGATATGCCTGCAACGCGTGAAAGCCCTTCAGATAGAGCAACACCGTGGTAAAGCTGGACACCGCCGGGTCGCGGGTACGTACAGCACTGATATCCTGACAGATACACTTGAGAATGTTCGGATCACCACCCAAGGCCTCTTCAATAAGCTCACGCAGCGTAATCGCCGCCATGACCTCATCAGACAGTTTATTTGCCAGCAGGTAGCTGACCGCCTCACACAGACTGTGGTGACGGATAATAGTGCTATGAAAGAAACTCGCCAGAAACGGCTCACGGGCCATCTCTTCGCGGGCTTCCTGTTGAATCAGCGTCCATAACTCACGCGGTTGAGTGGGGAATTCACTCATGTTGGACTCCAAAAAGTCGTAGGGGCTGCAATGCAGCCCCTTGGGGATATCAGGTCATATCCTCGAAAAATTTCTTCACGCTGTCAAAGAAACCATGTTTCTTCGGCCCATGATGTTTTTGCTGTTCATCCATAGCCGTTTCAAACTCGCGCAGCAACTCTTTCTGCTTACCGCTCAGGTTCACCGGTGTTTCAACGGTCACCCGCACCAGCAGATCACCAACAGCGCCACCGCGAACCGGCTTAATACCCTTGCCACGCAGACGGAACAGTTTTCCGGTCTGGGTTTCTGCAGGAATCTTCAGTTTAACACGGGATTCCAGCGTTGGTACTTCAAGCTCGCCACCGAGTGCCGCATCGATAAAGCTGATCGGTACTTCACAGTAAAGGTGTTTACCATCGCGTTCAAAGATCGCGTGATCACGTACATTAACCTGTACGAACAGATCACCGGATGGACCACCATGGCTGCCCGCTTCACCCTCACCTGAGAGACGAATACGGTCACCGGTATCAACACCCGCAGGAATTTTAACCGAGAGCTTCTTGGTTTGCTGCTTACGGCCCTGACCATGACAGCTGGTGCAAGGGTCGGAAACAACCTGACCTTCACCGTGACAGGATGGGCAGGTCTGCTGCACCGAGAAGAAGCCCTGCTGCATCCGCACCTGGCCAATACCACCACAGGTGCCACAGGTTTTAGCACTGGTGCCGGGTTTAGCGCCACTGCCATCACAGACATCACAGGGCACCAGGGTGGGTACCGTGATGGTCTTGTCGCAGCCTTTTACCGCCTCTTCAAGACTAAGATCCATGGTATAACGCAGATCCGCGCCACGTTGCACATGGCTACGACGTCCGCCATGCCCCTGCTGGCCGAAAATATCACCGAACACATCACCGAAGATATCGCCAAAGCCACCCTGGCCGCCGCCAAAGCCGCCCTGACCACCCATGCCACCCTGATCGATACCGGCATGACCATACTGATCATATGCCGCTTTCTTCTGCTTATCGGACAGGACTTCGTATGCTTCATTCACCTCTTTAAAGGCGTCTTCCATCGATTTATCGTCAGGATTACGGTCCGGATGGTATTTCATCGCCATCCGACGAAACGCCTTTTTAATATCCCGGTCAGAAGCGTCCCGAGAAACGCCTAACACATCGTAAAAATCTTTCTTCGACATAATCTATATCGCAATCCGGTTAACAACTACTTTAAATCAGCTGAGAATAAAAACAGGACAACGCGGGACCGGCCCGCGCTGTCATTTCAAGCTTGATTCATTAAATTGACTTACTTTTTGTCGTCGTCTTTAACTTCTTCAAACTCTGCATCAACAGCGTCGTCTGCTGGCTCGGCCTGGGCCTGTTCACCCTGACCTTCCGCCTGTTGAGCTGCATCAGCATACATCTTCTGAGCCAGAGCAGAAACCGCTTCGGTCAGCGCTGCAGTCTTCGCATCGATAACGTCTTTATCGTCGCCTTTCAGCACGCCTTCCAGCTCTTCAATAGCGCTGTTGATGGCAGTTTTTTCCTCTTCAGTTGCCTTATCACCAGCATCTTCCAGAGTTTTCTTCGCGGAGTGAATCATCGCATCACCCTGGTTACGGGCCTGACTCATCTCTTCAAACTTCTTATCCGCTTCAGCATTGGCTTCAGCATCACGAATCATCTGTTCAACTTCTTCATCACTCAGACCGGAAGAGGCTTTGATGATAATGGACTGCTGCTTACCGGTCGCTTTATCCTTCGCAGATACGTTGAGGATACCGTTAGCATCGATGTCGAAAACTACTTCGATCTGCGGCATACCACGCGGTGCTGGCGGAATATCAGCCAGATCGAAACGACCCAGTGACTTGTTGCCAGAGGCTTGCTTACGCTCACCCTGAACCACGTGAATGGTTACGGCAGTCTGATTGTCGTCAGCGGTAGAGAACACCTGAGACTTCTTCGTCGGGATAGTGGTGTTTTTCTCGATAACCGGAGTCGCAACGCCACCCATGGTTTCGATACCCAGGCTCAGCGGAGTCACGTCCAGCAGCAGTACGTCTTTTACATCACCGGACAGCACAGCAGCCTGGATAGATGCACCGATAGCAACCGCTTCATCAGGGTTAACGTCTTTACGGGCTTCTTTACCAAAGAACTCAGTAACGCGCTTCTGCACCATTGGCATACGGGTCTGACCACCGACCAGAATCACTTCGTCGATATCCGCTGCTGTCAGATCAGCATCTTTCAGTGCGATACGGCAAGGTTCAATCGAACGTTCAACCAGTGCTTCTACCAGAGATTCCAGTTTTGCACGGCTGATCTTAACATTCAGGTGCTTAGGACCGGATGCATCAGCCGTGATATACGGCAGGTTAACATCGGTAGACTGGGCAGATGACAGCTCAACTTTGGCTTTTTCTGCACCCTCTTTCAGACGCTGCAGTGCCAGTGGATCGCTGTGCAGGTCGATACCGGACTCTTTCTTAAACTCAGCCGCCAGATATTCGATCAGACGGGAGTCAAAGTCTTCACCACCAAGGAAAGTGTCACCGTTGGTGGCCAGTACTTCAAATTGGTGCTCACCATCAACTTCAGCAATTTCGATAATAGAGATATCGAAGGTACCACCACCCAGGTCGTATACAGCGATCGTTTTATCGCCCTTAGACTTGTCCATACCGTAAGCCAGTGCCGCAGCGGTTGGCTCGTTGATAATACGCTTAACGTTCAGACCGGCAATTTTACCGGCATCTTTAGTTGCCTGACGCTGGGAGTCGTTAAAGTAGGCAGGCACGGTAATAACCGCTTCTGTCACTTCTTCACCCAGATAATCTTCTGCAGTTTTCTTCATCTTCTTCAGAATCTCTGCAGAGATCTGTGGTGCAGCCATTTTTTTATCGTTTACCTGAACCCAGGCATCGCCATTGTCAGCTTCGATAATTTTATACGGCACCATTTTGATATCTTTCTGAACCACGTCATCTTTAAAGCGACGGCCGATCAGACGCTTAATCGCAAACAGTGTGTTGTTCGGGTTGGTAACTGCCTGGCGCTTAGCCGGCTGACCAACCAGGATCTCACCATCAGCAGCGTATGCGATGATGGACGGGGTGGTACGATCACCCTCAGCGTTTTCAATAACCCGTGGCTTATCGCCATCCATAACAGCAACACAAGAGTTAGTTGTGCCCAGGTCAATACCGATAATTCTACCCATTTCTATCACTCCAGTAATTCTGTGTCCGTTCTGACGGACGAAATTCTTTTGAACTTGCTAGCTATATTGGTGCTGATTTGCCAGTTTCAAGTCCTGACTTATTCTGCGCCTTTAGAAACAATGACCATCGCCGGACGAATCAGACGACCGTTGAGGCTATAACCCTTCTGCATCACCGCCATCACACTGTTGGCCGGGACATCGGGGTTAGGCACCATCGACATCGCTTGATGAAACTCAGGATTAAACGGCTCACCAACAGGGTTATGCTGATCTACCTTGAATTTACCCAGGCCGGTGATGAACATATTCAATGTCATCTCCACACCTTCACGCAGAACCACAACCGCTTCATCATCGCTGCTGGATGCTTCAATCGCCCGTTCCAGACTGTCTACTACCGGCAGCAGCTCATTGGCAAACTTCTCCAACGCAAACTTATGGGCTTTTTCAACATCCTGTTCTGCCCGGCGACGGATATTCTGCATCTCTGCACGGGTTCGCAGTTCCTGATCTTTAAGAGCAGCAACCTGATCCTGGGCCTGGGCTAACTCCAGTTGTAACGTATCGATATCTGCAACCTCTGCAGCGACCGGCTCAACGGTTTCGTCAGCGGCCACGGTTTCATCGACCGCTTCAGTTACTGCATCTGGCTGCTGATCTTCAACCTGAGTCTTATCTTCGCCTGCCATCACTTTCTCCAACCATCTGATATGTGAGTTTTCTGTTGAGCTTTAATATGGGGCTAAGACAACAGGATTCAAGTGGATATTTTTAGATTTTTTTAACCAGACTGAGCAGTTAGTGATTGCGCTGGCCTGATTATTGGCATATACATTAACCACTGTATAAAAACACAGACTGATGGTTATGCTGACTCAACTGAACATTCGCAACTACGCTATTGTTGAAGAACTGGACCTGGAGCTGGAGAACGGCATGACCGTTGTCAGCGGCGAAACCGGGGCAGGCAAATCTATTATGCTCGATGCGCTGGGGCTTACCCTGGGCGACCGCGCCGATATGGGCTCGGTGCGAAAGGGCGCTGAACGGGCAGAAATTATTGCCAGCTTCGACATCTCAAACATCCCGACAGCCAGAAAATGGCTTAAACACCAGGATCTCGACGACGATGAGTGCATTCTCCGCCGGGTGATTACCACCGAAGGGCGTTCAAGAAGCTATATCAACGGCAGTCCCTGCCCGATCAACAAAGTCCGCGAGCTGGGTGAGTATCTGATCGAGATTCACGGCCAGCATGAACATCAGCGCTTGTTGAAGAAAGATCACCACCGCCACCTGCTGGATGCCTATTCCGGCAAAGGCGAACTGGCTGGCACCACCCGTAAACTATTTCGCCACTGGCAGGGGCTGAATAGCCGACTACGCCAGCTCTCAGCCCAGAGCGAAGAGCAAACCGCCCGGCTGCAATTACTGAGCTATCAGGCTGAAGAATTAGAACAGCTGGGCATGGCTGAAGGTGAATATGAAAAACTGGCTGAGGAACAAAGCACACTGGCCAATGCCGGTGAGATTCTGCAGTCCGGCCAACAGGTATTGCAACTGACCAGTCAGGATGAAGAGATCAACTGCTTAAGCCTGCTCAATCAGTGTCAGCATCTGCTGGGCAAAATAAAAAGCTCCTCACCCTCTGTCAGACAAACCATTGAGATGCTCAACAGCGCTCAGATCCAGATAGAAGAAGCCGCCCAGGAGATTAGCCATTACATGGACCGGGTCGAACTGAACCCGAAACGTCAGGCTGATGTTGAAGAGCGGCTCAGCAGCATTTTTGACATGGCCCGCAAACACCGCATCTCTGCAGAACAGATGCCGCAGTTCTATCAGGACATTCAAAAAGAACTGGAAGGCCTGAGTATGTCAGATCAGGCACTGGAGCAGTTACACGAGGAAACAGAGAAGGCACGTCAGGCGTTTATCAAAAGCGCTGAAACGCTGAGCGCCGCACGTAAAAAAGCGTCACTGGCACTAAAAAATGATGTTAACAAACAACTTCACAGTCTGGGCATGACCGCAGCAGAGTTAAGCGTGTCGATCACCCCTTATGACAAAGACCAGCTAAGTGCTCACGGTCTGGAAGAGGTTGAATTTCTGATTACCACCAACGCCGGTCAGCCACCCCGTCCGCTAAATAAAGTGGCTTCAGGCGGCGAGCTGTCAAGGATATCCCTGGCCATTCAGGTCATTACCGCACAAACGTCCAGTACACCAACGCTGATCTTTGATGAGGTCGATGTCGGTATCGGTGGTGCTATTGCCGAGGTGGTTGGCCGACTGTTGCGCCAGCTGGGCGAAAACAGTCAGATACTGGTTGTTACCCACCAGCCGCAGGTTGCCTCTCAGGGGCACCAGCACCTGTTCGTTAGCAAACAAACCGTTAAAGATAAAACCATTACCCGCATCGACCGGCTCAACATGAATCAGCGCGTCGGCGAAGTAGCCCGCATGTTAGGCGGCATCGATGTCACCGAAACATCGCTGGATCATGCCCGCGAGATGCTCGGCCTGGATGGATAACAAGCGAATATAACTCGCCGATAGCGTTGACTGACTGCATAGAAAAACCGGCCAGGCCGGTTTTTTTTATATCTGAAATATTTTCACAACGCTTATTTAGGGCTGCAGCCATCGGCGCACTCGCCGTACAGATAGAGAGTCCGGTCAGTAATTTTAAATCCCAGCTCCTGAGCGATCTGATCCTGACGTTTTTTTAGCGCAGGATCGCTAAACTCGCGCACTTTGCCACACTTCACACAAACAATATGGTCGTGCTGCTCATCCTGAGTCAGTTCAAAAACTGAATGACCGCCTTCAAAATGATGCCGTGAAACAAGACCTGCAGCCTCAAACTGAGTCAGAACACGATAAACCGTTGCCAGTCCAACATCTTCGTTATGTTCCAGCAGAAGCTTGTAAATATCTTCTGCACTGAAATGATCACTTTCGCCTGCTCTCTCAAGAATTTGATAAATTTTCACCCGAGGCAGGGTAACCTTCAGGCCAGCTTTACGTAATTCTTGATTTTCAAGTGCCATAATCTTTCTCTATGATGTTTATCTCAACGAATGTTAGACTTGCGAACTCAATTATCTGATTTTATACGCGAAAGTGGAAGTCATTTACTAATGCAAAAAATTCTTATTAGCGTTATCGCCGCTATTTTACTGGCCGGGTGCGCCGAGTTCCCCGGTGTTTACAAGATTGATATTCCACAGGGCAATGTGGTTACCCAGGAGATGGTAGATACTCTCCGCCCGGGAATGACTCAGAACCAGGTGCGTTATGTGCTGGGTACACCGCTGGTGACCGACAGCTTCAACAACAATCGCTGGGACTACATCTACCGTAATCAATCGGGTGAAACCGGTGTTATCACCCAGCAAAGCCTGACCATTCTGTTCGATGCCAACGGCAACCTGTCGGGCATGGCGGGTGATTTCCGCCCCGGCGGTGGTCAGCAGTAACGACCGTCTCACTGGCGCATAAAAAACCGGACCTCGTCCGGTTTTTTACGTTTCAACGAAGCTCTGTGTTACAAAGGTTCTGCTACAAAGACTCTGCCACACAAAACGTTCGATCTGACAAACTCAGTCAGATCAACCCTGCGCGTCTCGCTCTGCTTTCGCTTTTGCCGCCCGGCGTGCTCGCACCTCTTTCGGATCGGCAATCAGCGGCCGATAGATTTCAACCCGCTGATCTGGCTTAAGAATATGCGTTTTCGGATCGGCTATCGCCTTACCAAAGATCCCCATCGGATCGCTCTCAACATTGATCTGCGGAAAGATCTGCGCAATATGCGATTGCACCACCGCTTCATAGGCAGAACATCCCTCTTCCACCTGCAGCGCGATAATCTTCTGCTCATCAGGCAGTGCGTATGCCACTTCAACTTTAATCATGCCCGTTACCTAAATCCTTACGCCCTTAACTCTGAAGAGCCAGCCCTGAAGCCGCTTAGCCATTCAGCCATAGACCTGATCGGCGCGACTAACAAACGCGTCAACCATCGTCGCCGCCATCTGATTAAACACTTTACTCATCGCCAGATTTGTCAGCTTACCGGAAAAATCAAAAGTCATGCTCAGGCTCACTTTACATGCCTCATCACTCAAAGGCTTGAATGTCCACACCCCTGACAAGCTGGAAAATGGCCCTTCAACCAGTTCAATACGGATCATTTCCGGACGTTCCAGTTGATTGCGGGTGGTAAAACTATACTTGAGGCCCGCCTTGGCAACCTTCAGACTCGCCTGCATCGTTGTCTCAGTCGACTCAATCAGTGTGCTACCGGCGCACCAGGGTAAAAACTGAGGATAGTTTTCCACATCATTTACCAGATCAAACATCTGCTCTGCCGTATGGAGCACCAGGGCACTCCGGTCTACCTGTGTCATGCGCTCAGCCCAGCTTATCAATCAGATTGAAAATAAAGATCGCAGCAACTGCGACCGGAGCAATATAACGGATCGCGACCGACCAGGCCAGATAGTAAGCCGGATTAGAAACCGCCAGTTCATCGCGCGTAATACGCTGGGTCAGCACCCAGCCCGTAAAGCAGGCGATAAGCAAACCACCCAGTGGCAGGAATATATTAGCGGTAATAAAGTCGAGGAAATCGAAAATATTCATACCGAACAGTGATACATCACTGCCGAAGTTAAACGAACTCAGTGCCGCGATGCCCATCAGCCATACCACCAGCCCCAGCATAATGCAGACAGGCCCCCGTTTCAGGCCAAAGCGCTCAACCATCCAGGCAACCCCCGGTTCCATCAGCGAGATCGCCGAGGTCCAGGCGGCCAGCGCCACCAGCACAAAGAACAGAAAGCCAAACACCTGACCACCGGGCATATGGCCAAAGGCCACCGGCAAGGTAATAAACATCAGACCAGGCCCCGCGCCGGGGTCCAGCCCATTAGCAAAAACGATCGGGAAAATCGCCATCCCTGCCACCAGCGCCACAATCGTGTCCAGTGCAGCAATCGTCAACACGGTTCCACCAATCGAAGCCTTCTTAGGCATATAAGATCCGTATGCCATGATCGACCCCATCCCCAGCGACAGGGTAAAAAACGAGTGCCCCAACGCTACCAGCACCGCATTCCAGGACAGTTCCGATGGATCAAAATGGAACAAAAAATCCAGACCTTCACCAAACGAGCCGGAGGTCATCGAATAGCCTAGCAACAGCAACAGCAACACAAACAGTGCTGGCATCATAATCTTAGTAGCGCGTTCCAGACCTTTGTTAACGCCACCCAGCAATACCACCATCACCAGCACCACAAACACGGAATGCCAGATCAGCAGAGCCTGAGGGTTAGCCAACAGCTCATTGAATGCTTTACCCGCCTGTTCACTACCAATATCAAGAAACTCACCATTTGCCATGGACGCCACATAGGCCAGCACCCATCCGGCCACCACCGAATAGAAAGAGAAGATCAGAAACCCGGCTAATGCACCCACCCAGCCGACCAGAGCCCACTTAGGTGACTGATCCGACTCGATGGCGACCTCCCGCATTGAGTTAATCGGGCTTTGACGCCCACGCCGTCCTACCAGCACCTCAGCCATCATAATCGGCACGCCGACCGCAAGAATAAACACCAGATACATCAGGACGAATGCACCGCCACCATTCTCACCTGCAATATAGGGAAACTTCCAGATATTACCCAGGCCAACAGCAGAACCGGTCGCAGCCATAATAAAGACCCAGCGACTGGCCCATGAACCATGAATATTTTGACGATCTTTCATCTGAATCTCTTAACGTAGGCGGATATTTCAAACAACTCATGCGAATCGTTAAACAGCCCGGCATTGTCCTTATTTTGGCCACTCAATTCAATGACACAGGCCAGCCCCCGGCAAAAAACCCTTTTTCACTCAGCAATACACAGACTCAAGCCCCTCGCCACTCAATTCTCTTTCATTGAACTGTAACGCTCTATATAATCCCGCCCCATGGTAAAGAAGAAAGCAAAACCCAGTGGCAATACCATCTGCCAGAACAGAAAAGTCCGACATGAGTATTCTATTGATACCAAGTTCGAGGCCGGACTGTCTCTCACCGGATGGGAAGTAAAAAGCCTCCGCGAAGGTCGCGGCCAGCTTGTAGACTCCTATGTAGTTCTGCATAACGGCGAAGCGTGGCTTGTTGGCGCCCATTTTACGCCCCTGAAAACTGCATCCACCCATGTTGTGGCTGAACCCACACGCCAGCGCAAACTGCTGCTGCACCGTCGCGAAATTGATCGTCTGATCGGCGCGGTTCAGGCTAAAGGTTTCACCTGCGTCGCCCTCTCCCTTTACTGGAAGAACGACCGGGTCAAATGCGAAATTGCCCTGGCCAAAGGTAAGAAACAGCATGACAAACGGGATGCAGAAAAAGAGCGTGACTGGAACCGTCAGAAACAACGCGTACTGGCAGCTAAGTAACCTGTTACTGAGATAAAGCTATATTCTTGCTGTAAACCGGCTATAATGCCGGCCCGTCTTACATAACATCCTGACGAATTGCTTCAACAGAACTATCAGGCAATTATGTGGTCGGAAATACTATGGGGGTGACTTGGCTTCGACGCTGATTACGAACCCTTTGGTGCATGTCGTGAGTGTAGTGAATCACGTAAATCAATTACTACACAGTTATAGTTGCAAACGACGATAACTACGCTCTAGCAGCTTAAGTCTGCTTGCGCTGCTCCTTCAGGTGTCTATAACTAGAGGATTTTGCAGTGTCATTCGAGATAGAATCGCCCGGAAGCTTTGTCTCAAGACGAAGGGTTAAAACTAAAGAGGCTCGCCCTAAACGCCCTGACCTTCGGGCCGTGCTGGGTTAATTAAGTAGAAGTGTCTAAACATGTAGATCTAGAGGCAGAGGATTGGCGGACGCGGGTTCGAAACCCGCCACCTCCACCAAATGCAAAGAAAAAGGGCTGCCCTCCGGGTAGCCCTTTTTCTTTGCTCTGATGAAAGTTGGGTGGGTATTGAGCAGCCGCGGAGCGGGTTCGAACCGAGCGCGTTTTTTTGCGCGACACATCATCGTCGCTCTTCACGATGACCCGCAGGGCAAGGCCGGAACGGCCGCAGTAAACCCACCTCTGCACCTTGAAGAAACGGACTTTTGTATATCTGTCACTATGGGAACTGTGGTTTATCAAAAAGATTTACATGTTCCTACAGATGGCAGAGACTTACAGAGCCAGGCGGATGCTGCAATGTACGAGTCTACAAAGGCTGGCAAAGAGGGATAAGTAAACCCTGACTATATAGAAACCGACGAATATAGCGTTTCACGAGCCAGCCAAAACGCTCTGCTATGCTCAAAATACTATGCGCAAGCGCTTAAGCCGCGTTTGATTAAATGATATATGCCCACTGCTGGAGTCAACTGTCGTGCTCTTTGGACTATTTAGAATATTTAGTAGAAACAAAAAGAAAACAGCGGATAAGAAGCCGAAGCCAACCAGGCAGTCCAGCCAGTTGACGGGTAAACCTTCAATGCCTTTTGGAGAACTCTTGAATGAGCCCGCTAATTTGGGCGCGTCCGGATTGTCGCAAGAGATGCTCGCTTCGCTTACCGGGTTTGATCTGTTTGTCGCAACACAGATTGATGAAAAACAAGCAGACCGGGCCCGACAATTATGCGAAAGGCTGCCAGACCCGCACCCCGTGCAATCGAAGTTAGCGGGCGGCCTGGATACACCACAGGAGCTGGTTGCCACCCTTGCCGCCGATCCCGGACTGACAGCAGGTGTGTTGCGAACGGTGAATTCTGCAGCATTTGCGTTAACCTCCCCTATTTCTAGCGTCCAGCACGCGGTAAATTATCTGGGTGTCAGTTTTGTTAAGGGTCTGGTCTCCCAGGCGGCCACTGCTGATCAAACTAAAGACTGCTCTGAAGCACAGAGAGCTGCCTTGCAGCGTGTATGGTTATCCACTGCTGTGGCGAGCGCTTTTGCTAATTTATTGGGACAAAGTTCTGGTCATTACCGCCCTTCGGTGCTGGCAACCAAAGCCCTGTTTTTTAATCTCGGCGACTTAGGTATTATCCTGGGTGAGGAAGCCGCTCACGCCTGGTATGCAGAAGGCATGACGGTGCTGGATAGAATTAAAGCACAGCAACAAGGTTGCGGTTTGAACTCATCGATCGTTGGCTCAACATTAGCCCGGAACTGGGGATTACCAGAGGATATTGAACATGCAATCGCCAATTCAATGCTGCCTCTGGTCAAAACGCCCGCGCAGTTGTCGTTTGTTGTGAAAGAGGATGAACTGAAAGATACCGTGTTACTTTATCTGGCTGGACGTATCGGAGACCGTGTAGCGTATCAAGGCCTGCGTGACTTATCCGAATTCAATATCGAAGCAGCAGATGAACCCTGCACCTTTTTTATAAAAGGCCACTTGGAAGCTTCCGACCAAAAGTTGGTTGTTAATTTGCTGTCAGATCCAGGTTTTCGTAAGAAGTTTAATCGACTTCTGTCGTCATTAGCTATTTGAACAAAATGCTAAGAAAGAAGGCCGCCCACCCGGGTCGCCTTTTTTTGTTACATGTTTTTTACCTTTACACCGTTTATTAACATAAGGATTATCCATCATGGAAGCACGACAGAAGCACAACCGCCGCCTGCGTAAAAAACTATACCTGGGTGAATTTGCCGTTAATCTCTTTGAAATACAGGTAAAGCTATCCACCAGCGAAGAGCGTGACCTGGACGCATTCATTGGTAGTTTCGTTGACCAACTTGAAAAGCAAGGGCTGACCTACTTTGGTTACTCTGATGCTGACGGGATTGAGGGGCATGTACTCTCTCAAAAGCGCTACGAGTCACCGACAGAGGGTCAGAAACAGGAACTGTCCGAGTGGTGCGGCGCATACCCCGGTATTAAAAGTTACGACCTGGGTGAGCTTGTGGATATTAATCAGGCTTAGCACTCTAACGTCTGACGGGTCAGCAGGCCTGGCCAGTTAGCAAACAGCAGAATTTATGGAGCATGCCGACGGAGCAGCCCCTCTTCATATGATTGCTGACGTTGGTGGGTATTGAGATACTGTAAAAGGATTCAAACCTAACGTGTTTAAAACCCATCACCGCTGCTCGTCCTATGAGCAACGGTGATCTGATTTACGCTCTACTCAAAAAACTCCCTGCGATCCGCCAGAATAACCGCGGGAATATCGATCCATCCAGCGATATCACGGCTCCAGATAAGTTTTCCGATATCAGCGCTTTATCCAGACCCACTGATGTCCACATCTTCTGAGTGCGACCTTCACAGAACCATTTATCCTGATTGCGCTTAGTCTGCTTACAGAATGCCAGGGACTCCACTAAACGCTTACCTTTTTTCACCGGCTTGGGCTTAGATGGAGTCGTGTCATTATTGGCCACCGATGAGTCAGGGCTGGACGAACCACCGCCCGGATTAATGGTGACTGTGGTTGTACCCCCAATTTTGGTCGCTTTCTCGATGTCTTTCACCGACACCGCATTTGGCACCTGAATATCGAATGACTGTTGCTGAGGACAGCCTTCATAAGCGGTTTTCTTCTCAGTTGTCGGCGCTTTTCTTATAGCCACCGGCGCTTGTTTCCGGCTATTTATCAGGGCCTGCTGCTCTGCCCGTTTCCGATTTAGCTCAGCCAGTTTCTGCTGCTGATTAAGCCGCTTAGCTTCCTCTGCTCGCCACCATTACTCTTGACCACAGCAGGGAAACGTCTGCCATCACAGGCACCGATCAACAGCTGCTGCTGAGCATCGCATTTCTCCAGATATCCCTGACTCCATCGGGTATAAACAACGCCAAAGAAAAGACCAAAAACCAAACCCGTTAATATGATCTGACAATGCAGCAGATGTAGCCATAATCAACCAGACATCCATTCTTAAACAAAAAAAACAGGCGCCGAATCTCTCCGGCGCCTGTTTAATACCTGTCTATCTTAGCCTGTGATTATCTGGCGACTGGTAGATAGATCCCCTCAAAGAAGGCTGTCAGTGCCTGATAGCCATCCAGTGGCAGAACCTGAGCAATGTACTGATCCGGGCGCACAACAATCATGCAGCCCTGCTCACGGCTAATGCCACGCATATCGTAGATATCACCCAGGCCTTTATGATCGACACAGAACACTTTCTCGTGATCCTGCAGACCAAGCTTACCTTTGGTCGGGCAAAGCAACGCAGGCATATCCTCATAAGCCAGCTGATCGAAGGTTTGCTGGAAGACCGCGCGCAGATCAATCAGCCCATCAATGTCTTCATCTTTACCGGTAAATTTCACCACCGGTGAGTTCAAATCGTTCTGCAACCAGTCTGCCAGTTTATGAATCGCTGAACCCGGCGCAGAGCTGTCGTTTTGTCCGGCAAAGGCATAGATTCTCCAGCGGGTATCGGCTTCAGCTACATGGCCAAGCTGCATCTGTTTGGCATCCGCAACGCGAACCACCGGAGCGGAATGGAAACGGCGACCGATCTGTTCACCGGTCGCCAACGCCTGATGCGCCAGCGGGCCGATCAGCGCGGACTCATCATACTTAACCGCCAGGCCGCCAGTGAACTCCAGATTAGCTTTGAACTGCCGTATAAAGCGTGGCTCTTCACCATTATCCAGCACAGATTCGCCAGCCGGGGCTGACATAATGCGGGCCCATTCATGGTCAGTATCGACCAGACGTTTAGCTTCAGCCCAGCGCTCAGCAGAATAACTGTGCAACAGCGCCGCATCGGCACGCCCCTGTAGCACATGCGCCAGTTTCCAACCGAGGTTAAAGGTGTCCTGCATCGAAACGTTCATCCCCTGTCCCGCCTTAGGGCTATGAGTATGGCAGGCATCACCGGCGGTAAACACGCGGGGATTACGAGTGGCAGACTCGCCTTCCGGCACATCATCAAAGCGGTCGGTCATCCGGTGCCCGATCTCATAGATAGACCACCAGGCAACCTCTTTAACATCGATACTATAAGGCTGCATAATGCGGTTAGCCCCGGCGATCAGGTCATCAACGGTAAAATTACGACTAGACACACGCTCATCCGAATTAAGCTTATCCAGCTCGACATACATGCGGAAAAGATAACCGCCCTCCCGTGGCAAAATCAGCACATTACCCTCATGAGCAGAGGTGATCAGGCATTTCTGCCGCACATCGGGAAAATCGGTGTTCGCCAAAATATCCATCACACCCCAGGCCTGATGCGCTGCATCACCGTGGAGCTCGCCACCAATCGCTCTGCGTACATTAGAGCGTGCGCCATCACAACCAACCACATAGTTAGCCCGCACCGTCTTCGTTTCGCCGGCATTGATGCCGGTGTTTGCCAGCGTTACGGTAACGGGATAATCATCCGTAGTGGTATCGACCTCAACATCCACCACAGACCAGCTATAGTCTGGCGTAAGGCGTGTCCGGGAGTTCTCCATCACTTCAAGGAACAGTTGATGCACCCGCGCCTGATTGATCAGAATATGCGGCATCTCGGAGGAGTCATCGGCAACATCCTGCACCCGACCAATACGTTTGATATTGGCAGGTTTTTCCGGGTCAGGCATCCAGAAATTGGTCTGATTAACCCAGTAACTCTCGCGCTTTACCTTGTCGGCGAAGCCAAATGCCTGAAACATCTCCATGGTGCGGGTGTTGATGCCATCGGCTTTACCCTTTTCAAGAGGACCGGGAGCCGGGTCCACAATCATAGTGTCGATATCAGCGAACTGAGACAGCTGTGCCGCCAGACACAGACCGGTAGGGCCACAGCCAGCGATCAATACATCTACTTTTTCCGGCAGCGGCGCAAACTCGCTGCGATCACGACGTTTCTCTGTCGCAATTTTTATATCCGGATCAACCCCACGAAAACCATCTACATAATACTGCATCGCTTACACCTTCCGATCTTCTTGTTATAAAAAGAGGACCACTTTAACGCATCTTAAATATAGAGAATAATTGATTTTTATATACAGATATAAAGATAACGAATACATAAACCCTAACCTGCTGAAACAACAGATGATCGTTATAAAAGCTGAACTCAATCTTTCCGCTTTAAATTCACTCAGCGCCTCTAAGACCATTGTCACAATTAATAAATTGACTCTGTCTACTTTTTGACCTTATATTAGACACATCTAATAAATATAATAGTGTTAACAAACACATTCTCTGGAGGGAAGTGTATGGCGCATATCATCATCCTCGGTGCCGGTCTTGGCGGCGTTCCTATGGCCTACGAAATGAAAGACCTGGCCGGACCAGACGATCAGGTAACGATTGTCAGTGATAAGGATTACTATCACTTCGTGCCCTCAAACCCCTGGGTCGCGGTTGATTGGCGCAAGCGCTCAGACATCACCGTGCCACTGGCTGCGCCGATGGCCAAAAAAGGTGTTGAGCTGGTCGTTAATGCGGCTAAACGTGTTCACCCGGAAACCAACGAACTTGAACTGGCCGACGGCACTAAACTGAGTTATGACCATCTGGTCATCGCCACCGGTCCTAAACTGGCTTTTGATGAGATCGAAGGGTTTGGGCCGGAAGGCTTCACCAACTCAGTCTGCCATATCGATCACGCCGAAGTCGCCTGTGAAGAATGGCAAGCGTTAGCAGAAAAACCCGCCCCGATTATTGTCGGCGCGGTACAGGGTGCCAGCTGTTTCGGCCCCGCCTATGAAACCGCCTTCATCATGGATTCTGATCTGCGTAAGCGCAAAATCCGTGATCAGATCCCCATGACCTTTGTCACCTCAGAACCCTACATCGGCCACCTCGGTCTTGATGGCGTCGGCGACAGCAAAACCATGCTCGAAAGTGAATTGCGTAAGCATCATATCGACTGGATCTGCAACGCCAAAGTAGACCGGATAGAAGATGGCCTGATGCACGTTATCGAGTGTGATGAGCAGGGCGAAGAGAAAAAGCGCCATGAACTGCCCTTCGGTTATACCATGATGCTGCCCGCCTTTACCGGTATCGACGCCGTGCGTGATATCGAAGGACTGGTGAATCCACGCGGTTTTATTGTGATCGATAAACATCAGCGCAACCCTAAATATCCCAATATCTGGGGTATTGGTGTTGCCGTCGCCATCGCCCCGAAAAAGCCAACTCCCGTGCCCACCGGCGTGCCGAAAACCGGCTTCATGATTGAGAGCATGGTCACCGCCACCGCCCACAACATCCGTTCAGTCATTGATAACAAAGAACCGGAAAGCGAAGCCACCTGGAACGCCGTCTGTCTCGCCGATATGGGTGACAGCGGCATCGCCTTTGTGGCGATGCCACAGATTCCACCACGCAACGTTAACTGGATGAAGTCCGGTAAATGGGTGCATCTGGCGAAAGTCGGCTTTGAAAAATACTTTATGCACAAAATCCGCAGCGGTGTCAGCGAACCAATTTTCGAGAAATTCCTGATGAAGATGCTGAATATAGATAAGTTGAAGAAGTAATAGGTAAAAAGAGCCTCCCGGTCAATACCGGGAAGGCTTTCTAAGACCATTACACATTGTGTACGAGCCTAACTCACCCTAGCCATATACTCAGATGGCCTTAAATCACAGAGCTCTTCTAAATTACCCTGTAACACGAATACCTTTGGATCTGCACGAAACTTGAACACCCGGTACAGGTGGTAACGTTTTGCATTCGCTTGTGAAAAACGCAGCTCGTTTGGCGTCACATAGAATGGCGTGTTTTTACCATACTTGGTTGTTTTAGCTTCGATAAAGCGATCGGCACCATCCTCTTCAAAGGAGCGGATGTCAAACCCTGCGGCAGGGCCTTCAGTCACCGACACCTGCTCTATCCGCTCAGCCAAAGATTCTTTACCCGCTCGAATAAGCCGCGCTTGCTCAAAATTGATAACGAACTGTTCTCCCGCATCACCTAACTTTTGGTTTTGCGCTTCCTGCTCCAAATAGTTTACTGCGTTAGGGATATAGATAGCTGCAACTCCAGAGAGAGTATTTAAATTGCGCTCTTCCGGTTTAGGTGGTGTATCAAAGGCGGCTAAGAGATCTGTAACCGTTGGCACCGCGGGGACAATCTCAGCATCAGCTTGGAAAAGAGACAACAATTGAGAATTTTTAACTAAATAAGAGGCCACTGCCGTTGGTAAAATCTTACGTTGGTAGTTATAACGTGGCTTGTAACCATCGATATAGGGGATACCCAATTCAATTAATACAGCGCTAATATTTTGATGTTTGAGCTCAACTGAGCTATCAGTGCGGCCCTCAAGTTGCTCCATCAACGCCCGGCGATGTTCTGCTTTGTTATATCTCTCTCCCTGTAACTCAAGACAAAGCATATTGAAGTAGTCTTGAACGGCGGCCGCTACCTCAGACTCTGACCAATTGTTAGCCATCTACATCCCTGAAATCTAAAATGCTAATTAATTTGCTGATATCTTAAAAATGGTGAGACTTAAATCTACGATTACATCAATATTGTGTCTACAACATATTGAAAAAACATCTAAAAATCTAGAACATCTTAGATAAATAGGGATAACCTCTTCGATCAGGGAAACGTCATGAAAAAGATCATATTTACCGTCATAGTAATGGCTCTCACTGCTAACTCCAACGCAGGCTCAATCAATGTTAACGGTGCAACTGTAGGCATTGGCGACCACCTATCAAAAATCTACGATGGCTGGGGTAGCCCACAATACAGAGTTACCAGTGATAAGACCTGCCACCCCTTCGACAAAAAGAGATGCTCGTACTCAAGGTTAGTCTGGAAAAGAGATAACACCTTCTACTTGGTACAGGAGATCCGATCAAAGATCATCAACATCCGAACCACAAGATCTGAAGCGGATATTAGGAAACCGTTCTAATGCTCTTATCTCCACTCTCCAACTTAAGACACCCAAAAAGTTAATCAGATCATCTGTTTTTAACAGTGGAACTTAAGCAAACACCTGCCAGATCAATGATCCGGCAGGTTGTTAAATAGCTGTTCTAACAGTTTATTCAGGCGCTTGATCTGCGCTTCGGTCATGTCTTTGAAGCTTTCGCGGAACAGGTCATGGGTTGCCACCTGAATATCGGCAATCGCCTCGATGCCTTTTGCGGTCATCATCACTTCGGTGACCCGACCATCATCACTCCGAATACGTGTCTCGACCAAACCGTCTTCTTTCATCCGCTGCACGATCTTAGTGACGGTGGGCACTTTGGCAATAGCATGATGAGCGATTTTCGAAATGCTACAGGTGCCTTCCTCTTTGAGGGTAAAGAGAATGCGCCATCGAGGGATATCCAGGTTGATTTTTTTAAGCTTTTTTTCCATGGACATAGCGTAACGACCATGAACCTGAGCCAGCCAGTAAAATGGAAAATCTTCTTTGTGAAAATCTTCACTCGCAGGGTTGTAGCGCTGGCTGCGGGGGTTTCGAACGGGTTTTGTCATTGAGGTTGTTTGTTCCTGTAGTGATGAGCTTCATTGAAAAACACCCATCATTTTTCAACAATGAACCAGGCGTTTACATAAAGACTCATAGCGTGCCACCAGAGGGCTAATTACCTTAATAAAACTATACTTCAGGGTTGGTAATACACCTTTCTATACGAGGCGCATTACCATGATGGATCATTACCAGCACAGGCCTTTTTCGGCTTCCATTTTGCGCACCATCGCATCGTAAAATTTAGTGGCGAAACCGCTGTCTTTAATTAGCATCTGGGTTAAGTCAGCGCACTTTTGACTGATCGCCTCTTCCAACAGCACATCCTCACCTCCTAATGCACCCGCGGCTAGCTGTATTTCAGCGGCCCGCTGGACTGTCCATAAGAGGAAAAAGGTCCGCTCAATATCAAACTCACCGACAGCGATACCGTGGTTTCTCAGTACCAGAATGTGCTTTTGCCCAAGGCTTTCCAACATCCGGCCTTTTTCTTCTTCAAACAGAGTGATGCCCTCAAAGGCGTGATAGCCAACCCGACCATATAATTGAGCCCCGTAGAAGCTGTCATGGGTAAAGCCGGTTTTTTTCATCGCCACCGCGGAGACTTCGTTGGTGTGGGTGTGGATGACACAGTGAACATCTTCGCGGGCGGCGTGAATCGCGCCGTGCAGCGCAAACCCTGCCGGATTGCCATCGTAAGGCGAGTCGTCCAGCTTATTGCCATTAACATCAACCTTAATCAGGTTGAGAGGGGTAATCTCTGTGTAATTCAGCCCAAATGGATTGACTAAATATTCCCCTTCCACATCAGGAAGCCGTGCAGAGATATGGTTAAAAATAGTTTCTGTCCAACCAAAAAAATCGACCAGATGGTAACAATGCGCTAATTTAATCCGTAATGCCCACTCCCCTTCGCTGATATGCTCAGGGCGGCTGATAGTGTCACTCATAATACTCTCTCCTGTAATGAATTAGCCTGATCGGCTTAAGGCTGGCGCTGAGCCGCAATAAACGTTGTAAGATCCAATATACTTTTTGTCACCACCATCGGGGTGTTGACCTTCCGGGCGAGTTCTAATACGGAATAGCCGATGGCATTAAGCTCCAGTGGCTGACCATCTTCGTAATCCTGTAACATCGAGGTTTTCACCGCGCCCATTGCAGCCCCCTGCTCCATAAAGGTTTGCGGATCAAAGTTAATCCGTGCGCCATAGGCCGCTGCCGTCAGAAGCACTTCGTTCAACATGCTGCGAACCAGCTGTTTTAAATGATCATCCGCGTAGATCTGTTCCAGCGTGCCTTTAGTCACAACAGAAAGGGGATTAGAAGTGAGGTTGGCGGCCACTTTTGTCCAGATATAATCCCGAATATTATCGATGGCCCTGGCTTCGATGCCGGTGTTCTCAATGATCTTTCTGACCTGCTCAACACGACCACTGAACTTATGGTTTATTTCACCCATCACCACTAAGTGGGGCGTGGTTGAACTGACAACCCCAGGCGCACGTCTACAGGCGGTAATAAATACCACACAGCCGATCAGATGATGCGGAGCAATGAGATCACTCCCTCTGCCTTGCGGATCGACTGCCTGAATGATTTCACCGGAAAAACGACTTTCAATACCCTGGAAATACCACCAGGGAATACCGTTGACGACCGGGATAACGATGGTATCTTCATGCAGCATTGGCTTGATGAGCGCCAGCATGACAGGCAACGCTGGAGCTTTGGTGCAGACAAAAATAAGGTCTTGCAGGCCTAATGCTTCGGTTGAGTCAGATGCATTGACGCTAACACGGTATTCACCATCCATATCCGTCAGATGAATACCCTCTTTTTGTAAGACATCCAGTGTCCGGCCTCTGGCCAGCACATTTACCGTTTGCCCCGAGTACGCTAAACGGGCTGCCAGGGTACATCCGATTGCGCCGGCGCCTGCGATACATATTCTCATCGTCGATACCTCCCTTATAAATTGATAGCGGGCTATTCACTGAAAAGTGTCTTAGAGTCAGCCATCAGCCGGGTGGCTATCTATTCAAAAGCGTCAACGGCCACTTCATCTGGTATCAGTACCGCGCTGGCCGTTAAAAATGACTCCGTCACTTTTTATATCAATATTTTTTATATCAATATTTGCCAGCCGTGCCCTTAACAATGGCGCTCAGCAACATTGAAAAAGCATCTGACCAGACAGCATTAAACCCCTAAAAAACACACACATTTCAACAAATAAAATCATAAAAATCTGCTTTATGTCAACAAAATACTCGATTTATTAAAGACACTTTATTCTCAATATCAACTTTTTTAAAAACACCGGCAACTTATCAAAACTCAAAAAACAATTAAATATAACCATATATATCAATAATTTAAATAAAATATAACCTTAATCAATCTACTTCTGTTTAATATTTAAACACAATTTTAGTTTCATTTAATATTTTTTTATCTGAGCATACGACCAATTATCGTCTTTACTTTTAATTGAAAAGTCAGTTGACAAATCAAGCAAAAATGACGACCTTATAGGTCATCAAAAGATCACCTCAGGGTTAAACCATTGATTGTATTGAGTCCATTTACGGGTTAGTGGCGTTAGGAGTGAGTAATGCGCAGATTTTATAAAGGCCCGGATCTTTCCCGGGTGCTGAGTGTGGCCGAAATGGCGGCGCTGGCACGTCATCGCTTACCCGACTTTGCCTGGGAATATTTAGCCGGAGGCGCGGAAAATGAGCAGACGCTGCATGCCAATGAAACCGACTTTTCCAGACTTCGACTGACAGCACATACCCTGGTCGCCAATCACCACCCCTCTCTGGAAACCTCATTGATAGGCTCAACCAGCGCCCTGCCGATGATGATCGGGCCCAGCGGCTTTAATGGTATGCTCTGGCCGCAAGCCGACATCGCTTTAGCAAAAGCCGCCAGAGCAAAAAGGATTCCATTTTGTTTAAGCACAGTCTCAAATGCATCGATGGAGCAGGTTCGGGATGCGGTAGACGATCTGGACCTGTGGTTTCAACTCTACAGTTTAAAAAGCCCCTCACTGAATGGCGATCTGTTAGCCAGAGCCAGAGCGATTGATATAAATACCCTGGTGATTACCTCTGATGCGCTGGTCGTGGGCAACCGGGAATGGGACAGACGCAATTTTGCCAGACCCAGACAGCTGACCTGGCGTAATAAACTGGATCTGCTCAGACACCCCAACTGGATTCGACGCGTGATGCTGCCCAACGGGTTGCCGACCATGGGCAATCTGAACCCTTACCTGCCTGCCAATGAACAAAGCGCACTGGGCGCGATGAAATTTATTCAGGAACAACTGGATACGTTATTGGATTGGGACAAAGTCGCCAGACTTCGGGACCAATGGCAGGGCAAACTGATACTAAAAGGTGTGCTGCACCCCGATGATGCGATACAGGCGATGAAGCTGGGTTTTGATGGTCTGGTGGTGAGCAATCATGGTGGTCGCCAGCTCGACGGTGCGCTGTCTTCAATCGAGGCATTGCCTGCTATTGTCGACGCTGTGGGTGGTCAGATTGACCTCATGCTTGATAGCGGTATTCGTCGCGGTAGCGATATCGTAAAAGCGACTGCGCTGGATGTGCAGGGGGTGATGCTGGGCCGGGCCACTTTGTTTGGTGTCGCCTCGGGAGGCCAGGCGGGTGCCTCCCGGGTTTTGGATATACTGGAAGAAGAGCTCATTCGCTGTCTTAATTTAATGGGCGTTCAGAGCATCGATGAACTGTCATCAGATCATCTTTATCGATCTTAACGATGCTCTTATCCCCTTTTGTAGTACAAGGATCTATTTACTTATGAATACCACAATCAATCTGAATGAGATGGGCTTATGCCAGATGCTGCGGGCGATCGATGCCGGTGATTGCACCACCGAGGCGATTATCCACGCCTGCTTTGATCGTATTGACGCCCGTGAACCCAACGTTGGTGCCTGGCAAGTAAAACGCTCACGAGAGGCCTATCTGACCTATTATCAGGCGAATAAAGCGACTCTGGATGCAAGCCTGCTGAAAGGTTTGCCTCTGGGTGTGAAAGACATCATCGATACAGTTGAGATGCCAACAGAGATGGGCTCGCCTATTCATCAGGGCAGACAACCGATTGAGGATGCCAGCTGCGTAGCACAGCTGCGAGCTGCGGGAGCCATAGTGCTGGGTAAAACCGTAACCACCGAGTTTGCCTATTTCAAACCGGGAAAAACCAAAAACCCAGCGGACTTACAACGCACTCCCGGCGGTTCTTCCAGCGGTTCTGCGGCGGCAATAGCCGATAATATGGTGCCGATGGCGCTAGGGTCTCAGACGGCGGCATCCGTGATTCGCCCAGCCGCTTATTGCGGCGCTATCGGTTACGTTGGCAGCCGCGGTGAATTCTCTTTACGCGGCGGACAACCCCTGGCCCAATCCCTCGATTCATTAGGCTTATTCGCCCGACAGGTAGAAGATATTCAATTGTTGCGGTCGATATTACTGCGTCAACCAGCCTCAATCGACCCGACTAACGCTCAGCTGCCCACATGCGTATTGGTCTGCCATGGCGAGTCCGTTGGTGATCTGTCGTCTGCGATGCAAACAGCAACCGTAAAAGCGATCAGCCTGTTGCAAGCGAAAGGCATTAAGGTGATCGAGCTGGAGGCGGGTGATCGAATCCGGGAGATGGTAAACCACCACATCAACATTATGGCCTGGGAAGTCTGCCGTAATCTGGTGATTGAATCTTTTCATGCCGATCAGCTCAGCGCACCGCTGGCAGCACTGATCGAACAGGGGCTTTCTATGGATCGGGCCAGTTACGTGGCCTCACTGGATGCCGCCGACGCCTGTCGTGACTGGTTGTGGTCATACTCCGATGAGGCCGAAGTTATTTTGACACCGGCATCGCCGGGGATCGCGCCTTTAGGTCATGATGCGACCGGCGCGCCTCATATGAGTCGCCCCTGGCAGGCGATGGGATTACCGGTAATTAATGTGCCCGGTATGACCGATGAAAACGCTGTGCCGTTAGGACTGCAATTAGTTGGCAAGCAACGACAAGATGATGACCTGCTGCACTATGCCCGCGGGATAATGACACTCTTTGCTCAAGAGTGATGGGATTGAATAGCGCTGCCCGATAGCATCATCAATGTCCCTTAGGCGGCTTTCCACAACACTGATGTTGATGAACCGCATGGGCCCTGAGGTTTTCATCGGTAAAACCCTTCAAGCCTGCTTTTATATTCTGCCAACGGCTCTGTTTAAGGGGGATACCGAGCTGTTGTAGTTGCTGTTGCAGCTGAGGCAAACCGGTCTGCATAATGTTGCAGCGGATGGTCAGGTGTTTAGCCTGCCATTCAACCGACAGCACACCCTCAGTGATTGCCAGGACCTCCTGTTGTGCGCTGTCCGGGGTGAAACCTGCCATCAGCGCAAAGCTGAAACCTGACTCGACGTTTGCTGCTTGTTTATCAACCATATCAATCTCCTCCGTGTTAGCTTTCACAACGGCTTAACGCGCTATTCATCCCGGTTAAACAGATAGTATGCAATCGCATTCCTATCCTGCTGCTGCAGGTAAGCAGTGCCTTCACGCACCACTTCCGCCATGCTGCCACCGAACACGTCACCATCGGCTTTGACGCCGGTTTTCAGCGCATAACCCAGATCCAGCTCACTCCATCCCGCTTCAATCAGAGCTTTAGCCGTTATCGAAGGAATATTTCCCTCTTGCTCCAGCGCTGACGCACCTCCCGTATAGAGCGCGCCACTATCCAGTGCACCTAACAGGTTTCTCGGGCTGTGGCAGGCCGCACAATGGGCCGCACTCTCAACCAGAAATTTCCCCCGATTGTAACGCTCATCTTTATCGGGTTCTGCTGCGAAGGGGCGATCATCCAGAAACATCGCCTGCCACAGGTAGAGACTCCGGCGCAGATTAAAGGGAAAGCCCAGCTGATGCTCTGTACTTGTCTGAGCGACCGGCGGAACGGTCTGGAACGCAACCCAGAGATCAGTAATATCCTGATCACTAAGGCCGGCATAAAACTCATAGGGAAACGCCGGATAATAGGGATCACCCGATGGCGAAACACCATGACGCAGCGCAATGGCAAACTGCTCCAAAGTCCAGCCACCGATACCGTTTTGCACATCGGTAGTCAGGTTAGGCGGATAGAAAGTGCCAAACTCCGTTTTCAGTGGCGCGCCACCAGCCAAAGGAGCACCTCCACCTTTAACATCGGTATGACAAGCGATGCAGCCACTGGCTCTGGCCAGATAAGCGCCCCGGGACACATCACCCCTGGCTGTGCTCAGATTCAGCTCAGGAATACTGGCCAGCAGCGGCAGACTAAACCAGCCCGTCGCCGCTACCATCAATCCGACTACAACAAGCAACCCGTGCTTTTTCATCAGCCGGATCACTCCTCTACGCGATAGCGCTCGTGACAGGATGAACAGTTATCGGTCAGCATCTGAAACACCGCACTGGACGGCATCTTAGCAAGCTGTTCGGGGTCATCCATCATATGTTCATTACCACCCATCATGCCGCCTGACCCCATCATGCCATCGGAACTGCCCATCATCCCGGAGCCACCCATCATATGACCCGCGTTACCACTTTCCTGATTGTCTGCGGCTTGATACAAACCATCTGCCAGCCGGACCTGACGGTCTGCAAGGGTTTTAAAGCGCTGCCACTCTTCCCAGATCAGCGGCTTGGCTTCAGAATGACCTGACACGCTGCCCTCAGGAAACAGCTTTGTCATGGCATCACCGGAGTGGGTTTTAATCGTTTCGGCGGCGTTACGAATAGTGTCAGCGTTATACTCTGCTTCGCCTTTATAGATAGCACTGACCTCTTTTACGACATCTTTCATACCCTCCATCAGGTCCATCCGTTCTTTAATGACACCGGTTGCACCCCCATGGGCTATTACTTGCTGAGTGGTCAGTGTGGTCACTGCCACAAGACAGGTCGATAAGATTATTTTTTTCATAGCAACAGAATTCCCTTAATCATAAGAATAACAACAGATAGCAGTGTGTAGAGATGATCAGATCAAAGGGATCGAGGGGGCGGTGTTTCCTGCGCCAGAGAAACAGATGAGAGCCGCCATAACGGCTCCCACCTCGCGAACTGTGTCAATTTTCTGACCGGCTGTAACCCGGCGGTTATCGGTGGCAGCATATGCCCAGGGTGACACTCGCTCAGATGACCGTGGTATTCGGTGTCATCTGAACTGCTGTCATATCCCGAATGAACGCCATCATCAGTGCCATGACCATGGTACAGCTGGCCAACGGAGTGTCCCGACTGCAGTGTTTGCAACTCAACAGCATGCACATGCACTGGCTGCAGCTGAACGCTCAGCACCAGTAACACGATAATCAGCTGTTTAAGCTTGACCCACATACTATATCGGCTCCGTTTTAATCTCTTCTGCCACGCCCGTCCGAGCTGACAGTCACACTGAGTATAAAGGTTCCGGTTGGGGGAATGTCAAGACGAGACTTATACAGCGGGTATGCAGTGTACTTATTCTATACTCAGTTCCCGCTTCCTGATCGCCACCGCCGTTCGCAGCCGGCCACTGCCAAACGCAGACATCTTATCGAAGTCCTGCCGGGTGATGGGCAGATACTGGTTATCGATGGCCAGTTGGCTGACATCCTCAGCATCGGGGTCATGAACGTAAAAGCAGCGTTCATCAATGCCGGTCATAGCCACCCAGTGCGGCGCTTTCTTACCATCCAGCCGGAAAGTGCTGATGAGGATGATCACCGCATAGCCCTGTTGCAGCCAGTCGGAGATGCGCTGCTGATCGAGTTCTTCATAGATCACCCGGATATGCTCATCGCGGTCGGTTTTTTCGACAAACTGCTGATGAACCACCGCCAACACCTCTTTTTTATGGCTGGAGCGTACGCCATCAACAAACAGCGGGCCTTCGGTGTTGATCAACGCCTGCACAGCAAACCCCCGCTGACTGGCGGCCAGCGCCAGCCCCAGCGGATGACAACCGCCGTGCCCGGTGGTCATAAAGATGGTGGTGGCTTCACGCCAGATATCCAGTTCCTCTTTCTGATCCACCAGCCGCGTCTCATCGAGGCTGGCCATCACCATCATCAGCGCCGCCGGGCCACAGGTAAAGGGAGTGGTTTGCTGATACCAGGGAGTTAAGCGCTGGATTTTATCGATACTCAGATACTGAATCGTCTTCTGCATCCGCAGTGCATCGGAGTGATCTTCGTAATAATCGTGATATTCACCAAACACCCGATAACCACAGCGGCGATAAAGCGCGGCGGCCGCCTCGTTAGATTTGGCAACCTCCAGGCGCATAAACAGATAACCCCGTTCGGCGGTCACCAATTCCAGTTCGCGCATCAGCCTGACCGCCGTGCCGCTGCCCCGCATCTCTGGCAACAATGCCAGCGAATACAGACGCGCCAGTCGGGTGCCCTTATGGCACCAGACCAACCCATATCCAACCACAAGGTTTTGACACACCGCGACGATAAGCTCTCCATGGGGGGCTTTTATCCAGTTACGCAGGCTACGGCGGTGTAGCCGATCACCGTCAAAGCAACGTTTCTCGATCTGTTCCAACCTGTCCAGATCATCGAGAGATGCCCGACGAAACGTGACGCTCTGAAGTTCAGGTTTAGCGTTCATCAACGGTTATCCCCGATCATCGCCTACCGTCCCCGCAGTTCAAAGCGGCGCAGGAACTCATGCATAATCTGCATATACAGCTCTTCGCCCAGGTAGAGATCTTCCACATCGCTGTCGATACTGGGGTTATCGTTCACCTCAATCACATAGGCACACTTATCCACCTCTTTGATATCGATACCGTAGAGACCATCACCCACCACCGCGGCCGCTTTCAGGGCAGCATCCAGCACCACCCGAGGCACTTCAAAGGTCGCCAGGGTATCAAAGCCACCGGAGAAGTTTCGCTTCGACCCGTGGTTATAGATCTGCCAGTGGTTACGGGCCATGTGGTAGCGGCAGGCATAGATCGCCCGGCCGTTTAGCACCCCGATACGCCAGTCATAGTCGGTGAACATATATTCCTGTGCCAGCAGTAACGCCGACTCCTGAAACAGCTGATCCAGCAGGGTTTTCAGGGCGTCGCGGCTCTCAGCTTTAAATACGCCTTTAGAGAACGAGCCTTCCGGCAGTTTTAACACCACCGGAAAACCAAACTCCGCCTCAAGACTGTCCAGTGTCACCTCACTGGCATCAGTAATCACATGAGTTTTGAGGCTGGGCACCTTTTTGTAATTAAAGGCATCGTGCAGATAGACTTTATTACAGCAGCGCAGTATCGAGCTGGGATCATCCAGCACCACCAGTCCGCTCTCTTCCGCCTCACAGGCCAGCCGATAGGTATGGTGATCTATCGCGGTGGTTTCACGGATAAACAGACCATCAAAGCGACTCAGGTGGTTGAGCTCATCCGCGGTGACGGTTTGCGCCCGGATACCAAACTTGGCCGCCGCTTTAACAAACCGGGAGATCGCCCGCTTATCACTGGGAGGCACTTTCTCCTGTGGATCGACCAGAATCGCCAGATCCCAACGATACTTTTTACTGCCACCTTTGGTGTGCCAGCTAACCCGGGCGTATTCATCCATCACCCCGAGCGAAAAGCTCAGTTGTTCGGCGGTCAGGGATGACAGTGAACAGCGGCTCAGGCGGATATCATGGCCTGACTCGCTGACACTCAGGGTCATCTCCAGCAGGGGCGCGGGGAACTGCTGAAACGCCTTGCTGGCGACTTTCTTAAAGCGCGGGTCGGCCACTTCACCCATACAGATAATGTGAGTGCCCTCAGTTGCCTGCTGCTCAGCCAGTCCGGCCAGCAGTGAACTACTCAGCCACAGGCCGGAATTACGCCGGCTGCGCAAGGCGTTGATCACTTTCACACTGGGCAGCACCTGATGCTGGCGGGCTTCAGCCAGCAGCGAGCAATAATACCCCTTACTCAGATAACGCTCGGTATCACACAGGTTGATGATGCGGATTTTCGGCTCGCCCAGTTTAGGGTAATCCCGCAGGTAGGTTTCAAAGGTCAGAGTGTTTGATGGCAGTCCGGACAGGGAAACGTCGTCATCCACCACGAAAAGAGTTTTATACATATGTCAGTCCAAAAGTTTGGGGCGATGCTTGAGCACATCAATCACTGACGGTTTGGGCACCCCACAATTACAGGGTTATTAAACAGTTTTGCTTCCGGCGACCCCGGAATCCTTTATTACCGCGCTCTTTGCAGCGTTCTGTCAACAAAGAGCGCAACACAACAGCGTTTACAGCGCAGATTTTTTCAGTGTGGTCAGCACCGCAGCCAATAAAGCGATGCCCTCATCCACCTCTTTTTCAGTCAGTGTCAGCGCGGGCATAAACCGCAGCGAATCTTCCCGGGGCGCATTGAGCAACAGACCTGCGTCTCTGGCCAGTTCAACAATCTGCGGGCCGGAATAGTTACCGGTATTGATCGCCAGCAACAGGCCTTTACCCCGTGTAGCACCCAGACCAAACTCTTTAGCCAACTCAGACAACTGCTGGCAGAAATACTCACTGACCCGATTCACCTGTGCCATAAAGCCTTCAGCCAGCACTTCATGCAAGACTGCAGCGGATACTGCACACATCAGCGGATTGCCGTTATAGGTGCCTCCCTGATCACCGTAATCAAAACAGCTGACCGCTTTATCAATCACCATCGCCGCAATTGGCACACCACCGCCCAGCCCTTTACCCAGGGTCATGATATGTGGCTCAGCCTGATACTGCTGATAGGCAAACAGGCTGCCGGTCCGGCCGATCCCGGTTTGCACCTCATCCACAATCAACAGCAGATTATGCTGTTTACACAGCGCATCCAGCCCGGCAACAAACTCAGCATCTGCCGGAATAACCCCCGCTTCGCCTTGAATCAGTTCCAGCATGATCGCTACGGTCTGATCATCAATGGCGCTTTCAGTGGCTGCCAGGTCATTATAGGGCACCTTGGTGAAACCGCTCACTTTCGGCTCAAAGAGTGGCGCAAATGCCTCTTTACCAGTGGCCGACATAGTGGCCAGGGTCCGGCCATGAAAACTGTACTGAAAGGTGATGATTTTAAACGCGCCACCTTTGTTTTTCTGACCCCATTTCCGCGCCAGCTTAATTGCACCTTCGTTGGCTTCTGCACCACTGTTGGTAAAGAACACCTGGTCAAACCTTGAGTTTTCACACAACAGTTCCGCCAGTTCCAGCATCGGCTGGTTATAAAACGCGGGGCTGGGGTTGATCAGTTGTGCCGACTGTTTTATCAGCGCCTGCTGCATCACCTCAGGGCTGTGCCCCAGGGTGTTGACCGCCCAGCCCTGAATCCAGTCGAGATAGCCTTTATCATTCTGATCAAACAGATAGTGGCCAGCACCACGCATAAAACAGAGTTCTGGCCGCTTAGTGATGGGGATCAGGTAGTTTTGTTTCTGTAACACATTTGTTGTCGATGAATTTGTCATCACAATATTCCTTAAAATCGTCTGGTTCTGGCATCGCCGGACGTGCTCGCCCGCGGCATACCGTACATCCTGTACATAAAAAAAACCGCAGGGGTTACCTGCGGCTTTTTGAGTATTTCTTCAGCTTAGACGGTTATCGTCGTCGGCTTACCACACCCAAACAGACACAGGCATACGATACATGGCGTCGCAATGTATTAAGGTATTCAGTCACTGATATTGGTGTGTTTTTAGATAGTTTCATAATGGCGCGAGTATCGGGCTAATCGGGGTGCCGGTCAATAGCTCATATTATATTTTTTTGTTATTTATGATGCCGGATAGCAAGCTGATTTATGCTCGATTTAACAACATAATGACTCAGCTTTCACATTATTAAATTCATCGCTCTCAGGATGTAGCTGCAGGCCATTTAAGGTCATTTTTTATCCGTGTATTCCTTAGTCTGTTTACGCCTTAAGTTGAGTATCCAGCACATCACTCATCAGGGTTTCAAACTCTGCCTGAGTGTAATAACCCAACGCTTCGGCAGCACTCGCAAGGGAGCCGTTATGCTGATGGGCCTGATGCACAATCGCCGAGGCGACATCGTAGCCAATCTGCGGTGCCAGCAGGGTGATGGTTGAGAGATTGTGCGCCATATTCGATCTGATCTGCTGCTGATTCAATTCGAGACCCACCACACAGTTATGGGCAAATGAGTTCATCGCATCGGTTAACAGTTCGATGCTTTCCATCAGATTGTGGATAATCACCGGGCGATAGGTATTCAGCTGCAACTGACCTTGCGATGCGGCCATTGATACCGTCAGATCGTTACCGAACACCTGTAAACAAACCATACTCAGCGCTTCACACTGGGTGGGATTGACCTTACCCGGCATAATCGAACTGCCCGGCTCATTCGCAGGCAGTTGCCACTCATTCAGGCCACAGCGGGGACCGCTGCCGAGCAGACGAAAATCGTTGGCCAGTTTCAGTAGCACAGCGGCTAACTGCTTCAGTGCCGCGCTGAAGCGCAGGGAGTCACTCTCACCTGATACGGCAGCATACAAATTTTCATGCGAGGTGAAGGGCAAGCCATACTGATGTGCAAGACCTGCGGCCACCTTTGCACCGAAACCTTCCGGGGCATTGTTGCCAGAGCCGACCGCGGTGCCACCCACCGCCAGTTTATAGATGCCACCCAGACTATCGCTAATCGCCACTCCCGCCTCTTTTAACTGTGTAACATGTGCTGAAAGCGCTGCACCGACGGTCATCGGCAGGGCATCCATCAGATGGGTACGCCCGACGCTGTAGATAGCGGCAAATTCGGTTTGCTTATCACTCAGTGTTCGGGTGAGATGGTTGAGCGCGGGAAACAGTTTCTCATCGCTTTGCTGCGCCACCACCAGATGCATAGCGGTGGGAAACACATCGTTGGATGACTGGGACATATTGATATGATCGTTGGGGTGAATAACGCTGTTGCCTGACTCTCTATCTACATTGAGGAAAGCGTTTGCCAGAGCGCAGACCACCTCATTGACGTTCATATTGGTCTGAGTGCCGGAGCCGGTTTGCCATACCCGCAAGGGGAACTGATCACGATGACCGCCCTTTAGGATATCATCACAGGCCTGCACGATGGCATCACAGTACTCAGCCGATAACAGCCCTTCCCGGTGATTAACCTCTGCACAAGCCCGTTTTACATGCACCAGCGCATCGATAAAGCCGCGTTCAAAGCACTGCTTACCGATATTAAAGTTGATCAATGAACGTTGTGTCTGGACACCCCAAAGCATCCCTTCTTCAACCGTTACCGGGGCAAAATAATCCGCTGTTGGATTCGCCCCTGTGCTGTTTTCAGATGTGCTTTTTTTCATCATCACGCCCCCTTAGTGTCTATCCGGAGGCGGAGCCAGACTTGACTACCATTGCAGATATTCCGCTGGCAATCCATTAAGAAAAATTAACCGAAAACCTTTAACATCCGGAGCTGAACCCTGCGCCTCCACCCCTTAACCATAGACTAAACAACGGCAGCTCTCTAATTTCGACAGTTCTATTTAATCGCATGGGTGATAAATTTCTGAATCGCATCATTATCGACCGGGTGAGCGATGGCCGGACTGATCAGCTCAGGTTTTAACAGATAGCCTTTATCAATCAGCCCGGTGATCACCGGCAGATGTTCAATCGACACTTTGCCCGACAGCAGATTATTAAAATCAGGCCGGTTTTCATAGGCATTCAGCATCTGATGCAAGCCCTGCAGATAGAGATAATCCTTGGTCAGACCGCCACCCCGGTAGACCCGTGCGGTAATAGTAAACGCCTGCTCATCGGCCACATTATGTTGCTCTTTAAGCAGCAGAAAGGTCTTTTTAAAGTCGTTCTCTTCAATCATCGATTCCACGGCCAGAACCCGCAACGCGAGCACTTTCAGGCGCGGCAGGGTCATACAACCGGCAAGATACTCACTGAGTATCGCCAGCCCTTCCTGAGTCATGGTATTCACCGGACAGCCCATCGTCAGAATTTTAAGCGGCTGACTACGGGCGTTCAGCGTCGTCACCAGGTGTACACCCAGTTCATGATGCGCCAGCGCATTCACTTCCGTTTCGGATGCCTGGGCAGCACTGTTCACCTTCACCGTAAGACCGGACACCAGCGCATTCGCAATCATGCTGTCATCCAGCTTTATCTGGTACTGATACCCCTCAGACTGTGCAAATGCCTCCAGTCGGGTCACGATCTCATCAGATGCGAGAATCCTGTCATCATTAGGATCAAGGTCCGGCAGGTGCAGAATAAAGTTAGCGTTGCGGATATCTTTTTCGCTGGGTTCACCGTAATAGCGAAGCGACTCATAAAGAAAATCCGGCGTGCCGATCGATTTATACTGATCGATCTTATCCACATAGGACTCAATCACTTCACTGTATAACTGGCTCAGCTGATCTTCAGCCAGCTCATCAACCGGCAGGTTAAACAGACTGCGCTTGAGACAAAAGGAATCCACCTTTTGAGTAGAGTAGAGAAAATCAGGACTTTTAGAAAAGTTGGATTCAAAAAATGCGACTTTCTCCGGCCGGTAATTTACCGGGCTGACGCTATCGAGAATATTGATCCCTTTAACCAGTTCATACAGTCCGTCATCCAGCCTTCGCAGAGGCGCCGTAATCAGTTCATTAAAGCTCATAATTTTGTCCTTCCTGACCGACCTAACGTCTCATCTATTTTTTGGTGTACACCCTGGGTCAGCACCCGTAGCCGGTTCTCGAGAAACTCCACACCACACAAAATCATCACCACCAGCAATGACAGTTTTATCGCCGGCAGCAGATAGCCCATACTGACAAGCACTCCAAGCGCGGCCAGCATCCAGATAGCGGCCGCAGAGGTAACTCCAATCACCGCACCATGCTTAGACAACATCACCCCAGCGCCGAGAAAACCGATGCCGGTGATCACCTGCCCCACAACCCGCGTGGGATCTGATGCTTCACCCTGTAACAGAAACGCACAGGCAAGAAACAGGTAAGTGCCCACAGTAATCAGCGCTGAGGTACGAATGCCTACCGGTTTACCCCGCACCTGACGTTCGCAACCAATCACCGCACCACAAAAAAGCGCCGTACCGATGGCAGCCCAGCTAAATGGGGTGATATCAACCAGCGCAAAAAGATCCTCTTCAAAACCGCTCCAGCTCAAAGTCGTCTGCCTCTATTTTTGCGGGCTGTCGTTGAATAATAGTTTCTTTGACGCCAGAAACTGCTGCCCCAGCTTGCGAATAGCGGTGGCATTATCCTGTTCCAGAGCCTTCTCCAGCAGTTTTTCTGCGTCCTCCCGGGAGATCTCACGCAGGATCCATTTGATCAGTGGAATTTTCGCCGCACTCATACTCAGCTGCTGAATCCCCATGCCTAACAATAGCGTTACTGCAACCGGGTCTGACGCCATCTCGCCACACACACTGATGGGCAGCTTCATCTTCTTCGCCATACTGCTGATGCGCACCAGTTCATGCAGCACTGCAGGATGCAGTGAGTCATACCATTTACCCACCAGCGGACTGTTGCGATCCAGCGCCAGCAGATACTGACTCAGATCGTTGGTGCCGATAGAGATAAAGTCGAGTTTATCGCGCCAGAAAGGCAGCAAAGAGATACAGCTTGGCACTTCAACCATGATGCCAACCTTTGGCCGACAGACGGAGAACCCTTCATCCAGCAGCTGCTGGTGCACCTCTTTGAGTATCGCCAGACACTGATCCAGCTGTTCGGTTGAGGCGATCATCGGCAGCAACAGGTGCACATGCTCACTGCCCGCCGCCGCGCGCATCACCGCCCGCAACTGTGTTATTAACAATGGCTGATTATCAAGAATATAGCGAATACCGCGCCACCCCAGTGCCGGGTTATCCTCTTTCACCACCGGCAGGTACGAAAGGGGTTTATCGGCACCAATATCCAGGGTACGAAAATAGACCGGTTTATCTTTGTAATGACTGATCAGGCTGGCGTATATTTTTTCCTGATCATCTTCTGACGGCAGGCTGGATCTGACCATAAAAGGCACTTCGGTACGAAATAAACCGATCCCTTCTGCGCCGAATTTTAATCCGGGTAAAACATCCGCCTGCAACCCGGAGTTCGCCAGCAACGTCACTCTGATATTGTCTTTTGTCACCGCAGGCAACTGACTGTCAGCCTGTAAACGACTCGCCAACGATAACCTTTCGGAGATAATCCGTTTGTACTCTCTGAGGGTCGCCCTCCCAGGGGAGCAGATCACCTGGCCGGTATCACCATCAACCACCATCTGCTCACCATTCTGCACGGACACATCACCTAACCCCATCACCGCAGGGATGCCCAGGGCGTTGGCAAACACCGCAATATGGGAGAGGGAGCCGCCGGCAAAACAGACAATACCCGCCAACCGTTCAGTGGTCAGGTTGACGATATCCGATACACTGATGTGATCGCCTACCAGTATCAAAGGGTCATTACCGGATGGAGCCTCTGGCTCAGAGGTACGCTGCCAGATCTGATACAGTTTTGCTCCGAGCTGCTCAATATCCTCATGGCGCGCCCGCAAGTAGGGGTCATCCATCGCTTTAAACTTATCAGAAAAGAAACTGACCGACTGTTTGACCGCCCAGGGCAACTGAAATCCGGCGGCGATCTCATCAATAATCCGCTGTTCAAAGGTGACATCCTTCAGGAACATCTGATAGGCATCCAGCACGGATGCCAAACCCTCACCCAGGGTGTCCTTAACCGTATCGCGCTCCTCGCGCAGCTCATTCATCGCTTCGACTTTGAGGTTTACCCAGCGGACCTGCTCAGCCTCGACATCATCCGTTTTCAGCTTCTGAATTTCAGCCAGCTTCGACTGCTTACGAATAAAGACCTTGCCCAGGGCAACGCCCTGCGCACCGCTAATACCCTGATATAACTTAGACTGCGAGTGACTGAACAACACATCTTTTGAATAGGTGGCTAATAACATCGCCAGATGGGTTGCCAGGGTTGAAAGCAACGCCACATAGTCGGATTGCAGGACTTCAGCACGACGGCTCTGAACCACCAGAACACCGTTGACTTGTGCCCGGTACACCAGCGGCACACCACAAAAACTATGAAACCGCTCCTCTTTAGAGTTCGCAACATAGTAATACCCAGGACGCTGATCCGGCTCTTTAATATTAATGGTGTTTTGCAGTTGCAATACCTGGCCAACCAGACCCTGTTTAGCCGGGATGATAACCGGGTGCTTTCGAATCAGACCATGACTGGCGACCAGTCTCAGACTGTCATCCGGCTGTCGCAGGTAAAGACTGCACACATCAACAAACAGCGTCTCACTGATCGCATCAACAATGTGCTGAACCTGTGCTTCAATGGTATTCGCTTTAGCGGCCGACTGGATGATCTGTGTGAGTTTTGCGAACGCACTCTCACTGGAATTCTGGTTCATAACACACGCCTTGTCTCTACAACCCTAAACAACTTAAACCCCAGGCTTAATGACTGACCTATACGCCCCCGCAAAGTGACCTACAGCGGGAACAATTCATACTCTGTAGATTAAACTTATATCGCTCCCAAAGCGCCGTGACAATCAATAACTATGGCTGCAGCCAACTTAATGCGCTAAGCCCTGCAAAACAGGCGTTCTAAGCCTGAATATCCACAGAGTAAGGCTTATTTTAACGACGCGTTATTGCAGACACGTTCTGAGCTGAGTAACACAAAGCCAAGACGATACTCACCGCGATCCGTATACTGATAGGGAGCCGTGATATAACCCGACACTGAATCGGTCAAATCAACCCCGAGTGAACGCAGATAGTGGTCGAGACCTCTCGGCATAGCATCCTCCCGGGTTGCTTTCCAGGCGATCAGGCACTGCCCCTCTGACTCGCTGCTACGGCTATCTGCGATGAAGAGCTCTGTTTTCGGACTCAACAGTCGCGCATTCTCAAAATAAAGGCCAATATTGGCCGCCGTCAGATTACTATCGCCAATCACTGTGCCCCCGTTGAACCCCTGCAGCTTGAGCTGTTCGGCCAGATCCGCCGATGGGTACTGCATCCGACTGGGGTTTTTCTGAACATAGGGCGCCAGCCAGAACTGGCTGAAGCGCAATACGATAACGGTGGCCGCAAAAAAGATAATCACTGAACGCAGCAGAGTCTCACGACGGGGAGAGATACCGACAGCCTCAGCCCGGCTAAGAAAATACAACGGAAAAATAATCAGCAGCGGCTGAAACCAGCGACTCTGGAACTGAGTGGTACCAAAGATGACGATCAACAGCACACAGACCAACACCGCAGCGATCAGAAAACGCGCGGCTAACAATCGGTGTGGATTGACACTCCCGGCAGCTAACGGCCGATACGCTGACGGAACAAGCAGCGTTAACACCAGCCATACCAGAATCAAAAACTCCGCTGAATTTTTCACCAGACTGGTAAAACCGCTGACGACGCCCGCCAGATAACCGGTCTGCGAACCTTCACCCACCTGATCACCAATAAACGCCCTGATCTCATCCAGATGCGCTATAGCCCAGAGCATATGCGGCAAAAAAAGCAGAACAGCGATGATGGCTGAAACGATAATGCGCCGATCAAGAATCAGCCTACGGTACTCGCGTATCGAAAGCGCGGCCAGTAACAGGCTGAGAGCAAACAGAGCAAAGCTATACTTAGCCAGCATACCGCAGGCCAGCAGCATGCCCAGTACCCCATAGCCGGTCCAGGAGCGCTTCTGATAGATGTGGATTGCCGTATAAAAAGTGGCCGAGGCAATCGCGGTGGCCAACACTGTGTGAGTCAGGTCTCTGACCGACTCCCAGGCAATGCTGGGAATCAAAAACAGTGAAAAAGCCGCCAGCAACGCAATACGCTGATTCCGGATAAGCTTTCCCGCTGTCAGCCAGGTAAACAGATAGATAGAAAAGAGTAACAGCGATTTTAATACCGCAAGGGCAAAGACCCCCTCGCCAAACAATTGGAAGAACAGCCACTGCAGCCAGCTATACAGCGGTGGCTGGGTATTATAACCCAGTGCCAGCTGCTGGCCTAAGATCAGCTGTTCTGCCTCATCCAGCTCCAGAGTTCCGCCCATTGCCAGACGAATAAGCAGATGGAGCAGCACATACCCAAGCAATAACCATAGAAACTGACGAGGTGATGACATTGATTTGTCAGAAAGAGTCACCGGAAGTCCTTAATCCCAGAGAGTAAGCTGAACATGTTATCACTGAGACAGGTAAAAACCGAAAACTGTTCAGTTTAAAACCTTTGATGATCTATCCGTACCGGTTTTTTTGATCTGTTCTGAGCACTTATGCGTAATCAACAGTGAAGAAAACAACATAAAACAGTGTTGCCAAGCCTCTACACTTAACCACACAATAATATTATCAGGTGATGGATATGAAATACCTCTCTATGCTGGGAACGATAGTCGGAATTAGCCTGTCTATTTCATCAGTGGCCCAGGCGGGTGAGATCGTCAAATATCAGGTCAACGGTCTCGACTATGAGGGTTACTACACCAGCCCCGCTGAAGGCGCCCCCATGGTGCTGTTGGTTCACGACTGGGATGGCCTCACTGACTACGAAATGAAACGCGCCGAAATGCTGGCAGAGATGGGATATTCTGTATTTGCTGCGGATCTTTTTGGTGCAGGCATCAGACCTACAGAAGTGACTGATAAGAAGCAACACACCGGAGAACTCTATAAAGACAGGGAAAAAATGAGAAGTCTGCTTGAAGGAGCAATGAGTAAAGCCAAACAACTCGGCGGTAACACCGATAATAGTGTCGCCATGGGATATTGCTTTGGCGGCGCTGCGGTTCTGGAAATGGCCCGATCGGGTGCCCCTCTGAAAGGCTTTGCAACCTTCCATGGCGGATTGAACACACCTGAAGGCCAGGACTATTCGAAAACCCAGGGCTCAATACTGGTTATGCATGGCAGTGCAGATAGCGCGATTACGATGGATCAGTTTGCCAATCTGGCTAATGAACTTGAAAGCACGAAAGTGAAGCATGAAATGATCACCTACAGTGGCGCGCCGCACGCGTTCACGGTATTTGGTTCAGAGCGGTATCGTGAAGATGCAGACACTAAATCATGGGATCGCTTCAGCAACTATCTTGCCGCCACGCTGAATAACTAATCCCGGGAAGGAGCAAACAGATACCGGGCAATCACTGACAGCATCAGGACTCCGGATCAACCCTGTTGCTGTCAGAGCTGTTGATACGATACCAGCCAGCAATACTGTAACGATCCGTCATGGTGGGCAACACCTCATGGGGGAACTCTTCGCTGAGGAAAATTACCACTGTGCCATATTCAGGTTGCACTTTCAGCAGCGGGGTACGGCCCTTTTCCGGGTAGACAAGCAGCTCTCCACCATCGCTGTCACTCCAGTCAGGATTAAGGTAGGTGACTACAGTCAAGACACGGTTCTGTTGTCCTCGGAAGGCATCGAGGTGCACTTTATAATAATCCCCGGGACAGTAATGCGCATAATGACTTTCGAATGAAAACAGCCCCAGAAACAGTCTCCTGTTGAGTGCCTGTTTCAGGCCATCAGCCCAGACCAGCCAGGCTTGTCCAGCAGCTGTACTACTGTCTATCCAGCAAATCTCATCACGACGAATCGCTTCAATGTTCTGATGATCGGCCTGACGGCCAATACCGGCACGACTGAAACGGTGTTCGGGTAAACCTCTTACCTCTGCAGCCAATGCAGCACTCAGCGTTTCAGGCAGCGCATTACGGAGTACACAAATCCCATGTTGATAGACTTCATCGGCTATCTGGTCGAATAACCTGCTGTCTGACGCTGTGTTTCCCATTTGCCGCGCTACCTTGATTAGAAAAGCGCATTTGATAGAAAAACAATGTCAGCGGCAATCTATTTCTGCATATAGTCTGATCTGTATTTCAACAGCCGGATAACAAAAAGGGCCGCAATAGCGACCCTTGTATCAGCGCAACACCATTCTGTATCAGCTGCGACGATCTGCAGGGCTGCCACGGCGTTCACTGCGACCAAAGGTTGGCGCCACATCGGTGCTGCGAACATAACCGACCACACAACGCTCCGGGTCAATCACTTCACTCAACACTTCACGCCACTTATCAGAGTTTAATACCACATGAGAAGAATCGCTGAACTCAAGCCAGCCATTTTCCACCATCGCTTTAACTTTACGGCGCACCGTCTCATAGGGGATTCCAGTAGCAATACTGATCGAATGGTTGTTACAGGAAAAACCAGCAACACCCTGACGATTTTCTGTTTCTTCACGCTGACGCAGCGCCCACAGAGAGATTACATTAAAAATAATGGCCGATTTGATATCACCATCAAATACGCGGTAACAACGAATCAGAAAGTCAGTTGAAAAAGAAACAAAACCCAGCTTCTGCGCCAACTCGTCGGCATCATAACTGGCACGCAGGCTCGTTGGCATGCCCCCTCCAAAATTTGATGTTTTTATGTTGTCTGAACCAGCCCCGTGAGCAGTATTCTTATCCATTTGATCCCCCTTGTTATAATTCTGTGTGAAAATCCGTTTTACCCTTACATTTCACCCATACAGAGGCTAAATCAAACAGATCTCTCATTTTGAGTATAAAACAGAACATATACTATTCCGCCCCCGCCCGACAACAAAAACCCTGTAATAAATAGGAAATTTAACCTGCGAAACCTTTTTGTCACAATTTTCTAAGAGAATATATCGGCAAAATAGAAGAAAGGTTTAAAACAATGAAGACGAATTCAATTGAGCATCAAATCGCACAACTCCTACGCGATGGCCATAGCGCCGAACAGATTATCAGCATCATTAACCTGCCTGCCGATCAGGGAATATCCCTATATAGAGACTATATAGCGCAACGCAAACTGCAACAGCTTAGAGCATCTAACCAACACAATCAGGCTGCCTACGCCATGAGTCTGGGGCGCTGAGAGCACTTTTGATCTGTATTAGTTTTTTTTGATTCAGCTTTGATTAAGACCTTTTGAGGTATTTACAGTAAGTAGCCATATGCATACACTGCGATGACTAAAAATTCCGGGGCCGGTTAAACGGCAGCGATAAACGGATACTAATAAAGGTGAGATGAGATGAAAAAAACGATGATCCTGGCAATCACTGCCATGCTGATGACCCCTGTTGCTGCGATGGCTGAACGTGATGGCGCTACACTGTATAACACTAAGTGTATGGCGTGCCACATGACTGGTGCCGCCGGCGCTCCGATTGTAGGTAATGCAGAACAGTGGGCGCCTCGCGCAGCGAAAGGTATTGACGCTCTGCTGGTCAGCGCAACCAATGGTCTGAATGCTATGCCACCAAAAGGCACTTGCATGGATTGTACTGATGGTGAAATGAAAGCGGCTATTCAGTACATGCTGGACGGCTCTAAGTAATATTACTTTGCTATAAAAAAACCCGGCTCTCTGGCCGGGTTTTTATTGTCTGACTATATTAGTAATCAGAATACATCCTGCGGCTCCAGCGGAGCAAACTCATTATCTCCCGCACCCTGCGCTTTCAGCTTTTCCAACGCTTCCGGATCATCACCTTTCTGAATAATAATCTCTACCCGACGGTTCATACTGCGGTTTTCCGAGGTATTATTCGGTGCCAGAGGTTTTGTATCTGCAAAACCAATGATGGTAAAGCGTGACTGATCAATGCGTGGATCGGCAAACAGCTCATGTCCAACGGCCAGCGCCCGGGCAGTGGATAACCCCCAGTTGGACTCATACTGGCCGCCGGAGATAGGAATATTATCGGTGTGACCTTCGATGGCAACCTTACCGCCGACATTCAGCAGTACATCGCGAATCTTGGCGATCACCGGGATATAGGCATATTTCAACTCGGCCGAACCGGAATCAAATGAGCCTTTCTCCTTTACCCGAATAACAATCTTGCGGCCATCTGTGTCAATTTCTACACTGCCCTGACCTATCTCCTGACGCAATGCTGCGGCGAACTCGACCGCCTCCTTTTTCGCCTCTGCTTCAGCCTGAGCTTCCATCTGCTGTAACATCTGCTGTAGCTGTTGTGCCGTCTCGCCTTCAAGCTTATCACTGACCTCAGACTCACCCTCCTTAGTCCTGACATCCAGTGTTTGCAGGTCATTACTGAGGGTCATCTGCCTTACTTCATTCAGCGGAGTAGGCTCCGGACGCCCGGGACTAAACTCCTGAGCGATGATACTGGTGCCTTTGGGAATATCTTCAACCTTAACCTGAGTCTGCACTCCAAACGCTTCGCGCATAGAACCGGCCAGCTGCTTAAACTTCAGTACATCCATCTCCGAAAACGAAAGCAGCAGTACGAAAAAGCACATCAACAGCGACATAAGGTCGCCGAAGGTCGCCAGCCATCCAGGCAAACCAGCGGGACAAGGGGGACACTTGTGTTCTTCTTCAGTCATCCCACTATCCCTTATTCTGCTGGCGCGGCAGCACGTTTGTTCTCAGGAAGATAGTTGCGCAACATCTGTTCGATAACCCGTGGGTTCTGACCAGCCTGAATCGCCAGCAACCCATCAATAATCAAGGACTGATTCAGTTCCTCTTCGGCTTTACGTGCATCCAGCTTATCGGAAACAGGCAGCGCGAACATGGTCGCCATCATTGCGCCGTACAATGTGGTCAACAATGCCACCGCCATCGCCGGACCAATCGACTTAGGGTCAGACATATTGGATAGCATCTGCACCAGACCGATCAGGGTACCGATCATGCCCATTCCCGGCCCCACATCGCCTATCGCTTTGAAAATATCTGAGCCAAATCCATGCCGCTCTGAGGTCAGGGTTTTCTCTTTATTCAACAGCGTTCTGACAATATCCGGGTCATGTCCGTCCACCAGCAACTGGATACCCCGCTGCATAAAATCACTGCTCACCTCTTTATCTTCCAGTGATAACAGCCCCCCTTTACGGGCAGCATCAGCCAGATCAACGGTTTCAGCAATAATATCTTCCGGTTTCACCGACTTAAACTTGAAGGCTTTTCCCGCCACTTTGGCCAGCCCGAGAAAGTGCGCCAACGGGAATTTCATCAGGACAACGAACAGGCTCCCGCCCACCACGATCAACAGTGACGGAACGTTGACAAAAACGCCGACATCACCGCCGGTAACCATTGCGGCAACAACGATACCAAAAGCACCTAAAATACCTATGAGCGTGGCTATATCCACTCTTAAATTCCCCAATTGAACAAATTAATTTGGATAAACAAACGACCCATGTCGCCAATATAACCTATTATCGCCTGATACCCATTTAGCTGTAGCCAGATAATATCAAAAAACTAACCGGGTTCCCCTATATCCCTCTGTTTAGAGTACAATTTATTGGTCTGATTGACCCGGACGCGACTGTCCGGTAATTTGTTGCCCTTTAAACGGTTCCCACCCCGACGGTATGCTCTATGTGCGCAAAGAAAAAAACACCTGATTTTGAAACATCTCTGGCACAGCTGGAATCGATGGTAACTCAGCTGGAACAGGGAGAGCTATCTCTGGAACAATCTTTGCAAACCTTCGAGCAGGGTGTCCGCCTTACCCGCGACTGCCAGTCAATTCTCGCCGATGCTGAACAAAAAGTGCAGATGTTAATTCAGCAAAATGGGGAGTTAAAAGAGGTGCCCTTTGACCTTCCTGAGGAGTGATCTGATGGATGCTAAGGCGTTGCTGCAACAATACCAGCACAGAGTAGAGCAACAGCTGAAAACCGTGCTGAGCCACTCAGGAGACGCGGCAAAGGTGCGCCAGGCGATGGAGTACTCGCTGTTTAATGGCGGTAAACGTGTGCGACCAGTTCTCGTTTATATGGCAAATCAGTTGCTGGGCGGGCAACTGGAGCAGGCCGATGCTGCTGCCTGTGCGATCGAGTGTATCCACAGTTATTCTTTGGTGCATGATGACCTCCCCGCGATGGATGATGATGAACTGCGCAGAGGCAAACCTACCTGTCATATCGCCTTTGATGAAGCCACTGCGATTCTTGCCGGTGACGGGCTTCAGGCGCTGGCCTTTGAATTATTGGCGGCAGATACCACACTGCCATCCGGGATCTGTCTGCAGATGATCAGAATACTGGCGTACAATAGCGGCTATCTTGGCATGGTCGGCGGTCAGTCTATCGACCTCTGCAATGAGGGCAAACAGATCACCAGCGAGCAACTGGAACTGATGCACCGACATAAAACCGGCGCACTGATCAGCGCCAGTATCGAGATGGGTGCCCTGTCGAGCAACCATGCCACCGAGAAAGATCTGCAGGCGCTGAATGCTTACTCCCGCGCTATCGGACTCGCTTTTCAGGTAAAAGACGATATTCTGGATATTGAAAGCAACACCGAAACACTTGGCAAACCTCAGGGCTCTGACCTGTTACTGGATAAATCCACTTACCCGGCGTTGCTGGGAATGGCCGGAGCAAAACAGAAACTCGCGCTGCTGAATCAACAGGCTCATGCCAGTATCGAGTATTTTAATGATGCAGCTGCACCGCTTCACTGGCTGGCTGACTATATTGTTGAGCGCCAGTATTGATCACTATGTTTCATGCTATCCCTGAATCCCGTCCGGCAACACCTTTGCTGGACAGTATTGATAATCCCGCTGACCTGAGGCAACTACCGGTTGAGCAACTGCCGCAGCTGGCCGAACAGCTTCGTGCATTTCTGCTCTACTCAGTCGGTCAGACCGGTGGACATTTTGGTGCCGGGCTTGGGGTCATCGAACTGACGATCGCCCTGCACTATCTGCTAAAAACACCGGAAGACCACCTGATCTGGGATGTGGGTCACCAGAGTTATCCCCATAAGATTCTGACCGGCCGAAGAGAATCGATGCTGAGCATCCGTCAGAAAGGCGGCCTGGCACCGTTCCCCCGCATCAGTGAAAGCCTATATGATGATTTCGGCACCGGCCACTCAAGCACCTCCATCAGTGCCGCACTGGGTATGGCGCTGGCGGACAGGATTCAGGGACTCAAGCATAAAACAGTCGCGGTGATCGGTGATGGCGCCATGACCGCCGGGATGGCATTTGAAGCGCTGAACCATGCCGCCCATACCAACGCCAACCTGCTGGTGATTCTCAACGATAACGATATGTCGATCTCGCGCAATGAGGGTGGACTAGCGACCTATCTGGCGAAAAACCTTAAGGATAAAATGGGGGCCACCACGGCAGCCCTGTTTGAAGCGCTGGATTTTCACTATAACGGCCCGGTGGATGGCCATGACTTCAACCAGCTATTACCCGCGTTGCAACGATCACTCAACAGCACAGGCCCACAGTTTCTCCATATCACCACCCTGAAAGGTAAAGGCTTTGCACCGGCAGAAAAAGACCCGGTGGGCTATCACGCCATTACCAAGATTGAGCCAATCATCCAACCGCCAGCCGCACCAAAATCGAAGCAACCCAATTTCGCTAATATTTTTGGCCGCTGGATCTGCGATCTTGCCGCACAGGATACCCGCACCGTTGCGATTACCCCGGCCATGAGTGAAGGCTCTGATCTGATTGAGTTTTCCCGCCGTTTCGGCGAACGCTTCTTTGATGTTGCCATCGCCGAACAACACGCGGTGACACTGGCTGCCGGGATGGCCTACCGCAAAATGAAACCGGTAGTGGCGATCTATTCGACGTTTTTGCAGCGCGGCTATGATCAGCTGATTCACGATGTCGCGATTCAGAATCTGGACATATTGTTTGCCCTCGACAGAGCCGGACTGGTCGGTGAGGATGGAGCGACTCATTCGGGCTGTTTTGATATCAGCTTTCTGCGCTGCCTTCCCGGCATGTTGATTATGACCCCGTCCGATGAGCAGGAGCTGTGCAACCTTTTACAAACCGGTTATGAACACGCAGGCCCCGCCGCCGTTCGCTACCCCAGAGGCAAAGGTCCGGGCACTGAGCTTAGCAAAGCGGTAGCGCTTCAACCGGGGACAGCCCGGCCGATACGGGAGGGGGAACGCGCTGCGCTATTGAACTTTGGCCCGCTTCTGAACGAAGCCAGAGTAGCGGCTGAGCAGCTCAACCTGACACTGATAGATATGCGCTTTGTGAAGCCGCTGGACGCTCAGTTGCTCGATCAACTGGTAAAGTCGCACCCGCTACTGATCACCCTTGAAGACCATGCTGTCAAAGGGGGTGCGGGTGCCGAGGTGAGTGAGTACCTGCATTCACGGGGATACAGCAATCAACTACTCATGCTTGGCATCCCTGATCGCTGGATTGAACATGCGACACGGGCAGAGCAGCTGGCTGAATGCGGACTGGATAGTCAGGGAATTATTAAAGCGATTACTGCGCGTTTATAAAAGCAGATTTATAGAACCAGATTTATCGAACCATACTTATAACGCAGGGACAGAACGATCTAGACTAAAACGCTCTGTGCTAAAAAGCTCAGTAATAAAAAAACCGGCATTTGCCGGTTTTTTTAATTACTCTTCTTCATCATCCTGAAAATGATGTTCGCTCATCAGGTGACCAAGCTTACCCATTTTGGTTGCCAGATACTGTTCGTTATGATGATTTTTGCCCACTTGTAACGGCACACGGGCAGCAACGTTTAGACCATACTCCTGCAACGCTTTCACCTTACGCGGATTATTGGTCATCAGGTTAACGCTGGTAACACCCAGGTGTTCGAGCATCACCTGACACATGCTGTAATCACGCATATCGGCAGCAAAGCCCAGTTTCTCATTCGCTTCAACTGTATCAGCCCCACCATCCTGCAGATGATAGGCTCTGATTTTGTTCAGCAGACCGATACCACGGCCTTCCTGACGCAGGTATAGCAGCACACCGCAGCCCTCTTCACTGATCCGCTTCAGTGCTTCCTGCAACTGAAAACCACAGTCACAGCGCAATGAGAACAGCGCATCGCCGGTCAGACATTCAGAGTGGATACGCGCCAATACGGGCTTAGGAGAATCCGAACCCGCAGAACTCAGATCACCAAAGGTCAGCGCCACATGCTCTTTCCCGGTTGCCAGGTCTTCAAACCCAACCATTGTAAAGACCCCCCAGGGGGTCGGCAGCTTGGATGATGCGACGTACTTTACAGACACTAAGGGAATTCCTTCGAAAAATGAGGCGGTTATTCTAGCAGCGATAGCGCCTTTCACATACCCTGAAATGGGGGCATTATCGGAATATTAAAGGCGTCGGGGAATTAATTTCACTCGGGAAGCTCAAGATCGGCACGCCGCGGCAGCATCACCTGCACTTCCAGCCCACCCAGATTTGCTGAAGAGCCCAACATAAAACGCCCCTGGTACTGACGTACAATCTCAGCAATGATACTCATACCCAGGCCATGTCCACTGGTTGACTCATCAAGACGTTCGCCCCGATTCATCAGTCGTTCACGGGCCTCAGGAGCGATTCCCGGGCCATCATCCTCAACCACCAGCTCAAGACAATGGTCATCCATAAGCGCCTTGATACGGATCTGACTCTGCGCCCACTTACTGGCATTATCCAGCAGATTTCCCATCAGCTCGACCAGATCATCCCGCTCGCCAGGGAAATAGCTTTTTGCACTGATATCCAGATCAAAGACTAACGCTTTCTCCCGATAGATCGCTTTGAGGGTTCGGATCAGCTTTTCCAGCTCCTCCCCTACATAGATCCGCTGCCCCGGCAACGCTGCACCGGCGATCCGTGCCCGGGTCAGCTCACGCTCGATCATCTCCCGCAGCCGTGCAGACTGCTCTTTGATCGGTTGTCCCTGTGGGTTGTTCTGCTCCAGCAAGGTATCAATATGCCGGTCGATTACCGTAAGCGGGGTTTTCGCCGCGTGGGCCAGGTTGCCAACCGCATTGCGGGAACGCTGTAAACGCAGCTCCATATTCTGCACCAGATAGTTAATCTCGGTGACCAGCGGCTCAATCTCGGTGGTATTGGTCGGTGAAAGCTGGCGGATATCGCCGGCTTTAAGCCGCGATATATCCTGCTTCACTTCGGTCAGCGAGCACAGGCCACGACGAATAATAAAGATCTGCAATGCCAACAGGATGATCAGGCCAACCAAACCCAGCCCCGCCAATAACCATCCCAGCTGACTCAGAGATTGTTCAATTCGACTGATATCTTCAGCCAAAACCACCTGAATCTCACGCCCCTGCTTCATGAAGGTCTTTGAGTACACCAGTGTCGGCTTATGATCCTGCTGAATCAGGCGGATATTCTCCTGACCGATATCCTGCCCCTCTTCAACGGGGATCTGCCCATCCCAGAGAGAGCGGGAGTAAAACCACTTACCATCCACAGAGACCTGATAATAATGTCCCGACATCGGCTGCTGATACACCGAAGAGGTGTTATCCACATTGATACGCCAACCGGCGCCAATATCCATCTCTACCGCACGCAGTACAGTATAAGCATCACTGGTCAGGCGCGCGGCGACAAAGTCATAGGCCATCTGCCGCAAAAACCAGCTCTGTCCCACCCAGAAAAGACTGAACAGAATCAGCGTCACCGCAATGAAGTTAACGTTAAGCCGGGACTGTATCGACCTCAACGGCTGGCTCCGAATACATAACCCTGACCCCGCTTGGTGGAAATCATCTCGTGGCCGATCTTTTTACGTAACATTTTGATATACGCTTCCACCACATTGCTGTCGTTTTCAGCGCAATCATCATACATATGTTCGACTAACTGCAGCTTTGACAATATCCGCCCCGGGTTATGCATCATATAACGCAGCAGGCGGTACTCAGTACCCGTCAGAGCGATCTCTCTACCCTCTGATATAACCGACTGAGTATTTTCATCCAGCGTCAGGCCCGAGGTTTCCAGTTGTGATGTTATCTGCTGATTGGCACGCCGCAACAGGGCGGTCATCCGTGCCAGTAACTCTTCTGTATGAAAGGGCTTGGGCAAGTAATCATCCGCACCGGCATCAAAGCCGTCGACCCGCTCCTGCCAGGCACTTCGGGCCGTCAGCACCAACACAGGGATATTGTTTTTCCCGGCCCGCCAATTGCGCAACACGTCCAGACCGGAGCGGTCAGGTAGTCCAAGATCCAGCACCACCAGATCATAGATATCCTCTTTACCCATGACCTCACCATCAATACCATTGACGGCCAGATCAACGGCATAGCCATGCTTCGCCAGTGAGCTTTTCAGTTCCGGCCCCAGCGCCGCATCATCTTCCACTAAAAGAATACGCATCTATCCGTACTTCCCTATTTAATATCCCGAACAACCGGATCAACGACATTGCCATTACGGGCATCGACATAGAGCATCGACACCATGCCATCTACACCGGCTATCTCCATCTCATAGATATAGGACTGCTCTTTTTGCAGCAGATGGGTATCAATAATCTTGCCTTCAGACAAGGTACTTACCAGCTGCATCAGCTCGGTCATTGAAAGAATCTCGCCAGCCTGCACCAGCAGGCGGCACTCTTCGGCATCCAGTGTTTTCATCCCGATACCTTCACTGTGCAAAGCGGGGGATGCCAGCAGGTATAAAAATACAATTTTAATCATCAAAGCTTTCATAGTTACTCCACTGCCAGCCGCAACAGCCACATGGTTCTCGGTATCAGTATACAGCGATTTGGCCTCAGGCTTTGCAGCCCGGGTCACGATCTACCTGGTCATCAGTACACTGTAATTTTACAAATATACCGATATCAGGCCCGAATCGTTATCAGACTACCCACAAAGATTAGCAGCGATGTCTGAATTCAAACTGAAAGAAGAGGGTAAGACCGAAGGAAGGCGAACTGACAACAGCCCGGGAAAAGCACTGAACGAAACTAAAAGAACAGCGTTAACAGCTGCAGACATACCAGTGCCATCAGGCCCGCCAGCACATCATCAAGCATAATACCCAGGCCACCGGCCACTTGCTTGTCCGCCCAACTGATGGGCCAGGGTTTAATAATATCGAACAGGCGAAACAGCACAAAGCCGATCACAATCCAGAGCCATCCTGGCGGTGCGGCAAACATCGTTATCCAGTAGCCAACAAACTCATCCCAGACAATGCCGCCGTGATCATGCACCCCCATATCGTCAGAGGTTTTACCGCACAAGTAGATACCGACAACAAAGGTAATCACTAAAACCACGGCATACCAGGCAAGAGAGAGCGGCTGAATCAGCAAGAACAGTGGAATAGCAGCCACAGTACCGGCAGTACCCGGTGCCCAGGGAGAGGCACCGCTACCCAGACCAAACGCGAGAAAATGGACTGGGTTTCGCCATACAGACGCGGGGGCCTGGTTCATTTGTGTATCCCTTTATCTGGAAAATGGTTATAACCCTGTGGCGTCACCGGCCAGACCTTGCCATCCTCCGCCAAAAGGATACCCGGGGTTGCCGATATCTGCCCGATACAGGTGACTGCAACGCTGTGATCATGCAGCGCCCAGGCCAGCGTAGGTTCAAGCAGCGCCGGTACGGTAAAACAGAGTTCAAAATCTTCGCCGCCAGTCAGAGCCCATTGCCGCGACTGCTTCTCGCCAACCCAGTGATACAACTCCTGGGAGATCGGCAGTTCCGCCGGATTGAGCATCACGCCGACCTGACTGGCGACAAGAATATGGTTAAGATCCGCCAGCAAGCCATCAGAAATATCGATCGCAGCAGTGGCAAATTCAGCGATCAGCAATGCAGTACTAATGCGGGGCTCCGGGCAATAAAAACGGTGTTGCAGGTAAGGCACCTGCTCGCCATGGATATTTTGCAGCAGGGTCTCAAGCCCCCCTTTTGAATCCCCCAGCGTGCCGGTGACAAAAACCCGGTCGCCCGGACGGGCACCACTGCGCAGCAGTGCTTTATTGGCAGCGGTCCAGCCATGTACCTGAATGCTCAGGGTTAACGGCCCCCGGGTAGTGTCTCCACCCACCAGCTGAATACCGTAATCACGGGCAAGCTCGCCAAGCCGGGTACTAAAGGCCCGTAACCAAATTGGATTCGTGTCAGGCAGAGTCAGTGCCAGCGTAAAAAAGGCGGGAGTTGCCGCCATGGCGGCAAGATCACTGAGTGCAGCACCCAGCAAACGCGAGGCGACTTTGTCGCCAGAGGTACCGGGCAGAAAGTGAACACCCTCAACCATGGTATCGATTGAAACTACCAGATCCCGCTTAGCGGGCGGAGTAATTACAGCGCAATCATCCCCCACAGAAAGACGAACCGACCCTGTCCGGTCTGCTCCCAGATCGGAGAAATAGTTCCGGATCAGTTCAAACTCATCTGTGGCCACTATCGATCAGTTACCGCGCTTCGCATTAATTTCAGTCATACGTACCCGTGCAGCCAGCTTATCCAGTATGCCGTTAACATACTTATGACTTTCGGTTGCACCGAAGATTTTTGCCAGATCAACGCTTTCATTAATCACGACTTTATACGGTACGACGATACGATAGATCAGTTCAAAACTGCCGATACGCAGCACGGCACGCTCGATCGGATCAAGATCAGACAAAGCCCGATCCAGAAACGGCTCATAGGCTCTGTCGAGCTCAGCTACGTTAGCAGGTACGCCATGTAACAGCTCGTTGAACAGGCTCAGATCGGTGCCGGACATATCATTATCCATGCGGAACTGCAGCTCAATATCGCTGACCGCATTACCGGACATCTCCCACTGATACAACGCCTGGAGGGCGAAGCTTCGGGCGGCCCGGCGCATCTCTGTATGAGACGCTTTTTTTGCCTTTTTAGGTGCAGGAGTGTCGCTCATCTTAAACCTCAAGCTGACGCAGCAGACTGACCATTTCCAGCGCAGACAGTGCAGCTTCTGCACCTTTATTACCCGCTTTAGTACCGGAACGTTCAATCGCCTGCTCAATAGAGTTAACTGTCAGGATACCGTTGGCCACAGGAATACCATATTCCAGGGATACCTGAGCCACACCTTTGGAGCTCTCTCCGGACACGTATTCAAAGTGTGGTGTACCCCCACGGATAACCGCACCCAACGCGATGATGGCATCATCTTTTTTCTGCGCGGCGATCTTCTGTACCGCTAATGGAATCTCAAATGCACCCGGCACCCGAACCACTCGGATCTTTTCTTCCGCGATACCATGACGCTTGAGGGTATCAATTGCACCGTCCAGCAGACTCTCTACCACAAAGCTGTTAAAACGACCGACAACAATCGCGTACTGACCATTACCGGTCAGGAAATCACCTTCAATATACTGTACTGACATATTCTTTACTCTTCGCATGCAATGTAATCAACAATCTCAAGATCAAAACCGGAGATTGCATTAAATTTCATAGGTGAACTCAGCACCCGCATCTTTCCTACCCCCAGATCCCGCAGGATCTGGGAACCGGTACCCACCGTCAGGTAGGAACCGGAAGCACTTATATTATGCTGACGGATCTTTTTCTCAGTGTTGAGCATCTGATTCAAGGCATCGCCCAGATCGACACGCACACCGGTATCCAGCAGCAACACCACGCCCTTACCTTCATCCGCCACTTTTTGCAGCGCACGACGCATCGTCCACTTCAACTCTTCACCCTGCGCCGCACCCACCACGTCACGCAGCACTTCGGTCCGCAGGTGAACCCGTACCGGGGTCGGCTCTTCAGGGGTGATATCGCCGAGCGTCAGCGCCATATGGGTACAGTTCTGAATCTCATCCAGATAGGTAACAAAATTAAAATCACCAAACTCAGTCGGCAGCACCCCTTCGCTCTCGCGCATCACCGTATGTTCATTGGTGGTACGATAATGGATCAGATCGGCAATAGTCCCGATCTTCAGATTATGCTTCTGGGCAAACTCCTCCAGATCGGGGCGACGCGCCATGGTGCCATCGTCATTCATGATCTCAACAATCGCCGCCGCAGGCGTCATCCCGGCCAGACGCGCCAGATCACAGCCTGCTTCGGTATGGCCTGCGCGGCTTAAAACACCACCCGGCTGCGCCATCAGCGGGAAGATATGACCCGGCTGGACGATATCTTCAGGCTTGGCATCCGCGCGCACCGCGGTGCGTACGGTATGCGCACGGTCCGCAGCGGAGATTCCGGTGGTCACACCCTGAGCCGCTTCGATTGACATCGTAAAGTTGGTGGAAAACTGTGCACCATTGCTCTGCACCATCAATGGCAATTTAAGCTGCTGACAACGTTCACGGGTAAGCGTCAGGCAGATCAGTCCGCGGGCATGCTTTGCCATAAAGTTGATATCATCGGCACGCACCATCTCCGCAGCGATCACCAGGTCACCTTCGTTTTCCCGGTCTTCGTCATCCATCAGGATAACCATTTTGCCCTGACGGATATCTTCTATCAGTTCCTGTGGGGTATTCAGTTCCATTAACCTAAAGCCTCTGTTGCCGTACTAGCGGCGGTTCAGGAAACCCGCTGTAGCGAGGGTAGCCATACTCACCCCGCCCGCCGTTTCCGTTAAATTATGTTCAGCATCATCGGTGTAGTTGATCAGTCGTTCCATATAGCGGGCGATGATATCCACTTCGAGATGTACTTTCCGACCAGACTGATAGCTGGCTATTATAGTTTCCTGCGCCGTATGCGGCACAATATTCAGATCAAAAACATGCCCTTCAACCGCATTCGCCGTCAGACTGACACCATCTACTGTGATTGAGCCTTTCGCAGCGATATAGCGGGCAATCGCTTTCGGCGCACTGATCTTATAGCGGATGGAGCGAGCGTCCGCTTCAATCGATACCACTTCCCCCAGTCCATCCACATGGCCGGTGACAATATGACCACCAAAGCGGGTGGTCGGTTGCATCGCTTTTTCCAGATTCACCCGTTCACCCGGTGAAAGATCCGGAAACCGGGTATGTACCAGTGTCTCCCGCGATACGTCTGCCCAGAAACCATCACCGGGCAGTGCCACCGCAGTCAGGCAGACGCCATTCACCGCAATACTGTCACCCAGTTTAACATCGGTAAGATCCAGATCACCGGTGCGGATATACAGGCGCAGGTCACCCTGCACCTCTTCTGCTGCGGCAATCACACCGACCGCTTCAATTATTCCGGTAAACATCTTTATTTCTCCAGCTCAGGGGTCAGCGTCAGACGCAGATCATCCCCAAGCATCCGGCTATCAACGAGAGTAAGTTTTTTCTGCTCACTCATTTTATCCAGCGGCAGCTGAAACATCGGCAAAGCACTGCTGCCCAATAGTTTCATCGCCTGATAAAGTACCAGCTCATCCACCAGCCCCGCCTCAATAAAGGCCCCGGCCAGGGTAGCACCGGTTTCCACCAGCACCTCATTACACTCTCTACGCGCCAGCTCCTGCAGCAGCAGGTGCAGATCGATACCGCCCTGCTCTGCTGACAGTTTGAGCCACTCGGCCGACTCGATATCAGCCATAAAAGCGGGAGCATCGACGCAACTGACAATCAGGGTGCGCCCCGGCAGACGTAACATTTTTGCCTGTTGCGGCATCCGGCCGGTACTGTCCAGCACCACCCTTAGCGGTTGGCGGGCAGCCACTTCAGCAGCATTATCCAGCCCCAGCTCGGTTTGCCGAACATTGAGTGACGCATCATCACTGATAATCGAGCCGACACCGCTGATCACGGCGGAACTGCGCGCCCGCAACCGCTGTACATCCTGACGGGCCAGTGGCCCGGTAATCCATTGGCTCTCACCGGATGCCATCGCCGTTCGGCCATCCAGACTGGCAGCCATTTTAAGCCGGACAAATGGCATTTTCGTTGCCATCCGTTTAATAAATCCCGGATTCAGCGCCCGACACTGACTCTCCATCAGGCCAACACGCACGTTTATTCCAGCCTGTTGCAGTTTACCAATACCATTACCGGAAACTCGCGGATTTGGATCAACCATACCCACAACAACATCACTTACCCCCGCCGCGATCAGCGCATCGGCACAGGGCGGGGTTTTACCAAAATGGCTACAGGGCTCCAGGGTGACATAAGCGGTGCAGCCTTTCGCCTGTTCGCCCGCACTGCGCAGAGCGTTAACCTCGGCGTGGCCCTCACCCGCTTTACGGTGGTAACCTTCAGCGATCAGCTGGCCATCTTTGACCAGCACGCAACCCACCCGCGGATTGGGCTCCGTAGTGTAGAGTCCCTGCCAGGCGATCTGCACCGCACGGGACATAAAGGTATGATCTGCAACACTCCACTCTGCCATGCCGCTTACTCTGCCTGAACGGCATCCTCTTTCTGTTCTGACAGCCGGTCGATCTCTTCTTTGAATTCGTTGATATCCTGGAAACTGCGATACACCGATGCAAACCGCACATAGGCGACCTGATCCAGCTTACGCAGCTGACTCATCACCGCTTCACCCACCGTACGGGAGGGCAACTCACGCTCACCGGTGGCCCGCAGTTGCTGTTTGATACGGCTGATACAGGCTTCGATATCTTCAACACTAACGGGACGTTTCTCCACCGCGCGTTGAATACCGGCACGCAATTTATCTTCATCGAAAGGTTGGCGGGTGCCATCGGCTTTAATCAGACGGGGCATCAGAAGCTCTGCAGCTTCGTAGGTGGTATACCGCTCATGACAGGTGATACATTCGCGCCGACGACGAATCTGCTGACCTTCTGCCACCAGGCGTGAATCAACCACCTTGGTTTCATGGGCATTACAGAACGGACAGTACATATATCATCCTCAAAGAGCGTGGCTGCGCTTTCAGCCTGAAAAGAGCGATTCATCGTTTATATAAGAGCTTTTTAAAAGAGCTTCTTATAAGTGCCTTTTATAAGCGTTTATATAAACAACCGGGGCGCACAAGGCGCCCCGATAGGGAAACTGATAGTAAAACAGTTTCTATTGTAACGGTTTACTTATAAACCGGGAAGCGTGCACAGATATCCAGAACATTCTGTTTAACGGTGTTAATCACATCTTCATTGTCGATGTTATCCAGAACATCGCAGATCCAGTTGGTCAACTGCTCAGCTTCAGCCTCACCAAAACCACGACGGGTAATCGCCGGAGTACCGATACGCAGACCGGAGGTCACGAACGGAGAACGCGGATCATTTGGCACAGAGTTTTTGTTAACGGTGATGTTTGCACGACCCAGCGCCGCATCTGCATCTTTACCGGTATACTCTTTACCAATCAGGTCAACCAGGAACAGGTGATCATCGGTACCATCAGACACGATTTTAATACCGCGTTCCTTAAAGACTTTTGCCATCGCCTGGGCGTTCTTAACAACCTGAGCCTGATACGCTTTCCAGTCATCCTGCATCGCTTCTTTGAAGCAGACCGCTTTCGCAGCGATCACATGCATCAACGGGCCACCCTGAGACTCCGGGAATACCGCGAAGTTAAGTTTCTTCTGCAGCTCTTCATCGGCATTAGCCGAGAGGATCAGACCGCCACGCGGGCCACCCAGAGTCTTGTGGGTGGTGGTAGTTACCACATCAGCCACCGACAACGGGCTCGGATAAACACCTGCAGCAACCAGACCGGCAACATGTGCCATATCAACAAACAGGAAGGCACCCACTTTATCGGCGATATCACGGAAACGCTGCCAGTCAACAATACGGGAGTAGGCAGAGAAGCCCGCTACGATCATTTTTGGTTTGTGTTCCAGCGCCAGACGCTCAACTTCGTCGTAATCGATCTCGCCGGTTTCAGCTTTCAGACCATACTGAACCGCGTTGTAGATACGGCCGGAGAAGCTGACCGCAGCACCGTGAGTCAGGTGACCACCGTGGGCCAGGCTCATCCCCAGAACAGTATCACCTGGCTGACACAGAGCCATATAAACCGCTGCGTTTGCCTGAGAACCGGAGTGCGGCTGAACGTTCGCATACGTCGCGCCAAACAGCTCTTTGGCGCGATCAATCGCCAGCTGCTCAACCACGTCAACATACTCACAACCGCCATAGTAACGCTTGCCAGGGTAACCTTCCGCGTATTTATTGGTCAGTTCAGAACCCTGAGCCTCCATTACCCGTGGGCTGGTATAGTTTTCAGACGCGATCAGTTCGATATGCTCTTCCTGACGCTTGGCCTCAGCCTGCATCGCAGCATACAGATCCGGATCAAAACCAGCGATAGTCATCTCTTTGCTAAACATTAGCGGTCCCCAAGATTGAGATTTACTCCGGCCCGGTCAATCCGCCGTTTCAGCGTCGATATTCCGGGCCTTGGAAAAGCCGCGTATTATAGTCGAATTTCTATACAAAACGCACATGAAAGTAAGTCAGTTAGTAGAGAATTTCGCTCATAAAGGAAAAACTTACGGCAACGCCGCTCAACAGCTTAGTCACAGTGGTCAATGCAGATTTAGCGTTTCTTCGGTTCAGATCTGCAGCCAACGCCTGAAAATGCAGCGCTGTACTCGCTATCCCAATGATTTGATCCGGATGAAATGGCATTAAAGGCACTCAACGGCTAATATATGCGCAGTTTTGAGATAACAGTTAACAACAGGTTGTGTAATGGCTCAGTACGTTTACAGCATGAATCGGGTCGGCAAAGTCGTGCCACCCAAACGCGAAATACTAAAAGATATCTCCCTGTCGTTCTTCCCGGGCGCCAAAATCGGTGTTCTGGGCCTGAACGGCTCAGGTAAATCATCTCTGCTGAGAATCATGGCAGGCGTGGATAAAGAGTATATTGGCGAAGCCCGGCCAATGCCCGGCATCAATGTGGGCTATCTGCCACAGGAGCCACAACTGGACGAAACCAAAACCGTTCGTGAAGTGGTGGAAGAAGCGGTCGCCGATGTCAAAGAAGCGCTGGATGGCCTGGAAGGGGTTTACGCCGCTTACGCCGAGCCGGATGCCGATTTTGACGAGTTAGCCAAGCAACAGGCGCGTTATGAAGACCTGATCGCCGCCAAAGATGGCCATAATCTGGACATCATGCTGGAGCGTGCCGCAGATGCTATGCGCCTGCCGCCCTGGGATGCTGAGGTGAAAAACCTCTCCGGCGGTGAACGCCGCCGGGTCGCCCTCTGCCGTCTGCTGCTGGACAAGCCAGACATGCTGCTGCTGGACGAGCCAACCAACCACCTGGATGCGGAGTCCATCGCCTGGATCGAGCGTTTCCTGAAAGAATATCCGGGAACCGTTGTAGCGATCACCCACGACCGTTACTTCCTCGACAACGCCGCAGGCTGGATTCTGGAACTGGACCGGGGCCGTGGGATTCCGTACGAAGGCAACTACTCCAGCTGGCTGGAACAGAAAGATAAGCGCCTGGAGATGGAATCGAAACAGGAAGCGGCACACCATAAAGCGGTGAATGCCGAGCTGGAGTGGGTCCGTCAGGGCCAGAAAGGCCGTCAGGCCAAATCCAAAGCCCGTCTGCGTCAGTTCGAAGAGATGAACTCCCGCGAATTCCAGACCCGTAACGAAACCTCCGAGATCTACATTCCACCAGGACCTCGTCTGGGCGAGAAAGTGATCGTGCTGAACAACGTGACTAAGTCGTTTGGCGAAAAGGTACTGTTTGAAGATCTGTCGCTGACCATTCCTCAGGGGGCTATTGTCGGCATCATCGGTGGTAACGGTGCCGGTAAGTCCACCCTGTTCAAGATGATCACCGGACTGGAAACTCCCGATTCAGGCAGCATCGAGATCGGCGAAACCGTCAAACTGGCCTATGTTGACCAGAGCCGTGACCTGGCGGGCGAAAAAACCGTCTGGGAAGAGATCTCCGACGGCCAGGACAACATTGTAGTGGGTAACTACACAACATCATCCCGTGCCTATTGTGGTCGTTTCAACTTCAAAGGCGCTGATCAGCAGAAGTTTGTTAAAGACCTGTCCGGCGGGGAACGCAACCGTTTACATATGGCCAAACTGCTGAAAGAGGGCGGCAACGTGCTGTTACTCGATGAGCCGACCAACGATCTTGACGTAGAAACCCTGCGGGCACTGGAGGAAGCGCTGTTGGCGTTTCCGGGTTGCGCCGTGGTGATCTCTCATGACCGCTGGTTCCTCGACCGGGTATGTACCCACATGCTGGCCTATGAGGGCGAATCAGCAGTGGAGTTCTTTGAAGGCAACTACACCGAATACGCTGAAGATTACAAACGCCGTTACGGCAAAGACCATCAGCCAGAGCGGATCAAGTACAAGCGGATTGCCAAGTAAGCCTCCGCTGTATTCCAGATGTAACCAAAACCGGCCTAGTGCCGGTTTTTTATTATTCCTCACTCTGAGTATCCGTAAAAGATACTCCTGAGAGAATATGCTCTAGAATGATTGTTGATAACAGAGACAAAAACGGAGCACAGGAATGACAGAAGAGCGGCGCCGCTTCCAGCGGATCACCTTTGACGCAGATTGCGAGATCCGCACCGATGATTGCAGCTGGCCGGTACAGCTGATTGATATCTCCTTTCAGGGAGCACTCACTTCAGTGATTCTGACACCCTTGTTACACACCGGTGATGCGGCTGAACTGGTTATCCGCCTGTCGAATGACACCGTTATTCTGATGCCGGTTATTCTGCGCCATCAACTGGGTGAGTATCTGGGCTTTGAAGCACAGAAAATGGATATCGACAGTATCACCCATCTGCGGCGGCTGGTTGAACTCAACCTGGGTAACGAAGAACTCCTCGAAAGAGAGCTTGTGCACCTCAGCGCCAACTAAGCGGGTGCTTAAGCAGATCTCTCAGAGCGGAGCCTATCAAAATCGGGCAATCAAAGCGCATCCAGCGCCTCAGATAACTGGCTCACTCCGATAACGGTCATCCCCTCCGGCGCCTGTTTCGGCACATTTGCCTTCGGCACAATCGCCCGTCGGAAACCATGCTTTGCCGCCTCTTTGATCCGTTCCTGACCATTCGGTACAGGACGAATCTCGCCAGACAGACCCACCTCCCCAAAGACAATCAGATCCTGCGGCAACGCGCGGTCACGAAAGCTGGACACGACCGATAGCAGCAACGCCAGGTCGGCACTGGTTTCCAGCACCTTCACCCCACCCACCACGTTGACAAAGACATCCTGATCACCGGTCTGCAGCCCGCCATGACGGTGTAGCACCGCCAGCAACATCGCCAGTCGATTATGATCCAGACCCACCGCCACCCGCCGTGGATTGTTCATATGGCTCTGGTCCACCAGCGCCTGGACTTCCACCAGCAATGGCCGGGTGCCCTCCCAGATCACCATCACCAGACTGCCGGGGCTGGCTTTCTCACCACGGTTGAGAAAGATGGAGCTGGGATTTTTCACCTCTTTCAGGCCCTGCTCCAGCATCGCAAACACCCCCAGTTCATTCACCGCACCAAAGCGGTTTTTATGGCTCCGCAGGGTACGAAAACGGCCATCACTGTCACCTTCAAGCTGCAGTGAGCAATCGATCATGTGCTCCAGCACTTTCGGACCCGCCAATGAACCATCTTTGGTCACATGACCCACCAGAAACAGAACCGTGCCGGTCTGCTTGGCAAACCGGGTAAGATAAGCCGCGGCTTCACGCACCTGGGATACACTGCCGGGTGCCGACTGAACATCATCGACATGCATCACCTGAAT
>NZ_CAKZLP010000069.1 GCF_937127095.1 uncultured Amphritea sp.
CCATCCTTAATAGGATAGGGTACAAAGTGGGTGAACTGTGTTTCTTGATTCGGCATAGTTCTGCCTCGCTTCTCTCTACAGGTCGGGCGATTGTGCCCGAACGCTACCAACGGCCATGATGCTGAAGGTGTTTAAACCAACCATCAGAAGGGTGCTGAAGTTACCAGAACCTTTGCGCTTTCACCAGCCCCCAGATCAAAAAACTGTAAATCATCTGTAACGGTCGCATTTTTTCTTTTTCAACCTGTTGTGCAATACAAAATTATACAAGACGGCACAACACCTAACTATAGCAGCGATTAGCCGTTTTATAGTTGTCGGCCTGACGTGCCTGTTCTTATTCTGAGTGGAGGAATTCTGCTTTAACGCTATGACTAATGTATAATCCCGGCCATTCAAAAACGGTCAACGGGGGGAGTCGCCTGTCATGAATAACTGGTCCGATCGGGTTGCTGATATCGAGTCTTTCAAAGTAATGGATCTGCTTAAACGTGCCAAAGAGCTGGATGCTCAGGGTCATGATGTTGTGCATATGTGTGCCGGAGAACCGGATTTTGCGACACCGGCACCCATTGCTGAGGCCGGTATTGCCGCGATTCGCAATGGACATACCCAGTACACGCCTGCGGCGGGTATCCCAACGCTGCGCGCCGCTATTGCGGCTTTTTACCAACAGCGTTACGGGTTGAATATTTCGCCGGAGCGGGTGATTGTCACTGCGGGAGCTTCGGGGGCGCTGTTGATGGTGTTTGCCATGCTGGCCAACCCGGGACAGACATTCATGATTGCAGACCCCGGTTACCCCTGTAATCCACGTTTTTTACGGCTGCTTGAAGCCCGCGGCCAATTGGTGCCGGTGACCGCTGCGGATAACTACCAACTGACGCCTGAGCTGATTGAGCAAAACTGGAATGACAATACGGCGGGTGTACTGCTGGCATCACCGGCCAACCCCACCGGCAGCGTGGTTCATCGGGAACAACTGGAACTGATCGCGCAGACGGTAAAAAGCAAAGGCGGTCACTTGGTGGTGGATGAACTCTATCACGGCCTGACTTATGGATTTGATGCGACTTCGGTGCTGTCGGTGGATCAGGATGCCTTTGTCCTGAACAGCTTTTCAAAGTATTTCGGTATGACTGGTTGGCGGCTGGGCTGGACGATCGTGCCGGAGACGGCGGTAGCGGATATCGAGCGGCTGGCGCAGAACCTGTTTATCTCGCCACCCACGATTGCGCAACACGCCGCACTGGCAGCATTTCAGCCTGATACCATTGATATTCTTGAACAGCGCAGGGAAGCATTCAGAGCGCGGCGTGATCTGCTGGTCAGTGGCCTGCGGGCGCTGGGTTTCGAGATTCCGCTGATGCCGGAGGGCGCGTTTTATGTCTATGCCGATGCCTCCCGGTTTACCGACAATACCTTTGATTTTTGCTGGGAGTTGCTGGAGCAAGATAAAGTGGCGGTTACGCCGGGAATCGATTTTGGCGAATACCGGGCGAATCGTTATATCCGCTTCTCCTACACCACCAGTGTGGAGCAGATCGAAAAAGCACTGCAGCGACTGCAGCAAAGGCTGAGCTGATGCAGCTGGAGAATATGCAGTCTGGCCGGTTGATTAAGCGCTATAAGCGATTTCTGGCGGATATCGAGCTGGATGACGGCCGCCAGCTGACAGTGCACTGCCCCAACACCGGCTCAATGAAAAACTGTGCCGACCCCGGCAGTGAGGTCTGGATTCAGGATTCCGGAAATCTGAAACGCAAATACCTGTTCGGCTGGGAGCTGGTTCAGGTTGAGGGGCGCTTCTGGGCCTGTATTAATACTGGTCGGGCGAATGCGCTTATCCGCGAAGCCATCGAGACAGGCGTCATTAGAGAGCTGCAAGGCTACGACCAGATTCGTCAGGAAGTGAAATATGGTGATGAGAGCAGCCGTATCGATCTGTTGCTTGACGCGTCTCAGCGATCACTCTGTTATGTCGAGATTAAAAATGTCACGCTGCTGGAGCCCGGTGGTATTGGCGCTTTTCCGGATGCTGTCACAACCCGTGGGGCGAAACATCTGCGCGAGCTGATGTTGATGGTGGCTCAGGGGCATCGTGCCGTGCTGATCTTCTGTGTGCCGCATACCGGTATTCAACAGGTGCGCCCGGCGGATCATATCGACCCGGCTTATGGTCAGTTATTGCGTCAAGCGGTGACGGCCGGCGTCGAGGTCTATGCCTATGGTGCGACGATTACGCCACAGCAGGTCACGATCAGTCACTCGTTGCCGGTAAAGCTCTGAAGGGTAAAACTCTGAATTGTAAAGCTCTGAAGCTACTCCGTCAGACAGACCTGCCCGTCAATAATTTCATAGTCGACCGCTACCAGACTGGCACCGGAACAGGGGCCAGCGATACAGAGCCCTTTATCGATAGTGAATAGCGCGCCGTGGGTGGAACACTGGATAAACTCTTTTTCCACATCCAGAAAGGTATCTGGCAGCCACTCCAGAGGAACGCCTTTATGTGGACAGCGGTTTTCATACAGGTGGATGCGGCCTTTGCGGCTGACCGCAAACAGTTTTCGCTGGTTCAGCTCTAAACCTTTTGCGCTGTTATCTGCCAGTTCACTGATATTAAATAATGGGGTAACAGTCGTCATCGTGAATCCGTTTAATCATCCTATGAGAAAATATCAGACTGTTGCGCTGATACTGCTATTATAATCGCCAACTTTTGTGACTAATCATACTCTCCAATAGTGTAGCCTGAATTTGTGAACAGCCTGTTAGCGACTCTGATGGAGTTGCGTATCTTTATAATCACCCTGTGTGTGTCTGGTGCTGTGCACCTGACACTGATCGGGGGTGGCTGGCTGGATTTCGAGGATTCAGTTCAGCTGGGAGGGCAGCCGTTGAACGTTACGGTTACCGCTACCCGGGGTGATGATAGTGCAGACACCGAAGATGCCGTTGATATCCTGCAACAGTCAGATCGGCAGATCGTAAAGCACGTCGATAAGCGAACAGAGAAAAGCAAGGCCGCAGCGGTCGAATCATTCCACGATAACGCTGTGCCAGCGTCCTCGCTTGCTCAGGCTGAGACGCCCCTTAAGCCTAAGCCTGCTGTCAGACCTTTAGTCGATTCAAGCCCGTCATCTGTCCCTGAGCGCAAACTGATATTGACTCAATCCGAGGCTGGCAAAGCAGAAACCCCACCGGTCATTCCAGCCACTCAGGTTGCTGCCACCCCTGTTGCGGATGAGTCGGTATCCTCTGTACAGCAAAGCACACTGTTTTATCAGTCACATCCAGACTTTTTGACGCCCCCTGATCAGCCGCAATACCCGCGTCTTGCGCGTAAGCTGGGGATCGAGGGGCAGGTTATTTTACGTGTGGAGATCGGGCGTGATGGGAGTGTTGAGGGTTTGAGACTGGAACAGAGCTCGGGTTCTGATCTGTTGGATCAGGCTGCCCGCAGTGCGGTGCAGCGCTGGCAGTTCGTGCCGGCAACGCAGAATGGCCTGGCGGTGGCGTCCTATGTGCGGGTGCCGATTGATTTTGTCCTGGAAGGCCGCTGATGAGTCATCGCAATATCCTGTTTATATTATGGTTTATGTTGCTGCTGGCAATGCTGTTGTCGCTGACCACCGGCCCGGTAGCGCTTGATCTGACTGAGGTGTTTGATGGCTCAGTGGCCAGTCAGGTGTTCTGGCAGCTACGGTTGCCACGTCTGCTGCTGACATTGCTGGCCGGGGCCCTGCTGGCAATTACCGGTGCTGCTGCTCAAGCGTTGTTTCGAAATCCGCTGGCCGACCCCGGTCTGATCGGCATCTCCGCCGGCGCTGCTCTCAGTGCGGGGGCGATGATGGTGTTGCTGGGCGGTTCGGTGTATCTGTTGGGTGGTCTGATGTTACCGCTGGCTGCCTTTGCCGGAGGCGTGCTAACCACCCTGCTGGTGGCTCGCTTATCGGTTACTCTGCAGGGCGTTTCAGTAACCAATATGCTGCTCTGTGGTATCGCCATTAATGCGATCGCTCTGGCAGGGCTGGGTGGGTTGAAATATCTGGCGGCGGATCAGCAGCTGCGGCAACTGAGTTTCTGGTTGCTGGGCAGTCTGAACCACAGTCGCTGGCAGGACCTTCTGGTGTTGCTGGTGGCGGCTGTGCCGGTGTTATGGCTGCTGCCCCGTTATGGCGAGAAACTCAATCTGTTGCTGCTGGGAGAGCAGCAGGCAAGCTTGCTGGGGCTGGATGTGCTGCGCTGTAAGCGGGTGATGATTTTACTAATTGCTCTGGGGGTGGGGGCGGTGGTCGCCCTGACCGGTATTATCGGTTTTGTCGGGCTGGTGGTGCCCCATCTGGTGCGCCTGTTAACCGGCCCCGATAACCGCCGCTTATTGCCTTTGTCTGGCTTGTTGGGGGCGTTATTACTGACGGTCGCCGATATCATCTCCCGTTTATTAGTCAGTCCGGCAGAGTTGCCGGTGGGTATTGTCACGGCGTTAGTCGGCGGGCCATTTTTTCTGTTGTTGTTAACCCGGCGCAAGCGGGAGTTGAGAGTATGTTAACGGCAGAAAATCTGAGTCTGCAGCGCAATGGTAAAACAGTGTTACAGGATGTCAGTGTTGCACTGCAGCCGGGAGAGATTACTGTGCTGCTGGGCCCCAATGGTGCCGGTAAATCAACGCTTCTGGCTCTGCTGTCTGGTCTGCAACCTGCTGATAGCGGGCAGGTTCTGCTTGATCAGCAGCTCCTGAGTGGTATTGATCCGCAACTCAGAGCGCGGTTGCTGGCGATGTATACCCAACAACAGCCCCTTAACTTTCCTTTTCGGGTGGAAGAGGTAGTGGCGTTGGGCTGTTATCCCTTAATGCTTGGCGTGGATGCTACCGCTGAACGGGTCGCAGAGTGTCTGGCGCAGTTCGAACTGGAATCGCTGGCCCGGCGAGACTACACCTCGCTCTCCGGCGGTGAACAGCAGCGGGTGCAGGTTGCCCGCGTGATGGCCCAGGTGGGGACCGGTTGTAAGGTTGTGTTGCTGGATGAGCCGGTCAGTGAGATGGATCTGAAATACCAGCAGTTGCTGCTGCAACGAATCCGCACAGCTGCCGATGCCGGGGTGGCGGTGTGCTGTGTTCTGCATGATCTTAATCTCGCTGCACAGCTGGCCGATCGGGTGGTGCTGTTACGACAGGGGCGGATGGTCGCTGCAGGGCCGGTGGCGGCGGTGATGACCGCAGCGGCTCTGAGTAAGCTTTATTCGGTGCCGGTACGTCAGGTCGCCAGCGAACCGCAGCCGGTTTTTGTGAGCGGTTTTCTATAAGTATTCTCTACTGAAGTACTCTTTATAAGTGCGTTCAGGAAAGGCTTTCTGGACAGTATTAGTCAATCAACGGCAAGCTGATCAGCGGGTCCTGTCTGATCTGCTGACACAGCGCATTGATAGACTGATCAGCTCCGGTATCGACCCGGTAGCTGTAAGCCAGCTCATCGTCTTCCAGCTGCTGTTTGCTCTCCAGCTGCTTTAACATAATGGTGACGTCAGCATCGGAGGCGTCAGCGCCCTCTTTTTTGCGGGCATCGAGGCGCTGTTGCATTAGCTGCTGGTCGCAGCGACAAGCGACAATGCGTAGTTCAACCCCGAGTTTGGTTGCCATTTTCAGGTAGTTTTTACGGGTTCTGATGCGGATAAAGGTGGCATCAACGATAACGGATTCACCCACTCTGAGCAGTTTTTCCGTCAGCGCTTTAAGATGGTTGTAGGTATGTACATTCATCTCATGGCCATAGAGTTCGAGGTTTTCCCCCTTCAGACTAAACTCCCGGTGCAGTCGCTTGCGCTCGACATCGGAACGGATGCGGATTGCACCGCTGCGTTCCAGTAGCTGCTGGCTGAGATAGCTTTTACCGCTGCCGGAAACTCCATGCATCAGGAACAGCACCGGGGAGGGCTTATTGGCATAACTCAGCGCCAGCTTGATATAGCGGCGGTACTCCTGCAGATTGCATACCGCACCGATCACCGCTACTTTTGCCCGCACCATCGCCCGATAGCCTTTGTAAAAGTTGAGTAGCTGGGTGCCGTCGTAATCACCGGTAATTTCCAGATAGCGGTTGAGGCTGCGGTGTGAAAATGATTGTTGTTGATTGGCTTCCAGGTCCATCAGCAGGAATGCCAGATCACAGATGGTGTCGATCCAGCGGAACTCAAGATTAAATTCTATACAGTCAAACAGCCGCACCTGATTATTCAGCAGGGTCGTATTAGCGAGGTGAAGATCCCCGTGGCACTCACGAATATTACCTTCCCGCTTACGTTGTATAATCTTGGAGGACAGTCCACGGAACTGCTGGCTTATCTGATAGGCCAACTGTTGCAGCTCCATCCAGTCATCAAGTGCCTCGAGATGCTCGCCGGTGTGGGCGAAGTTATCACTGACCACCTGCCAGATCGTCTCACTTTCTCCCCAGGGGCCGTCGGTGCTGGCATGGGGTACCCGCAGGTGAAAATCGGCAATCTGCTGGCTCAGGGCATCGATATGAGCGGTTGTCAGGGCACTTTTCTGTAGTAGTCTGTCTAATCGCAGGGAATCATCAAACTGCCGCATTTTAACGGCATACTCAAACGGTTTGGCAGCAGCGGCTGATTCTGGGACTGTTGAAGCTGAATTTGTTGCATCCATATCCGTTAAAGCGGACGCTGGTTCAGGAATGGTTAATTCAGGGGGGATTAACGTAGGGCTCGCCGGTGTGCCACAAATAGCGACGACTTCCTGATAAATATCCGGCGCTAAACGCTGATTAAGGCGGAGTTCTTCATAACAGTAGTGTTTGCGACTCTCCAGACTGGTAAAATCCAGAAACCCAAAATTGACCGGCTTTTTGATTTTATAGGCGATCTCGCCGGTCAGAATTACCCAGGAGATATGCGTCTCTATCACCCGGATCTCGGCGACCGGATGTGGATAATTGTTTGGATCTGACAGGGCTGTGATCAGTTCTTGAGTCATATGTGCTTTAAGTAGTTGCCGGAATTCACAGAGGATTATACGTAGCCAATGGCAAAAAAGAGAGGGGCAGCAACATCCCGTTCCCCAAAGAGTCGTAAAACACAGCCAAACAAGCCCTCCTGGACGCGTCGGTTTTTTGTCCTGCTTCTGAAAATATCCCTGGTTATGCTGGTGGTTGCCGCGGCCGGGCTGGTTTATCTGGATGCCCAGGTTCGGGCTAAATTTGAAGGAAAACGTTGGGCGTTGCCGGCGAAAGTCTATGCCCGTCCGCTGGAGCTTTTTCCCGGTCAGCCGCTCAGTCGTGATGATCTGAAAATTGAGCTGAAAGGGCTGGGCTATCAGTTCACCTCCCGTGCCACGCAACCGGGTAGTGCCGAATGGGCAACCTCACGGGTGCGGGTGTATACCCGTGGCTTCGACTTTCCTGATGGAAAGGAACATGCCCGCAAACTGCTGATCGACTTTAGTGGCGATACTGTGAGTAGTATTCGTGATGAGTCCGGTAATCAGCTGCCGCTGACACGCTTAGAACCGGTACTGATTGGGGGGATCTACCCGAAAGACAATGAAGACCGCGATCTAATTCAGCTGTCTGAGGCTCCACCGCATCTGGTGGATGCGCTGATTGCTATCGAAGACCGTAACTATTACAACCATTTTGGCATCTCACCCCGGGGGATTGCCCGGGCGATGGTCGTGAATGCTAAAGCGGGACGTTTTGTTCAGGGCGGCAGTACCCTGACGCAGCAGCTGATTAAAAACTTCTATCTTAGTTCTGAACGATCGCTGACGCGCAAGCTCACTGAGATACCGATGGCGGTGCTGCTGGATCTGCATTACAGCAAGGATGAGATTCTCGAAGCCTATCTTAATGAGGTCTATCTGGGGCAGGAGGGCGCCCGGGCTATCCATGGTTTCGGTCTGGCCAGTCAGTATCTGTTTGCCCAGCCGATCCGCGAACTGAAGTTGCATCAGGTCGCGTTGATGGCGGCGCTGGTTAAAGGTCCTTCGTTTTATGATCCCCGACGCCATCCGCAACGGGCTATCGAACGGCGTAATCTGGTGCTGAAAGTGTTGCAGGAGCAGGGCTCTATCACCCTGGCAGAGCGGATGGAGGCTGAGAAGCAGCCGCTCGGAGTCGTCAAACAGCAGAGTTTACTTAAGGGGGCTTACCCCGCTTATCTGGATCTGGTAAAGCGGCAGCTGCGTGAAGAATATCCCGAAGAAGCGCTGAACAGCGAGGGGCTGCGGGTGTTTACTGCGCTGGACCCGATCGTTCAGACCCGGGCTGAAAACAGTCTGGTCGATGTGGTTGGTCAGTTGCAGAAACGTTATGGTCAAACGCTTAAAGAGCTGGAAGGCGGGATGGTGGTCAGCAATCCGTTAAGCGGCGAGGTGCTGGCGATTATTGGCGGACGTAATACCCGTTATCAGGGGTTTAACCGGGCACTGGATACGCTGCGGCCCGTGGGCTCGCTGATTAAACCTGTGGTCTATCTGGCGGCGCTGGAGGGAGATTATACCCTTGCTTCGATCATCGAGGATGAGCCTGTCGAAGTGAAACTGCCCAACGGTGACCTGTGGCAGCCACAAAATTACAGCCGTACCAGTCATGGGCCGGTGCCACTGCATACCGCGCTGGCGCACTCCTACAACCAGTCATCAGCCCGGTTGGGGCTGGAGATCGGTACACCAAAGGTGGTGGATATGCTCAAGCGGCTGGGGTTGCAGCGTGATGTTGACGAATATCCGTCCATGCTGCTGGGCTCGACCGCGTTATCGCCTCTGGAGGTCGCGCAGCTGTATCAAACCATCGCCGGTAACGGTTTTCAGGTGCCGATGCGGGCCATTCGCATGGTAACGGACAGCCACAACGAAGAGCTGTCACGCTACTCTTACAATATCCTGCAGACAGTCGCATCCGGCCCGGTACACCTGGTTCAGTATGCCTTGCAGGAAGTAGTTCGCGAAGGCACCGCCCGTTCGGTGTATAGTCGGTTACCCCAAGGTCTGACGGTGGCGGGTAAAACCGGTACCACCAATGATCAGCGGGATAGCTGGTTTGCCGGTTTTGCTGGCGATCGCCTGGCGGTCGTCTGGCTGGGGCTGGATGATAATAAACCGTTGCCGCTGACCGGTAGTAGCGGTGCTTTAAGAGTCTGGACCGAGTTTATGGCGCAGGCGCGGCCGCAGCCATTTATGGCGGAGAGACCCGAGACTATCAAGTATCATTGGGTCGAGGATGCTACCGGGCTAATGTCCGGCGAGGGGTGCGAGGGTGCCCGACAGTTACCATTTATTGAGGGCACCGAGCCTAAGGAATCGTCCGGGTGCGGTGATAACGTTATCAGTAATCCGCTTGATCTTCTCAAGCGCTGGTTCAGATCGGAATAAACAAAATGAAAAAAGTTATAACGACAGGCTGTGGGCTGCTCTTAACATCATTACTGGCCGGTTGTATGGGCGGTAATGCCAATATAAATCCGATTGTGGAAGATCGTTCTGCGCCCGGAAACGGTGTAACGGTCGATCAGAATGTCGGTTCTGATGTGGCGGTAACCACCCCGGTTGATACCGGGCAGGGCTTCACGGTGATAAACAGTCAGGTTGCTGCACCAACCCCTGTCGCTAACAGTAATCCTGCGATCATAGCGCTGCTTCAGGGTGCCAGAGAACAGCAGAAACAGGGCGATTACAGCGCGGCGCAAAGCAGCCTGGAGCGGGCTCAACGGATCGACCCACGTGATCCCCATGTCTATCTGCGGCTTGCCGACCTGCGTCGTCAGCAGGGCCAGTATCTGCAGGCGGAACAGTTCGCCCTTAAAGGACTGACACTGGCCCGTGGTAAATCCGGACTGGAACGCAAACTCTGGTTTCTGATTGCCGATATTCGCAGTGAAGGGGGCGATCACAGTGGCGCGGCAGATGCCCGGGATAAAGCTAATCTGTATTGATTTGCTACCACAGGAATAGGTGATGATTGATTCAGCTGTTGAAAGCTTTCTGGCGGGTCACTTCCTGTTTCAGACCTTTTCGGAGGAACAGCGCCAGAAACTGCTGCCTCACTGTCGGCTGATCCGCCTGAAAAACAGTGAAACGCTGTTTAATCAGGGCGATGAATCGAAGCACTTCTATATTGTTAAAAGTGGCAGTATGCAGTTGTTTCGGCTCTCCCCCGAGGGGCAGGCAAAAGTGATGGAAGTGATTCGTGAGGGAGATCCCTTTGCGGAAGCCCTGATGTTTCTGGAAAAGAACCACTACCCTCTTAATGCACAAGCGATGGGGGATACGATGGTGGTGGCAATTGTTAGTCAGCCTTATAAATCCCTGCTGATGGCAGATCCCCAAGCGGCGATGCATTTGATGGGGGGGATGGCGGTAAAGCTGCATAAGCGGATCAACGAGATCGAAACCCTGACGCTGCAAAACACTCGTCACCGACTGGGTAATTATCTTTCAGGTCTGGCACCTGATCCGGCCGCGCAGCAGTGTCTCTTCGAGTTGCCGATGGCTAAGCAACTGATCGCGTCCCAGTTAGGCATGCAGCCTGAAACCTTTTCCCGGTTGATTAAAGAGATGAAAGATCAGGCGTTGATCGAGGTGAATGGTGCTGAGATTAGAGTGAAAGATCTGCCTGGCTTGCGGGCTTTCGGCCATTGATTTTACGTATAGACAGATATCATAATTAGTGTCCTTTGTAATCATTGAATTACCTTTTTACTAATTTTCGTGAGTAGTTTTCTAATATTTATAACCATAATAGATAATTTTAACTGGTCAATAAAATGACCGTTGATTAAAATTACAGCGTTAAGGACAACTTTTCGAGTTTTTGTTGAATATTATGCTTGCCTACTTGCATGCGTATTTTCCATGGATGAAGAATATGCTGTCCTTTCAAATTCACAATTGTTCTTCCTGAACATGGTCAGGACTCAGAATTATTTATGAGATTTAAAGGATTAATATGCAATCAATTTTCAAGCCCGCTTTGACCGCTTTATGTTTTTCTGTATTAGTCTCAGGTTGTGCCTCGAATAGCCGGGAATTAGAAGCTGCTCATGTATCTACTGCCGGTTATAAGGGGTTGAGTTGCCCTGAACTGCATGCAGAGTTGCAATCCAGTATTAACATAGTCCATGAGTTAGCAGGTGTTCTTGATGAAAAAGCTGAGGGCGATAAAGCTCAAATGGCTATCGGTATGATACTGTTCTGGCCTGCTTTGTTTGCTCTTGAAGGTGGTGATGGAGCAGAAGCTGCTGAGTTTTCTCGTGTAAAGGGTGAGATTAATGCAATGGAAAACGTCGCCATTTTAAAAGAGTGTCAACCCGCTATTGATGTCGCAAAGAACTATCATGCAGACGAACAGCTTGCTCGTTTAGAAGAGCAGAAAGCTAAAGATGCTCAGCAAGCTAAAGCAAGCAAACTAGGGCAATAGAAACGGAGCTAAGTTATGAGTATATTCAGAATTAGTTTCCTTTTTTTATGTAGTGCTTTCCTATTTGGTTGTGCCTCTGGCGCAAAAATGGAGAATATGACATATAGAAACAACGGGCCGGCTAAAGTCTCGTTTGATCCTGCTCTTAATAAACAAGTTGATGTGCAATCCGTTAGTGGTGGCGAAAAAACTAATCCAGCCTGGACATCTGAAATAAGTAACGAGAGCTTCTCTCTTGCTTTAAAACGTAGTCTGGATAGCTTCGGTCTGTTTTCGTCGATAGGAAAATATAAGCTCGATGTGCAGATGCTTGATGTTGACCAGCCTTTGTTCGGATTGGATATGACTGTTACCACACGAGTGAGATACCATTTGGTGGATACGGTAACCAATAAGGTTTTAATTGATGAGGTTGTAAGAGCTCCTTATACCGCGTCTGTAGGCGACGCCTTTTTGGGAAGCGAACGTCTGAGAAAAGCCAACGAAGGTTCGGGAAAGAAAAACATTCAGCGATTTATTGAGAAATTATCAGAATTAAATGTTGAGCAGGGCTCTGTTTCTTTATCAGAATAGCTATTGCTATTTTTAAAGAGCCCGGCAATGAGCGTAATGCTGCTCACTTGAGCGTCAGCAGAGCTTGTTAGGAAATCCGATATCATCACTGATGTCGGATTTTTCTATGTCTTTTTAACTGTATTTGCTCGACCTTGATGAAATTTTTAACTTTCTATGACTTAAGTATATTCTCCCATAGCATGTCTGTTGAATGGATAGACTTTTTCTCAGAGGTTTGTCTTTAAAGAGCAGAGTAGAGGTTTACTACAAAGAGCAAAGATAATGCGCAGGGGAGGTTGCAGGCTAACAAAGTTTAACGCTCCCTCTCTATTAGCAAAATAAAAAAAAGGGCAAACCCCGCAAGGTTTGCCCTTTTTTAACAGCAGCTATCGATTAGATCGCTACAATGTTCTCGGCCTGAGGTCCTTTAGGACCGCTGGTAACGCTAAACTGTACTTGCTGGCCTTCAGCCAGAGTTTTAAAGCCATCACTGACGATTGCGCTGAAGTGAGCGAAAACATCGGGGCCAGACAGTTGCTCGATAAAACCAAAACCTTTAGTTTCGTTGAACCACTTAACCGTGCCAGTTGTTGTATTAGACATAATAATATCCTGAAATTTAGAGTGTGCCTTAAAAAGGCGGAAATGCATGAAATTGTAGACTAAGACTTAGAAACTGCAGGACGTGGTGTTACGAATAATACAACGAAATGTAGGATGTAAATATGAGACTTCTTTCTAGCTGGTGACCACTGTATAGGGATGCTGACGGTAAGTCTATAAGTTTCTGATATTAAATATTTTTTTTATTGCATGCAGACGATGTGTTGTCGTTAATGTTGAATGAAATCAACATTGTTCTGAATCAACAGGACAATTATTGTTATCTGTTTTTTTGCAGGTTAAAAAGCACTGTTTGCTTAATGGCGCTGGCGATCAGTGGCAGAGCGCCGGCTAGCAGTAGAGGGTATAGATAGTCGTTGTCATCAAGAGGGTTTGGTAATAGTGCGCCGGGGCCGGTCAGCAGCAGGGCTATCGCCATATTGATACTGGCAATCAGCGTTACGCCTCGCAGTCGTTTCTCATGTGTGAGCAGCGCTGCAAACAGCAGTGCGGCAGAGACGAAGACGGCCACTACTTGTGTATAAAGCTCACCATGTTCCATTCGTCGTAATAACTCAAACAGGGCGAAAAGACCGATCAGCCAGCGGCCCCATGCAGGACGTTCCCAATGAGCATTGCGAGCACTCACTAACATTGCCGTTGCCAGGAGCGGTAAGGCGGCATAATACGCTAGGTTTGCCAGCATCCGTTGCAGGGTTTCTATATCACTGCCTGTCTGTGTGAGCAGTAGTTCAGCTAACGCGGACAGGGCGATAAAGAGGGCGCTTAACGCGCCCGCCTGCAGGGTTGTACGTGGCGAATCAGCCTGATCTTTTGTCAGATTTTTGGCACTGTTTTGCAGTTGTAACGCTGCAAACAGTGCGCCGATCAGCAGTGCGCCTAAAGCCAGACTCAGCAATCGTTTTACTCCGCTGCCAGCTTGGCAAATACCCGCCCAGCCGCTTCGATAGTCGCGTTGATATCCGCTTCGGTGTGCGCCTGAGACATAAAGCCCGCCTCAAACGCGGAAGGCGCCAAATAGATACCCTCTTCCAGCATGCCGTGGAAGAAACGACCAAACTTCGCGGCATCGCACTTCATTACCTGGGCAAAGCACGTGACCTGTTCCTGATCGGTGAAGAACAGGCCGAACATGCCGCCGACCTGCGTGGTGGTGAACGGCACGCCATAACGCAGTGCCATTGCTTCAAAACCCTGTGTCAGCAGTTCAGTTTTCGCGCTGAGTTTTTCGTGGAAGCCCTCTTCCTCAAGGGCGTTCAGCATCGCCAGACCAGCGGCCATCGCTAGTGGATTGCCGGACAGGGTGCCTGCCTGATAAACCGGGCCCAGTGGAGAGATGTGTTCCATTATTTTGCGCTTGCCACCGAAGGCGCCGACCGGCAGTCCGCCGCCGATAACCTTGCCCATGGTGGTCAGGTCCGGCACTACGCCGTAATAACCCTGTGCGCCGGTCAGCGAGACCCGAAAGCCGGTCATCACTTCATCCAGAATCAACACTGCGCCATACTGGTCACAAACTTCACGCAGTCCTTCGAGGAATCCCGGAACCGGTGGAATACAGTTCATGTTGCCAGCCACGGGCTCAACAATAATACAGGCGATATCGTTGCCCGCTTCCGCGAAGGCCTCGCGCACATTGTCGATATCGTTATAGGTGAGGGTGATGGTGTGTTCTGCCAGACTGGCTGGTACACCCGGAGAGCTAGGCTCGCCCAGCGTCAGCATGCCGGAACCGGCTTTAACCAGCAGTGAGTCAGAATGACCGTGGTAGCAGCCTTCAAACTTCACAATCTTGTCACGGCCGGTATAACCCCGGGCCAGACGGATGGCACTCATGGTGGCTTCGGTGCCGGAGTTCACCATCCGCACCATATCCATGCCCGGCATCATCTCGCAGACCTTATCAGCCATTTCGATCTCAATCGCTGTCGGTGCGCCGAATCCCAGTCCGGAATCCATCACTTTGCGCACCGCATCCATCACTGATGGGTGAGCGTGGCCGAGAATCATCGGCCCCCAGGAGCCAACATAGTCGATATATTGCTTGTCGTCTTCATCGAACAGATAAGCCGCTTCACCGCGCTTGAAGAAGATCGGCGTGCCACCGACACCTTTAAAGGCGCGGACCGGTGAGTTAACGCCACCAGGGATATGGGCCTGTGCGGCCTGAAATAAAGACTCTGAACGGGACATGTTGAACTCTCTTAAATTCGTGTCGTGAGCGGATCAGTTAAACAGACTGTCAAACTGTCCGGCCCGGGCGCAAATGTCATCACTGGCAAACAGACTGTGGATCACTGCGATCATATCCGCCCCGGCTGAAATTACCTGCCCTGCATTATCCATATTAATGCCGCCAATCGCTACCACCGGAACGGGGAGTGTTGATCTTGCTTCATTGAGCAGGCCAATCGGTGCGGGTGTGGCATCGGGTTTGGTGCTGGAAGGGAAAAAAGCGCCAAAGGCGACGTAATCCGCACTTTGCTCACAGGCTATCTGCGCCAGCTCCAGAGAGCTGTGGCAGGTGTTACCGATAATCGCGTCGACACCCAGATATTCACGGGCCTGGCGGATATTGCCGTCACTCTGTCCCAGATGAACGCCATGAGCGCAACAGGCTTTGGCTAACACGGTATCGTCGTTGATCAGCAGGGGGCGACTGAACTGATTGCACAGGTCAACCAGTGCCAGCGCCTGCTGAAGGCGCCGGGGGTGATCGGAAGATTTGTCGCGGTACTGGATAATCTGAGCGCCACCGCGCAGAGCCTGTTCCACCTGAAACAGCATACTGTCGGTATCGGGCATTAGTTTGCTATCGGTAATGGCGTACAGGCCTTGTAACTGGAAATTTTTCATCGGCTGATCGGTTGCTCTGCTGGCGGGTTAATCTGTTTTTTGGGTATAGAACTGTTCGACTTGTTCACGGGTGATGGTGCCGGTAATCTCTTTGCTGTAGTTCTGTATCCACAAGGCATCCAGCCGTTCACTGTTCATCCTGTCCAGGGCTTCTTTGAGCGTCGCATTGACGCCCAGGGAAACAATATCTTTACGAATGGCAGGTACTTCGAGAAGGTCCAGTTCAAGCTGTGGATTAAAACCGTTCAGTTCAGTCTCCCGGTCGATAAAATATTGCAGATCGGCGGGTAACAGAATATAGCGGGGAAGGCCTTTTTTGTCCTCCAGAATAAGCCACTCGGGCCGCTGTTCCAGTGCTTTTATTGCTGACTCACAGCCGATTTTCATATCACAGCGGACAAAACTGGTATTCATCACGCTTTCGACACCCAGCCGTGAGAGTACCTGTGTCAGTGGTTCCTGACGGTAGTCCAGCCCCTGCGCTTTGAGCGAGCTGAGAAAAATCGATGGTTGATTAAAGAAGAAACGCACGGCGGTGCTGGCGACCACAATCGTCAGCATACCGGGGAAAATAATATTGGGGTTGCCGGTCAGTTCCAGCAGGGCTATCAGGGCCGCCAGTGGTGCGTTCAGCACGGCCCCCATCATCGCGCCCATCCCCAGCATGGCGTAGAAGCCAACACCGGAATTGCTTTCGCCGGTATAATGGGCGACCAGCATCGCGAAGGTGGCGCCGGCCACAGCACCGATATAAAGCGTTGGGCCGATCAGGCCGCCGGGAATACCCAGCCCGAGAACGATGGGCGTCAATAACGATTTAGCAATTAGCAGCCCCGCCAGTAGTGTCAGGCTCACATTTCCCTGTAGCACCTCAGAGATGGTGTCATAGCCGAGCCCCATTACCTGTGGATACCAGATTGCTACCAGCCCTGTTAGGCTGCCGGCGACTAAAAGTTTTACCCCCAGAGGCCAGCTAACTGACTTCTGCGTCTGTACCATAATACGGATAAACCCCGCGGCGAGCAGGGCACAAATAACGCCCAGCAGAATCACAAAAGGAATTTCAGAGACAGACTGTATCTGTAGTGCCGGGATAGTGAACACTGACTCCGCGCCGTAGGTTATCCGGATCAGCAAAGCTGCGGTGACCGAGGCAACCAGTACCGGGGTGAAGCCGATCACGGTGTACTCCATCAGAATTACTTCCATGGAAAAAATTACCCCGGCCAATGGGGTATTAAATGCAGCGGATATCGCCGCTGCCACACCACAGCCCACCAGTAATCGCAGGGTATTGTTGGGCAGCTTAAACACCTGGCCGATAAGGCTACCGCAGGCAGCGCCCAGGTGGATCGCTGGCCCTTCCCGGCCAACTGACTGGCCGGTTAACAGTGCAATGCCACCACCGAAAAACTGTACCAGCATATTTTTTGCGGGCAGGTTGCCCTGATGGTAGCTAAGCCGTTCGAGCACATGGACAACACCCACTTTTCGGGTGGCTGGTAACAGCTGCCAGAACAGCAATGCAATCACGATAACGCCGATGATCGGCAACACAATGCGCAGCCAGACAGGTAGTCCTTCAAAATTTTCACTCTGCCCGCCGGGCAACCAGAACTCCAGTGGCAGATCGATCATCAGCCGAAAGGCCAGAATCACCATACCGGAAACCAGCCCTGACATGATCCCCAGCAACACCAGCTGCGGCAGAGCCTCTGCATGGGCCAGCCGATTACGGAAGTGAGCGAATGATAGGGAGTCTTTGAACATCGGGAACTGATCAGCCTGTTTTTAAACGCGCGTGATAGAAAGCCTTAGCAGATGGGCTTTTGACTGCCTATTTTATCTATACGCAATAGTAATGCCCCTCAAGGGTTTGTATCATACGCAGACTGAATAGAAAACCGTAGAACGATTTGTGAGGTCAAAGTGATCAAAGTAGGTATCGTAGGCGGCACCGGGTACACCGGCGTAGAGCTGCTAAGGTTGTTGGCGAATCATCCTGAAGTATCGGTCGAGGTGATTACCTCCCGCTCTGAGGAAGGTATGCGAATTGACGATATGTACCCCAACCTGCGTGGTCACTACGATCTGCAGTTTACGGTACCGGATGTGGATACCCTGGCACAGTGCGATGCAGTGTTCTTTGCTACCCCGCATGGGGTGGCGATGAAGATGGCCCCTGAGCTGGTGGAGCGGGGAGTGCGGGTGATCGACCTGGGCGCGGATTTCCGGATTAAAGATCTGCAACTCTGGTCTCAATGGTATGGCATGGAGCACACCAGTGCAGAACTGGCTGCGCAAGCGGTCTATGGTCTGCCGGAAGTGAACCGGGAGTTGATTAAAACCGCGCGGATGATTGCCTGTCCGGGGTGCTATCCAACCGCGACCCAGCTGGGCTTTCTGCCGCTGGTGGAAAACGGCCTGATCGATCATCGTCGTTTGATTGCCGATGTTAAGTCCGGTGTTAGTGGTGCCGGTCGTGGTGCCAGTGTCGGTTCGCTGTTGTGTGAAAGCAGTGAAAGCATGAAAGCCTATGCGGTTGCCGGACATCGTCATCTGCCAGAGGTGAAGCAGGGGCTGAGTGAAGCCGCAGGCCGTCCCGTTGGTCTGACCTTTGTGCCCCACCTGACGCCGATGATTCGCGGTATCCATGCAACGCTTTACGGTATTCTCAAAGATCCGACCGATGGTTTGCAGGAGCTGTTTGAACAGCGCTATGCCAATGAGCCATTTGTGGACGTGATGCCAGCCGGCAGTCTGCCAGAAACCCGCAGCGTTAAAGGCGCTAACATGTGTCGTATCAGTGTGTTCCGACCACAGAACGATGACACTGTGGTAGTACTGTCAGTGATCGACAATCTGGTCAAGGGCGCTGCCGGGCAAGCGATTCAGAATCTCAATATTATGTTTGGTTTTGATGAGACCGAAGGTCTGCGTCACGCAGGGATGATGCCGTAAAGGTTAATTATCTATACTTGACTATTTTAGTTGGTTAAATAGATAATACCTACCTGAACAGGTAAAACTATTTTTTAGTGGAGCAGATATGACAGAGATGACTGACCAGCAGCCGGATATGGTGTTTTCCGATTCCGCGGCCGCCAAGGTGAAAAGTCTGATCGAAGAGGAACAGAACGATAACCTTAAACTGCGGGTATATATTACTGGTGGTGGTTGCGCGGGTTTCTCTTACGGCTTCACGTTTGATGAGGCGGTTGCCGATGATGACACCGAGATCGATAACGATGGCGTTTCCATGGTGATCGACTCGATGAGCTATCAGTATCTGGTAGGTTCGGTAGTGGATTACAAAGAGGGCCTGCAGGGTTCACAGTTTGTCATCAATAATCCCAATGCGACGACTACCTGCGGTTGTGGATCCTCTTTCTCGATCTGATTAACATCTGTTACAACATTCAAAAAGCCAGCATCTGCTGGCTTTTTTATTTTTCAGGCTTCCTGATTAGCCCAGGACATGGGAGATATACATTTTTGCGGTCAGGCCAAACAGTGTCAGACCGCCTAGTATTCCGAGAAAAATAGCGCGCCCCTCACGATTAGCCCCCGCTTTAAGCGACACGTGCCAGACACTCCAGAGCTTAAAAACGATCATTCCGATAACCGCAAAAAAGACACATATCTCACTTGTAGACCAGATAACCATTGTCAGTCTCCCTATTAATATTCATTTGACATGAATATTATATCTCAATAATATGTATTTCAAATGAATATTATTATATATCCTGCTTTCGGAGTCATTTAGTGAAAAGGTCTGCGCTTCTTCAGCCCCTGAGCCGGGAGCATCATACCGGCCTGGTCTATGTCAAACGGTTGCAGGATCTCTCCGAGCAGGGCTCAGATTCAATGCTGAGTTACTGGGCGGGGATCTGTGAGGCAGTGCAAACCGATCTCAATGCGCATTTCGCAGAGGAAGAGTTGTTGGTTCAGGGCATCAGCGAGCCATTGTTGAATCGTTTTCAAGAAGAACACCGGCAACTGCGTTCATTGATGAGTGCTCAGGATGCAGAGGGCGTAAAGGCGTTTGCAATCCTGCTTAAAGATCACATCCGTTTTGAAGAACGGGAGCTGTTTCCTCCTTTAGAGGCCTGCCATTACGATATTTTGCAACGCAATCGGCAACGCTGAAACATCGCTTCAGTGCGTCACTATAAAAAATGAAAAGATCAATTTTGTTAATTAGGAAGGGTGGTTATGCAAACAGAAACAATTGCCATTGTGAAAGCGACAGTGCCTGCTATTCAGGCATCGGGAGAAGCGATCACACAACATTTTTATCGGCTGCTATTCGCCGAGAATCCGGAACTTCAGCATGTGTTCAATATGGCCAGTCAGGCGAACGGCCGACAGCAGTCAACTCTGGCGGCCGCTATCCTGGGGTATGCCGCGAATATCGATAATCTTGGTGCACTGAGTGGCGCGGTCGAAAAAATCGCCATGAAGCATTTCAGTCTTGATATCACCCCGCCGCAGTATGAGATTGTCGGGCGTAACCTGCTGAAGGCGATCAGAGCGGTGTTAGGTGAAGAGGTGGCTACAGACAGTGTTTTGCAAGCCTGGGCAGAAGCGTATCAACAGTTGGCGGATATTCTGATCGGACGCGAGCAACAGCTTTATGCACAGGCAGAAGCAGAGGGCTGGGCTGGTTTTAAAGCGTTCAGCGTTACCCGTATAGTCGATGAGAGCGATGAGATCCGCTCTTTCTATCTGAGCCCGGTGGATGGCAAGCCGCTACCTGTTTACCTTGCGGGTCAGTTTCTCAGCCTGAAAATTGTGAATCCGGACTGGGAACATGAAGAGATTCGCCAATACAGTCTGTCTGATCGTTATACTCCAGAGGGATATCGAATCTCAGTCAAACGAGAGCCTTCACCGGCTGCTGATATACCTGAAGGCCGGGTGTCTAATTATCTGCATACTCAGGTTGAGGTGGGTAGTCGCCTGGCGATCCATATGCCCGGTGGCGATCTGTTTTTGCAGCAGAATAATCGCCCCGTGGTATTGATTAGTGGAGGGGTGGGGATAACACCGATGCTGAGTATGCTGAATCAGCTGCTGTTCAATCAGGACTGTCGGAAAATTGTCTGGCTGCATGGCACCCGTAACCGTAATACCCATGCGTTTGCAGAACATATCCATTGCCTGAATAGGGACTTCCCCGAGCTGACCGCAGTCACCTTTTATGATGATTTGAGCGATGCCCGGCAGGGGGTTGATTATGACCACTCAGGTTATATCACCGCCGACTGGCTTGAACATTATTGCCCGGAAGATGCCGAGTATTATTTTTGCGGACCGTTGCCGTTTATGAAGGCGATCTATCAGCAGTTGAAAGATCGTAATATTGATGATGACCGGCTTCACTATGAAGTGTTTGGCCCGGGGGAAAGTCTGGCTTGAGCAAAGTGAAACTGATCGTTAAGAGTGCTGTGGTTGCCGGTGTGATGTCGCTGTTCTTCTGTTTTAGTACCGACCAGTTGGGCCTGTGGGCTAAGCTTTATCCACAAGCGGCTGCACTGGCCACCTGCTGCAATTTATTGTTGAGGCGTTTATGATTGCTGCCGCTATGGCGAGGCAATTAAACGGGGTATAGTTGTCTATACCCCGTTTTTTATTGTTTTGACCCTGAGGAGTGTCCATGAGATTAAGCGCTTTCACTGATTTTGGCCTGCGTACTCTGATGTATCTGGCTACTCTGGAAGAGGCGCGGCTCAGTAGCGTGGCAGAAGTCTCTGCTGTATATCAGGTGTCTCAGAGTCATATGGTTAAAGTGATCGGGCAACTGGCAAAACTGGGATATGTGCAGACAATTCGCGGCAAAAATGGTGGAATCCGGCTGGCAGTTAGCCCTGAAACGATCAATATCGGGGAGGTTATCGAACAGTTAGAAAATTATCTCGACGGTGTTGATTGCACCACGACATCCTGTCAGTTGCTTCCCTGTTGTGAATTGAAAAAAGCCCTGATTGAAGGGATGCGGGCATTTATCGATACGTTGCGAAACTACACCCTGGCCGACCTGATGGTGAATAAGAATCAGCTGATTCCATTGTTGGCGGTAGGTTAGGTTTGAAGTTTCAGGCTAGTCAACCCCAGTAAATTGCCCCCAGCGGCCGATATCCTGCAGCGCCGGTAACCTCCGGAACGTTACCGCTCATCCGGTTGAGGGTGCGGTAGGCCAGCCAGGCAAATGCTGCCGCTTCAACCCAGTCCGGATCAAGGCTCAGTTCTGCGGTGGTGCTCAGATAGTGTGGTTTCAGCAGTTGAGTCAGCCGGGCTTTCAGCAGGCTGTTGTGGCTGCCGCCACCACAGAGAAATATCTGCAAGTCACTCAGATGGTGGCTTTTGATGGCATCGGCAATCGACACTGCGGTAAGTTCCAGCAAGGTTGCCTGAACATCTTCAGACGATGGTTTTTCTGTGAGGGTCTGCACCGTCTGCTCCAGCCAATGCAGGTTAAACTGCTCCCGGCCGGTGCTTTTTGGGGGAGCTTCACTGAAGTAGGGTAGTGCTCGCAGTTTTTCCAGTAGTGCTGGCAGTACTTTGCCTGTAGCGGCCCAGCGCCCATCCCGGTCATAGCTTTCGCTTTTGTGCTGCATAATCCAGCTGTCCATCAGCACATTACCGGGGCCGGTATCGTAACCCAGCACCGGTTTATCCTTAGCTGCTTCCAGAATGGTCATGTTAGCCATACCGCCAATATTTACCAGCACCCGGTTATGATCAGGGTGACGAAACAGCGCACTGTGAAACGCGGGCACCAGTGGTGCGCCCTGACCGCCTGCAGCCATATCACGGCGACGGAAATCACCGATGGTGGTGATGCCGGTGCGTTCGGCGATCAGATTCGGGTCGCCAATCTGTAGGGTGAAATGTGCCTCGGGTCGGTGACGAATAGTCTGTCCATGGCTGCCAATCGCGGCGATCTGCTGGCGGTCCAGAGCGTTCAGGCGAATCAGGTTTTCGACGGCGGTGGCGAACAGTTCAGCGAGCTCAAGATCCAGTCGCCCCAGTCGTTCAATCTCATTATCACCGGGGTCGAACAGCGCCAGGGTGGCTGCATGGATAGCCGCAGGGATCGGTTCGCTATGACAGGCAAGCAGCTCAAATGCCGGTTCAAAGCGAACTGCTACCGCATCGATGCTGTCCAGGCTGGTACCCGACATCAGGCCTATATAGAGGGGCGCATTCATTGGGTCAGGAGTTGGGCTGCTCATTGAGGTGTCTGCCTGCCGGATGCTGAGATCAGTTAGCCGCTGATGCCAGCTGAGTTGCTTTGAACGACTCCAGTTGTGCCAGTGATGTTTCAGCCACGACTAAGAACTTTTTACGCTCAGCGTTATCAATAGATGCCGCCTGAGGTAGTTTTACTGTCTGCGGGTTTTTATGTACACCATTAACCCGGAACTCGTAGTGCAGATGCGGACCTGAGGCGAGTCCGGTCTTTCCTACATAGCCGATCACATCACCCTGGCTGACCCGGCTGCCGGTTTTCTGGCCTTTGCGGAAGTTATTCATATGGCCGTAGAGGGTGGTAATGTTGCCGCCATGCTGGACGATCACGCAGTTGCCGTAGCCGCCTTTCTTGCCGCGCCAGATAATCTTGCCATCGCCAGCCGCTTTGATCGGTGTGCCGGTGCGCGCAGCATAGTCAGTGCCTTTATGGGCGCGGGTCAGACCCAGCACAGGGTGTTTTCGGTTGGTTTTGAAGCTGGAGCTGATGCGAGCAAAATCCACCGGGCTACGCAGGAACGTTTTGCGCATGCTGTCGCCTTCCGGCGTGTAATAGCTGCTGTTGCCATCGCTGTCGGTGAAGCGGATAGCGGTGTAGGTTTCACCCTGATTAACGAACTGGGCAGAGAGGATGTCGCCTTCACCGATCTTTTTGCCATCGAGAAACTTCTCTTCGTAGATCAGGTTGAAACTATCGCCCTGACGCAGGTCGAGAACAAAGTCGATGTCCCAGCCAAAAATCGCGGCCAGCTCCATAATCATCTTGTCGGACAGGCCCGCAGCAGAGGCATCAAGAAACAGGGAGTTTTCGATGGTGCCGGAAGCAAAACGGGACTCGATATCAGGTTGCTTGGTTATCTCTTTAACGCTGTAGCCCTGATCGGTGGCGCTTAGAAGAGTGCTTTGCAGTTGATTGCGGATATGCTTTAGTTTAACCAACTGTTTATCGTCGATAACAAAGCTGATGGTCTGGCCAGGGTAGATTCGTTTCAGCGCTTCAGTGCCTTTAACGGCATCACTCACCAGAAAAGCATCCCGGCTGCTAAGACCCGCCCGTTGAAACACAGAAGTCAGGGTATCGCCACTGCGAACGGTCACATCCTGCCAAACGTCTGGTTTCTGCTCTTCTGGCTGAGGGGACGCTGGCTGGGCTGCGGGTGACATCATCGCCATCTGATCGGGCTTAGTCTTATCTGCATGTGGTGTGGCAGACTGTAGACCGAATGGAGACGGTGGTTCTGAGTCGTTGATTTGAGGCTGGCTGAATGTCGTTGGCGCGTCTGAAGCCGGAGCCTCCGCAGACGGCATCAGCATCGCTGTCAGACCGATAATGGCTGTACAGATGATGACCGCCATCAGGTGGGTGATCGGGAGATGCCTTTTTAACCGTTCAACTAAAAACACGGCACTGTACCTCTGTATGCAAAAATTCGCTGAATTATACCGGATGCTGTCACATAATCGAAATATTCACCCTGTATCGGCGAAAAACGTTACAAATTAAGCGAAAAGTTCAGCATCCGCAGACGCGGTTGTCTCTTTTTCAGATCAGGATGACAGGGTTGCGCGTCCGGTCAGCTCTATCAGAACGCGTTTTCAGAGGAAAGTTCTGTCTGCAGTTGCTGTAAGTAAGCCGCATGTAAGTAAAGCGATGTTTAGCCTGAAAAAAGTGTTGGCTTTGTTTGATCTGAACATCATAGGTTTGTCGGATTTAATGTGGAAGGGTAGAATATGCCCCCAATCCATGATTACTACTTATTTTGTGAAGGTTAATAGACGGCAATGACAGACAAAACACTGTTACAGGATCTCAGTGCGCGCGGACTGATCGCGCAGATGACCAGTGAAGAAGAGCTGGAACAACACCTGGCTGAAGGCTCTGTTACCCTCTATTGTGGCTTTGACCCCACCGCAGATAGTCTTCACATCGGTTCACTGGTGCCACTGCTGGCGCTGAAACGTTTTCAGCAGGCCGGTCACAAGCCACTGGCGCTGGTGGGTGGTGCCACCGGTCTGATCGGTGATCCGAGCTTTAAAGCCCAGGAACGCAAACTCAACGATGACAGCACCGTGGCGGGCTGGGTTGAAAAACTCAAAGGTCAGGTGAGTCAGTTTATCGACTTCGACTGTGGTGCAAACAGTGCAGAGGTGGTGAATAACCTCGACTGGACCCGGGGGATGGATATTCTTACCTTCCTGCGGGATGTGGGTAAGCATTTCTCCGTTAACCAGATGATTGCTAAGGAGTCGGTCAAACAGCGGATCGACCGGGAAGGTGAGGGGATCTCCTTTACCGAATTTACCTACATGATTCTGCAGTCTTATGATTATCAGCAACTGAACGCCAGTCACGGCTGCACCCTGCAGATCGGTGGTTCTGATCAGTGGGGTAATATCACCGGTGGTACCGAGCTGACCCGGCGCATGAACGGCAACAAAGCCTTTGGTCTGACCCTGCCACTGATTACCAAATCTGATGGTACTAAGTTTGGTAAAACTGAGTCTGGCACTATCTGGCTGTCGCCGGCTAAAACCTCACCATACGCCTTCTATCAGTTCTGGCTGCAGACTAATGATGCTGATGTATACAACTTCCTCAGATACTTCACCTTTTTATCCATTGAAGCGATCGATGCACTGGAAAAAGCGGATGCTGAGCGTGAAGGCCGCCCTGAAGCACAGTCGGTACTGGCAAGGGAAGTGACCCGTCTGGTGCATGGCGAAGAGGGGCTGGTTGCTGCGATGCGCATTACTGACGCCCTGTTCAGTGGAAACCTCTCTGACCTGAGCGAAGCGGATTTTGAACAGCTGCAACTGGATGGTCTGCCGTCATCCAGTCTTGCAGGTATTGACCTGGTGGAAACACCGCTGACCACTCTGCTGAGTGATGCGGGTCTGGCGGCTTCCGGTAAACAGATCAAAGATGCCTTGCAGCGTAATGCTGTTATCGTTAACGGTGCTGAGAAGGGTATGGATGACAACATGAAAGCGGCTGAAGTGTTCGCCGCTGCGAACGGCACTTACGGTCGTTTCTTCCTGGTGAAACTGGGTAAGAAAAAGCACCACCTGTTTGTGATCTGATGCTGCCTACTCTTTAGAGTTGGTTAAATAAAAACGCGTTGTCCGAAAGGCCAGCGCGTTTTTTTATGACGAAAATCAGTGCATATAGAAGTCAAAATCTTCGACGGATTCTTTTAGTGTTTGAATGGCGTGTTCATAGTGTTTGATTTGACGTGATACCGACAATATCGGGAATATGAAAATAATGACAAATGCGTATACCGGTAGGTAGGGGAAATTTATCATCGCAAAGAGTGTGAACGTTAATAACAGATAAGCGAACAACAGCTGGTACTTAAGACTGTTCAGATTTTTGTTTAACCTGGCCATCTTTTCAGTGTATTCACTGGCTTTGGAAAAACTAAGATCTTTCAATACAGAATGATTCATCGGTTACACCTCCATGTGTTAACTATTACGGCAGTCAATGTCAGGCTACTCAGACTTGAGTACCGCCATTAAACAGATCAATCTCCGGGCCCTGGGAGGGCATAAAGCGTTGTTCGGCGCGCAGTTGAGCGATCGCCTCTTCAAACTCGTCATCATCCATTGAGAACCAGTAGTCGGGCTTGCGGTTATGTTGCTTATCCCAGGCGGCAGTTGTAGGGTCGCGGGGCCGGGCTGGCTCCAGTTCCGGCACATCAGGCATCGGCTGGCTGGTGTCCATATAGCGCTGGATTAGGTTCCAGACCCGTTTGAACTCATCCGGTTGCTGGCTGGTGCTGAAGCCGTGCAGGGGAATACTGTCGAAGTAACGATGATAGCGGTGCACCAGATGCAATTGATAGCTGAGTATACCCTGATGGCTGGGGCTGCTGACCAGATAACAGTCGAACTCCGGGAAAGGGTGGCTATAGAGCTCTTTATTATTTTTGTAGCGGGTGACCATGCCGGTGGAGCGGCTGAAGGTAAAGTATTTTACCGCTTTCATAAACCAAGGCATGGGTAAATATCCATGTTCAGACGCTTCAGCGTAGCCCCAGATTAGGCCGGAAGGGAGGAAAATATAGGCTATATATATAAATATGACATCTGCTAATTCATTGAAATCAAGATTGTCGTCAAAAATTATGAAACATAAAACGACTATTGAAAAAATAGGAGCAAAGATAGTACAAATGCCCTTACCAAACATGGTTAAGTAAAAGTAAATTAACCCCCACTTGTTTAGTGATCCTGCCCCATACTTTTTTTCATCCCAATGGGTTTCGCCTTTATTATTTTTTAGACGCTGCTTGATCTCGGTTGGGGTGGGTTCCTGGATCATGCTGGCTGGAAGGCTTGTGTTGGGGCGTGACCAGGGGAGGGGATCACCGCCCTGTAGCCACTTGGTCAGTGTGCCTTGTTCGGGGCGTGGCTTCTGGTTGGAGTAGCGTTCGCTGTTCCAGGCACTGCTGCTATAGGGCGTTATCTGTTGGAAGTCCATTTCTATCTATTCAGTCCGTTAGTGTTATCAGGCTTGTATGCCACCATTAAACAGATCAATCTCCGGACCCATTGAGGGACCGAAGCGCAGCTCCTGAAGAGCTTCCTGAAATGTATCATCATCCATTGAGAACCAGTAATCAGGTTTACGATTGGTTTTAGCATCGTAGGCAGCCGTCGTGGGGTCGCGAGGACGGGCGGGTTCCAGCTCAGGCACATCGGGCATCGGTTGGCTGGTGTCCATATAGCGCTGGATCAGGTTCCAGACCCGTTTGAACTCATCCGGTTGCTGGCTGGTGCTGAAGCCGTGCAGGGGAATACTGTCGAAGTAACGATGATAGCGGTGCACCAGATGCAATTGATAGCTGAGAATCCCCTGATGGCTGGGGCTGCTGACCAGATAACAGTCAAACTCCGGGAAAGGGTGGCTGTAGAGCTCTTTATTATTTTTATAGCGGGTGACCATGCCGGTGCTGCGGCTGAAGGTAAAATGTTTAACCGCTTTCATAAACCAGGGTATGGGGAGGTAGCCGCGGCCAGAGGCTTCGAAGTAGCCCCAGATTAGGCCTGAAGGAAGGAACACGTAAATGCTATATATATATGGCCCCAGCGATTTTTGTAAAGCCCCAGCCGTCAAAAACAGCAAAAGAAAGTAATACAGCAATAAACACAGGTAGTAATATGGTACATATTCCTTTGGCTATAGCAGTAAGATAAAAGTAGATTAATCCATATTTATTCAGTGACCCAGCACTATGCTGGTTCTCATCCCAGTGGGTTTCGCCTTTATTGTCTTTGATGCGCTGCTTGATCTCGGTTGGGGTGGGTTCCTCAATCATACTGACCGGAACGGTTTCGTTGGCCCTGCACCAGGGCAGGGGGTCACCCCCCTGTAGTAGTTTAATCAGCGTGCCTTGTTCCGGGCGTGGCTTCTGGTTGGAATAGCGCTGGCTGTTCCAGGCACTGCTGCTATAGGGCGTTATCTGTTGGAAGTCCATTTTTATCAATTCAGTCCGTTAGTGTGCTCAGGCGTTATCAGGCTTGAGTGCCGCCATTAAACAGATCGATCTCCGGGCCCATTGAGGGACCGAAGCGCAGCTCCTGAAGCGCTTTCTGAAATGTATCATCATCCATTGAGAACCAGTAATCAGGTTTACGATTGGTTTTAGCATCGTAGGCAGCAGTCGTGGGGTCGCGGGGCCGGGCGGGTTCCAGTTCAGGCACATCGGGCATCGATTGGCTGGTGTCCATATAGCGCTGGATCAGGTTCCAGATCCGCTCAAACTCGTCCGGTTGCTGGCTGGTGCTGAAGCCGTGCAGGGGGATGCTATCGAAGTAGCGATGATAGCGGTGCACCAGATGCAGCTGGTAGCTGAGAATCCCCTGATGGCTGGGGCTACTAACCAGATAACAGTCGAACTCGGGGAAAGGATGGCTATAGAGCTCTTTATTGTTTTTGTAGCGGGTGACCATGCCGGTAGCACGGCTAAACGTGAAATGTTTGACCGCTGTCATAAACCAGGGCATGGGGAGGTAGCCGCGGCCCGAGGCTTCGAAGTAGCCCCAGATCAGTCCGCATGGAAGGAAGACAAAGAGTATATATATATATAAGGTTTCTAGTAGTTCATTAAAATTTAAGCTGGTGTCAAAAATAATAAAGCCTAAAATCACAATGATGAAAAGTGGTCCGCCTATCGTGCAAAAACCTTTGGCGATTGCAGTAAGGTAAAAATAGATCAGTCCCCATTTATTTAATGAGCCTGCGCTATACTGGCTCTCATCCCAATAGGTTTCCCCTTTATTGTCTTTGATGCGCTGTTTGATCTCTGCGGAGGTTGGCTCCCGGATCATACTGACGGGAACCGTTTCGTTGGCCCGGCTCCAGGGTAGCGGGTCACCACCTTGCAGCAGTTTAATCAGCGAGCCCTGTTCCGGGCGTGGCTTCTGGTTGGAGTAGCGCTCGCTGTTCCAGGCCGTGCTGCTATAGGGCGTTATTTGTTGGAAGTCCATTTCTATCTATTCAGTCCGTTAGTGTGCTCAGGCGTTATCAGGCTTGAGTGCCGCCATTAAACAGATCGATCTCAGGGCCCTGCGTGGGCATAAATCGTTGTTCGGCACGCAGTTGATTTATCGCCTCTTCAAACTCGTCATCATCCATTGAGAACCAGTAGTCGGGCTTGCGGTGATGTTGTTTGTCCCAGGCGGCAGTTGTAGGGTCGCGAGGACGGGCCAGCTCTAACTCTGGTACATCGGGCATCGGTTGGCTGGTGTCCATATAGCGCTGAATCAGGTTCCAGATCCGCTCAAACTCGTCCGGTTGCTGGCTGGTGCTGAAACCGTGCAGGGGAATACTGTCGAAGTAGCGATGATAGCGGTGCACCAGATGCAGCTGATAGCTGAGGATACCCTGATGGCTGGGGCTGCTAACCAGATAACAGTCGAATTCGGGGAAAGGATGGCTATAGAGCTCTTTATTGTTTTTATAGCGGGTGACCATACCGGTGCTGCGGCTGAAGGTGAAATGTTTGACCGCTTTCATAAACCAGGGCATGGGGAGATATCCCCGGCCTGAGGCTTCGAAGTAGCCCCAGATCAGGGCTGAAGGGATAAAAACATAGAGTATATATATATATATCGGCTCGATTAAATCTAAATGTGTTATAGGTTCGTATATAAAAGGAAGAATAATTACAACCAAAATAAAGAATGGTAAGAACATTGTACAGATACCTTTACCGAAGGCCGTAAGGTAAAAATAGATCAGTCCCCATTTATTCAATGACCCTGCGCTATACTGGTTTTCATCCCAGTGGGTTTCCCCTTTGTTTTCTTTTAGGCGCTGCCTGATCTCGGTTGGGGTGGGTTCCTCAACCATACTGACCGGAACCGTTTCGTTGGCCCGGCTCCAGGGCAGGGGGTCGCTTCCCTGTAGAAGCTTTATCAGCACTCCCTGTTCGGGGCGGGGTTTCTGGTTGCTGTAATGCTGACTATTCCAGGCGCTGTCTTGATATCGATCCTGTGGCGTTTCTATTTTATTCATAATGAGTCCTGTTACTGTTCCCAGCCAAATTCATTGGCCCACCAGTATTCCCCTTTTGTAAAGGTCGGGGTGCGGGGAGGGCTGCCGGCTTCTTCCTCTTTGTTTAATGGCGGGGTGGGGAAGGTATGCTCACCGATCTGCAGCTGGGCCCGGGTATGGAAATGGGGATCATAATTATAGAGATAACTACTGCCCTCCAGCAGCTTATATTCACTATCGGGGCGAGGCACGGTTTTATCGTAGCGATAGAAGAAGATATAACCGTTATCCAGCTTGTGCTGATAGATCACAGGAGCGTCAGAACGGCTCAACTGTTCTACACTGAACGTTGGCCGTTGACGACCTATGCGGGTGACTTTAACCGTGCTTTTTAATACTGCCTGTCTGGCATGGAAGCGCAATGCTTGCTGATCTGGGTTGCTCAGGCCAAACATGTTGCTGGTTACCCAGACGCCGTGAGTGGCTCCAAGATTTTCCAGGTGCAGACGTAGTTTAGTGGGTAGTTCGATCTGCTGTATTAGGTAGGTTTTAATCCGCAGATTCATAATCAGGTTGATAAAGTGTTGCCAGGCCTTGTCCGGTTTTTGCAGATATTTATAGTCGCCGGTCCGGTCGGGACTTGCGCCAAAAGGGCCGTTCTTAAGCCAGGTCTCCATCGGACTGTCTTTAAACAGCATGTAGAGGCCGAAGCCTACCAGGGCTATGGCTAGTCCGATCCAGCCCAGCGGGCTCATTAGGAAGGTAGCGGTATAGAGGCTACCAAAAGTTGACAGGCCGGTGCCGAGCGCCACCATTGCCATAGCCGCTGCGGCATCCTTGTCCTGGGCGGAAATTAACAGGCAGGTATCCCATATGGCAACCGCTGTTGTTAAAGCGCCGCCGACCACTCCGGCAATTTTGAGTCGGCTTAGGCTCCTTTCAAGATGCAGGCCTAAAGAAGGCGCGGAGAGGAGCCTGACAGCACTTGCTGGTAACTTAATAATGGTCTTGGTTGTATAAGTGGCTACACGGCCTGTTTCTCGTGACAGAAAGTTTGAAGCATTGACTATAGCTACACCAAGATCCCAAAATGCACTAGCTCCTGAAGTTAGAATATAAGACGTACTTTTCCCTTCAAACCCCGCTACTGCCCTCTGCAAATTAACAATCTCCAGCACCACAATAAAGTAGGGAACCCCCAGCCTCGTGTAGGCCTGTCCGGCGATGCCGCCCGCTTTGCTCTGGGGCTTCAGTTTGTCCGCCAGATCGGCTTCTTTCGCTAATTGTTCGACCTTCATCTGGGTGACAGGATTATCATCGGGTATCACCAGAGCCTTGAGGTCGGCTTTGCTGCGGGCAGTGGCACCCTGTCTTAGCTCGGTACCTTGCAAACTGCGTTTATTGGTGGAGGCCAATAGTTTACCGTTGCTATCCTGGAGTACGCCGGTACGTTGTCCGGTCGTTTGCTTCCGCAGTCCTTCAGTGAGGCCAAAGTGCAGCCCGGCTTTTTTGCTGTGTACCCCCACCACATAGGCGCCCGCAATCGATTCGCCGGAGGTGGGAATAAAGGTGGCTTGCCCGAAACTGTCCGGCGCTATCAGTTTGCCCAGACGGATATTGTCGAGGTAGGCTGACTTGAATTCGATGGTTTCGACCAGTTCGCTGAGGCTGGCGCGGGCGCTGGCTTTGTTCTGCAGTGCCAGCATGGCGGTAAAGAAACCACTGAGGACTCCGTCGGCGGTATTCAGAAGGCGGCGGCTGCCGCTAAAGCCATCTTCGCTGTTTTCGGCCAGCAGGAGCGCCTGTTCCAGATTTTCTATCTGATCATTCAGCAGCAGGGTATCTCCGGCCCAGCCGGCGATGTTGCTTGTGTTTGCCAGGCCACTACCGTCGTTCACTGGGCTGGGCGCGGTGTAAGCGGTGTCCAGCGGCACCTGATCGGCAGGGGGGTAGAGCAGGGCATGCAGCGGATGGCTGGCGCCCCGAGTGTAGAAGTTGGCGATGGTGCTGCGGCCGGGCCAGTCTTGCGGTTGACCGTTGTCCTGCAGCGGATCGATAGCGGTGAGGTTAAGGCTCAGGGCCTGGAAGGCATTGCCGACTAATCGGTAGGCGCCGGGGGCGCCGCGTTCCTGGCTGGTGATATCCCGCACTGCCGCAGCGGTGGCCGGATTATCCAGCGTTTGGCCAAGGGCTTCCTGGAATAGCGCCATATCCGCATGGCAGCGTTGCCGTTCTATCGTGCGCAGCGTGCGCTGGAATACGCTGATAGGGCTGAAGTCAAAGCTGTCCAGGTGCTTGTGGTTGGGGTTTTCCTGACCGTTGGGCAGTTTATCTGGCACCACAAAGCGTTGCACCAGCTCGGCGCTCTGAAAGTATTTCTGCTGACCCGCGTCTTCCAGAATATGGAACAGGCAGGCACTGACCTGCATCGCCATCTGAGTATGGTGGCGAAGATCGAATAGCGGGTCGGGGAGTTGTAATAAGCGTAGTTTGCGTTCGCGGGCTTCGCTGAGATAATCGCTGCCATTGATTGGCTGCCAGTATTTCTGTTCGTCATTTATACCATTGACCTGTTGATTCAGTGCTGCGCTGCGGACACCATATTCCATCCTTAACGGCGTATCGAATTTAATCGCATCGGCAGCGCTCTGAGCGCTGTAGCGCATGCTCGCGATCTCTTGCTGCATCTGACTATATAAGTTGCCCCGGTAGTTGCCGCTGATATCACGGTTGTGGTTGGCTGGTTCCGCCAGTTGAGTTTCCAGCTCCGGTTCGCGCAGGCGCATCGGGGGTATAAAACCATGTTGAAACTGTTGATACAGATTCTCAATTTGGTTTGGGTTTACGGTATGGCTGCGTTGTGCCAACAAAGGCCAGTTTTCTTTCTGTTCTAAAAAGTTGAGATAGGCTGCGCTCCACTGAACTTCAGAATAGGCTGCCCGCAGATGCACAGTACGGTTGTTTGCTTTAAGGGGTAGCCAGATATCTTTCAGTGGTGTACCGCTGGCTTCGCGAGGCCCTTTGTTAAAAGGTTTGTCACGGCCCACACGGTGAGCGTAGAGGTTAATGTCGCGAAATTCCATCTGCTCAACAGAGGGGCGATTAATGGCGATCTCTCGCCATATTTTATTGTTGTAGATAAGGTAGATATAGCCATTGCGAATGGGAGCCAGTCGTTGTGTATCGTCCAGGTGGTTAAAACTGGGCAGCAAGGTCATGGGTAAGATGGCCTGAAGCTGATAGTGTTGGTTTTTCAACTGACGGGGTACGTCTGCTACATCGGGAAACAGTGGCAACTTTATGGGACCACTATCACCTGAAATTGAGAGCCAAACATTGCGGTTTTCTGTTTCGGGGGTCCAGTCCCAACTGAAAATAGTGGTGTCATCGACCTGCTCTATAGCCTGCTTGGCTTCAATATATTCCTGTTGGGTATTATCGCTAAGATCGTAAAATTGAAATGTCTGATCAGTAGTGTGATTGATACCGGTGACTTCAATAAACAGTTTTTTACTATCGCAAGCTGGATGGTCGCTGATGCGCACTGACATATGAATTATTCCTTTAATTCTGTGGCAATCGCTTGTTTGACAAGCGGGGGTGTCATTCTATTGGCTTCACTGCCTTTGAGGGTGTTAAGTGTAAGTTATAGCAAGGGGTATGTTAAGAGGAGGGGGATGCTTTTTTAGTTAAGACGGGGCCACGAAGACCCCGATGATGATTTATCTGGATTAGCTTAATACAGCGCTTTCTCGTCCCGCACCAGATCTTTGAGCATCTCCAGAAACAGCGTGTCTGCTTCGCTGTGTACAGCGGGGATCTTGACGCTGGTGGTGGCGGATAACTCATCCGCAATTTTTACATTGGCGTGTTTATCATCAATATGTTTGCGGGTAATTTCCAGCGCGGTGGCGCAGATGTGTGGTTCTACCATTATCTTGCGCAGTACCAGCAGAAATTCGTTGAGTGCGCGTTCCTTGTTTTTAATTTCCGAAGTATTCATGCAACGGTCTCCGACAGAAAAGGGGAAAGTCTGATGGCCTCACTATAGCACTCTCACTGACGGGTCTGCAGCTATCCGTTTCAGCATCTGAAAAATATAATATTTATGCTGATTATCTATTGATCAATTTCGGCGCTGCTGGCAGAATGGCGGCACAATTTAGTTGTTTCTGCGTTAAGTAGGTTACCCCGAAGCAGAAACCTGATAAGCACACCCAGCTTATTTTCCCGGGTTTACAGTGTGTACCCACACTTAATCATCGGATGAAGAGTTGCTTTTGCCTTTCTCTGACCGTACCGGTCATCTTCGCAAAAGCCTGCTGGTTGATGTTATTACACACCAACACCAGTAGGCGCGTCATAACATCCTCCAGTATCAGAATTTTTTATACATGCGTTCGTGCATGTAATTTGAGGATACTATTGTGGAACAACTTTCTGGCGCACAAATGGTTATTCGCGCTCTTAGAGATGAGGGTGTGAAACACATCTACGGCTATCCGGGCGGAGCGCTGCTGCATATCTATGATGCGCTGTTTCAGCAGGAAGAAGTACAACACGTGCTGGTCCGTCATGAACAGGCTGCCACCCATATGGCTGATGCGTATGCCCGTGCAACCGGTAAAGCCGGTGTGGCGCTGGTAACTTCCGGCCCGGGTGCAACCAATGCGATCACCGGTATTGCTACCGCGTACATGGATTCGATTCCGATGGTGGTGATTACCGGCCAGGTGATGAGCTTCCTGATCGGTGAAGATGCGTTCCAGGAGACCGATATGATCGGTGTCTCCCGTCCGGTGGTTAAGCACAGTTTCAGTGTTCAGAACCCTGAAGATATCCCTTCTATTATCAAGAAGGCGTTCCATATTGCTGAAAGTGGTCGTCCAGGGCCGGTTGTGGTTGATATCCCTAAAGATATGACTAACCCGACAGATCGCTTTAATTACGAGTATCCGAAAAGCATTAAACTGCGCTCTTATAACCCGGTTAGCCGTGGTCATAGTGGCCAGATTAAGAAAGCGATCGATATGGTGCTGGATGCCCGCCGTCCGGTTATCTATGCAGGTGGTGGCGTTATCATGGGTGATGCCAGCACTGAGCTGACTGAGCTGGCTAAACTGCTGAATGCGCCGGTGACCAATACGCTGATGGGCCTGGGTGGTTATCCCGGTACGGATCGTCAGTTTATCGGTATGCTGGGGATGCATGGCAGCTATGAAGCGAATATGGCGATGCACCACGCTGACCTGATTCTGGCGGTCGGTGCGCGCTTTGATGACCGTGTCACCAACGGTGTGGATAAGTTTTGTCCTACGGCCAAGATTATCCATGTTGATATCGATCCGGCGTCTATCTCGAAAACCATTCAGGCTGATGTGCCAATTGTAGGACCTGCTAAGCATGTTCTGCAGGAGATGGTTGGGCTGGTAAAAGAGAGTAAGAAACAGCCAGTCAAAGAAGCAATCGATTCCTGGTGGCAGCAGATTGAAGAGTGGCGTGCCCGTCACGGCGGGCGTTATCGCACCGATGACTCGGATAAGATGAAGCCGCAGCAGGTTATCGAGATGCTGAGTAAAGTCACCAAGGGTGATGCCTATGTTTGTTCTGACGTAGGTCAGCACCAGATGTTCGCGGCGCAGTATTATAAGTTCAACAAACCAAATCGTTGGATCAACTCCGGCGGTCTGGGCACCATGGGTTTCGGTCTGCCGGCAGCCATGGGTGTGAAGATGAACTTCCCGGATGAAGAGGTTGTTTGTGTCACCGGTGAGGGCAGTATCCAGATGAACATTCAGGAACTGTCGACCATCAGTCAGTACAATATTCCGGTTAAGGTTATCTGCCTTAACAACCAGTCTCTGGGGATGGTGCGTCAGTGGCAGGATATGAACTATGAGTCTCGCCATTCGCAGTCTTATATGGAGTCCCTGCCGGACTTCGTGAAACTGGCTGAGGCGTATGGTCATGTGGGTATGAAAGTAGAGAAATATGAAGATCTGGAAGCTGCGATGACCGAAGCGTTCTCCCTGAAAGATCGCATGGTGTTTATGGATATCAGCGTAGATCCGTTTGAGCATGTATACCCGATGCAGGTACCGCGTGGCTCTATGCGTGATATGTGGCTGAGCAAGACGGAGAGAACCTGATCATGAGACATATTATTTCTGTGTTGATGGAAAACGAGCCCGGCGCGTTGTCCCGGGTGGTTGGTCTGTTCTCCCAGCGGAACTTTAACATTGAGTCGCTGACCGTTGCGCCAACAGAAGATTCGACCCTGTCCCGTTTGACCGTCACGACCATCGGTAGTGACCGGGTGATCGAGCAGATCACTAAGCAGCTGAATAAGCTGATCGATGTGGTTAAGGTAGTGGATCTGACAGAAGGTGATCATATTGAGCGTGAGCTGATGATGATCAAGCTGAAGGCGACTGGCCAGATGCGTGCAGAGATCAAACGGACGGCGGATATTTTCCGTGGTCAGATCATCGATGTAACGCCGAACACTTATACGGTTCAGCTGACCGGTGCCAGTGACAAACTGGATGCGTTTATCCAGACGCTGGGAACCACCAATATTATGGAAGTGGTGCGTACCGGTGTTTCGGGTCTGTCCCGTGGTGAAAAGGTGTTAAGCCTCTGATATTCGGGCTTTGTTGACCATTATTGATAAAGAGCCGCTCACTGAGTGGCTTTTTTTTGGTTCATCAGTACTTTACTGAGCAAGGGTTTCGTCATGGCAGAGGTTGGTTGAGTTATATTCTGTAGTCATTCCCACCATCAAAAACAGACTCACCACAGAGGACTCAGAGAGCACAGAGAAAATCTGATGAGCAGCTTTTCTGCGTGTTATCAGTGGTGAAATTTTTTCTATGCCCTTTCGCGTCAGGTATTCAGACTTATTGCAGCGGATTCTTGTTGCCTGGGGGCTACCGGACTTTGCTTATATAAAAGATGAAAAATCTGAAATTTTCTGGCGAATCTGTTATTCAGACTATAATTAACAGTCCTCCGGGAATTAAATACGGGGATGCAGATCGGCGGCACAGGGAACCTGCGGTGTCCTGGCGACAGAGTCAGGAAGTCTATTAACAGAGTACCGGTCTGAGGAGGTTATTATGATCCATTCAATCAGGCTAATAATGCTGGCCTTTCTACTTGCTATAGCCTATCTGAGCTCAACCGGTGTGGGGATTGCAAACCTGCAGACGGTTGGCGGTTATCACCAGGAGCCACCATGGCGGTTAACCACTCCGTTCCCCCGCTGGAATGATACCTACGTTATTGTATTTGAACAGGAGATGCTTGCCTGATGCTATATTGCCCCCGTGATCCGGTGCGGGGGTAATCAATACTGGCGTTTCAAATTTAAGCGTATTACTCTTGGTCTCAACATAACTGATTATAGTATTCAGAGATCATCCTATGAGTGGAAAACTGCTCTATCTGGTAGGCGCTTCAGGCAGTGGTAAAGACAGCTTGCTTGAGGGCTGTCGCCAGCGCCTGCAGCCAAACCATTGCTGTTTTGTTGCCCATCGCTATATCACCCGTGCGGCCAATGTTGGCGGGGAAAATCATATCCACCTGTCCCCTGAAGAGTTTGATATGCGTGCCACGATGGGGATGTTTGCCATGCAATGGTATTCCCATGATTATAGCTATGGCATCGGTTCAGAGATCGATAACTGGCTGGCGAAAGGGATCAATGTTGTTATCAATGGCTCGCGGGAATATCTGCAGATTGCGATGCATGCCTATCCGAATCTGATTCCGGTACTGGTTGAGGTGGATGAAGCGATACTGCAACAGCGGTTGATTCAGCGTGGCCGGGAAACCGAAGCCGAGATCGTTAAACGGTTGAACCGACACCGCCAGTTTGTTGATAGTCTGCCGGAAAATATTATGCTGATCGATAATAATACGCACCTGCAGGAAGGTGTGGATGCGCTATTGAAACTGATAGAATCTCTGGCGCCAGCCTCGGTTAAGGCTGCCCGTTCAACACACTAAATTATGACTGATTTTCAGGAGGGTGCTATGATCGCACCCTCTTTTTTTGTCCTGGAGGTTTGCAATGTTCAGTATAGAGATGAGCGTAAGGGATTATGAACTGGATATGCAGGGCATCGTCAACAATGGTGTTTATTTCAACTATCTGGAACACGCCCGACATGAGTTTCTGACAGGCAATGGTATCAGTTTTTCGGCCTTAGCTGAGGCCGGGATTAATCTGGTGGTCATTCGTGCTGAACTGGACTACAAAGCGTCACTGAAAAGTGGAGACCGCTTTCGGGTTGAGGTTGCGCTGGAACGGGTAGGGAAAGCGAGGTTTGGTTTCCGTCAACAGGTTGTCCGTCTTGCGGATGAAAAGGTCTGTGTTGCCGGTCTGGTAGTCGGTGCTGCTCTGAATCAACGTGGGCGACCCTATCTTCCCCCGGAATTTGATGCGCTGTTCAGCGCATGATTAAAACCTCCTTTGATACTCCCGCCATTGTCTTGTTGGTGGGGCTGTGTATGCTGTTCGGCCTCAATCAGGTGGTGGTTAAGTTTGGCCTGGAGGGGATATCGCCGTTGATGCAGGCGGGTCTGCGATCGGTTGGCGCCTCACTGCTGCTGATGCTGTGGATGGTGTTTCGCGGCGAGAAGATCTTTCGTGACGACGGTGCTTTCTGGTGGGGGGTATTATTAGGTGTGCTGTTTGCCATCGAGTTTCTGCTGATCTATATAGCTTTGACCCTGACCACCGCGTCTCATACCACCATTTTTCTCTATACCTCGCCGTTTGTTGTCGCACTGGGCACACATCTGTTTGTCCCGGATGAATCACTGAAGAGGGCGCAGGTTGTCGGGCTGATAATCGCTTTTGCCGGTGTTTTCTTAGCCTTCAGGGATTCACTCGATGGTGAAGCTTCACTGTTGGGCGATAGTCTGGCGCTGGCTGCGGCGTTTTTCTGGGGCGCCACAACGGTGGTGCTGAAGGCTTCGCCCCAACGGCATCAGTCACCCTCCCGGGTGCTGCTCTATCAGCTGGTCGTATCTGCGTTGATGTTGCCCTTGTTGTCGTGGCTGATGAATGAGCCGGGGATAACCAACCTGACTTCACTGGTGATCGGATCGCTGTTGTTCCAGACAGTGTTAATGGCGTTTGCGGGATATCTGGCCTGGTTCTGGTTGCTGAGTCATTATCCGGCATCGAAGATTGCCAGTTTTACCTTTCTGACACCGCTGTTTGGGGTGCTGTTTGCCTGGTTGATTCTGGATGAGCAGCTCACACTCGATATGCTCGGGGCATTGTTGCTGGTGGCGCTGGGTATCTATCTGGTCAATAAACCGGGTAAGCGGGTGGTAACAGAGTAACCCGCTTCTAGCGATGCCCCGCTGTAGAAATGGCTTCGGTAGTAAAGCGCTCTAGCGGATCTGTGACCAGAAAGCGTCAATCAGCGGGCTCTGCAGTTTCTTTTTCAGCGCAAACAGGCCAACGTCGTAAGCTTTCAGTTCCGGCTCGATATTGAGGATACGAACCCGCTCTGCCAGTGGACTGTTATCCAGGACTATCCTGGGGACAACCCCCACGCCAAACCCCAGACTGACCATGCTGACAATCGCTTCATTACCAGCCACCTGAGCATAGATAAGCGGTTTACTCTGCCGGGCTTTAAACCACTGATCGATCCGTTTGCGTGATACGCCCTCCTCGGACAGTATCATCGGTACCGCTGACCAGTCGGGTGTGCCGTTTAACAATGCATCCAGCTGTTTATCCTGTTGCGGCGCGATAAATACCAGTGGCGAGGTGGCGATATGTTTGAATGCCAGGCTGGCGTTGAAGGTATCTGGCCGGGCGGCAATGGTTATATCATCGGTACCGCTGAGTACCCGTTGAATCGCGCTTTCCGGATCGCCGGTATGCAGCTTGATTTCGATTTTGGGGTACTGCCTGCGGAAGTTGCTAAGAATCTCATAGAGAAAACTGTAACTGGCGGTCACCGAGCAATAGACACTGATCTCCCCTTGCAGCTCCTGCGCGCCTTGCAGCAACGCATTGCGTATTACATCCCATTCGATCAGTGCTTCCCGGGCATACTCCTGAAAGCGTTTTCCCTCTCGGGTCAGGCTGACCGTGCGGTTATCCCGGTCGAACAGCTGTACTCCCAGAGTGTCTTCCAGTTGCTTAATTGACCGGGTCAGCGCGGAAGGACTGATATGGCAGGCTTCACTGGCGCGGCCAAAGTGCAAGGTGTCGCAGAGGCTGATAAAAAATTTAAGAGAGCGGGTGTCCATAATCTAATCGTCGGTCAATGTGTTGCAGTATTTGAAATATATTTTCACATATGTATCGAAAACTGCAATAAAGATTTACTCCTCGGGCTGTTGTGTCTAAAAAGCTGTCCTGATCGGTGCTAACGATCTGCTTTTTCTGACAGGCTTGATCTGGATTAGGGAAATCTGCCGTTATTGCCGGTACTGTTTGCGGTCATATTCACGTTGCAATGGCGTTTGCTCGCCCTGAGGTCCGGTATGAAGTATGACATCGTAATAATTGGCGCAGGTCCGGCCGGGCTGAGTTTTGCCCGCTCGCTTGGCGATACTTCCCTGAAAGTGCTGTTGGTGGAGCGCTCATCCCTGGCGACCCTGCGCGAGCCACCGGAAGATGGCCGTGAGATCGCGCTGACGCACCTGTCGATTGAGATGATGAAGGCTTCAGGGGCCTGGCAGCAGCTGGCCGACAAAGATGTCTCACCGATCTGTGCCGCAAAAGTGCTGGATGGAAACTCCAGCTATACCCTGAACTTCGATAATAACGATACCGACCTGGATGCCCTGGGTTATCTGGTGCCCAACGATAAGATCCGCAAGGCATATTTCGAGGTTGTTGAGGGAGTTGAGAACGTTGAACTGCTGACTGAGATATCAGTGGAAGATGTTGGCAGCAGTGCCGACTGCGCCTGGGTTGTGCTGTCCAATGGTGAACGGATCGAGTGTGATCTGCTGGTGTCCGCAGACAGCCGCTTCTCCGAAACCCGCCGCAAAATGGGTGTGCCGGCAACCATGAAAGATTTTTCCCGCACGGCGATAGTGTGTCGGATGGAACATACCCGGCCCCATAATCAGACCGCGTTTGAGTGTTTCCACTATGGCCGGACGCTGGCTATTCTGCCGATGACCGGTAATCTGTCTTCTATCGTGGTGACCGTCTCCAGTGCCGAGGCAGACACTATTTTTAATATGAGTGAAGAGGCGTTTGCGGCTGATATTGAGCAGCGTTTGCAGGGGCAGCTGGGTAACATGAAGCTCTACGGACGCCGCCATCTTTATCCGCTGGTGGCCGTGCATGCGAATAAGTTTATCAGCCGTCGGTTTGCGGTGATTGGTGATGCGGCGGTGGGGATGCATCCGGTTACAGCACACGGCTTTAATTTGGGGTTACGCAGTCAGGAAACTCTGACCAAAGAGATTAAGCACGCGTTGTCTAAGGGGCTGGATATCGGTTCACACGCGGTGCTGGAAAAATATCAAAGCAGCCATATGCGGGTAACCAAACCGCTGTATATGGGCACGAACCTGGTGGTCGGGCTGTTTACCAATGATAATTTTGCGGCAAAAATTGCCCGTAAGGCGACGCTGCGAATTGCCAATAACTTTGCCCCGCTGAAACAGGTGATCACCCGTAAACTGACAGAAAAGAAGATCGATATTCCCTTCTTTCTGCCGGGCTTGAAATAACGGGCAGAGACCCGATTGAACGGGTGGTAGTGAAAGGGCGATTTCTATCACAATTGCCCTTTTTCTATTGAGTCTTCAACTTAGCAGGGTATTCTTAATGCTATCAGTCAGAACTTAGTTCTGAGAACTTACTTCTCAGAACTAAGAGTTGAGTAGCTAAAACTGAGTGTTAAGAGCGAAGATGTCCGGACCAGTCCCTGTTATGAAAACCCGAGAGCAACTGAAAATTCTGCTACTGCAGATCCGTGATGGCGAGCAGGTACGCCGGGAAGAGCACCATAGCTTTGCCGAATATTGTGGTGTCTCGCCCCGGCAGATCGAGATCCTTAACGTATTTGATACACCGGATTTTCCGGTAACGGTTGCCGATGAGTATGATGCGCTGTTAGTTGGCGGCGCCAGTGAAGCGGATGTTCTGCAACCGGATCAGTATGCGTTTATCCGGGGGTGTCAGGCGCTGATTCGTCACTGCGGCGAAACCGGTAAGCCGGTTTTTGCTTCCTGCTTTGGTTTTCAGTTAGCGATACTTGCCCTGGGCGGAGAGGTTCTGCACAAAGATACTGGCTTCGAGATAGGTGCCATCCCCATTACCCTGGCCGCAACGGCCGCTAATGATCTGCTTTATCATGACACTCCGGATCAGTTTGCCGCTGTCTCGGTGCACCGGCAATATGCGGAAAAATTGCCTCCGGGTTGCCGGTTGCTAGCCTATACCGACCAGTGTGTTCACAGCTTCAAGTTAGAGGGGAAACCCTTCTGGGCGTTTCAGTTTCATCCGGAGGTTGATAAAGCCACCCTGATTGAACGGCTGACCTTTTATAAATCCCACTATACCGAGGGTGATGGTCAACTGGAGCAGGTCTTAAACTCGGCGGTCGACACGCCGGAGTCGAATATTCTGGTGCGAAAATTTGTCGACCGGGTACTTCTAGGACTCGGATAGTTCGCTGTAATGATACGTTGCAGCAGTGTTTTGTCGTGGCTCTCGGGTAGGAGAGCTTTTCCGTACCGATAGCTTTCCCGTATATGGGTAAGTAGAATGTCGGAACATTTTGTTAATCCATTGGTGTAAATAGCTCTATGAATGACCCACAGGGAAACAAACCGGAACCATCTGAACAATCCGATCAGGAACAGGCATGTCCGGATCAGACAGATCCCAAGCCCCGCAGTCGCGGGATCTATCTGCTGCCGAATCTGTTCACCACAGGGGCGCTGTTCTGTGGTTTTTATGCGGTAGTCGCCGGTATGAACGGTGTGTTTGATAATGCTGCAATAGCGATCTTCGTTGCAATGGTGCTGGATGGTCTGGATGGACGTGTAGCCCGTCTGACCAACACTCAGAGTGCATTTGGCGCTGAGTATGATTCACTTTCGGATATGGTTTCATTTGGTGTCGCGCCAGCGCTGGTAACCTTTAGCTGGGCACTCAGCGGTGCCGGTAAGTTTGGCTGGTTCTGCGCCTTTATCTATGTTGCCGGGGCGGCCCTGCGACTGGCGCGCTTTAATACACAGATCGGCTCTGTGGATAAGCGTTACTTTATCGGTTTGCCCAGCCCTGCGGCGGCGGCTTCAGTTGCCGGTTTGGTATGGGCCTGTGTCGAGTTTGATATCGATGTCAGCGGTTTTGTCTTCCCGATCGCCATCTATGTTGCCCTGATGGGCGTGCTGATGGTCAGTAATGTGCTTTACTACAGTTTCAAAGATGTGGACCCTAAGGGTAAGATCCCTTTTATGATTTTGCTGGTGATTGTGCTGACCATCGGTGTTATCTCAATCAGCCCGCCCATCTTTCTCTGGTTACTGCTGTTGGGTTATACCCTGTCTGGTCCAGTTCTCTGGTTACTGCGTAAACGTAAGTCAATCAGCAGTTAAACCGCTATGTTTTATGGCAGGAGGTAAACGCTTTGAAACGTTATAAAACCGGGATATCGCAACCGATCCTGCCATCAGAGATTACCCCTGAATCGGTCTATCGTGACCGGCGCCGTTTTATGCAAGCGGCGCTGTCTGTTGCGGCAATTCCAATGGTGGGTTTTCCCTCTCTGGCCGGTGCTGCAGAATATGATATTCCTGCGGATCTGCCCCGTTATAAAGGGCCTTTATGGCTGCAACAGAAGCTTGCTGATGCGGTACGTAATAACGACTTTTCGACCAGTGAGGCTCTGGCACCTTATTATGATGCGATTACCCATAACAACTTCTATGAGTTCGGTACCGATAAACGTGACCCGGTGCGCAATGCTCAGGGGTTTGTTACCGACCCCTGGAAGGTCGAGATCAGCGGTGAAGTTGCCAAGCCGGGCAGCTACAACCTGGAAGATATTCTCGCCCCCCATGCGTTGGAAGATCGGGTTTACCGGCTTCGTTGTGTTGAAGCCTGGTCGATGGTGATCCCCTGGTTAGGGTTTCCTCTGGCTGATCTGATTAAACGGTTTGAGCCAACATCGAAAGCGAAATATGTGCAGTTCACCACCCTGATGGATAAAGATCAGATGCCGGGACAGCGCGGTTTTTTTGGCACGATAAAGTGGCCCTATGTTGAGGGGCTGAGAATGGATGAGGCGATGAATCCGCTGACGCTGATGGCGGTGGGGCTGTATGGTAATGCGTTGCCTCCTCAGAATGGCGCGCCGTTAAGGCTGGTGGTGCCCTGGAAGTATGGGTTTAAGTCGATTAAGTCGATTGTCCGTATCCACTTCAGTGACACGATACCCGCTACCAGCTGGAATGATATAGCCCCGGATGAGTATGGTTTCTATGCCAATGTGAATCCTCAGGTTGATCATCCGCGCTGGTCTCAGGCTACTGAACGACGCTTACCCTCTTCGCTGTTAACCCCGAATATTATTGATACACTGCCGTTTAATGGCTATGCAGATCAGGTTGCCCACCTTTACAGGGGGATGGATCTGACCAAGTGGTTTTGATGACACCTGTAGAGCGTATCGGGTTGATTCGCTGGTGGCTGATTTTCCTGTTATTACTGTTGCCGTTGGGGCTGTTGCTGGAAGGGCTGCTGACCGATGATCTTGGGGCTGATCCGGCAAAATATATTGTTAAAGAACTTGGCTTCTGGGCGCTGTGCTGGCTATGGCTGACACTGGCGGTTACCCCGTCGCGAAAACTATTTGGCTGGCGCTGGCTAGCTCGCTATAGGCGAATGTTCGGGCTCTATGCTTTCTTCTATGGGCTGCTGCACCTGCTGGCATTTGCCACTTTTTTGCTGGGCTGGCGCTGGGATATCCTGATAACCGAATTGACTAAACGCCCCTATATCGTCGTGGGCTCGGTAGCCTTGTTGCTGCTGTTGCCACTGGCGGTGACTTCAACTCAGGGGATGCAGCGTCGCCTTGGTAAACGTTGGAAAAAACTGCACGCTCTTATCTATCCAGCCAGTCTTCTGGTGATGCTTCACTTTCTTTGGCAGATCCGGGCTGACTTCTTGCAGCAACTTATTTTCGCAATTTTATTAGCTCTTTTGCTGGGCTATCGACTATATCTTAAAAGGCTCAGTTAATAGAGGAGCGGTACTATGTATCCGAACCGACTCTCTGAACAACTGCTGCTGTTGATTAACTGGATAGCCGGGATTCATAAGTTATGGTGCATGGTATTCACCAAACCACCTGATGAGCGGGAGCGACGATATAACCTCCCGATGAAGTCTGTGTGGTCAAGTCTGCTGGTTTTGGCAGTCTTTATGGTAGCGTTAATTGCGCTACTTTTCTGGCTTTTAACGACGTTGGCAGGGTAGGCAGTTTTCAGAATAACCTGAAGTTTTTCTCTCTCCGACAGGGGCGGCTTATTTGCGCCCCTGTACTTTATACGCAGGTTGAACTTTCCCCTTGCACTCTGAAATCTGCTGCTATACTGGCTTATAACCAAGTGATCAGCTGGGATATTGAACTGGACTAAAAGGGATCATTTTTAGGCTTGGTGTACCGCTGTTGAGTATTCAGCAGCAAGGAGACCTGGGGATGATTCGACGTATAGGAAGGGTCCTGTTTCTGGCCGGACTTTTTTATGCGCCGCTGGTTGCAGCACAGTGGCAGGTAAATCTGGTTGAGGGGGCAACTGAGATCAGTCGCTCCGTTTACAACCTGCATATGATTATTTTTTACATCTGCGTTGCTATTGCAGTTGTGGTGTTCGGCGTTATGTTCTGGTCGATCATCTGGCATCGCAAATCCCGTGGAGCGAAAGCTGCACATTTTCACGAAAGTACCTGGGTTGAGATCATCTGGACCATTGTGCCCGTGGTCATCCTCGTTTCTATGGCGGTTCCAGCCAGCACCACCCTGATTCAGATGTACGATAAAAACAGCGCGGATATTGATATTCAGATCACCGGATATCAGTGGAAATGGCGCTATAAGTATCTCAACCAGGATATCGATTTTTTCAGCTCCCTCGCAACGCCCCAGGAACAGATCAGCAATGAACAGGCTAAAGGCGATCATTATCTGCTGGAGGTGGATAAACCGTTGGTGATCCCTGCTGGGAAGAAAGTCCGTTTCCTGCTGACCTCAAATGACGTTATTCACTCTTGGTGGGTGCCCGCGCTGGCGGTGAAAAAAGATGCTATTCCGGGGTTTGTCAATGAGTCCTGGACGCGGGTGGATGAGCCGGGAATCTATCGCGGGCAGTGTGCTGAGCTCTGTGGTCGGGATCATGGTTTTATGCCAATTGTTGTTGAGGTGAAGTCTCAGGACGATTATGCGTTGTGGGTCGCTGAGCAGGCCAGTCTGAAAGTAGCAGAAGCGCAGTCGGCGCAGCAGGAGATGAGCCAGGCTCAGCTGATGGAAAGGGGTGAGCAGGTGTATAAGGGCGCTTGCGCTGCCTGCCATCAGCAGGAAGGTCAAGGGATTCCCGGAGTCTTCCCGGCACTGGCTGGCAGTCCACTGATGACCGGAGATCCGGCAGAGCATATTAATGTGGTGCTGCATGGTCGTTCCGGTACTGCGATGCAAGCCTTTGGCGAGCAACTCAATGCGGCCGATCTGGCGTCAGTGATTACTTACGAACGAAATTCTTGGGGTAATCAGGGTGACATGGTTACGGTTCAGCAAATCAGTGAATTGTTGAAGGAGTAGGGTGATGGGTAGTTTAGAACAACCGGTTCACAGTACAGGTCACCATGGCCCTGCCACAGGTATCACCCGCTGGCTTTATACGACTAACCATAAAGATATCGGTACGCTCTATCTTTTGTTCAGTCTGATGATGTTCTTTATTGGTGGCTGCATGGCGCTGACCATCCGGGCCGAGCTTTTTCAGCCGGGGCTGCAGCTGGTCAGGCCTGAGTTCTTCAATCAGATGACCACCTCTCACGGGCTGATCATGGTGTTCGGCGCGGTGATGCCTGCCTTTGTCGGGCTGGCAAACTGGTTGATTCCGATGATGATTGGTGCACCGGATATGGCCTTGCCGCGGATGAATAACTGGAGCTTCTGGATCTTGCCCTTTGCCTTCACAATGATGCTTTCCACCCTGTTGATGGAGGGCGGCGGCCCCAATTTTGGCTGGACCTTTTACGCCCCCCTATCGACCACCTATGCCCCTCCCAGTGTGACATTTTTTATCTTCGCCGTGCATATGATGGGGATCAGTTCGATTATGGGGGCGATCAATGTGATCGCCACCATTCTCAACATGCGCACACCCGGTATGAAACTTATGGATATGCCGCTATTTGTCTGGACCTGGCTGATCACGGCATTTCTGTTAATTGCGGTAATGCCGGTTTTAGCCGGTGTGGTGACTATGATGCTGATGGATATCCATTTTGGCACCAGTTTTTTTGATGCGGCTGGTGGTGGTGATCCGGTGCTGTTTCAGCATGTGTTCTGGTTTTTCGGCCACCCTGAGGTGTATATCATGATCCTGCCGGCCTTCGGTGTGGTGTCCGAGATTATCCCTACCTTTGCCCGCAAGCGGTTGTTTGGTTACACCTCGATGGTGTATGCCACCGCTTCGATTGCGATACTCTCTTTTATCGTCTGGGCGCACCATATGTTTGCTGTGGGTATGCCGTTGGCGGGTGAGCTGTTCTTTATGTATTCCACGATGCTGATTGCGGTGCCGACCGGCGTCAAAGTGTTTAACTGGGTCGCTACCATGTACCGCGGCTCGATGACTTTTGAAACGCCGATGCTGTTTGCCCTGGCATTCGTTGTGCTGTTTACCATCGGTGGTTTTTCCGGATTGATGCTGGCGATCGCGCCTGCCGATTTCCAGTATCACGACACCTACTTTGTGGTGGCTCACTTCCACTATGTACTGGTGCCGGGTTCGGTGTTCTCGATCATGGCAGCGGCATACTACTGGCTACCTAAATGGACCGGGCATATGTACAACGAGTCGATGGGGAAGCTGCATTTCTGGCTCTCCTTTATCGGCGTGAATGTGACCTTTTTCCCGATGCATTTCCTTGGCCTGGCGGGTATGCCGCGGCGTATTCCCGATTACGCACTGCAGTTTGCCGACTTTAATATGGTGGCGACGTTTGGGGCATTCCTGTTTGGTTTTTCCCAGTTACTCTTTGTCTATAACATCATCAGCTGTATCCGTTCAGGTAAAAAAGCGACCGACAACGTTTGGGAGGGCAGTCATGGGCTGGAGTGGACGCTGTCATCTCCGCCCCCCTATCACTCGTTCACTGAACCTCCAGTATTCAAGCATCCTTACAAAGATAATGGTTGAGGTGAACAATGAATCAGCTGCAGCAACGTAATCGCTCTTTGTTAATAAAGCTGTTAGCGGGTGCCGTGCTTATGTTTGGTTTTGGTTTTTTGCTGGTACCACTGTATGACGTGTTCTGCGATATCACCGGCTTGAATGGCAAACTGCAGAACACCGGTGCGCTGACGCAGGAATATGCGATTAACGATAAGCGCAAAGTGCGTGTGCAGTTTCTGGCGGTTAATAATGAGTCGATGCCGTGGCGACTGGATCCTCAGTTGGCTGAAATTTCGGTTCATCCGGGAGAGATGACGCAAACCGCTTTCATGGCCTTTAATCCAACCAACAGCAATATGGTAGCGCAGGCCATACCCAGCGTTGCGCCCTCTGAAGCCGCTCCTTTTCTGCATAAAGTTAACTGTTTTTGTTTTGAGCAGCAGCCGCTCGCTGCAGGCGAAAAGCGCGAAATGCCATTGGTATTTATGGTGGATGATGAACTGCCGAAGTACATCACCACTATCACCCTCTCGTATACATTATTTGATATTACCCCTGAACCCAGGCCGGTGAGTAGCGTGTTCACTGTACCGGCAAGGAGTGTTCTATGAGTACTCAGGCTTATTATGTTCCGGCTCAAAGCCGCTGGCCTATTCTGGCATCGGTGTCTCTGTTTCTGATCGCTTATGGCGCCGGGACGCTGATCAATGCGTTGAGTGCCAATACTGGCGGAGCCCTTGGGTTGAGCCTTTTGTTAGTCGGTGCTCTGTGTATGGGGCTGATTCTAACCGGCTGGTTTGGTCATGTGATCGATGAGAGCCGCAGGGGGCTCTATTCTGATCAGATGGATCGTTCGTTCCGTTGGGGAATGAGCTGGTTTATCTTCTCTGAAATCATGTTCTTTGCCGCATTCTTTGGTGCGCTGTTTTACGTTAGAAACCTCTCCGTTCCCTGGTTGGGCGGGGAGGGTGAGAAAGGCGTCGCCAATATGTTGTGGCAGGGATTTGAAGCAACCTGGCCGCTGATGAAAACGCCGGATATGACCGCCTATCCCGGTCCCGAAGGGGTTATTGACCCCCTGCATCTGCCGTTGGTGAATACTCTGTTGTTGTTGAGTTCCAGCGTTACTATGACCTTCGCCCATTACCGCTTAAAGCAGGATCGCCGCCCGCAGGTGATTGTGTGGTTGGTACTCACTATCGCCCTGGGATCATTATTTCTGGTGTTTCAGGCAGTGGAGTATGCAGAAGCCTATCATGAACTCGGGCTAACCTTGCATGCAGGTATCTATGGTGCCACCTTCTTCATACTGACCGGTTTCCATGGGATGCATGTGACCCTGGGTATGCTGATGCTGCTGATTATTCTGCTGCGGGTAATACGTGGGCATTTCGAGCCGGACCACCATTTTGGTTTCGAAGCGGTGTCATGGTACTGGCATTTTGTCGATGTGGTCTGGGTCGGACTATTCCTGTTTGTCTATCTGTTGTGACGGGTACTGTAGTGAAGAGTGCGATGCCGGAGCCAGGGGGAATGGTGTTCGCAGTTTCAGCTCCCCGGTGTAGAAGCCAAAGAGGATGATGATGAGTAGAAGCGCCGCCAAGGATACCCGTAGCGCCAGGGATTGCACGGTGCGCCGCGAGCGGCTCTGATCTTTCAACAAAAAGTAGAGTCCCGCGAAGAGGGTGATGATGATAAGAATAAAGATGATAACAATCACAGTCTTAAACATATGCAGTGCTCAGGTCGGTGTATGAGTAAAGCGGTTATGAGTGAAGCGTCTATGAACAGACTTCATTTGAGTAAAGTTCAGAGGCTACCTGTTAGCAAGTGGCTGATTGTGATTCTCGCGCTGTTGTTGATTCCTCTGCTGCTGTGGCTGGGTGTTTGGCAACTACAGCGGGCGGATGAAAAACAGAAGTTACTGGATCGTTGGAGTAGTGCACGCACAGACCTGACTGAGCTGCCTGAGCGGGAAAGTACTGAGCCGGTCGGCGTGAGCCTCCACGGGCAATTTATCAGTGATGTTATCTATCTTTTGGATAACCGCACCCGGGAGGGACGCACTGGCTATGAAGTGATTGTGCCGTTTAAACCCGATACTGATGCCAATGCCAAACACCCGGTCGTGTTGGTTAATCTGGGATGGCTGGCCGCCAGTCAGTACCGGGATCAGTTGCCGGATATTAGTCTGCCCTCAGGCTCACAGAGTATTACCGGTAGGCTTGCAATCCCGTCGCAGGCCATGCAGCTGAGTCCTGACAGGTGGCAGGAGAATGGGCGGGTGAGAATACAGCAGTTGGATATGGATCGATTAGCGTTGAGGCATCCGGGCTTATACCCGGCGGTTATCCGTATTGATAAACCGTTGCTGTCAGGGCTAAGCGTAGGCTGGCCGGTGGTGAATATGACACCTGAACGACATGTCGGCTATGCGATCCAGTGGTTTGGTCTGGCGATAGTACTGATGGGTGGTTGCAGCTGGCTGGTTTTGCATCGTAAGGAGCAGGTATGAGTAACCGACATTATCCCCGAACTGTTTTCTGGCTGGTGTGGGGGGCTGCACTGCTGCCCCTGTTCGCGGCGTCACTGGCCTTCTTCTCTGGCTGGCGACCTGCACAGCAAATTACCGAAGGCGAGTTGTATCAGCCGGGGGTGACGCTTCAGGATCTTCAGCTGCCAGGAGAGAGTGTAATAGCTGAGGGCAGTTGGCAATTGATACTTCTGGTGGATAGCGATTGTGAAGATCAGTGCAGCGATTGGCAGACCCTGCTACCAAACCTGCAGGCATCTTTGGGTAAGGATCGTGACCGTTTGCTGTGGCAGCGTATCGATGATGATCAGCATGGCAGCGGTTTATTACTGGCGGATCCGCGCGGCTTTATGGTCACCCGTTATGATCTTTCCCTGTCGCCCAAAACGGTAGTCAAAGATCTTAAGCGTCTGTTGCGCATATCTAAGGTGGGATGAGATGAATAATCGGCGGCCCCTGGTGATCTGTTATATGGCGATAGTGCTGACGGTTATGGTTATTCTGATGGGCGGTTGGACCCGAATTATGGATGCAGGTCTGGGGTGTCCCGACTGGCCCGGGTGTTTCGGCCGGATTACCGCACCTATGTCTGCGGCGCACATTGCCGAGGCACAGCAAAACTATGCGGGGGTTGAGGTTGATGCCGGTAAAGGGTGGATAGAGATGGTCCATCGTTATATGGCGTCAACGCTGGGGTTGCTGATTTTGTTGCTGGCGGTGATTGCGTGGCAGAAACGTAAAGAAAATGGCTATCCGGTACGGCTGTCAATCCTGTTGCTGGTGCTGGTGGTTTGCCAGGGGTTGTTTGGCATGTGGACAGTGACCTTGAAACTACTACCACCAGTGGTGACCGGGCACTTGCTGGGTGGGTTACTGACATTAACATTGCTGGTTATGCTGCAGGGTAAGCTGCGCGGGGCAGACGAGCCTGAAATTCAACCGGCGGGCCGATGGATGATGCGTTTAGCTGTACTGGTGCTGTTTATGCAGATTCTGCTGGGGGGCTGGACCAGTGCGAACTACGCCGGTTGGGCCTGTACTCACTGGTTGAGTTGTGTCGAAGGACAACGGACTGATCTGGATTTCAGGGCAGGGTTTAGTTTGCGTTATGACACCGATCAGAACCATCAGGGAGGAACGCTCCCCCAGCCTGCCCGGGCAGCTATACAGATGACACATCGGTTAGGCGCGCTAGTGGTTACAGTAGTGATGTTGTTGGTTGGGGTATTGGCGTTGCGCAACAGTGCGAGCCGAAAGCCGGCATTGGTGCTTTTTATTCTATTGGTTCTCCAGCTCTTCGTAGGGGGCGCCAATGTTGTCTATGGCATACCGGTGATGTTGGCCTGGTTGCATCATCTGGGTGCTGTATTGCTGCTGTTATGTTTGTTATGGCTGAAGTCATGTTACGAATCGGAGGTTCGCTATGAGTAATGGTCAACAACGTATATTTAGTTCACCGTTTGCCTTGTGGCGTGACTATCTTGAACTGTGCAAACCCCGGGTAGTTGCCGTGATGCTGCTCACCGCGATTGTAGGGATGTGTCTGGCGACGCCTGAGTTTCCTCCGGTGATGACCGTCATCAGTGCAACACTGGGGATAGGTTTGATGGCTGCCGGTGCAGCCGCCGTTAACCATGTGATGGATCGTAGCATTGATGCAAAGATGGCCCGAACTCATCGGCGTCCTTTGCCACAGGGCACCATTGATGAGAATCGGGCGCTGCTGTTTGCGGCATTTCTCGCCCTGACAGGCATTGTGGTACTGATACTCTGGACCAACCTGCTGACCGCATGGCTGACTCTGGGGGCTCTGATAGGCTATGCACTGATCTATACGATGCTGCTGAAGCGGGCGACGCCGCTGAATATTGTTATCGGTGGCATCGCCGGTGCTGCGCCACCGTTGCTGGGCTGGGTCGCCGTAACCGGCCAGGTTGAGCCGGATAGCCTGTTGCTGGTACTGATTATTTTTGCCTGGACACCGCCGCATTTCTGGGCGCTGTGCATCCACAAGAAAGATGACTATGCCCGCGCAGGTGTTCCGATGCTGCCGGTCACTCATGGTGAGCAATACACCCGGTTGCAGATAGTGCTCTACACCGTGCTGATGGTGCTGACCACGTTGTTTCCGTACATGACCGGGATGAGTGGTTTGATATATCTCATCGGGGTGACTCTGCTGAATCTGAGATTTTGCCAATGGGCAGTAAGGGTGTATCAGGCGAAAGATCCCTCAGCACCGATGGCGATGTTCTGGTTTAGTGTGAAATATATTATGTGGTTATTTGTGGTGTTATTGGTTGATCACTATGTAATAGGTCTACACTGATTAAAATGAAACGCATAATTTCAACGAATTTTGGTTACTGATTATCAAGAACTGTCACTGACAGACGAGAACCGGACATTAGGAAGAGTACGGTTACCCAAAAACAAGAATAAGGCCGGGGGATAATAAGTCCGAGCCTTGGGAGGTATGACCTATGTTTCTGCAACATATGTGGGGTGTAATCTACGACCCTAAACATGAGTGGCGAGATATACGCAAAGAGCATTACTCGATGATGCACTGCTTCGTGTCACAGATCAGCATTCTGGCCGCAATCCCGGCTCTGTCTCTATTTATCGGAACCACTCAGATTGGCTGGAGTATATCCGGGGGCGAGTTTGTTAAACTGTCTATGCAAAGTGCAATGATGGCGGCAATCGCATTCTACGTAGCGATGTGGGTAGGTGTTGGCTTTATCGCCTATGTTATCCACTGGATGGAGCGAACCTATGGTGGGAAGGCCAGCCTGGATGATTGCATGGTGCTAGCAACATTTACCGCGACACCCATGTTTATGGCGGGAATTGTTGGCTTGTATCCGGTTCTATGGCTGAATGTGATCGTAGGTATGATTGCGCTGGCTTTTACCGTGTATTTGCTGTTCACCGGCGTTCCCGAAATCATGCAGATACCTGAAGACCGGGCATTCTTCTTCGCCTCATCCATCCTGACCGTTGGGCTGTGTGTGCTGGTCGGTCTACTGGCGGTAACGGTTATCATGTGGAGTACCGTTATTCCACTTGGATACGTTAGTGGGTAAAAAAAACCGTCGCTTCGCTTATTTAGGAGCTAGACGCTTCGCTTGCTAGTGGCGAGAACGGAAACTGCGTTTCCTGCTAGAAAAAGCCAAGAAAAAACATAAAACCGCCGTGAGGCGGTTTTTATGTTTTTGGCTTCTGTTTTGCGGATGCTCTTACGAAGTCAGTTTTCACAATACCCATAAAGAAGGCACTGCTAACCACTAGCAAGCGAAGCGTCTAGCAGCGGCGCAGCCGCGTTCTAACGACTCGCCGTTAAAAACTTCGATGTTTTTTACAAATTCTTAACTTTTTCGTGCT
>NZ_CAKZLP010000070.1 GCF_937127095.1 uncultured Amphritea sp.
CCCATCACGTGCTTGATAATACCGAAAACCGGTTCCACCGTTTGTTTTCTCAACCCATATAATGCCCGCCCCGTCTTCGTTGTCAGTCGGTGTTTCATGAGAGACAGAGAATCATCTGTTTCCGGCGCAGGGAGGTCAGGTGCGAACCGTTCAAAAACGGAAAGATGGTGTTGGTCTCGCGCGATGGCAAGTAAGGGATCAACATTAGCCTGCGTGCAGAGGCTAACATTGTTGGCACTAAAATAACCGGTATCCGCTAACAGATCCGTCACTTTACCTAACTTCACCGGCAAGGCCGTCAGGGGTTTCAGCGCTGGTTCTATTTGCTGTTTGTCGTTCGGGGCCTGAGTTACATGTGTACTCATTATCAGCATCGTCTCTGTATCGACGCTGGCCTGTGCATTGTAGCACTGCTCGAAGCCGCCACCTGATACTGGCATGATGCGCGACTCGTCATCGGTCAGGTTAACCTGATCTTTATCTTTAGGGCCGGGTTCCGGTGGTATAGGCTCCCGACCTTTAGGCTTTTTTCCCACGTCCCTCTGGGCCTGCCGCCTTTCCTGCTTACGCTGATATTCGGCTTGTTCACGTTCAAATCGCTCTTGGGCGCGCACCTCAATGGCGACTTTCGCAGCAGCCAGTGCCTCCAGCCGAGTTTCACGGCGTGCAATCTCCGCAGGAATGTCCAAACCATCAACCACGGGTGTTTGATCAGCTTCCTCAGCCAGAGCAGTCAAGGCTTCCACTTCAGCATGAAGTTGTTTTTCAATCCTTTTTGCATGAGCATAAGACAGCGCTTTATGCTTGCTGGCATTGGCTTTAATCTTGGTGCCATCCAGCGCGATCCGGCCCAGTTTCACCAGATTCATCTCTTGGGCCAGGAGCAAAACCTGGACAAATAGCGCTTCAAAGTGGGGTAAAAACCGACGCCGAAAAGCCGCGATCGTATCATGATCAGGGTGGGTGTTAGCCGCCACATAGCGAAAAGCGACCGAGTCATACGTAGCGCGTTCAATTTTTCTGCTGGAGAAAACACCAGTGGCATAACCGTAGATCAGCAAGCCGAGTAAGACTGCCGGGTGGTGTGCTTTGGAACCCCTGCCTGTGTATTGTTGAGTGAGTTCAGAAAGATCGAGCTGATCGACAATCTCAACGATAAAGCGCGCTAAATGGTCTTCGGGCAGCCAGTCTGATACCGAGGGAGGGAATAAGAAGACAGTATCTCGATCAGCAGTGACAAAACGACTCATAGTCATTATCCGGATGTAGTCAGGGAAGCTCATTATCTCACAGGAGCTTTATTCGATTAAGTCCGACGGGCTGCTAGAACGGCGCTGCGCGCCTGCTAGTGACTAGGAAAATCCTTCTTCATTAGACGTGTGATAACGAGTGTTGTAAGTTTGATTTTAGTAGGTTGGGGTGAGGTACGAACCCCAACAGCAGAGGTAGATGTGACGACGCAAATTAATTACGAATTACCTTGTTAGCAAAGTAACTACCTGATTTTATATGGTGAATAATTATGCGTCCGAGGGAAAAATATCTTCTATTCAGACTCTTTCGCAGGCTAGAACGGCGCTTCGCGCCTTGCTCGAAAAAGCGTTTTTAAGAGCAGTTAAAAGCTGTTCTCAGACGTTGAGCATTTATTGCCCGGCATCCCGAAGCGTAGCGTTGATGGGGCTTACGCTAGTTCTCCCAAAGTTATGCACAGGCTTGTGCGGGCTAATCTGGGGATAAAAGGGCCGTCGCTGATTGTTGCTTTGCGCCTGCCCTGTGTATGCCAGAAAAATATCAGCTTGCTGACCGGTATAGCTCCAGGCCCGCAACGGAGGGCTGCTCTGCTTCGCTGTCACTCAGTACCAGTGCCCGCAACAGGCGACCAGTTATACAGGTGAAACACTGCGGGCCGTTTTTGCTGCAGAGTGAGTTTGCGCAAGCGTTAAGCAGTAGTTCGTGGGTTGCCTGCTGTTGCACCCTGCGATCAGTTGAAAACAGCTCACTGCAAGTCACTATCCCCTGCTCAATTAACTCGGCAACCGCATTGCCACGCCACTCAGCGATGAGGGCTTCGGTCATGCCACTGTGTAGTTTGATGATAGGTTCTTCACGCTCCAGCCAGGCATCGATTCTGAGTGATCCCATGATAAATCTCCTTGCTTATTAATAAGAATGATTCTCATTATGATTTGTTGGCGCAAGAATGCAACTACTTTTTTAACTAAGAAATATGCGCTGCCTAATTATTGCCCGCACGTTGGAAATACAACAATGGTGCGGCTTACGGCAGTTGTCCCAACGTTATGCACAGGCTTGTGCGGCCGAATCTGGGGATAAAAGAGCAGTCGCTAGACGTGACTGCGTCACTTGCTAGTGACTAGGAAAAGCCTTCTTCATCAGGCGTGTGATAACGAGCGTTGTAAGGTTGATTTGGTACAAGGTAGGTTGGGGTGAGGTACGAACCCCAACAGCAGAGGTAGATGTGGGGACGAAAATTAATGAATAATTACCTTGTTAGCAAAGTAAATAACTGATTTTATTAGGTTAATAACTATACCTCCAAGGGGAAAAGACCTTCTATTCAGTCTCTTTCGCAGGCTTTTTCTAGCAAGGGAAGCGAAGCTTCCCGTCTAACCACTAGCAAGTGACGCAGTCACGTCTGGCGAGCCGCGCAGCGGCGGTCTAGTCCCTCAACCCTGCTCCGCAGTGTTCTCCCGCATAACACAATACAGCCGAAAACCGTATATCGTATAAAGACAGTTGAGAAAGCCGAAGACGATATCAAACAGGGCGCGGATGATCAGTGAATCGATTCCCATTGTCTGCAGTAGCGTTTCGATCAGCAGGTTGCCACCCAGCAGTACGGCAAACAGAAAGGCCAGGCCGTTCAGCAGGGGCCAGAAGTATTCAGAGGTGTCCTGCCAGCTGTTTTTCAGGGACTCGGTAGGGCCGGTTTTTTCGATAATGCTGAAGTATTCGGCAAATCCCCAGCGGATCATCATAAAGACCCCGGGGATAAAAAACAGTAACAGGCCGATGGCGATACCGAAGGCGCCCAGCAGTTTGGTAACAAACAGAGGCCCCCAGCGGGTTAAGCCAATTTTCAGCGCTTCAGTGGTGCTGATAGGGGCCTTATTTACTACCGACTCCAGATAGGCGATGGTGGCACCGGCATAGAGTGGCAGGAAGATCAGGCTGGCCAGATAGAACATCAGAATCGAGTTGTTGATCTCTGGGTTTTCCGGATCGACCGATTGCATTGCGCTCATGCTGATCAGGGTTATCAGGATAATAAAGGGCAGTTGTATGCGCATAATTTGCTGCATATGTGCGCGGAAAAAGAACCAGGTTTGTTTAAGATAGGTAGAGATCATGCTGTCTTTGTAACTCATGTCTTAATTCGGTTGGGACAGTAATATCAGCTTGAAGCTGCCATTGTCGGCGACGGTTTCTATGGTTGAGAACAGTTTTTTGGCTTTTCGTTCCAGCGGGATATGCAGGTTGACAACAAAGCAGGCGATACCATCGCTCTGCAGGTGCTTACGTGCGGCATCGAGGAAACGATCAGTCATATCACCCTCAATACTGAACCCCTGATGGAACGGCGGGTTACAGATGATCAGGGGGAATCGTTCGCTGATGCCTTCGGCACAATCCGCGACGATGACTTCTGCATCGATACCCAACTGACGGATATTTTCCTGGCAAGCGAGCAGCGCTCCGGCGTTGTTGTCCGTGGCGGTAATGCGACAGCCTAACGGCGCACAGTTAATCGCCAGATAACCATAACCACAGCCCAGATCGAGCGCTGTTTTCGGCGGGGCAGGCAGGCGCTCGGTGAAACGGACCAGCTCGGCGATTAGAAACGCGCTGCCTTTATCGATTTTGTTCCAGCCATACACCCCGGGCTTGCTGATATAGCTGACGTTTTCGTCAGTCGCGACTACACGCAGGCTGGTATAATCCTGATCTTCGAGTAATTCGGTGTCAGGGGCGCCGGGAGAGTGAAGAATACCCATCCAGGAGTTTTTGTCTGACTTGGACTGCTCGATCTGTCCGGCAAAGAGTTTCTTGGCTTTGTCCAGATAGGTCTTAATGCCTTCGTTTTTCAGGCCTGCGATGCACAGGGTTCCGCCGGGCTTGAGAATACGGATCGCCTGATTGATCACATGGTGAACCACCGGTTTCTCTTTTGACACCCGGTAGATGATTTTATCCACTGTGTGATCGGCATAGGGGGTGAAATCAAAATCAGAGAACTGGCTGGCCCAGCCGGCACTTTCCAGTTGCTGGCAGAGATCATAGCGGTTAGTGATCACCGTGACGGCTGGGTTTACATTACTCGCCTGATTCAGCAGGTTTTCATCGGCGATCCAGAGCGCCAGGCCGCTGGCACTGTCCAGCTCAGGTTTTAACAGTGTAAATGCAGTATCAGTCATCAGAAGGATTTCGCCTCTTCTTCGGTCAGAAAACGAAACTCGCCCGGTTCCAGTTCATCATCCAGGGCGATGGCGCCAATCTGTTCGCGGTGCAGGGCGATCACTTTGTTACCCATCGCGGCAAACATCCGCTTAACCTGGTGGTAGCGGCCTTCATGCAGGGTAACCCGGGCCAGAGTGTCAGAGAGAATATCCAGTGTGGCTGGCAGGGTGGGGTTGTCTTCGTTGCGCAGCATGATGCCGCTGGCAAACGCTTCGGTGTAGTTTTCGCTAATGGGATCGGCTGTGGTGACTAGATAGACCTTATCGCAGCGGTGTTTAGGTGAAGTGACCCGGTGGGACCACTGACCATCGTTGGTGATCAGCACCAGCCCGGTGGTATCAATATCTAAACGACCAGCTGGATGCAGATCTCGAATATTGTCCAGCTCAAGCAGGTCGATAACTGTAGGGTGCTCCGCATCTTCGGTGGCGCACACGGTGCCTTCGGGTTTATTCAGCATCAGGTATTTTGGACCTGGATTCGATACTTCCTGACCTTCCAGTAACACCTCATCACCGCTGACAACTTTGTAACCGTGATCCTGACAGATCTCACCGTTTACCTCGACGTTCTTACATTTGATCTGTCGTTTAATTAGACTGCGCGGTAAACCGGTTGCCTGACTTAGATATTTATCCAGTCGCATTGAATTTCATCTGCCTGTTATCAAAAAACAGCTAGTATACCGGTACCAGCCGGAATGCAATAGAGCTGGTAATCAGCTAATATACGCCGCCCGACTATTCACTTATTTAAACTGACTGTGTGACTGCCTGTGAAGCTTTTTGTAGATAACCTGACCAACGTTGACTTTTCTTACCTGCATCCGCAACGAGGCCTGCTGGGAGAGTCCTGGCTGGTTCAGCTGGTGCTGGATGGCAATCTGAATGAGCAGGGGATGATCTGCGACTTTGCGATTGTAAAAAAAGCGGTAAAGCAGTGGTTTGATAACTGTATTGACCATGCGCTGGTGGTGCCTACCGGAATGGCGAATCTGACAACCCGTCAGGCTGAAGGTGAAACCACGGTGACCTGGCAATACCCGGACGGTGGCGGGTTTTTCTGTCGTTCACCCGAACAGGCGATTGTGCTGGTGGAACTGGACCAGGTGACGGAGACCAGTCTGGCGAAGTGGTGTAAAGAGCGCTTGCTGGAGCTGTTTCCCGAAGAGGTGCAGGGGCTGGAGATCAGCTTTATACCTGAAGCGATCAGCGGTGCTTTTTATCACTATAGTCATGGGTTGCAGCAGCACGACGGTAACTGTCAGCGGATCGCTCACGGGCATCGTTCACGGATTGAGATCTTTCTCGATGGTCAGCGTGATACCGGCGTTGAGCAGCAGTGGGCAGACACTTTTCATGATATCTATATTGGCACCCGCAGCCACCTGCTGAGTGCATCCGCCGCAGAGCATCATTATCAGTATGATGCGCCCCAGGGGCAGTTTGAGATCAGCCTGCCAGCCAACCATTGCTATCTGATCGATACAGAGACCACCGTCGAGCAGATCGCCTGTCATCTGGCGGCGCAGGTTAAACTGTCGTATCCGGATCGTGACGTTATGGTGAGAGCGTTTGAAGGGGTGGGTAAAGGCGCTATTGCGACTGCCTGACATGCTTTTTATCATGAGTGCATGACCGATATAAAAAAACCGCAGCCAAGGCTGCGGTTTTTTTTAGACTGAGATCAGTCGGGGATTAAGCGCGCTCAATTGCCAGCGCAGTACCCATACCACCACCGATACACAGTGTCGCCAGACCTTTCTTCGCATCGCGACGAGCCATCTCGTGCAGCAGAGAAACGAAGATACGGCAGCCTGAAGCACCGATCGGGTGACCCAGAGCGATAGCGCCACCGTTAACGTTAACCAGCTTAGTATCCCAGCCGAGGTCTTTGTTGACAGACATTGCCTGAGCAGCAAAGGCTTCATTGGCTTCAATGAGTTCCAGGTCATCCACTGTCCAGCCTGCTTTTTCCAGCGCTTTCTGTGTGGCGCAGATTGGGCCGGTACCCATGATAGAGGGGTCAACACCTGCAGAGGCGTAGGCTTTGATAGTCGCCAGAACCGGCAGACCCAGTTCAGCCGCTTTTTCAGCAGAACAGAGGATTACGGCAGCAGCACCATCGTTGATAGTGGAAGAGTTACCGGCGGTAACCGTACCATCTTTTTTGAAGGCAGGGCGCAGTTGGCCCAGTGCTTCTGCAGTGGCACCAAAACGTGGCTGCTCATCGGTATCAAATACAACCGGATCACCCTTACGCTGAGGAATGACAACCGGGATAATCTCGTCTTTGAATTTGCCAGCGGTAATAGCAGCTTCAGCTTTGTTCTGAGACGCAGCAGCAAACGCATCCTGCTCTTCACGGGTGAAGCCGTATTTTTCCACGATGTTTTCAGTGGTGATACCCATGTGGTAGTCGTTGAACGCATCCCACAGGCCATCTTTGATCATGGTGTCGACCAGCTTCCAGTCACCCATGCGGGCGCCGTTACGGGAGTTTGGCAGGATGTGAGCGGACATGCTCATGTTTTCCTGACCACCGGCGATGATCATCTCAGCATCACCACAGCGGATCGCCTGAGTTGCCAGTTGGATCGCTTTCAGGCCTGAACCACAGACTTTGTTGATCGTCATGGCCGATACTTCAATTGGCAGACCGGCATTAACCGTCGCCTGACGGGCTGGATTCTGGCCGCAACCAGCGGTCAGCACCTGACCCAGAATAACTTCATCAATCTGGTTGGCGGCGATGCCGGATTTTTCCAGCAGACCTTTAATTACGATAGCGCCCAGATCACTGGCAGGAACTGATGCCAGAGAACCATTAAAATTACCTACAGCCGTACGGCCTGCAGCTACAACAACAACATCACGCATGATCATTCCTCTTGCTTGTAAGATTGCTGCGGTAGTGTAGTCACGCACTGTGACTATTTAATGGCAGGTCAGTCAGTAACCCGACACGAAACACCCTGCAGCTTTTTTGTAGTAATCATTTTTGTGCAGTGCAGTACATCATAGACAAAACGCAACTGCAATGGGGTTTAGCCTATCTGTCGGCATGTAGAATAAAAAAATGACGCCAGACAGGAGAATGTAGCAGTTGTTGGGCGGATAACCAAGCCGACCAAAGGTGAATATCCTTCAGCCGGCCGGGATTGTGGGTGCTTTGATTAACGGAAGCGCAGGCTTTGAAACTTTGTGTGTTCGGGTTTAGAGGTCAATAACCATATTGTCGATAAGGCGCGCTTTACCCAGATAGGCTGCGGCGACCAGTACCAGTTGCGTGTCTTCCGGACCGGCCGGTTGCAGATCTGTGCGGTTGCAGATGGTGTAGTAGTCCCGTTTAAAGCCTGCCTGTTCCAGCAGTGTCTGGGCTTCTTCCTGCAGCGTCGGATAGTCGCGACGGCCAGCGCTGATCTGATCGATTGTCTGGCAGATCGTGCTGTTCAGGGTGGGCGCAGTTGCTAATTCCGCTTCGGTCAGATAACCGTTACGGGAGCTGAGCGCCAGACCGCTTTGTGCCCGTGCAATCGGAGCGCCGAGGATCTCAACCGGCAGAAACAGGTCTTCAGCCATGCGGCGGATAACCATCAGTTGCTGAAAATCCTTCTCGCCAAAGATGGCAACATCGGGCTGGACAATGCCAAATAGTTTGCACACTACAGTCGCGACACCGCGGAAGTGTCCCGGGCGGGTTGCGCCGCAGTGGATATCCGAGATGCCCGGTACTTCGATCAGGGTCTGGATAACCTGGCCGTTGGGGTACATCTCATTGATATTCGGGGCAAACAGGTAGTCGCAACTGGCGGCTTCCAGTTTTTCCTGATCAGCCGCCAGGGTGCGCGGATAGGCATCCAAATCTTCGTTCTCACCGAACTGCAGTGGGTTGACAAAGATACTGGAGACGGTGATATCCGCATGATTGTTGGACTGGTGGATCAACTGGATATGGCCGGTATGGAGATTGCCCATGGTTGGGACAAAACCGATTTTTTTGCCAGCACGACGCTCCTCACCGAGCACTTCACGCAACTCGGCGATTGAATAGATAGTTTTCATCGTTATTAGAATCCGTGTTCCGGTCCGGGGAAAGTGCCTGCCTTTACTTCGTCGGCATAGGCTTTAAAAGCACCCGCGATATCATTGCTGTCAGCCATAAAGTTCTTCACGAACCTGGGGCTGCGGCCCGGAGTGATGCCCAGCATATCGTGCATCACCAGCACCTGAGCGTCGGTTTCAGCGCCGGCACCAATACCGATAACCGGAATGTCGACCGCTTTAGTGATCTCACCTGCCAGGAGTGCCGGAACACATTCCAGCAACAGCATCGCTGCGCCCGCCTGTTCCAGCCGTACCGCGTCTTCGATCATCTGTTTCGCGGTATCGTTGTCACGGCCCTGGACTCTGTATCCGCCGAGGACGTTGACCGCCTGTGGTGTCAGCCCCAGATGTGCGCATACCGGAATACCCCGCTGTGCCAGCAGAGTGATGGTTTCATCCAGCCAGGCAGCGCCTTCCAGTTTGACGATATGGGCACCGGCCTGCATCAGTACTGCGGCACTGTCCATCGCTTGCTCGGGCGTGCCGTAGCTCATAAAGGGCAGGTCAGACATGATCATCGAACCCTGATTGCCCGCTTTGACTGCTGCGGTATGGTAAGCCATCTCTTCGACGGTGACTGGCAGCGTACTGTCATTGCCCTGCAATACCATGCCCAGGGAGTCGCCCACTAACATCACCTCAACACCCGCGGTGCTGATAAG
>NZ_CAKZLP010000071.1 GCF_937127095.1 uncultured Amphritea sp.
ACAAAAACAAGAAAAGCCGCGCTATGCGCGGCCCAACTCGATATTCTTAACAAAAACCTCTAAGGTGTTTCTCAGAAGGGAACGTCATCATCGAAGGTGGTCTCAGGCATACTTTGATCGTAAGAGGTGTGGTGATCTGAATGATTGCCTGCTGAGGTTTCTGTCTGAACTTTCCAGGCCTGAAGGTTATTGAAATAACGACCGTTATATTCCCGGCCACGAATATCGAAGGTAACAGTGACGTTTTGTCCGACATCCAGAGAATCAAGCAAACTCACCTTATCCTGAACAAACTCAAGGCTAATGTCCTGGGGATATTTACCATCCTCGACGGTTACCACCATTTCTCTTTTCGTGAAGCCGCTGTTGAACGTTTGAGTATCCTGAATCACTTTAACTTTTCCTGACAATTCGTAAGCCATTATTACCTGTATCCTTCTGTTAAGGGCTATCTTCTGGCGACTAATTAAACCAGAAAACATGCAACATTACCCATTGAAATAACCACTGAATATAGTGTCGTAATCATTCATCGTTATCTTTTCCTTCATGGTTAGAACCATTCATCGGCAGGACTATTGATATAAGCGGGTATACATCTGTGAGTCATGTGGTTTTCTCAAACCGGGGAAAAGCTTCAAACACCGACCACACATCAGCAGGAAGACAGCAGATACTTTTGTTTTACGCTGTGCTTGCGACGTTTAAACTTATTTAGAGGATACTGCAAAAGTAAAACTTGAGTCGTAACTTAGCTGGGTATTGTTGGGGGTTAATACTTGAGAAAGGATGTTGCCCGTCGTCAGTGAACGAGCAACAGGGACAGGTTGGTAAATTAGCCGATCAACTATGGATTCATGCGCTCTCGGGCGCGCTTTGAAAGTTCTTTACCGGACGTTCTATCCAGTATTTCCAGTTCATGGTGCATCGCTGTTTTAGCCAGCATATGGGCGGTTACAGGCGCTGTAATGAGCAGAAACAGGGTGATGAGCAGTTCATGTACGCTTAAATATCCCTGCTGATAGGTGGCAAGGATCATCGAGGCTATCAGCAGGCAGCCCATACCCAGCGTTGTTGCTTTAGTTGGGCCGTGTAGACGGGTGTAAAAGTCGGGAAGCTTTGCAAGGCCGATAGAACCAATCAAGACGAATATCCCCCCGGCGACTAGAAATACTGATACGACTAACTCAATCCAAAATTCCATAATTTCGTTCTAACTCTTCTCATTATAAGGTATTTACGTGGCCGCTTACTCGATCAGATCGCCGCGTAAAATGTACTTGCACATTGCTGCTGTGCTGACGAATCCAAGCATGGCAATTAACAGAGCGGCCTCAAAATAAAGTGAGGTGCTTGAAGAGATACCAAACAATATGATCAGCGCAATACTGTTAATGTACATAGTGTCCAGGGCCAGAATACGGTCAGGCCTGCTGGGGCCTTTAAGCAACCGCCATAAATTAAGGGCCAACGATACACAAACCAGTACGCTGACAATGAGTATTGCAGTACTTAGCATTCGAATATCTCCATAAGCGGTTGCTCATAACGCTGTTTGATTGAGGCGATAAGTTCATCTTTATCGGTCAGATTAAGGACATGTACATAGAGCCATTTCTTGTCTGCGGAGATCTCTGCGCTGACAGTGCCTGGGGTTAAAGAGACAGTGCTGGCAAGAATGGTGATCGGAAGCTCATGTTCGATGTTCAGCGGAACCGCGATGAAGGCCGGGCTCAGTTTTTTAGATGAACCCAGTACCAGCATTGCTACCTCAAAATTAGCCACAATGATGTCTCCGATAACCATTAAAACATAGCGTAAGGTTGCTAATGGTTTGCGAAAACCGGGTTGTGTGTTTTGCATACCCGATGTCAGTAGAGGAATAGTCAGCGCTAAAAAACCACCTAAGACTATGTGGCCCGGCGCTACGGTATTGTTGAGTAAGAGCCAGACGACAAATAATATAAGTGAGTGCAGAGGCATGGGTAATAAGCGAAAACGCGGTTTAGTTTTCATTATTTATCCCCTTCTGGAAGCATCGCATAAACTGACTGACCTTCATCATGTAGTTGAGCTGCGGCAAGATTTGTAAAATCTGTGATGGGGCCTCCAAACATGACTAACAGTGGTGATGCACTGAGTAATAAGGCAACAGCAATAAGCTTGAGTCGGGAAATCGGTACATCATTGCTGCTTTTTCCCGAAGAACGCCAGAAAAGAGTGGTACCCGCACGGGAGATTGCTATCAAACATGCCAGCCCTGCAATCAATAGAACAGGCCATACCCAAACCATCTCACTCATGCCCCGGGCTGCTTGTAATATGAGTATTTTGCCGACAAATCCTGAAAATGGCGGCATACCTACTACCGTAAGTGCTGCAATGAAGAAGGTAATCCCAATGACCTTTCCGTGATGCATTTTGCGTGCGCTGACATAGCGATCTTCAGCCTTACCCCGTTGTTTACTAATGAGGTCCGCTATCAGGAATAGTGCCCCTGTAATCAGGGTCGAATGTATTATGTAATATAGCGCTGCTGAAGTGGCGGCTTCACGTTGCATCGCGGTCGCCAGCATCAGCGTTCCGACCGAGACGATCACCAGATTAGCAGCGGTTAATCTTAAACTTGGGCTGGCAAGTACACCGATTGCTCCCATGATCAGGGTTATCAGTGCTAAGGGCCACAGCCAGGGAATGATTATGCTGGCGAGTGCGCCGGCATCTTCACCGAAGATAGTCGTGTGTACCCGTAAAATACTGTACACACCGACTTTGGTCATAATGGCGAATAGTGCTGCAACGGGAGCACTGGCTGCAGCGTAGGTATTAGGCAGCCAGAAGTGCAGCGGCAACAAGGCTGCTTTTAGCCCAAACACGACCAGTAATAACAAGCCACCTGCCTTCGCTAAAGCTTGTTCCTGTTCGCCTAATAACGTCACTTTATTCGCCATGTCTTCGATATTCAGCGAACCGAAGGTGCCATAGAGAATACCCAGCGCAAACAGGAAAATACTCGAGCCAACCAGGTTCAGAATCACATAGTGTACCGTTGCTTTAGTTTTCTGTTTACCACCGCCATGTATTAACAGGGCATAGGAAGCGATGAGCAGCACTTCAAAAAAGACGAATAGATTGAATATATCCCCTGTCAGAAACGCACCATTAACCCCCATGATCTGAAACATAAAGAGTGGGTGAAAATACATGCCATCGTTGTCATCACCGGCGCAGGCATAAAGCTGAGCGGCTAATCCAAGTACCGAGGTCAATAGCACCATCATGGTTGATAATCTATCGGCGACTAAGGCGATGCCAAAAGGAGGTTCCCAGCCACCCAGTATGTACAGTTGCGTGCCTTGCTGATGGCTGGTGAGTAGAAGCCAGGTAGAGGCAATGATAAGAACAATCATCACCAAAACCGCAAAAATACGATGTCGGGAGATCGAGTTGCTTAGCGGTGGAAGTAACATCAATACTGCCGCCAGCATGGGTATTAAAATGGGAAGAATAGGTAGATGTTGCATTAACCATTCCTCTTATCGGATATATGGGTCTGATTGAGTGGCAGCCGAATTTGACCATCGACATGGTCATTGCCCTGATCTGCCCGTGAACGCATGGCTAATATCACTACAAATGCTGTCATGGCAAAACCAATGACGATGGCGGTTAGTACTAATGCCTGGGGCAATGGGTCGCTGTACTCAGCTGACTGACCCAGTACCGCAGCACTATCGAGCTTTAGACGACCACTGGCAAATAGAAACAGGTTAACGGCATAAGATAACAGGGTTAGTCCTATGACAACGGTGAATGTCCGTCCTCTTAGCACGAGAAAAAAACCACAGGTGGTTAGTATGCCGACACAGAACGCATAAATCGCTTCCATTAATCGTTCTCCTTAATATGTATGCGTTCGCTGGTGGTTAGCTTGCCCAGGTTAGCCAGTATGAGCATTACCGCACCTACAACGGTTAAGTAAACGCCTAAGTCAAACAGCATGGCGCTGGCAAGCTCGAATTTACCAATCCAGGGCAGGTCGAAATAGTCAAACCAGCTACTCAGGAAGGGTCTGTCAAAGATCCAGCTGCCTAATCCGGTCGCAGTCGCGATTAATATGCCGCCTGCTATGAGCCACTGATAATCAATATTGATCCGCGGTTTTATCCACATTACACCGTGGGCAATATATTGCTGAATAATCGCTACAGATGTAATCAGACCAGCGATAAATCCGCCGCCAGGTACGTTATGTCCCCGTAAGAAAATATAAACAGAAACTAACAGCGCTAAGGGAAGAAGACTTTGTGACACCATCTCCAGCATCATAGGGTGAGGGTCGTTACTCCAGGCACGTCCTTTATCATCGCGTGTCGGCATGAAGATTCGCATTTTGGCAATGAGTTTGAAAACACCTAGTGCGGCAATACCCAAGACAGTGATCTCTCCAAGTGTGTCAAAGCCTCTGAAATCGACCAGAATGACATTCACCACATTGGTGCCACCGCCACCGGTTTTACTATTCGCGATGAAGAAATCTGAAATGGTGTTTAAAGGGGTTGTGAGCATGGCGAAACAGATAGTGCCGATGACACAGCCTAATAATCCAGACACTAATAAATCCCCGCTTAAACGCCGGTTAGTCGACTCTTTATGTGCATTCTGGGGCAAAAAGAACAGTGCCAGAAGTAACAATATAATGGTGACTATCTCGACAGAAAGCTGTGTGAGTGCCAGGTCGGGCGCTGAAAACTGCGCAAATGCCAGTGATACGATTAACCCAACGACTGACAGGAATATGAGCGCAAGAAATCGTCGCCGATACCAGATGACGGTCGCGATCGCGCTCAATATCAGTAGTAGGGCACCGGTCAGGGTGACACCATCCAGTGGGATTTGAGCACGTGACCCCGTATTCTGCGTCAGATCGAGTAGCGGTAATGCCCCCATGACTAAGGTGAATAACAGCAGCAAAAAGATATAGCGTTGCAGGGAACCATTTTCCAGGGTGTCTATAACTTTCTGAGAGCCCCTGACGATCGATTGAATGACACCTTCGAAGATCTGCTTTGCATCAGGTTCATCGAAATGTGATTGAAATTCAAACAGGTGACGTCGGTTGTAGTAAATTGTTGCGCCTCCGACCATTGCCATAAAACTCATAAATAAGGGGATATTAAACCCGTGCCATATAGCCAGACTGTAAATGGGGACCTCGTGTTTCAGCACGGCTAACGAGGCAACATTCAATAGGTCACCGACCACGTAAGCCGGGAATATACCTACCACTAAACAGAGGGTTACCAAAATCTCTACCGGCACCTTCATATAACGAGGTGGCTCTTTCGGTGTTTTAGGCAGATCTATCGGTTCACCGTTAAAGAATACGTCATGAATGAAGCGCAATGAGTAGGCGACAGAAAAAGCCGCACCGACAGTCGCCAGCATAGGAATCAGCCAGGAAAGAGAGCCAAGCGTACTTTGGTTAAGTGTTTCGGAAAAGAACATCTCCTTTGACAGAAAGCCATTCAATAGTGGTACGCCCGCCATTGATAAAGCCGCTACCATTGCCAGCGTAGCGGTATAAGGCATGTATTTCCAAAGGCCGTTGAGTTTACGCATGTCCCGTGAGCCAGACTCATGATCAATAATGCCGGCAGCCATGAATAACGAGGCTTTAAAGGTCGCGTGGTTGATAATATGGAATATAGCTGCGACAGCGGCAAGCTCTGAGTTAAGTCCTAATAGCAGCGTAATAAGTCCCAGATGACTGATCGTAGAATATGCGAGAAGGCCTTTCAGATCATGTTTAAACAGGGCGACATAAGCGCCTATCAGCAGGGTTATTAAGCCTGTCAGACTTACAATTATGAACCATAAATCTGTGCCTGCCAGCACAGGGTAAAAACGCGCCATGAGGAAAATACCCGCTTTTACCATCGTGGCGGAATGCAGGTAGGCACTGACGGGTGTCGGTGCTGCCATGGCATGAGGTAACCAAAAATGAAACGGGAATTGTGCTGATTTTGTGAATGCGCCTAACAGGACTAATGTTAATGCTATTGGGTAAGTAGCGTGCGATCGGATCAGATCTCCGCTGGATAAAACCGTGTCGAGATCAAAACTACCAACAATGTTACCAATCAGCAATAACCCTGCGAGTAGCGCAAGCCCACCCGCACCGGTCACTGTCAGAGCCATTCTTGCGCCTTTTCGGGCCTCTGATTTATGTGACCAGAAGCTGATCAGGAGAAATGAGCTGATACTGGTCAGTTCCCAGAATATCCATAACTGAATTAAGTTATTTGATGTGACGATACCAACCATCGCGCTCATAAACAGAATCAGGTATGCATAGAACTGCCCCATCGAGTCCTTTGCGGATAAATAGTACCGTGCATATAAAATTACCAGTAAACCAATGCCGAGAATCAATAGCAGAAACAGCAGTGAAAGCCCGTCGAGCCGAAATGAAAGGTCTAGCCCCATAGCGGGGATCCAGGCTATGGATTGGCGAATCTCTTGCCCATCAAAGATATCGCCGGCAAACATGAGCACCAGTATGAGAGACCAGGCGGGAAGTATTGCAACGGATAAAGTACAAATATTGCGGCCGAAACGCTCAGTAAACAAAGGGACTAATGTGCCAATAAGCGGCAATAGTACAACCCATAGCAGATTCATATGAAGGGATGGCTCCAGTTTAAATGGTGACATGACAAACAATAGATTGATTTATAAGTCATATCTTGGCTTTTGTTACTATACGCATTGTACTGTTTTGGTCAAAAAACAGAAAAGCTTTTACGACAAAATCTCAGTTACTTTACAGCTCTGGGGCTAAAAGCATAGATTTTGAGTGCTGCGGGCTGAATAATTAAATATTCTGATAATTAATTAAGGACGGCAGGCGTGATCGCTGAGTTCAAACCACCGCTTTGTCTTACGCTCTCAGCATCAGATCGAGTCAATAACATAGCTAAATTGCTATCGTTTTTCATCAAACCTCGATAGCGTGCTTTTACAAAACCAAGCGGGCACTTAATGATCCCATACGGATGCTTAGCGTTGGCGCTGGTCAATGTATCAATCAGCATTAACGAACTTGCGAATAAGTCTCTAAAATTGAACAGCCTCGAGCCTGATCTGACAGACGCCTTCGGGAAATGGCGACTGTCAGGTCAAGTCTGAACTAATGTATCTGAAAGAGTACAGTTGAGTCGTATTACACGTACTACTTTGCGAGTAACTCTTGCTGGACATCATCAAGTGCCTGACGAACTTCGTTTAAAATTAACTTGTCCGCCAGTTTTTCATCTATATCGGGTACATCCCACTCAAAAATAGTGCGATATTTTTCAATTAAAGCTTTTACGTCTTTGATAATGTCGCTGCGATGTGCCGATAATTCTAACTCTTCAATGTGAGCCATTCTCATTTACCCTGGTCAGATTTAATCCATAGGAACAGACTATAAGTGATTACTTGCCTCCACTCGGTGCGACATCGAACAGAATAAATACTTTATTCCATTTCAATACAGCATGCCTGTCATGAGGGTAAGATAGTCATCCTCTGAACATCCAGCAAACAGTGTTGGTTAAATGCAGCTGACCATCTTATTGTGAATTATGCCGGTTGGCTGTATAGCAATCTCCATTCGCACAATAAAGCTTTCTGCATACTGAAAATTGCTTATCCTGAATCAGCAGAGAGTGAAATCGCCCGTTATCTCTATTGGTATTCAGGTATTGATTATCAGATGAACCTTTTGATTATCAGACCGGTAAACCAAACAGATAATATACCCAGCCAGCACTGAGGCCTGAACAAACGATAAGAGCAATGGGGTTGACCGGCTCTCTTGGTATCGCGTTTCCAGCATCCTTTTTACGGCCGCTGAACATGGAAGCAACCAACGTCTCTTTTGATACAATACTGTGAACGATAACGCCCAGAACATGCAATCCAATCAACCACTGTAGTATCAATTGCACCGTGTGGTGAATTTCTGCGCCTAAGCTTGCCAGTTGTTCACTGACGCTGGCGTAAAATGGTCCTTCCCATAACACTTCATCGGAGGTGACCAGTCCAGAGGTCGCTTGCAATATCAGTAGCAGGATCAGCATCACAACCATTATCGACCCAGCAGGGTTATGGCCATAAAAGTGCTCCGGATTGCCTTTAGCGACAGACTTCAGGTAACTGAATCCTTTGAACGGGGATAGTACAAAAGAGCAGAAACGGGCATAGCGGGTACCTGCAACGCCCCACAGGATACGAAACAGAAGCAACCCCGACAGAAGATAACCACTATAAAAATGCCACTGCATCAGGCCGTCATCCCAGCTACCGCTATAAATCAGGAACAGAACCAGTGAAACCAGTAGCCAGTGAAAAATTCGGGTAGGCAGATCCCAAATCTTAACCATCAATTAGATACTCCTTATGTGATTGATGATTGGGGTAAGGGTAGCCTTATTTGATAACAAGGCTACCGGTGAATCTTTTATTTAGCGCGATACTTCTCGTGGCATGATTTACATGACTTACCTAACGGACCAATCGCTTCGCGCAGAGCATCAATGCCCTGACCCGCATTGGCTGCCATTGTGTCAGCAGCGGCGGCAAAGTCCTTGTTCATCTGACCAATCTCAGAACCTTCCTGCCAAATCGCTGCTTTCGCTTTAGTTTTGCCAGATAACCCTTCTGCGTCCATATCAGAGCCTTTTGGCCACATCATCTGGTTGTTCATTAATGATGCATTTTTAAGGTTATTTGCCATCGTCTGAGCTAATTCAGCATCGTAATCACGCTTACCTTTAGCCATCGCACCCAGCACGCCGATATTAAACTTAAGCACTTGGAAATAGCCCTGACGGGCTTCTATCTCATCTGCAAATGGGTAGTCTGCTGCCATTGCTGGTGCAGAAACTGTCGCGAATACCGTTGCGCATATTGCTGCTTTAATAACCATTTTCATTTTTCGACACTCCTGGTCTGATTAAATAATTTTTCATGGTATCACTCTCTGATACATAAGGAAGAGCTAATGTTGGTAGGTTGAATGTAAAGTTATGTAAAGCTTTTTAGTGGTAGGGCCTTTCAGGCCATTATTGGTTTATCTAATGCAGTCGCAAGCCTCATTTAATGGGGTAAAACAGGTCTGGTTCAGCGTTAACCGCGTATAGCATTCAAAATAATCTAAGGAAACTTGCAATGAACGTGTTGATCTCCTTTTCAGTCACTCTGGCTTTCGCTATATCAATGTTGTTTCGCCCGGTGTTTGCTGAAACTGAAGCCCCGTCACACTGTCCGGATATCCTCAATTATGAATTTAAGCGGCTGGGTAAAGAGACCCGTGAGAATCTGTGCGAGCACTACCGGGGTAAACTTTTACTGGTGGTGAATACGGCCAGTAAGTGCGCCTATACGCCTCAGTATGATGGGTTAGAAAAACTCTATCGGGATTATGCTGCCGCGGGTTTGGTTGTCCTGGGTTTCCCCTCAAATGACTTTGCCGGCCAGGAACCCGGCAGTGAGCAGCAGATTCTGGATTTCTGCCGGGTCACCTATAACGTAGAGTTTCCAATGTTTGAGAAGGTTCATGCCGGAAAAGCAAATGCACACCCGTTCTTCCGGGCATTGGCTGAGCAAGCCGGTGGTGAGTATCCGGGTTGGAACTTTCATAAGTATCTCATTTCGCCAGAGGGGGAGTTGATTGACAGCTTTAAAAGTCAGGTAAAACCGTCGAACCCGCTGTTAATTGAGAAGATTAAGGCGAATCTTCCCCATGGATGATCTGTCCAGCAGAAAATCTGTCGCTGTTCCGAAATCACGTATCTCCCGGTTAAGTCAGTTAGGCTCACTAGCCGGTCGTGTAGCGGGAAATATGTTAGCTGACGGGGGTAAGCAACTGGTGCAGGGGCGCAGACCTGTCATTCGAGATCTGTTAGTGACGGAGAAAAATCTGTCACACCTGGCGGATAAGCTTGCCACTATGCGCGGGGCCGCCATGAAAGCGGGGCAACTGCTATCAATGGATTCTGGCAGTCTTCTCCCCAGGGATATGGCGGTGATCCTGGAACGCTTGCGATCTGATGCTGTAACCATGCCTGCGACGCAACTGTTGGAAGTGTTGGAGCGTAATTGGGGAGATCAGTGGCAGAACCAGTTTAAACGTTTTAGCTTCAACCCAATCGCTGCCGCGTCTATCGGCCAGGTGCACCGGGGGGTAACGGTTGATCAGCGGGAGATGGCAATCAAGATCCAGTACCCTGGCGTTAAACAGAGTATTGATAGTGATCTGGATAATGTCTTTGGTTTGTTGCGCATGAGCGGGCTGATTCCCCGTGATCTCGATATCACTCCGTTGGTTGATGAAGCGCGGATCCAGCTAAAGCGGGAGGCTGATTACTGCCGTGAAGGGCTGAATATCTGCCAGTACACGGATAACTTAAGTACTTTTAAACAGCGGGATCAACTTCTGCTTCCAGCGTTTTATGGCGATATTTCCACCGATGATATTCTCTGTATGTCATATATGCCGGGGCAGCCATTAGATAAACTGGCATCTGCCCCGCAGGACGAGCGTAACCGGGTGGTGACGTTGTTAATGGAGTTGTTTTTTGCCGAATTTTTTACCTATCACTGTGTCCAGACCGACCCGAACCTGGCTAACTATCTTTATGTCGAGCAGAGCAAAAAATTGGGCTTGTTGGACTTCGGCGCAACCCGTGATTTTTGTCCCGATTTTGTATGCCGCTACAAAGCTGCCTTAAAGGCCGCCGTGTTAATGGATAAGCCGCAACTGCATCAGGCATTGGAAGCGTTAGGTTTTTTCAATAAGAGCCGGGACGTTAAGAATGCAGATGTGGTGCTGGATATCTTTATTCTGGCAACTGAACCGATGCGCTTTGATGGCGAATATGATTTTGCGCAAAGCCAGCTGGCGGACAAAATACGCGACAAAGGGTTAGCCGTTAGTGGCGATCCTGACGCCTGGCACACGCCGCCCCCGGACGTACTGTTTTTGCATCGAAAAATGGCGGGTTTATATCTTATTGCCAACCGCTTTAGCGCCCGGGTGAATATCAAAAAGATAGTATCGGACTATTTCTAATAATCAGCTATAACGGCTATCTATAGCGAATCCACCGGTCTGTCAGGTGTTTTTCCTGGGTGTGAGAAACCCCGGTAGCTATTGTGGGCGATAGAACCTGCCCGGTTTGGGGCAGGTTATCAGCAAATTTGCTTAAGGTTACCGGGCTTATTCGAACACGATACCCTGAGCCAAAGGCAACTCACCACCGAAGTTGATAGTATTGGTAGTACGGCGCATATAGGCCTTCCAGGCATCAGAGCCGGATTCCCGACCGCCGCCGGTCTCTTTCTCACCGCCGAAGGCACCGCCGATCTCGGCACCGGATGTGCCGATGTTGACGTTGGCGATACCGCAGTCAGAACCCGCAGCTGACATGAACGTTTCTGCTTCACGCATGCTTTCAGTAAAGATTGCCGATGACAGCCCCTGAGGCACTTCGTTCTGAATCTCAATCGCTTCGTCCAGATCAGTGTAGGTCAGCACATAGAGGATGGGCGCGAAGGTCTCTTCGTGAACCACTTTGGCGTCGTGGGCGATACTGACAATTGCCGGGCGAACATAGTAGCCGCCATCGGGCACTCCGTCCGTTACACGCTCGCCACCGAAGAGAATTTCACCCCCCTGTGCAATGGCTGCGCTCAGTGCATTTTGCATCGTATCAAAGCTGTGTTTGTCGATCAGCGGGCCGACCAGAGATCCGTCTATGCTTGGATCGCCGATGGGCAGCGAGGCATAGGATTTTTTGAGACGCTCAACCAGGTCGTCCTTGATTGACTTATGGGTGATCAGGCGGCGCAATGTCGTACAACGCTGGCCAGCGGTACCGGCTGCAGAGAACACAATGGCCCGCAGGGCCAGATCCAGATCAGCGGTGTCCGAGACGATCATGGCGTTGTTGCCGCCCAGCTCCAGCAACGAGCGGCCCAGACGTGCGCCAACGGTCTGACCCACACTGCGGCCCATTACCGTTGAACCGGTGGCTGATACCAGAGGGAAACGCGTGTCCTGAGCGATCAGCTCACCAATATTACGGTCGCCGATGATGACGCTGGTAATACCCTTTGGCATCTCCGGCATCGTCGCCAGTGCTTTCTCTACAATTGACTGACAGGCGAGGGCACAGAGCGGGGCTTTCTCGGACGGTTTCAGCACCATTGAATCACCGCACACCAGGCCGATCATGGTGTTCCAGGCCCAGACAGCCATAGGGAAGTTGAACGCGGTAATCACAGCAACAGGCCCCAGGGGCTGCCACTGTTCCATCATCCGGTGGCCGGGGCGCTCACTGACGATGGTTTTACCGTGCAACTGACGGGACAGACCCACGGCAAAGTCACAGACATCGATCCATTCCTGAACCTCACCCAGGGCTTCAGGCATGATCTTGCCGGATTCCAGGGTGATGACCTTAGCCAGGTCCTCTTTGTGTTTCCGGGCAAAGTTACCGATACGCCGGACCAGCTCACCCCGCAGGGGCGCAGGCGTGGTGCGTAGCTGTTTGAAGGCTTCTTCTGCGTTTTGAATAACCGCTTCAAGCTGGGCTGGGGTGGCATTTCTGAAGCGGGCTACTGCCATCCCATTGATGGGTGAATTCACTGAAAACTCATGCCCTTTGCCGGTTTCACTCAGGTTGTTGCCTATTACGCTGTAATAGACGTTTTCTGATTTGAGCGATGTAAGGCCCAGATTTTCGAGAAAAGTCATGTTCATAGTAAGCCCTTATAAAAGCGATTATTCGACCATCCAAGCTTAGCTGTCAGGAGCGGTATAAAAAAATACTAAATATCTGGAGGGGGTATCGTCAAAAGCTATATCGCTTATTAATGTCTATAGGCTATTCTATTAGCTTCGAGAGTGTGACTATTTGAGACTGTTATGGATTTTCGTTCACTACGTTACTTCGTCGCTGTGTATGAAGAACTGAGTCTGAGTGCTGCATCGAAGCGCTGTTTCGTGGCGCAGCCCTCTATCTCCGCGGCTATTCAGCAACTGGAATCTGAGCTGGACTGTGCGCTGTTTGTGCGCCACTCAAAAGGGGTGACGCCCACCCCGGAAGGCACCCGTCTTTACCCTGATGCTCGTAAAGTGCTGGGGGACATTCAGTCGATTAAGCTGCAGTTTCAGGATAAACCTGAGTTTCTGCCGGTACGACTCGGCCTGATGCCATTTCTGTCGGGTAAACTGATCGGACGGGTGATTAAAGCGCTGTTTCGGGAGATTCCGGGGCTGGACCTGACGCTGGTGGATATCGCAGAAGCGTCTGATCTGCGTATCGTCTCCAGCAGCATTGTTGAGCCTGACGAAGCCTTTCATAAGTTATGGACCGACCGCTATGTTCTGGCTCTGCCCAAAGGACATCCATTGGAGATCCACGACTCAATCGATTTTGAACTGTTGAATAACCTGCCTTACATCAGCCGACGGCGGTGTGATTTTAATGATGCCTGGAAGTTTCTGCTGCAAAAGCGCGGGATTATTCTGAACACTAAGGCGACCGTGCGCACCGAAGAGTATGCCCTGGATATGGTGGCGGCGGGTCTGGGGGTGTCGGTGGTGCCGAAACAATCCACCGATGGCAGAAAGGATATCATTATTCGTGAGGTCAACGGCTTGCAGCTGGAGCGGGTGGTTGGTCTGGCCTACGCCCGCAATAAACCGTTACCGCCGCTGCTACTGTCAGTGATTGAGAGTGTTAAGTTGGAACTCGTCGAAGAGTTGGCCGGGCAGTTAGACAGCTAATCCGGTGATGCTTAAATGATGCGCTGATACAGGTGATAAAGGTCTGCCCCCCGGGCAAAGTACTGTTCCCGGGTGCGCCGGGCAGTGATCGGTTTTAGTTGCGTGACCGGTATGAACATCTCGTCCAGTGGCATCCCTGTCAGATGGTCCGCCAGTGATCTGCCCACCATTGTGCCAGGGCCGATACCCCGACCGCTGTATCCAATACAGGCGGTCAGACCCGGCGCAAGGCTGTGAAGGTGTGGCAGATGGTCATTTGAAAAGGCGATTCGGCCGGACCAGCCATGGCTCCAGACATCGTTGCTGTTACTCATTTCTGATCGACTGAAGAGATCCGGAAACAGTTTGGATAGCTGATGGCTGGCCCACCGCTGTAAAAAGTTGTTTCCTGTATTTTCGACCTTACCGATACTGCCAATGATCAGCCGCCCGGATCGGTCCAAACGGATCGATGACATCACCTGCCGGGTGTCCCAGCAGCCGTGCTTTTCCGGCAGAATCGTTTTCAATTGTTCTGGTTCCAGTGGATGGGTTGCATACTGGAAGTAATAGAGCGGGATAAAGGATTGCTGCAGCGTTTTATGCAGGTGTTCACTGTAGGCATTGGTGGCGATAACCACCTGATTGGCCATTACAGTACCGTTCGCGGTGTCGACGTTCCAGTCGCCGGAAGCGGTATTGCTGAGTGCGGTAACCGCGGAACCGGTATAGATTCTGGCGCCCAGTGATTGTGCTGCCTGTGCCAGACCCCGAGCATAGCTGAGGGGTTGAATCGTCCCTGCGCGAGGGTCAAACAGTGAGCTCCTGTAGGCGCTTGTGCCGGTCAGTCGGGCGGTGGTTGCCGGGTCTTTTAGCTCTACCGGGGCTCCCCGTTGCTGCAACTGCTGTGCTCTTGTGATTAAAGCACGGTCCCCCAATCCTGAATGAGACAGATGTAGGGTGCCATTACGCACCGCTTCACACTCAATGCCGAAGCGTTCTATCAGTGAAAAAACTAGATCGGGTGCCGCCGCTAACTGCGTATTGAGTCGCTGGCCGCAGGTAGAGCCTAAGGTCGCTTCAACCTCATCAGGGCTTACCCACAAACCGGCATTCACCAACCCCACATTGCGACCAGATCCGCCGAAGCCGATCTCTTGCGCCTCAAGGACAATCACATTAACCCCTTTTTCAGCCAGATGAAGGGCTGTTGAAAGGCCGGTGTAGCCGCCGCCAATAATCACCACTGATGCGCTTTGTTGTCCCTGAAGCGGGGCTGTTTCAGGAGCCGGACTGGCACTTGCTGCCCACAACGAGTCAGGAGGTGTGTGACGAATTATGTGATGACTGTTCATGGCCGGACCTCCATTCAAATCGTACTCTTCAGCTTAACGATCATCTGATTCGTTCCCGGACACATTCTGACGTGTGATGAAGCGGGAAGAGGATCAATCAAGGTTGATGCAGTGATTAACGTGCGTATCATCACGATCATATTCCCGGCTCAGACGCTGCAGAAATACTGTTTTCATAGCTCCCATATAGGTGTGGGCTATGGCAAGATAATGGATGCCGCCCGCAATAATCGGTCTGGCCCGGTCTCTCAGTTGCGATGCTCTTAGCTACGATCTTCTCAGCTGCGATGGGTCGATTCGAAGATTTTGTCAGCATTATTGGCGATAAAGCCATCAAATAGTTGGCCATCGGCGTTTTTATAGCGCATGGCAAATTCATAAAAACAGGTAGGGACCGTGCGTGTCTGACCGCAACTAAAGGTCATCTCTGTCTGGTCTGCCATGGTGGACGATTGCACCAGAAGGTCTGTTGGCAGCCCTTTTATAGCCCCGCCTGCCTGATTGATCGGAAACTGGTGTTGTTGCAGCAGATCAATCACCTGCTGCATATCTGTCAGCGACTGTAAGTGATTCAGACTGACGGTAAAGTGATTAACCCTCAGTCCCATACTTACCAGCCAGGCGGCGTATTCGCTTTCGTCTGACAGGGTATCGTAATCAGCTGCGGTGATCGGCTGCCACAGCCTTCCTCGGGCAAATATTTCCGGGCCATCAACTGCGCCGGGATCGATCTGGGCCACAACCGATTGAAGAATACGCTGACTCTTTTCACTCAGAAGGTGGCGCATCAGCTCACTGACAAAGATACGGGGGACATCCGGGTCCGGGTGGGAATAGCTTCGGGCAATCAGTTTCTTTTGTTCAAAAGTGTAATGTTCCTGCAGGGTGTAACCCATTGCCAGAATCACCGACTGCAGATGCTCCAGATCAATGGCTGAGTCGGAGAAGGTTCTGAATGCCACATGATCATTGATCACGGTTTCCCCCAGGCCGGTGAACAGGTCGTGGATTTTCTGTGCCTGTGGTGCGATCTCGATATAGTCCTGCCAGAGCATTGCAAAAAAGGTTTCGTAGTTCATCTCTCATACCCAATCAGATGTTCAGTGGGCTGGCGCATAGACTGCGCGATATCAGCACTGTTTATTCAGTCTTGTTAGTCAGCCTTCTTTAGTCAGCATAGAAACAAACTTATTGGCTTGCCTGATATAAGTACAATATCGCTTTTTGATATGGGCTATACACTCAACCTATAGACGATGCTGTTTAAACCTTTTTCAGCGCTGCTTCCAGCAGGGTGACAAACACTTTCAGTTTTGCCGAGGTCTCCAGCCGTGATGGATAGATTGCGTGGATATCAGCTTGCTGGCTATAGTCCGGAAGGATGCGAATAAGGCTGCCGTTTTGCAGTTCCTGACGGATATTCCAAAACGATCTGAGCATGATGCCCCGGCCATCGAGGCACCACTGTTTGGCTACGCTGCCGTTATTGGTGGTCAGCGGTGCGGCCAGTTTAATACTTTTTTTGCCGGATCTATTCGCTAAGCGCCAGTGTCCATAGCTATGGTCCCGTTCCCTGATACCGATGCAGCGATGACGGTTTAGTTCCGCCAGTTGTTGCGGGGTTCCATGTTCTTCCAGATAGCCTGGCGCGGCGCAGAGAATTCGCTGGTTTTCACACAGGCGTTTGGCGATCATCTGTTGAGGCAGTTCGCCACCGACCCTCAGTTCAATATCAAAGCCCTCTGAAATCAGGTCCACAGGACGGTCCAGCAGCTCCAGATCAATCTCCAGTTGCGGATACTGCTGGCTAAAGCGGGACACCACCGGTGCGATAAAATGGCTACCAAATCCGCTACTGGTGACAATTCTTAGTTTACCTTTGGGTATCTGCTGTTCGTTGACAATTTCGGCTGTCATCTGCTCCATGGTTTCCAGTAGACGTTCTGACCACTCCAGGGCGATTTTACCTTCGGGGCTCAGTATCACCTGCCGGGCGTTGCGAATAAACAGACGCACGCCCAGATGCTTCTCCAGCAGGTTGATCCGTTTGCTGATATATGCCGGCGAGACATCCAGGCTGTCGGCCGCACTACTGAAGCCTTGCAATCGGGCAGCGACTACGAACACCTGTATATCGTTAAGGGGAGGAAGTTGATTCACGTTTTGTGATCCTTGTCTTTACACTATGGCTTTTTAATCTACGTATCATATCGAATAAGATGGTTATTTCCGAATTCGAAAAGATCTCTTTTTCAAGTGAGTACGACGATGAACAAAGTAAAGATTGCGGTGATTCCCGGTGATGGTATCGGTAAAGAGGTTATCCCTGTCGGGATGCAGATACTCGAAGCGGCAGGGCGTAAACATGGGGTGGAGTTTAACTGGACAGAGTTTGACTGGTCCTGTGAAACCTATCATCGCACCGGGCGGATGATGCCTGAAGATGGTCTGGAGCAGCTGAAAGGGTTTGATGCGATCTATCTGGGGGCGGTGGGCTTTCCTGGTGTGCCTGATCATATCTCCCTTTGGGGATTGCTGTTGCCGATTCGCCGGGCGTTTGATCAGTACGTTAACCTGCGTCCTGTCCGTTTGTTTGAGGGGGTTCCCTGTCCGCTGGCGGGTAAGCAGCCTGGCGATATCGATTTCTACGTGGTCAGGGAAAACGTTGAAGGGGAGTACTCCTCTGTGGGTGGCATTCAGTATGAGGGTACTGAATATGAGGTGGTTTCTCAGCAGAGTATTTTTACCCGTCGTGGGACAGATCGCATTCTCAAGTATGCGTTTGACCTGGCTCAGAGCCGGCCGGCTAAACACCTGAGTTCAGCGACCAAGTCTAACGGCATCTATCACTCTATGCCTTACTGGGACAGCCGGGTCGAAGCGATGGCGAAAGACTATCCGCAGATAAATGTGGATCAGTATCATATCGATATTCTCACGGCTAACTTTGTGCGCATGCCGGAACACTTTGATGTGGTGGTGGGATCAAATCTGTTTGGCGATATTCTCTCAGATCTGGGACCTGCCTGTACCGGCACCATCGCCATCGCGCCGTCGGCGAATATCAACCCGGAAAAAACCTTTCCGTCAATGTTCGAACCGGTGCATGGTTCGGCGCCGGATATTGCCGGGCAGGGGATCGCTAACCCACTCGGCACCATCTGGGCCGGTGCGATGATGATGCAGCATCTGGGCTTTGAGCAGATGCACGACACCCTGATACAGGCGATGGC
>NZ_CAKZLP010000072.1 GCF_937127095.1 uncultured Amphritea sp.
TTCAAGCTCAGCGATGCGGGCGGCTTGCTGATTGATGTATTCACGCACCGGCTCTGCGCCGTTACATGGGCCTTTATAAAGGCCTATCAAGGTATATATCTCATGTACGGTATCGCTATTGGATCGAGCTTCTTGTATCCATAGCTCTGATTGCTGCTGAAGATGTGAGCAATGCGTAATCAGTTCGCTAATCTGTTGGCTTTTCTGTCGCTGTTGGCCTACCTCGCTCCAGCGGGTGTGATCGCTTATTCGGTTGCCGGTAAGCCCGCGCTGATATCCAATATTTAAAATCACCCAGCCATCATCAAGGCCATAGCCACCGAGTATGCCGTTAATCATGCACTCCATAGCTCGGTCGGTGTATTCAAGAGGCTTTCCTGCTGCCATCTCTTCGCCAGAGTATTTTGTTTCTCTCAGTAGGCATGAGTCGCCCGGCTGAAAATCCCGATCATTTAGCCGGATTTCATAGCCTTTCTTTCCGTCCCAGGACAACTGGAATACGTCTGGATCTGTTTTAAGTTCGTGGTGTTTCATCACTATTCCCTCTGGGTTAGACGGCTGCTGTTGATTTAATTCTCAGCTGCGCGATAAGCTGTACGGTTTCTTTCATATCAGCAGGCGCTTTGCCCAACCCCATCTTATTGATTACGCAATGCTCAGCTCTGGATATCATCATCAGGTTGTCTGGGTCACAGTTAAGCCTATCTCCATCTTTGAAGATGATGATGCTGCCTTTTGGGATAGGTCCGTTAAGTTCCTCCCAGGCAATGCGGTGAACTTCAACGTAGTCGTCTTTGGTGCTGCCTGTGTCGGTCACCTTGCGCTGGAGATAACCCTCTTTTGTTAGGCGCTCAGTGCCAATGGGTTTCCAGGTGTGTGGTTTCCGTCCTTTCTTAAAGCTGCTGCTGTTCGGGCCTTTTGGTCTGGCGTTTGCTGCCGGGACATTCCCTTTCTTGAACTGTCCAGAGCGCCCTGTTTTCCATCCTTTACGCTTTCTCAGCGAATGAAGATTTACAGAGGTAACATCAGACCGGCTGAATGTTTTTATAAAAGTTTCATGCATGTCCGAGATTGTCATGGTGCGATTGTCACTAATCCACTGGAGCTCTTCATCTGAGTATTTTATTGCCACACCTTTCATGATTTTGATCCATTCGTTAGTAGGCTTGGCATATCTCCTGATTGCAGGCCCTGGTATTCAGCTTTCAGCTTTAGCGCTTCCAGTTGCAGGGTTGCATTACTGACAACCTCTTTAGCGACAGCGGTAATAGCGTTTGTTCTTCTGATCTCGCCATCTAATGCTTCACCTTTGAGCGTTTCATCGCCCAGCCTTTCAAGCTGTGCAAATAGATGATCATTCAGATCTGATAATTTATTCTTCATTTTCGTTCCTCAGTATCTTTTCCATTGCCCATAAACCCAGTCCGGCTACTGTCAGCATGAACGCGGATAGCAGCAGAAAGGCGGTGAGGGGATCAGTGTTTCCCAACACGAAACTCGCGTACAAATGGCCCGATCTCGCCAAGGAAGTCGCGGTTACACCAGGCGCAGAACTGCTTAACTTCAGTTACAACCTGACTGAAGTACTTCTGCTTGCTTGGCTGATGCTCTTCGGAATCGCTAATATCGATATGACCGTAACCTTCACAGCGATCGCATTCTCTTTCATGGCCGCAGCAGTCACACTCATACTCGCCTTCGCCATGGCACTCAGGACAGTCAACTTCACGATCCTCTTCAGGCATGTTTTGAATGACTGCTAACTGCTCCTTTTTCCATTTCTCATAGGTGGCTACGATCATTTCCCTGTCCTCTATACTGTTTTCTTAATTACCGGTTAGCGTTTAGCTTCGCCGCTTCATTCGAAGTCATTGGCACTTTTAATAATTCGGCAACCTGTGACGCGTCACGAAACGATAGGTTGTGAATTAGCAGGGTGAGTAATTCAGCATCACTTTCCTTGCTATCATCAAATCCTTGCTCAGCCTTCAGCTTATCAAGGCAGCTACGAGTCCCTTTTAAGATCTCGAACTTGACTGTCTCTATACCAAGATCTGAGTAGCGGATAGCTTCCTGCTCGCGTTGCTTCTGCTTTCGTAGGCGATTAGCTTCGCGGATCTGTTCAGGTGTTTTGGCCATCACGCAGCACCTTGGAAGTCGAGATTTTTGGCGGCATCCATGTTTTTCAGGATTGTTCGATCTGCCAGTTCTTTCATTTCAGCAGGAACAGGGCGGGCTTTTACAACACCGTCACGGGTAACCGGGCGGACAACGTCTGTTTTGGTGTCGACGATGTACACCAGATCAAAGCGCTTACCGTCACTGCACAGCTGCCAGTCGCCCCGGGTTTCCAGAACGTCGGTGACGTTGCCGCTGATGACATCTTCATGAAGCTGGCTGAATGTCTTCTCGAAGGCTTCTTTTTGCTTCTGAGTGGTGACCAGTTTCTTTTCTACGGAAGCGAGATCTTTCTTCGCTGCGGCCAGCTGCTTTTTAAGCAGCGTGTTGGCATCGTTCAGCTCGCCGTTCTTTTTCTGCAACTCTTTGTTTTTCTTCGCCAGCCGCTCAGGGTTCAGCGCGGTGAGCGCCTTCAGCTTCGCCTGCTTGTCAGCAATAACCAGCAGGTCGTTGTCCAGCTGGCGGGTTGCGTTTTCAAGCTCAGACGAAAGATTGTCGCGCTGTGATGCGGCTATTCTTGCGGCGTCCAATGCTTTCTCAAGCGTCTCGGCCAGGTAGGTTTTTTCTGATTCTGCCTTTTGAGCCATCTCTGCCAGATCGATCATTTCTGATTGCAGATTTTGAATCAGAGACTGCATTTCCGGCACTCGCTGAAGAATGTCGATAACGTGGCCAATAGGATCGATGACAACGCCTTCTTTCTTTTTGATGGCGCTGATTTCGTCTACGTGCGATAGCTGCTGATCTTTCAGCTGCTGCTGAAGCGCTTTAGCTTTGGCCAGCGCTTCATCGCGCTCAGCCCGCGCCTGATTAATCTCGAAGTTTTCAAGAGCGTCCAGGTTGAATTCAGGCTCTTTATTGAGTGATAGCGTGTTCATAGCTGGCCCTTATGCTGCTTTCTGTGAATCGAGAATGGCCCAGTAAACTTCCATGCAGGCCTTGGCATCAGCCAGCGCTGCATGTGCGTCCTGTAGCTCTTTACCGGTGTAGTGGGCATAGCATTCAGTTAGGGTGTGACCAGACTTTCCGCCCATCTGCTTTCTGGCGTTCATTAGCGTGCAGTAATAGCGTTCGCGATCTTTCCACTCTTCATCAGAGACTAGATCAGGAAGGAAGCGCTTCAGGCCGATACGGATGATGCGGTTATCAAACGTTGTGTTGTGGGCTACCCGCAAATTTGCTTTTGAATAAAGGCTCATAAACTTCTGCAGGGCATCAGCTTCTGGAATGCCTTTTTCTAAAGCGATCTCTGTCGTAATGCCGTGGATATCAGAAACTTCTTCAGGGATGGTCCAACCATCGGGCTTAATGATGACGTCCAGAACCTCAATGATCTCGCGGGTATCTTCATCAGCCAGGACTGCACCGATCTGCACGGCATGAGGCTGGCATTCGCTATCAGATGGCTCTTTCCAGTTAGGAAGCCCCGTTGTTTCAGTGTCAAAAAATAAGATAGGTTTCATGGTGTTATCCTTAGGCTGCTTTTGTCATTTCAATGGCTTGGTCATACCCGTCCCAGCTATCAACGCCAGCAGCCATTAGTGCTGCGAGTAGGGCGCTGTCTGCTTTGAGTTGCCGGTATTCCTCTGGAGTGATTTCAACCATTTCAACAGGGCGAAGCAGGGGCGCTTCAGTTGCTACATGCTTACGACCTGTGGGTTCTTTGAAGCGGGGCTCAGTTGTTGGTTGATGCTGTTCTTGCGCTGACGCAGCGGAGCCGCGCTCACTGACTGCTTCCTGCTCTGTTTTTTTAGGAGTGGCCTGCTGCTCTGCAAGAATGCGCTGCTCTTCCTGTTGGCGTATCTTCTCGCGCTCAGCATTAAGCTTGGCCTGCTGTTCGCGCTCAAGTCGTTCACGCATCTGAGCTTCTTCGCGCTCACGGCGCTCTACTTCAGATTTTTCATGATCGGCAATGCGGGATTTTACGATCAGTTCAAAATGGTCATTATGCTGCGCGATAATCACCTGCAGGTCGTTAAACAGGAAGCGGTGATTGCTTGCTAGATTATCCAGTGTGCGGAGATTGTCGGCAGCATTGTCTGCCCAGGCATTAGCCTCAATTTTAGCGCTTGCCAGGGTATCATCAGCGGCAGATTGCAGGCTGCTGATAGTGCGCTTACCCTTCATAGCGCCAGCAAAATCAACTTGTATTAAGGGCATGTAAACAACAGCCAGTCTGGCGCTAAGCTTGGTGATGTGATCGGTCAGAGCTTGCTTGGCAGACTGAAGGATCTCCAGCTTACGGGCCTCTTTTTCAGATTTAACCAGCTTTTCTGCGCTCAGCCGGTTGTCCCTTGCCAGTTTGTGCAGCAGGTCTTTAGTTCGCTTTAGTTGATCGACGGTAGCGACTTGTCCAAGCAGTTGCGCTTCAGCCGCATCAAGAGCGCCTTCCGCTTTTTTCAGCGTCTTAATCTGGCTTTCAAGATCTGCAAAGTCTTGGTCTGTCTGCGGCTTGACGATCAGCCTGTTTTCAATGAAGTCACGGAGCGCTACTTCAAATGTGTTAAAGTTGTCAGTGATGGCAAGCTCGCCGGACACCTGCACCGATACAGCAGGAAGATCGAGCACCGGGGCCGCTGTGGGGGCGACTTTGGCTTCTGTGTGCTCATAGTTGGCGAGATCTTCAGCGAATTGAGCCCATCCTGATATCAGCTTCTTAAAATCTTCATGAGAAGGCGTTACCCAAATGTGACGAGTATTTTCTTCAGTACCATCAGTAACCATGTATAGGCATTTAGCTGCATCACTAACCATAACTTGCTGAACAACCTGCCAGAAATCACACTTTGGAACCTGCCCCGCATCAAGATCATTGGCTTTATCTGCGTTGTATTGCTTACATTCCCAGCATATATTCCCCATCATCGTTAGTCCGTCGAAGGAAGCTAAATACTCAGCATCAAATCCTTCAGATAATCCTGTTACCGGGTATAGCTCCTCACCAATAATTGATTCAGCGATAGGCCTGGCCTTTGATTCAACGTTATGGCCTTTATCTAAAATATTTTTTTGCACCCACTCACTAAACTCTTTTTCTGTACCGGTAGCTTTCATTTTCAGAAGATCATTCCGAGACACGTTTTCAGAGCAAGACATCATGATGCTTGCTTCAGAAGCGGTGAAATACTTAGATCTAACCGCCTTCCATTCATCGCTACCCTGTACGAGATTTAAAATTTTCATGCTGCCACCTGCTTGATTAGATTTTGTTGTTCTTCAGTCAACTGCGCCTTACTGCTGACCATTGCGATAATCTGCTCTGGGGTGCGCTTTCCTGCTTCAATAGCGCCCTTCCATGTTGGGAAGTTCGCGTCAAACTCTGCGCTTGGATAGCTGGAGATAGCGGGACGACCCGGGGTAATGTCTTTTTCGGTGCTGGTGACGGATACAATACGGTCCGCCTCATCTGGATCGACTATTCCGGACAAGCCGAACGCATATCGCGATGCCTGAATAGTGGCTTTATGGCGCAGCATACGGGCTGGCCATTTCTTCCATGGCTCTGATACCCCGGCGCACTCGCTAAGGTATTCGGTAACTTCAACCGGGCGCTGGCGGTCTTTTCGGTAAATACGACAGGTAATAGCAGATAGCTTTCCGTCAGCATCAAGGGAGTCTTCAAACTCCATACCATCGAACTGTGAATTGCTATTGATGATTTTTAACCAGCCATCGATTGAGACGATTGGCTGAATGGCGCCGCGATTGGCAAAGGCATAAATCTCTTTGGTCAGCGGGTTGAGCTGATATTCATTAGCGATCGCTAGAAATGTGACAAACTCTTCATTGGTAACCTGGTCGCCTTTATTCTTGGCCTTCATCAGCGTATTCATGACGATACCCTGCATTTCGGCGGCATCAATATTCAAGCGAGAAGCGAGGCTTGATAGCGCTGCTGGCGGCTGATAGGTCTGTGCTACTTGTTGCTGACTCATATCCTTTATCCCTTCGACTGTTTCTTGGCTGGCAAGCTCATAGCGAACTCAGCCTGCTGATTCTGTTTTTTGCGCTTGTTTTCGCGCTGCTTGTCTCGATTCTTCATGGTGGTTAAGCTGCTTCATCCGCTGACTGGTCTTCGATTGATTGGCAGATCTCGTCATAGCTGTCAGCGATGAGAATGGCTGCTGCAGTTCGCAAATTTGCCAAGTGGCAGGCCTGCATTTCTGCCCGTAAATAATCATCTTTCTCGAAGCTTGAGCGCATGTATTTAGCTAGATCCTCGATGAAGTACCGGAGATCACCTTCGGCGCTCATTTCGATTGCTTTGGTGACAACTTCTTCCATATCGATGCTTTTCAGATTGCCGAAAGAAAGCGTAAGTCCTTCGCGAACCACTTCCTTTGCCAGTTCTTCGATATGAGACTGACGCTTATCAGCGGCATCCTGCGCATCAAGTAAACGCGCCTCTGCAAACACTGCGGCCTGATTTAGTTTTGAGTTCATAGCGTTCTCCTTACCACTCTTCACGAAGTTCTTTTGTTGCTTTGGCGACACCTTCACCGGTCACCAGCCCTTTAATCGCGCAGCCCAACAGCATGACTCCGTAACCAGCAGCAAATGGCGCCAGAATGGAGAGAATGCAAGCTGAGAGGTAGAGCGCGAGGAGTTCTGTTTCGTTGATCATGGTGAGGGCCTTTTGTTAGTAAACTAGCATTTGAGGTAATGTTAGTTCGCTAACAATTGTTAGTCAAGGCTTGCGAGGAAGAAATTTTAGATAATAAAAAACCCGCACAGGGCGGGTTTAATGTGGATGTTTCGTAGGATTTAAGGGCAGCCGCGCCAATGACCCTGGACGTATGTTCCGTCTTGTCGGTAATAGCCATTGATCCACTGACAAGCAGCATCTGCATGTTGCGGAATCATTTGTCGGTGAGGCGTTTCAGCATTGCCGCTTAAAGGCAGGGCAAATGTGATTGCCGTGGCGAGTATTAGAAGTGTTTTTTTCATCGTTTTCTCCTTGGTTTGAGTTCCACCCGACTTCCTACTGGGTAGATTAAAAACCCCGCGCGAGGCTGGGGTTAGCTAGTTTTTTTTCATCCACCAGTTGCTGGTTTCAGTGATCAGTGACCGAGAGTCCGGGGCCTTTACTGTACATCAAAGGGGTTTACTGCGTCGGGAAAATCATGGTCCTGCTCGCCTGTCTTGACCGTTTCAGGAGCTAAAGCAGAGCGGATGGCGTCCCATTTAGGGTTCTCAAATCTCCAGCGCTTGCTATCTTCGGCTGCGAGGTGTTCAAAAACCCAGCGTGGAGTGGGCTCTTTACGTTTTAAGATGTTCTGGAGTCTTTCGTATCTTTTCTTTTCAGTCTTTATTTCGCTTTCTAACCAATCCGGGGAAAGCCCGACAAGCCACGAAGAATTGGATAGTCGCTCAACATCATTTTTATCAATTAATACCGTTCCTTGAATGGATCCATAGCTCTCAGGTGTCACATAGCTTTCTCCTGTGCCTTCTCCTATAACAAAGCCGTCTAAATCCTCGATCTTATAATTCACAGTAACAGTGTATTCAGTTAGCGGGGATGTATTGATAACCTCATATTTCCAGCCAACCAGAGCTTTTTCGGCTCCAAGCTTGATGATTTTATAGCTGGTCTGCAATACAACGAGCGGATACTTCTCTGAAGATACCGCAACATCGGAATATTTAAAATAATTCCAGTTTTTCTGCTGCTTACTTATTTCCCGGTTTAGGGCTTCTTGCCTCTCCTTGGTTTGCTCACTGAGCACGTAATTAAGATTGGGGTTTGTATAAATAAGCCAAGACGAAAGCCCTACGGCTACCGCAAGGGACAAAAAGAGGATTGACTTGGTGATTAGTGCGACATTATTTGAAGGGTTTTCATCTTTCATACACGCTCCTTATGTTAGCTCCTATTTTCTTCTGGGGCTGCGTTTACAGATTCCCCATTAATACTCTTACCGCTCGCCCAATAATGCGAAGCCGCTCAAAGTTGTGATGAGAGATTATCTCATCCTGATACGTAGGGTCCGCTTTGTTGTCTGAGCTGATAACCCAGGCACCATCAATTCGTTTCTGCAAGCGTTTAACCCTTAGATCGTCATCCGTTGCTATCGCATAGATGTTGCCGCTTACCGGCTTTTTGTCTGATTTATCAATCAGCAGAAGATCGCCATCCTGAAGCCTTGGTTTCATTGATTCGCCGCGAACTTTAACAATAACAAGGTTCTGATCATAAAGATTATTTTGGAGTATCCAGTCTTGCGACATGGGAACCCACTCTTTAACTTTCTCGGCATCAACGTGAGTGCCATTTCCTGCAGCAAGCTCAACATCAAGCACTGGTATATCAACCATGTGCGTCTGGAAATGGTTTAGTGGATCACTCTCTGTTTGCCAGCCATTCTTTAAGTCATTTGGCGAGCAGCCGAACGCCTTAGCCAGGCTTAGTAGCGTGTCTGCTTTAACATCGGCATGAGAATCCTTTTCGATCTGTGCAATTCTGCCTCGGCTTATGCTGATGCGTCTTGCCAGTTCTTCTTGAGTCCAGCCTTTTTCTTTCCGGAGTGTCCGGACATTTTCTCCAATACTCATGTTAGCTATCTTACTAACAAAATTAGTTAGTTGGGGTTGCACTTGAAATGCTAGTAAACTAACATTATGAGTCATAAGAAACCCTCACTGGATTACTCAATGCAAATCAAAATCAAAACCGAGGATGCAATTAACTACTTCGGCGGCAGAGGAAGCGGCGGAGTTACCGCGCTGGCTGAAAAGCTTGATATCACGCATGGGGCTGTTTCCCAGTGGGGTGAATACCTTCCAAAAAACACCGCGTACACCCTCTATTTCAAAACCAATTGCCAAGTAAAGGCGGAAATTACAAAAGCCGCCTAACCCCACCATAAAAAGGAACTTTCCCTATGCCAGTTGAAAAAAAGACCGAAACCATCACCACCAAGTGCGCCGCCAGCTTAAAAGATTTCGTCATTGCTATGGCGAAGCTTGAGGGTGTTGACCCGTCTGTCTACGTTCACCAGCTGATTGAGGCCGACAAAGCCGTTAAGCAATCCATGTATCAAAGTTTGGCAGAAGTGTTTTCTGATGCAAACGGAAACATGGTTTCCAGCGTCTCTGAAGTGCCTGCTGAGAAGCGCGCCAACTTTTTGCGGCTGGTCGGTGGTACGGCAGCAGCCTGATTCTCGCACTGGTTCTTTCGGGAGCCTTTGGGCCGGTAACCCCGGCTCTTTTTTAAAGCCTCTTCGATGAGGGGGTTTTAAAAAACAACGATAGGTACTGAATGATGAGTTACGCACTGAATAAAAAGATTCTTGATCTTGTCGCTGATGAGCCAAAAACAGCCGATGAGATTATGGCTGTGATCGGGAATGAGGTAGGGCCGAAAGCATTTAACAGCCGGATCAAGTCGTTGATTAATTGCGGGTATCTTTCGCGCATCGATGAAAGCGGTGCCCCCATCAAGTTTGTTGCGGCTTCTTTGACTGGCGAGGCTGTGCTTACTGAGGAAGAGGCACTTTATGAGATCCCTACATTCGTCGCGACTAAAGCTTCCGCTTTGGAAGATGAGATCGCGATGCTTAACCAGGGTATTGCCGCCGCCGAGGTGCTGAGTAAGCGCAGCCTCCCGGATGATCTGGCCGATGTTATCAGTCAGTTAGATAGCCTGGCCGTCGGCATCTCTGAAAATGCACCGGTTGCGGCGGCGGTTTTGATTAAGGCGCGTGATTATTTGCAGCGTGGGTATGAGCTGTGACAAGTCACGTTATGACGACTAACGAAATATAGCAGTTGCGCGGCTGTTCGCAGAGGCTGTGTTAGCGGGTGAGACATACACCTTGATGAAGTTCTTCTCTGCTTCTGAAAAGCGCACAGGCTGAAGTCAAATAAGCAGCAAGAGGGGGTCTCCTTGGCCTTCATAGGGAGAGTTCTCGCCCGCCTCGAAATGAGAACCCCAATAAGCCCCTTTGCTGGGGCTTTGGCGGTGCTGGGGTTCGCCCCTGATCGTGGAAATCATTCCATTAACCCATAGGAGACAGGCATGAAGAAAGTATTTCTCTGTGTTGCTCTGGCCATTACGGCCGCACTCTCGATGCCAGCACTGGCTGATATCGATTATTCCCCGCCTACGGGCGGTTTTACAGGCGTTGTGGCTTATCAAGCGTCTGACTCAGATACGGTACCCGCTGGAAAAATGGCTCTGTACTCACATCCGTCCGTCATGGTGGCTGCCAACTCGCCAAACAGTTTCGGTGAGTCGTATCGAACGAAGGTGACGAGTAACCGGCCCAATAACGATGGCATTGGTGAAACTGGTAATACCCTGGCAGCGGCTTATTCATCTTTCGAGGTGGGCTGGCGTAGTTAATAACCCATAAATCTGGAAAGCAGTAAAGGTTGTCCCGGCATGCCCAGTAAGTTTGCCGGGGCACAACGTAAAGCATCCTGGTTCTGGGTGACCCCGGGGCAGGCCAGCAGGGTGTTTTACGTTGTGATGAGTGCGGAATTAAGATGTTCAGATCCAGCAATCACAACAAACGGGATGCTTACCCGACAAATTAGCCCTATGCGCGTGATGGTTGAGAACTGGGCTGGTCCAGTTGAATCGCGTTAACCCAGACCGACCTGCGGCGGCGCAGTTTAACCGCAGGACACATCTGAGATCGGTTTATGGGTAGTTCGACTTCCCTTGGCATTCAATGAGTGTCTTGGCTGCTCATAGACTGCTCTGCAGATGTGAAGGCGGCAGATCCCAGACCTACTGAGCAAGGGATCTATCAGGCACAGACAATAAAAAACCCGGGTCATCGCTGTTGTAGCAGCTACCGGGTTAATCATCAAACTGAGGTTATGAGTATGTCCCAAAACGAAAGCGATATCAATATTGGCTCAGGATTTATAAATCCTATAGAGCATCATTTTTTTAGCATACCGATCAACCACGGGGTTCCTATTGCTGCCTCTGACGGAGGCGGTTACACGGAGCATGATGGTTATCTGAATCTGTATTCAGCACCCAAGGCTATCTACCTTGATCTACAGAGCGATGCAATGAAGGAGCCTATCTCATTAGCATTAAATGCAGATCGAGCCGCCAGCCTAATTGTAACTCTTCAACAGGCGCTGAAAGAACATATCGGTGGTAAGCAATGGCTTGATACTGTTGATTTTGACGCACTACTTGATCATGCAATTAGTTCAGCTAAAGGCGGCCAAAATGAATAATGTAGCAAGCATTGAGCAGGCGCGTATGAGACGAGAAGATCCGCAGGATGAATCCATAAGCAGCGGATATATAAAGCTGTACAGGTCATTACAGGGCGTTTCATTCAAACGTAACCCGGAACGAATGGCTTTATGGATTCACATGCTTCTTGAAGCATCACGTAAGCCTTACAAGCCTTACGCAACATTGTTAGGCGGTAAGTCCATCACTCTTAAGACAGGTCAGTTTATATCCGGCTTGCGCGATCTTGAAAAAGAGACCGGAGTTTCTATGCAAAAGATCCGTTCTTCTCTGGCGTTTTTTGAGCAGGAAGGAATGATCTATATGGATAAATCAAGTCGATCAGGAACAGTGTTTACTGTCCTGAAATATGAAAATTTCCAACAAAATTTATACAAAAAAACCAACACACCTGCAACACACCAAAACAACACGCAAAGCAACACTCAAATTAACACGCCAGAACCCTCTGAATTAAAGGTTTGCAGAGATAATGCAACACACCATTTAACACCAGATATAACACACCGAAAAGCACACGAAGCAACACCTATACAAGAAGACAAGAATAAATCTAAACCTAAAGATATAAATACTTGTGTTAAAAATTCAGAAACTGAATCTCAACCAAAAAAGAAAACCCGTAATCAATCAATCAGAAAACCGCAAGAGTTTAAAGATTTCTTTGAGGCTTATCCTGAACACAGAAAAGGAGGAAAAGATCAAGCTGCCTGGAATGCCTGGAAGTCTGAATCACTCACCACCGATGACGCTGTTACAGCAATAAAATGGCTGAAGGAGGCTGGCGCTAGTGACCCGTTAACATGGGGTAAAACTAATCAAGGTCAATTTTGCCTTGGCATTGTGAATTTCATCCGAAATAGGATATTTACAACTCCTGTTCCTCGGCCTAATCAGTCTCGGCAGTACCAGACTCCTGATTTCAAAAATACAGATTACACCATTGGCGCGGAGGGCTTTGAACATGTTTAACCAAACAAGCAATGGGATTAAGACTTGCTCAATCCATAAGTTAGATTACGAAGAAATGGTTTCCAAGCTTGCTGGTCGTGAATTTCTTAGCTTATGCCCTGAATGCACTAAGGAGCAGAGCGAAAGAGACGCAGTGGAGGCTAAGTTGAGACTCGAAAAGCAATTCCAGGAACAGCGCCGCCAATCTAAAGAAAATCAAATCAACAGGCTTTTGAGTGGAAGCCTTATCCCTCCCCGCTATCTGACAAGAACATTCGCTAATTATCGAGCAGACAGCGAGGGACAGCAGCGGGCCTTGAAAGCGATTGAGAGCTACGCGGAAGACTTTACGACTCATGAAAAAAGCGGTGCCGGTATTGTTATGGCTGGCAAGCCTGGAACCGGGAAGACGCATTTGGCTTGCGCACTGGCTAATGATCTGATTTTCCGTCTTCAAAAAAACCCGGTATTCATCCCAGCATCAAAGATGATTAGAAAGATCCGCGAAACATATCGCAGAGATTCAGAGCATACAGAGCAGCAAATGATCAATCTTTTTCGTGATGCTGACCTTCTTATCATCGATGAGGTTGGTATTCAGCGAGGCACTGAAGCTGAAGAACATCTTCTCTTTGAAATTATTAATGAGCGAAATGCTTATTTTAACCCAACGATTCTCATATCAAACCTGAATGCTGCTGATATTAAAACGTATATCGGCGAGCGAGCTATGGATCGGATGCGTGAGGGGGGCGGTAAGTTTGTGTCTTTTGATTGGGATTCTTATCGCGGAAATGTAGCAAAAGACACTGATCTTCCTATTCGTGACAAGAGGGAAAGCTAATGGCCAGAAAAAGTAAAACCGCCGCGCTTGAAGTGATGCTGCAAGACACTGGCGGTGCCAAGTCTCTGAAGTGGTATGCAGTTCAGTCAGGATTATCTGAAAAGACCGTTTCATCGGTCAAAGCAAAACTGGGACTAACCCGGCGCAGAACTCAAAAAAATGTCGCTAAGATGCCTATCGTCAAATCCATGCTGATTGATGGCTTTCAGGCAATGACTGTCAGCGAGGTTGTCGATCCGCTGGAGCGATTGAAGCGAGTAATGGGGATGCTATCCAAAAAATACCCTGACTCAACACAATACCAGCTGCTGGTTGTTCGTAATCAGATATCCAGCAAATTAGGGGTTGATAAAAACAACTATGTCGATGCGCACAGCGGTTATATCTACGCGCTGCGTCTGCCAATGAATCGTATCGCTGAGGTGCTGCAGTAATGAGATCTATCCGTATTGATGATGTAGGCCAGTTGCGTCCGCAAATGAAAGCTGCATGGGAAATTGCATGTGAAGCAATTAAGGGCGGGAAAATCGCTATTGAGATAAAGCGCTGGAGCCGTAGCCGGGAGCAGGAAAAGAAATTCCACGCGATGATCCAGGATATCAGCCGGCAGGTAAGTTTCGATTATGACGTTGACCCCGACGAAGGAAATGTCATTCGCATGTTCGGCACTCGCCGGAGAAAGAGTTATTCGTTAGATGTATGGAAAGCCCTGCTGGTAGAGCAGTTCGCCAGAGAGAAAGAGGCGATGGGTGAACCGCTTCGCCACCAAGGTCAAACCATTATCTCTCTGGATGGCAGGAGAGAGATCACTGTCAGGCCGTCTACTACACAGTTTTTGGTTAACGAAGCATCCGAGTTCATCGAATACCTCTACATGAAAGGCACAGAGTTTGGAGTTCATTGGTCTGAGCCTGCTTTACGGGTGTATCAGGAATACAGAGAGGCTAAGGCGGCATGAGCGGCGTAATAGGAGAAGGTTATAACTCTGCCGGAAAGAAAAGCGTTGAGTGGTATACGCCAGCATGGGTGTTTGATCTGCTTGGTTTGCGTTTCGATCTTGATCCTGCCAGCCCGCATGACCATGAATCATTTGTGCCTGCCGATCGCACATACACAATCTTTGACGATGGACTCAGTAAAGAATGGGAAGGGCGTGTATGGCTAAACCCACCGTATGGGCGAGATACGCCGTTTTGGATGAATAGAATGATTGATCACAACAACGGTATCGCCCTGTGCTTCAGCAGAACTGACGCAAAGTGGTTTCAGGATGCCATGAAGGCGGCAACAGCAACGCTATTAATGTCCGGCAGGATTGATTTTGTGCCAGGTAATGAGAATAAGCACAAGAAGTCACGAAGTGGAGCCGGTACCGCGATATTCGCATTTGGGGTTGATAACGCCAGAGCTTTGCAGCGTATGAGCGATCGCGGAATCTTTGTTTCATGGGATAGGGTTTCGGCATGATCATATCCAAAAAGCTTCGCGATTCCGCCCGGGGCCAACAGTGCTCTCTGAATATTGCCGGTGTATGCCGCTATGACACTGAGACAACTATTCTGGCCCACCTTCCGGATGAGAGTAACGGCATGGGCAAGAAAGCAGATGACATATCTGCCTGCTTTGCTTGCTCAAACTGTCATACCGCTATTGATACCCATAAGGTGCCCGCAGGGGATAGAGACTTCTACTTCCGCCGGGCAATGATCAGAACCTGGCGCACATGGTTTGAGATGGGCCTGATATCCATCAAGGGGGCTAAATAATTATGAGCGAATTCGGTTTTTGGTTGTTTCTGCTGGGAATGTTTTTCTTCGTTTTTTTCGATGATGCTATCCGACTATTTTTGATGAGCGGGGGCTGTTCATGAGCACTGAAGAGCAAGTTGATTGGGTAGGTGGCAATCAAAGCCAGCCAGCTTCTGATTTATTCCTTGCGATTGATCCAGGAATTAAAGGGGCTATCGCATTACTTAATGGTCGAAAGCAGTTTCTTGAGGTGGCTGACCTTCCTGTAATGGCCAAAAGCGCAACCAAGAATAAGCTGAATGCTGCAGCGCTTAGTCTGATGGTTCAAGAATGGCAAGGAATCCACGGCCTGATCGGGTCAGCTATGGTTGAAAATGTGTGGGCAATGCCCAAGCAGGGTGCAAGCTCTGGATTCTCCCTGGGGCATTCGGTTGGTGTTTGCGAGGGGGTATTGCTTGGTCTGGGGATTCCAACAGAAATGATTATTCCTCAAACGTGGAAGAAACACTTCAAACTCACCAGCGATAAAGAACTGTGCCGGGCAAAGGCTATCAGCTATTACCCTCTGGCGCCGCTGTCACGCAAGAAAGATGCAGACCGGGCAGAGGCATTGCTGATGGCTCGCTATCTGATAGAGCGATGATGGAGCGGATATTCAGAAAAGCAAACGAAATGCTCCAGTGCTATGTCGATGGTGACAGGCAGGGCTGGAAGAAGATCAGAGATTCACTGCCTGCAGATATTAAGCAGAGCGTGTTAGACAAAGAGCAGCAGCAACGACTGATGTTCAGAGAGTTTAGGTTTTACGCATGGTGCACAGTCCGACCCCAGGAGAACATGAAGTAATGAGAATTAAATCTGCTCGACAGTGCTGGCATGATTGCTACATGAATTCACGACAACTGGAGGGGTTTGAACCAAAGGTACAGAAAACCGTCAGGGATGCTGGCAGTGTCGCAACGGAAGTGGCTGCGCATCAAGTGATGGCCGGCCACATACAGAGAGCGATCAGCAAGCTACCGCCGCCGCTTCAAATGCTGGGCCACTGGCTTTATGCGCCTGATGGTGTATTTCCGGACAGTAACGAGAACGCTATCTGGCAGATGGTTGCTCTGCTGTCTGATATAACCGATCCAGAGTGTGATGAGTGGTATCTGGCGCGCTGTGCGCTTCATTGCTACAAACAGAACGTCTGGGGGCGTGATAGTGAGCTCAACAAAGCTAGAGCGATTGGGGAGTGGCTGTATGAGCAACACGGTGTCGATATCAATAGTCGCCGCTTCAGTGTGAAGTATGGTATCGCATGGGACCGCATTCGAGGGGTGATCGATGATCTGGATAAGCGAGCGCTGATGCCTGTGGCTCGCGTTGTCTGGCTGATGACCGAAGATATGAGTGAAGCATCATCATTTGACTGGGACGGCCATGAAGCTGTTCTCAATAAAGCGTAGCAAGGGGTAGAGAATGCAGCTTACAGCCAATGACATCATGGTTAATTTTAAAAGCTTTATTGAAGACGAGCTGATTGAGTTTCTGCGCAGAGAAGGACTTGAGCCGGACATTAATGACCCAGCCAAAGTGGAGGAGTTGCAGCGCCGCGGTCAATGGGTAAGTTATCAAAGCAATGGAGACGTTAAATTCCCACCAGGTAATCAGGGCTTTCAATGGGATCAGCAGGAAGCGCTCATGTTCTACGTTGACCGGATTCAGTGGCCAAAGGTGTTTTTTGTATGCAAGTATGCTGACGGGACAGAAAGAAGGGCAGAGCTGGTGCCTGCAGATGAGAGCGAATGACAGTCATCTATCTGGATGATTATAGGGCTCATATAGATGGTGAGGCTAAGTGCTTGGCGTGTCAGCATGAATGGGTGGCAGTTGCGCCGACCGGAACGCTTGGCCTTGATTGTCCAGAGTGCGGGGCTTTTAAAGGAGTTTTCAAGGGGTTGACTGCGCCAGATACGGTATGGGAATGCACTTGCGGAAACTCACTGTTCTTTATCAGTCCTGAAGGATCAATGTGTTCTATCTGTGGTGAAGTGCAGGTTTTTTAATGCAGCAACAAGATTGCAACAACCAAGCCGTTCTTGTCTAAATAATCGTGACATGTCACAAATTAACTAATCTTTGCAAGGATAAAAGGCTATTGACTCAACTGCCAGACGTGGTAAAGTTTTCCCATAGTGCCACATTTTTGCAACCAGTATTCTTTAAAACCTCGCTCCGGCGGGGTTTTTTTATGCCTGCCTTTTGAGATCCCATGAATAAATCCGATATCACGGTTAATAATCTGCGTGAGGCTTGCGCTCGCCTTGGCTATGCCTTTTTTGAGCGTGGTGAGTACAACCTGAACATCATCGGGATTCGCAGTGAGGATAGAAATTCAAATGCGTTTAACGATGTTCTGGCCGTTGCTTTCAGGCAATCAGGACGATGGGTGCTACTCACGTTCGACTACACTACCGACCCTGGACTTCATTACCGCCATAATCCGGCTAATCCTGCTGGGACTGCTGTGCTGGTACCTGGCCAGTATCGCGGTGCGTTTATGCTGGGGCTACATCAAGGAAAGTATGGGGCGCTAACTCAAGCCAAAGCGTTGCCGGTTTACCGTGATAACGATCTTGATTCCGAGGTTGATGTACAAGGTACGATTGATTACGGCTGGCATGGGATCAACATTCATCGTGCCAATGAGCAGCGCAAGAGCGCTCAGGTAAATGAGTGGTCTGCCGGTTGCCAGGTAGTTGCTGATCCGCATGAGTTTGATGCGCTGTACTCATTTAGCGAGGTTGCTCAAGGGCTTTACGGCAAGCGATTCACTTACACATTACTTGAAGAAAAGGATTTTGTAAGTGAAAGAAGTTCTGGCTGATAACGCTATGCCTGCAGCGCAGAAGGTTTCATCATTTCTGTCGTACCTCACTGGTGCGGGATTATTTGTTGGTGATGCTATTCACTGGATGGATAACCATGCTGGTGCTGCTGGTGTGATGCTGGGCATCGCTACGTTCGCCGTAAACTTCTATTTTCAGCGTAAGCGCTCGAAGGAGGGTTGAGTGGACTGGCTTAAAAAGATCGCTGGGTATGCTCCAGATATTGCAGCAGCCATTGCAACCGGAGGAACCAGTGTCATTGCATCAACGGCTCTGCGCATCGCAGCTAATGAGTTAACTGGTGACCCTGAGTCATCAATCGATATTGTTTCAGGTGCTGCACGTAACGCTACACCGGAGCAGCTTGTCGCACTGCAAACCGCAAATAACGATTTTCTAGTAAAGCTTGAGGCGTTAGATGTTGAGCGCTTAGCTGTCGTCAATCAGACAATGCAAGCTGAGTCCAAGTCAGAGCACTGGGTTCAATACTCATGGCGCCCAATCTGGGGGATTATCTCTGCATTCGCATTTCTTGGTTTTGTGTGGATTATTGGGTCGCTGGCTCATGAAGCAATCAAAGGCGAAAACCAGAACGCGATGGTTATGATTCCTCAGCTTATATCCTCAGCAACCATGCTGTTTGGTATACCGGCGGGAATTCTCGGTGTTGCATCCTGGCACCGAGGCAAAGAGAAAAGAATCAGAGCGGGTGAGCTGAAGTAGCAGGTTTAGTTATGGCGAAAGATAAGCTAACTGATAAAGAAGAGCGTTTCGCCCAGGCAATATTGACGACTGATAGCGCAACAGAGGCTTACGAGTCTGCGTTCAACTGTAGTCGAATGAAGCGCACCACGATTACACGCAATGCTGCGGCACTTAAAGATAAGCCACGAGTAGCTGCACGTATTGCTGAGCTAAAGATTGCCCGGTCAGAGCGCACCGCAATCGATGCTGACTATGTGTTGAATCGTATGGTTGATATCGATCAGATGGATATTCTCGACATTCTTACGAATGATGGTGGCTTTAAGCCGATATTCGAGTGGCCGAAGGTTTGGCGCACATACATATCCGGGATCGATCTTGCCGAGTTGTATGAAGGGCAGGGCGATGACCGGAGGATGATCGGGGTGCTGAAGAAGATGAAATGGCCGGATAAAATCAAGAACCTGGAGAATATTGGCCGACACGTCAAAGTACAGGCCTTTAAGGACAAGCTTGATGTCAATGTCGAGTTTAAAACCTTATCTGAACTGCTGGCTGCTGCAGCTGAAGAGTGAATCGGGCGCAGGAGATTGTCCTTGCCGAGCTGTATATCCGGAAGTTTGACAGAAAAGAGTTAACCGAGCCTGCAGAGCTTATCAAAGCCTTGGCGCTGCCGTGGTTCCGCCTGAACTGTCTGTATAAGATCAAAGACAAAAACGGCAAGGTGATACGTTTCCGGGCCAATGAGGCGCAGAAACAGTTCTACCGTGAAGGTCATCTGCGCGACATCATCTTAAAAGCCCGTCAGCTTGGCTTTACCACTTTTGTAATGATTCTCTGCCTGGATAGCTGCCTCTTTATTGACAACTTTTCAGCCGGTTGTATCGCTCATAACGAGAAGTCGGCAAAGAGTATCTATCGGTCCAAGGTCCGGTTTGCTTATAAGAACATTGGTAAGAACTGGCTGGGCATATTTGAGCAGCTAAAGCTGAAGCTGCCAGTGCCAACCAGCGATACCGATAACGGTTATATCTTCGATAACGGCTCAAGCATCCATGTCAGTACCGGTTACCGGGGTGACACGCTGCAATATCTGCATGTATCTGAATTTGGCAAGGTTTGTCGCCAGTATCCTGACAGGGCTCAGGAGATCGTTACCGGTGCGTTTGAGGCGGTTGGTATCAATGGCCATCTAACGATAGAAAGCACCGCTGAAGGTCGTGAAGGCTACTTCTTTAACTACTGCGAGCGCGCTCAGAACCTGAAGCTGCAGGGCAAAAAGCCAACAGCGCTCGATTTTGAGTTTCACTTCTTCCCTTGGTGGAAGGATCCGCAGTATCAGCTGGTCGATGGTGATGTGGCAGTGCCGCAACACCTAACCGACTACTTTCAGCAGCTGGAAGACAATCACAGTATCGTTCTCAGTCATGAGCAACGAGCCTGGTACGCGAAGAAAGCCGAAATCCTGCTTGATGATATGAAGCGGGAGTACCCTTCACTGCCTGAAGAAGCGTTTGAACAGAGCGCTGAAGGGGCTTACTACCTCCGGCAAATGCAGTTCTTGCGCAAGAATAAGCGCATTACCAAGCATGTTCAGTATAACCCGGCATACCCGGTTGTCACCGCTTGGGACTTGGGGATGAATGATGCGATGTCAATCTTCTTTGTTCAGGTGGTTGGTCGTGAGATTCATGTAATCGACTACTACGAAAACTCTGGTGAAGGCCTGGATCACTATGCGACGAAGCTTAAAGAAAAAGGCTATCACTACAGCTTTCACTTTGGTCCGCATGATCTGTCAGTCAGAGAGCTGGGGGCAGAGGGGAAAACACGGCAAGAAGACTTTAGGAGGTACGGGCTCAATTTTGAGATTGTGAGTCGGGTGCCGAACCAGATGGAAGGCATCAGCGCAGTCCGGAAGTTTCTACCCTCCTGCTGGTTTAGTGAGGAAGGTGCGTCAAAAGGGGTGGATTGCCTCGATAACTACCGCAAGGAATGGGACGCTCGCCTGGGCGTTTATAAAAGCACACCGCGTCATGACTGGGCTTCGCATGGTGCAAAAGCGTTTGAAACCCTGGCTCGCTCAAATCTGTTTGAGCTAATTGGCACAGGTCCATCACTTAATACAGCCCCAAGTAATCAAGCAAATAGCTCTCGAAGAATGAAGGCATACACATAATGGCTGGACTCGGTTTATTGCATGTAGCATCGAACGCTGAGATTGATGCGCAACAGCAATCGGTTAATGCTGTGGAGAACGAGCGCAAAGCAAAAGAGCGTGAAGCGTTCGAGCATAGCCTGGCTGGGCAGATTTTCCGTGACTGGGAAGAGGCCAAGCGGGTTAAGCGTCCAATTCAGGAGCGTATGCTGGATTGTCTGCGCCGAAGAAATGGTGTTTATGATCAGCAGAAGCTGAAAGATCTGGAGGAAATCGGCGGTTCTGACATCTATATGATGCTGACCTCAACCAAGATCCGCGCTGCAAACTCATGGATCCGTGACATCCTGCTGCCAGCATCTGACCGGCCTTGGGGTTTAAATCCTACGCCGGTATCTGAAATTCCCCCTTTTGTTCAAAACAAGATAGTTGAAGAGATACGTCAAGCTGCTATGGCAGAGCTTCAGCAGGGAAGGCCTCCTGGTGATGTTCATCGGATGATGACGGATGCTGTAGAGGATTTGAAAAAGCGCGCAAACCAGGCAGCTAAAGACGCATCAAAGCGAATGGAGTTAGTAATTGCTGATCAGCTGGCTGAAGGTGGCTGGGATGATGCAATGGAAGAGTTTATTGATGATTTTGCCACTTTCCCGGGGGCTGTTCTTAAAGGCCCAGTGCTGCGCCGGGTACCTGAATTAGCATGGCAGGAAGGATGGAATCCGGTTAAAAAGATGGCGATTCTTCCAACCTATAGTCGCGTATCGCCGTTTGATCTTTACCCCTCTGGTGATTCAACGGATGCCAATAATGGATCCTTTCTCATTGAGAGAGCTCGATTCACCCGGGGTCAGCTGCAATCCATGCGTGGAGTTCCAGGGTACAACGAACAGGCGATTGATAAGGTTCTGCAGCAGTATGGCATGAACGGTCTGCGCGATTGGATCTGGTCTGACAATGAGAGGAATGAGCTGGAAGGCAAAGAAAACATTCTTCTGTCATCGGGCGAATCGATTGATGCGTTGATTTATCACGGCGGCGCAATTGGCTTGAAGCTGCTTCAGTGGGGAATGTCTCCCGACAATGTGGAGCCGCTGGTTGATTATGACATCGAAGCGGTGCTGATTGGTGATCAGGTTGTTCGTGCTGTCATTCAAAAGAATCCGCTTGAGCGCCGTCCGTATAAAGTTGCATCGTATCAGAATATCCCTGGCGCCTTCTGGGGGACCTGTCCTGCTGAGCTGATGAAGGATATCCAGGATACTTGCAACGCAACCGCTCGCGCTATGATTAACAACCTGGCTATCGCGTCAGGACCGCAAGTAGAAATCGAATGGGATCGCCTGCAGCCAGGTGAAGACGCGTCGATGTATCCCTGGAAGGTATGGAAAACCAAGTCATCACAAACCACCGGTAATAATCCTGCTGTTAAGTTCTACCAGCCAAACCTGCTGGCTGGCGAGCTCATGGGCGTGTATGAGAAGTTTGAACGCATGGCTGATGATGCAACAAACATCCCTCGCTATTCCTACGGCAATGAACGGGTAGGCGGTGCGGGTAGCACAATGGGCGGCTTGTCGATGCTGATGGAGTCGGCAAACAAGGGCATTAAAGGCGCTATTAGCCATATCGATCGCCGGGTAACCCGACCAATCATCGAGGACACCTGGATACACAACATGATGTATCACGATGACAACTCCATTAAGGGTGATTGTAAGGTTGTCGCTCGGGGATCCTCTGCAATGCTGATGCGTGATCGTACCCAGTTAATGCGTCAGGAGTTCTTGCAGTCCACGGCGAACCCAATCGATATGCAGATTATAGGTGTTGAGAATCGCGCCAGGTTGCTGAAAACGATGGCTGAGCAATTGGATGTTCCTGACCTGATACCGGAAGGTGATGAGTTGGCTAAGCGTAATCAGCAATCGCAGCAGCAGCAAATGCAGATGCAGCAGGAAGCGCAGCAGCTTGAAAAGCTGTTACAGACATCACGCGCCATGGAGATCCAGGCTAAGACCAAGAAGTTGTTGGAAAGCCTGCCAGTCGATAATGACAAAACCCGCGCTGAGACAGAAAAGCTGCTGTCTGAGTTGCAACACATGACGGTAGCCGATTATGAAACATCTAATTACGCTCAACCCTCAAGAGCTATCAGCAATGGAGCGCCTGTCTCGCAGCGAGGACTTCAATACCCTGCTCAAGCTGATCAGCAATTCGCGCAACAGCCTAATGGAGGATCTTACCAGCCAGCAGGCGGTCTGTCTTATTCATCAGCAGCAGGGGGCGAGCCAAGCATTTAAAGATATTCTGGATGCGGCAGAGTCTTCATCCATCATGCTGGAAGCTGCGAATCGCAAGACAACGCCCCAACGAATCAACTAACACCATACAGTCTTCAAATTAAAGAGCCCGGCCATGCGCCGGGCTTTTTTGTGTGGCGACTGACTCATCTGAATCCCAGTCCCTAACCCGTGAACCCCGCTTGAATGCGGCTCGCATATGAGGCAAACGATGTCCCTACCCGAAGCAACACAAAAACTGGTCGATCAAGCTAACGCACTACTGAATGCTGGGAATCCTGCAAACGCAGCTCCTGCAGCACAGGAAGAGAAACCAGAGAACCCAGACAAACAGCCGATAGCTGCTGAAGAAGCGCCAACACAGGCTGCGCAACCCGCTGAAGCCCCGAATACTGCCCCTGAGCATGATGCTACCTACTGGCAGCATCGTTTTAATGTGATCCAGGGTAAGTACAACACGGAAATCCCAGCGCTGCGCACAGAAATCAACACACTCAAAGGACAGATAGCCAAGTCCGACTCTGCGCAAGATGCAGTAGATCGGGTAAAGGATCTGACCCCTGACGAGATTGATGAGTTCGGTCCTGAATTGGTGGCTTTTATCAAGAAGGTTGCCGGTAACAACTCTGGAGATTCACAACGACTCGAAGCCCTTGAGCAGCAAGTGGCTACCCAGAGTCAGCAGAGAAAGTCATCTGCTGAAGATACATTCTGGGAAGGCCTAAAAAAAGCTGTGCCTGACTTCATTGAAGTGAATAGCAATCCTGAGTTTCAGCGCTGGGTATCCCAGGTTGACCCCATGGTAGGTAAGCCTCGACAAACGCTGCTAGAAGAAGCGCAATCCGATCTCGACTACGGTCGTGTCGCTGTCTTTTTCAACACATTCAAGAGCTCAATCCCCACTCCTCAAACCACTGACCGGCAAACTTTGCTTAATGAGCAGGTGCAGGTGCCGAATGTCCGTAACGAATCACAAGTTCCAGAGCAGAAGCGTATCTGGTCTGCTAAAGAAATTGCTGCTTTCTATAAAGATGTGACGATAGGTCAATATCGCGGTCGTGATGAGGAAAAACAGCGGATTGAGAATGATATTTTTCTTGCCCAGACAGAAGGCCGAATAGCCAGATAGGGCAACAATTTAAGGTAATTTCTCATGCCAAATGGTCTACCAATTAGCGCTGGTAATAACCCAGATTACTCTTCCAGCGGTGTAAATGGTTTTCAACCACAAATCTGGTCCGGCAAAATGATCGAGAAGCTTTACGCTTCTACTTGTTTTGCTGAAATCGCCAACACCGATTACGAAGGCGAGATTAAAAACAAGGGCGATTCTGTCGTCATCCGCACAAACCCTGATATCGCTATCAACGACTACGAGTTGGGTATGGACCTCACTTATGAGACTCCAGAATCCGACAAAGTAGAAATGCAGATCGACAAAGGTAAGTACTTTGGCTTCCGCGTTGATGATGTTGTGGCTCACCAGTCTGACCTGAAACTGATGGATAACTGGTCTAACGATGCCGGTCAGCAGATGAAAATCCAGATCGACAAAGTAATTCTGGCTGGTGCCTTTGTAGATGTAGCGGCAGAAAACGCTGGTGCAACCGCAGGTGTTGAGTCTGTTGGAATTGATATGGGTACAACTGGTGCGCCGGTAGCCATTACCAAAGCTGATGTCATCGATGTGATTGTCGATGCCGGTACCATTCTGGATGAGCAGAACGTACCGGATACTGATCGCTGGATCGTGCTGCCTGCATGGATGTGCGCACTACTGAAAAAATCTGATCTGAAAGATGCCTCTATGACCGGTGACGGCACCAGCCCGCTGCGTAATGGTCGTATCGGTATGATCGATCGATTCATGGTGTACCAGAGCAATAACCTGGCGAAAACCGTGGACGGTGCAACGACTGTCACTAACGTTATCTTTGGTCACAAGAAGGCTCTCACCTTCGCGTCCCAGATGACTAAGATGGAAGAGTTGCCGCACCCGACTAAGTTCGGTCGCCTAGTACGTGGCTTGAACGTGTTTGGTTCTAAGGTTATTGACCCTAAAGCCATTGGCCACCTGTACTGCTATAAGGGCTAACCCCTTGTAGTTTTCTAAAAAACGCTCCTTCGGGGGCGTTTTTTCGTTAACCCTGGAGTATCTGTCATGACTGACAACGAAAGCATGATCCCCATCATCGAGGCGGCAGAAGATAAGCAGCTGCTGAAAGATACTGGGCTGGCGTTAATACCGCCGTGTAATATCAACAAGAATTCTAAGATTGAGTCGATCAAAGAGTTGCTGCTGGAGCATATTGCTCAGCATTCAGCAGCCACTGAAGAACTTTTGACTTCACCTGAGCTGACACCGGCGACTGACACCACACCAGCTGAAGGTGCTGTTCCGCCTGAAACCATTGCTCCAACTACGGAAGCTACGCCTCCTGCCGACACTGAAGAGTCGGCCGCTCAGGAAAAGCCAAAGCAGCGCCGGTTCCGGCACAAGAAAACTGGCCGCATCTTGCTGTGGTCTGAAGGCATGGATAATATGTCTCAGCTGGTTGAGGTTAGCGAGTAATGGCCTTAATGACAGTCGCTGACGTAATTGGCAGCGTTAAAGCGATTCTGAAAGAAACGGGTGCCGAAGGTGTGCGCTGGTCAAATGATGAATTGCTGAAGTGGCTGAATGAATCCTACGCAGCGATTGTCGCCATTAAGCCTGATGCTGGCGCTAAAAATGAGGCGATAGTATTGGATACTGGCACTAAGCAGCGCATCCCGGCGTCCGGCCTTCGCCTACTTGATGTTGTCCGGAACGTTGCCGGAAGCATGACTCCTGTCATCCAAACAAGCCGAGAGCAGATAGATATTGCAGTCCCTTCGTGGCATACCGATACCCCATCAGCAACCATTGACAATTATATATTTTTGGATGACGACCCAACCGGGTTTTATGTTTATCCTCCTGCTGATACCGGCGCCGAGATTGAAATTATTTATGCCGCAGTTCCAGATAAGCATGACTCGATATATGAAGCAGCTAAGAGCGATGTAATCAAAGTTGATGATTCGTATCAGCCAATAATGACCGACTACATCTTATATCGCGCCTTCAGTAAAGACGCTGATATTCAAGGATCGGCAGGCAGGGCCAATATGCACTTACAAGCCTTTAATTCAGCTCTTGGTATGAAAGTTAATATGAGTGCTGCGACATCACCAAACAATAGAGGGCAGCAAGCATGACCTATGATGACATTGCTCAGAACCTTATGGTTGCTATCCCTGGCGTCATCAAAGCAACGGTAAGAAAAGCGGTTATAGCAGCAGCGCGAAAGCTTTGTATTGAGGCCAATGTTATTGCGGTGACTGAGACGCTAACTCTTCCGGCGGGTGCCGACAGCATTTCCTTGTCAGTAACTGATGCGACCCTTGAGCCTGTAAGAGTTATCTATATCGAAGATCTGCGCCGTAACTATTATGCGCAGGTATCAGAAAGCATGCTCAAGTTTCTTAATACGCAAGTGGTTGATATTGATTATGTTGTCACGATGGCGTGCCGACCAGCTGACGGAGCTTCTGATCTGCATCCTGATCTGCTGCGATGGGATGAGGCTATTGAGAATTACGCTCTTTACCGAATGATGATTATGCCAGGCAAAGAATGGTCAAACCCTCAGCTGGCGCAGCATCATTTTAATATTTGGAGTGGCGAGCTTTCAACCGCTAAACAGTCAATGGCCCTGGGCTTTAACTCGGGTCCGGCACGCATTAAATCACGCAATTTCGTTTAAGAGGTTTTCTCATGTCATCACGTACAGTACCGCTAAATACCGCATCATGGACGCTTATCACAGATGCTGATAACTTTTGGGCGCAAAACGATGGAGAGGCCGCTTTTGTAACGTGGTCTGCATCGCTTCCAGTAACTTTGGCTGCTGAAACTCCGAAGCATCGGATTGGTGCGTATGAGAATGTTACTCGGAACGGACTCAGTGACAACTTGTACGGAATTGGGAATGGACAATTTACTGTGAGCGAATGATATGGAATTTCTTAACGCCCCATTTCAGAAAAGGTTTTTAAATAGCTATCTATTTCCTGCTCCTTTAGTTTTACAGCGCTACCTAACGCAGTTCGGCGCAACGCTGAGTAAATCAATATCCATCCCGTCCGCCACGGCAGACCGGATAGTGATGGATATTTATTCACCGGGTGGTGTTACTACCGGCCTTCCGACTGGGGCCACCACTCCTACAGCCAACAAATACGAGACTCTTGATTTCGCATACTCTGGGACTATTGATGTAATCGGTGCAAACGGGGCAACATATGTACCAGATGGTACGTATATAGCTAACGTTAAGCTGTACCTAGCTGGCGAGCTAGTAGCATTCTATAAGCTTGATGAGAACTTTGCTGAAACGTCAGTAGCTGTTGATTCAGTCGCAGGAAATAATGGAACAGCAGTCAACATAGCAGAGAGTGGGTTGTTTACTGCTATTGATACAGGCTGGATAGGGGAGGAATTAGTTGTTAATGGTGGGTTTGACACTGATACGAATTGGGTGAAAGCAACTGGATGGACTATCTCTGATGGTGTTGCATCCACTGAATCAGCAAATAACACTAATGTAAATCAATCTATAGGACAAAGTTCTGGGAGCGTGTATAGAATAGGAGTTGATGTTGTTAGTTATACCACGGGTAGTTTGACCATCTTTTTGGGTGGTGCGGTTGGGAGTATGACCTCCGCAGGGAGCTACTCCTTTGATCATATCCCGGCGAACACTAATCCGTTATTCTTTACTGGCTCAGGGCCATTCACAGGCAGCATAGATAATGCGTCTGTAAAACAATTACTGGAGTACGCATAATGTCTAGCCTTTGCGCACTATACCCAACCCCGTCTGTTATAGCCGATGGCTCTTGTCTAGCCAGACTGCTACAGCGATTCCCTACGCCAGCCCGTCATGACGGGTTTAACTACCTATTCGCTCAGACTATTGAAGAGATTACGAACGGAGAGATGATAGAGCCTACTGCTATCATACTCGAAGAGACGTTTGTTGACGTTGAGGGAGTACTGCTAGAGCCGGATAGCCTCGCGTGGGCAATGGCTCAATTTCTCATCAATCCAGTGCGCCCGCCTATCTACGGGCATCTAGTAAACTTTACCACTCTGTACAATCACGCAGCCTATGCTCTCTATTGCATGAACTATGAGAGCCAAGAAGATTTCGACTTAGACCTGGCATACATGACTAACATGCTCACTGTCGCTAAGCCGGAGGCGTTGACTGCGTGGAATGATCTTGTAGCACTGGCTACGCTAGAGACTGACATGCAGACGGAGATCAAGAATCTTATAACCTATTTTATTTCTTAAACCCCTTCTTTAATTTCAACAATACGCTCCTATAAACACCTCCCCATCCTGAAAACCATTCAAATAAACAAATAAAGAGTTTTGTTAATGTCAAAGATCGTGATCGATAAGTTCATGGGCGAGGCTGTAGGACTAACTCCGCGCCTTATTCCTGACGGATATGCACAATATGCAACAGATTGTGACGTGTCACGCGGAACGCTATCACCGATCCGCAATGATTCTGTGAGCGATAATATTTTCCTTTCTGGAGCGCGAACAATATTCAGGACTCGAAGCAATCATTGGCTGGCATGGGATACTGACGTTGATGTGGTTCCATCCCCCATTGTTGATGATGTTCACTACCGGCATTACTGGACAGGTGACGGAGCGCCAAAGATGGCCGGAGTCGATGTCTTAACATCCGGTGTTGGGCCGTACCCTGGGGCCAGCTACACGCTAGGGATTCCTTCTCCAGATACAATACTTGCTGCGGCTGAGCCTGATCGCGGAGAGATTCCGTTGACTGCGGTATCCACCGCTTATGCTTATAGTTATGTATCTGCGTATGGTGAAGAGGGGCCGCTTAGCGACCCGTCTGCAATTGTTACTCGGTGGGATGATGATGTGGCTGGGAATATCTCACTGACAATACCGTCAGTTGTTGCCCCTGGTCGCAATATTGACAGGGTGCGCATATACCGGACAGAGAGTGGCGGTTACTACAGCATGGTTGCAGAGATTGCAGCAGGTATCGGCAGCTTTACAGATGATGTTTCCACATCGTCTCTGCTTGGTACAAATCAGACCGCTGACTGGTTCCCGCCTAATGAAAGCATGATTGGTATGTCTGCAGGGCCGGGTGGATCGTTGATGGGATTTTTTGGCAATACGCTATGTTTCAGTGAGCCAGGCTATCCCCATGCGTGGCCTGCGTCTTACCGGCTGGCAATGGACTATGATATTGTCGGCATTGCTTTAGTGTCGCAAGGGGTTGTCGTTCTTACTGAAGGCACTCCGGCACTTGTTGTTGGCTCATCTCCTTCAGTTATGCAAAAAGTTGAAGTTGATTCTCAGCAGCCCTGTATCGCTAAAAACTCAATTGTTGATATGGGCGAGTATGTTTTTTATGCGTGTCCGGATGGGTTGGCGGCGATTAGTGGCGGCTCTGCACCAACCATCATTACCGAAAGCTTTATTTCAGCTGAGGCGTGGCGAGATACATTCTATCCAGAGAAGATCAAAGCCTATCGTATAAATGAGCGCTATGTGTCATTTGGCACCAATGCCGATGGCACCGAAATCAATGCCTTTTCGTTTTCAGCTAAAAGAGGGCTTGAGCGCTACAGTACAGCCAATTTCAAAGCATCATTTTATGACCCATTAGCAAATATAGTTCATTGCTCAGTCGAAGGATTAGGCACTCTGGTTGCATGGCAAAAAGCTGAAGCAAGGCGTACTGCTGAGTGGCGCTCAAAAATCTACGAAATATCAAACGGAACTGCACTGGCATTTGGAAAGATTAAGGCATCCGGATTTCCTGTATTTTTAGACCTTTATGCTAACGGGTCTCTGCTTATCACACTAACAGTCACCAGCGGCCAAGAGTTCAGACTGCCCGTCTTCCCCGCCGGGACAGAAGAGATCGAGTTTTCTGTTCGTACTACGCATGAAGTCTTCAGCGTCCAGATGGCGCAATCCGTTGAGGAAATTGTATGAGTTCAACAAAAGGGCTTCCATCTGTCATTACTCAAGACAGGTCAATCAGGCAATTCCTTGATGCAGTCAAAGAAATTACCGAAGTCGGCGAGGGTGTTCGCGGCGATCCTCTTGACAGAAAGCTTACGTTGCGGGATTTGGTGCAGTCAGGGGTAGTGACTCTGAGCGCGGCCGCACCATCACCAACCAGAAAAAATACGTACATTCCTCCTACTGCAATATCTCCAGCCTACCCTCAAAACACATCAACACCCCCTCAACCGATCAATCTAACGGCGGTTGCTGTCCCTGCTAAAATAATTATTCAGTGGGATAATCCGTATGAGATCTACAGCAATCACAGCCACACAAACATATACCGTTCAGATGAGGATAACTTCTCAAACGCCGTTCTGATATCTAACTCAAACTCATTTATCTATGCAGATGATACCGGCTACACCGAGGTTGATGGTATTGCAAAAGGCTACTATTACTGGATCACCTTTGTATCTTCTTCATCTCCCGGAATTGAGGGGCCAGTCAATAGCGCAAATGGGGTTTACCAGATACCAACCTCTGACTCTGATTTCTATCTTGATAAGTTGACAGGCTTGGTCACGGATTCACAGCTACATGCTGATTTGTCATCGCGTATAGATCTTATTGACGCTGATCAGAATACGGCGGGCTCTGTTGCTTACCAAGTGGCCGCTGAGGCTCAAGAAAGGGCTGACGCAATTGCGCAGGAGGCGTCTGACCGGGTCAATGGCCTTGCCGCTGAGCAAGTGGCCAGAGCTAACGCTGTCGCTATTGAGGCATCTGATCGTGCGGCAGCCATATCAGCCGAAGCTATGGCTCGCGTGAACGCCATTACTCAAGAGATCAGTGATCGCAACTCCGCTATAACCGGCGCTGTAGCTGCTGAAGCGTTAGCCCGTGGCGCTGCCATACAGTCTGAACAGACAGCTCGCGTAGATGGTGACGCTGCGATTGCTGAATCTGTTACTGCGCTGGCTGCAACTGTAAACCACCCGTCTACTGGTGTGGCTGCTACAGCGTCAGGTTTGTCTGAGACACTTATTCGTGTTTCGGCGGTAGAGGGCCAATCGTCCTCTCAGTCTTCGCAGATTACCTCACTGCAGGCGGCCATAAACTCGCTATCCATAAGCCCGTTCGACGCCAATTTTACCTATGACATCGGCAACAAGTTTATCTACAACAGTGAGATCTATTCTGTTTCGGCTACGCAGACTACGCCTAACGTCACACCACCTAACGCTAGTTTTTATAACCTAGAGGGCGACTACTCGACTATCGAAGACGCTGTTTCCGCCAACTCCGCAGCTGTCGCGTCTCTTGACTCTAGCGTCACAAGTCTCGGTAACACCGCTGCGGCACAAGCTACGCAGATAATAAATCTTCAGAGCGGCCTGATTAATGCGCAGGATGCTACTGCGGCAAACAGTGGCGCCATATCTGTACTTGATTCTAGGGTGACGCTTACTGAAAGCGGAACTGCTGCAAACTCGGAGAGCGTCACCGCCTTAAACTCTGCAGTTAGTAACAAAGCCGATAGCTCTGCTGTTAACGCTCTGACGACTCGCGTTGAGGAGACAGAGACAGCGATAGTATCACAGTCAGATGCCGCTACTGTTCTCTCAAGCAAGGTTGGTGAGCTGATCAGTATGGGTGAAGACCCAACGTTTAAAGCCGGTGGCGCATACTGGGCTGACTGGGCATTCTCCGGGCGAGATCTCGATGGTAGTGACCTTCCAATTGTCGGTAACGGTATAGCTATAACTGGGACAAAATGGATGTTTTCCCGCAATGCTATCCGCATTGACACCTCAAGAAAGTACCGTGTTCGACTAAAAGTTAAGCAAACAGTAGACAGCTCTATAACAAACACGATGCGCGTCTATGCAGGAGTTGCGACACTTAACGAGAACTATGGATATATAACTGGTGGGGCCGGTTCTCATAGATACTGTGCAGTAGCCGGTACACTTATTAATGTTTCTATGGGGGAGCAGGTATTCGAGGGCACAATATCAGGAGAGGGTATTGAACACAGCGAATTTCGTCCAGGCACTGTATACGTAAGACCAATGTTTATCGTCAACTACAACAACGGTGATGGTACGTGTGAAGTGTCTGAAATGGAGATCACCGATATTACAGGAGAAGTTGCAACCGCAGAGGCAGTGACTGCCATCACAACCCGGGTAGAAGCTACTGAGGCAGGGCTGTTAGCTCAGTCCCAGGAAATTACAGATCTTGGGTCAACCGTAGCAAATAAAGCTGATACTTCTGCACTCAACAGCTTGTCAACAGAAGTAAATGACCGGATTGATGGGGAGATAACCGCACGGGGTGACGCTGTTACAGCACTTGGGAACTCTCTCACTACTGCTATAAACCAGAAAGCCGACTCAACTACAGTCGCTCTGCTAGATTCAGAGGTGAATTCTCGTATTGATGGTGAGATTACCGCAAGAGGTGCTGCCGTTACTGCACTCGAAAACTCCCTCACCGCTGCTATAAATCAGAAAGCGGACTCAAGCACGGTTTCACAACTTGATTCCGAAGTTAATTCTCGAATCGACGGGGAGATTAGCGCAAGAGGTGCTGCCATAACAGCGCTGAATAATGCACTTACTTCAGCGATAGGGCAAAAGGCTGATTCGAGTACAGTTGCGCTACTGGATTCTGAAGTCAATACCAGAATTGACGGGGAGATTACAGCGAGAGGGGCAGCTGTACTCGCTCTGCAAAATAACATTGACGACAAAGCAGATTCGAGTGCTTTGAACGTTCTTTCATCAACCGTTAGTGACATTGATGGTGTAGTAACTGCACAGTCTTCTGATATTACGAAGCTGCAGGACAGTATCAAGATAGGCAATAACCTGCTCGATATGACAGCCTGGAAGGTCGGTAATACAGGTGCAGCTGTCGGGGTAAATGGTGGTACGTTCAGTCTGAACGGCTTAACCGAAGAGAATAGTATCGTATCGGACACCGGGCCAGGTGGGGTTACTCAGCCAGTGTGGTTATGCTCACCTGCCCCCGCAGGCGCAACAGACGGTGGGTGGAACTACACCGGTATTCCTATAGACCACACTTTAGCTTACAGAGTTACTGTATGGGTGAGAAAGGTACACGCAACGGACGGATCTACGTATCTTGGTTCAGATAAGTTTGGACCAACTTCAGAGCTGAACGGCAATGTAGCTACCAACCCCTACTTTGTTTCAGGAGATGTACCAGAAGCAGACAAGTGGTATCTAATGGTGGGCATCCTACACGGATCTGGGTATGCCGGTGCCGACACTGGTATGTCAGGAATTTACGATCCAGATACAGGTCTAAAAGTTGTTAACGGTACGGAATTTAAGAACTCGGTTGGGGCAACGACTCAGACGCATAGAGCGTACCTGTTCTATACGACTAACGCTGCTAACACACAGTCGTTTGCGCGTCCGAGATTTGAGGTTCTGGATGAGACAGCACCAACAATAGAATCTCTGATAACCAATATGGCCAGCCTTGAGGTTATGGCCAATACCACGGAATCCTTGATAAACAGTGTTTCTACGATTGACGGTGTAGTGTCGTCACACAGTAGCCAGCTTACCCAACTGACTACCACTTCCGACGGTCACACAGCTGCAATTCAGCAGCAGCTACAGAGCATTGACGGCATTAATGCACAGTGGACTATCAAGACAGATGTGAATGGGCGTGTGGCCGGTACAGGACTCATGAACGATGGGGCTACCAGTATCTTTGAGATTATTGCTGACGCGTTCTCTGTACTCGACCCAGATGATCTGACGACGGTTGTTCTCGGAACCCTCAACGGCGTGCCTATTATTGATGGCGCGTATATGAAAACCGCTTCCATCGAATCCGCAGCCATCAAAGAGCTTACAGTCGATAAGATCACCGGGGATAAGGCAGCGTTCGTGAATGCCAATATCGCTGATGGGTCTATAACTAACGCGAAGATCGGTAACGTTATTCAGTCTGATAATTATGACGCAAATAACGGATGGCAGATTAATAAGCTAGGCCAGGCGTTCCTCAGAGACGCTTACGTTAAAGGCACCATAGAAGGTTCAAGGATAGTTGGTTCGATTATTGATGGTGGTGTATTCATTGGTGGTACAGACTTAACAGTGCCTACTATTGCGGACAACGGCACGTTTCCAAGATATCTCTGCTACGCATCTGGTGTGAGTTATATGAATTCAGTTACAAACACCAGTGGGAGTCCATTCAGTGTGGCATCTGACATTAAAAGTGCAGACTACGAGGGAGAAGGTACAACGGATTATGCGGGGTATGCGGCGTACGCCAACTTTAATAGATACCCTGTTTTTGGGGTCAGGCCCACTGTTTTAATAACGATGGGCGGAGTTTCATCAGATACCAGTACTAACTCAGGACTTGAGGGCGTAGTGAACTTTACAGTTAGTATTAAAGTAGATGGGGTTGCAGTCGCAACTATTACCAAAGTCTCCAACTTTGGCAGGATCATGGACTTCACACAAAAGACTATAGGGCTAAATGAGCAGGGATTTTCAGGGAGCATCACAGCAACTGCGGACTTTGTAACAGATTATTCTTCTGAAACGGTGGTCCACACTGCCATACTCTATGACGTTGTTTTATCGTTGACGCCTACTGTTGATGTAACTTACTCGGGTGATGGTGACTTGTCAGTTACAGTGGATTGCTACAAGTATGCAGGAGATGCGGCCCATGCAGTTCATGGAGGAACTTTAACAATCTCAGATGATGCGACGAGCTACTTATGAATATAATATTTTTCTGCAACACGGGGGGACAGACTATCGACTTTATAGATCGTCTGGTTACCTCTTATCTCGACACTGGAACAGTGGGGTTCTTCCCGGGAGCAGTTTCGACTACTGTCATAAATTCGGACTTACTAGTAGATGCAGTGGGGGACGTTAATATCTATGACGGAAGTATCAGGCATAACGGTGTTGTATTTGATGAAGCTATCCTTATTTCTCCAGCTGGTTCTAAGTTACAAGTGCCTGACTGGGTAGGGCCTACAACTAGCCTTACTGAATACATGTTACCCCCTGAGGCTACAAGCCCAACTGTCAGGAAGAAAGCAGTTCGGGATGCTGGTATCAGTTCTGGGTTTGCATGGGGCGGTTCAACGTTTCAGACACGCCCCCAGGATCTAACGTTAATCTCTGGCCGTGCTACGAAGATACTGGCTCTCAAATACTTTAACGAGTTACACCCTGATTTTTACTGGATGACAGAAGCCAACACACCGCATCTGTTCACACCCGATGAATTCATGCGGTTTGCAATTGCGGTGGATGAGTTTGTTGAGCAGAAGTTTATTGAGAGCTGGCAATAGCAATTTAAGCCAGTTTTGGTAGTATATCCACATGATCTAACTTCACGCCCGGCAATCCTGTCCGGGCTTTTTTTTGCCTCCGGTTTCCTTTATGCCTAGAAAGAATGAACAAGAGTTCCTAAGCCAAGTGCTTCAGGGGCATTCTGATGCCATCAATATGTGCTGTCTGTTATTCAAAATATCGCAGGTTCTTGATGATTTGATTGATAAAGATCGGCCAGTTCACGACATAGATGTCGTGCGCAGCTATTGGGACGCTCTGATCTACCTTCCGGAGAACTCTTTTTATCGGCGGCATGAAATGTCGATCAGGCCATTGATGGCGGCAGCGCTCCAGGATTGGATGGATGCTACAAGGCTGGAAAAAGGCCACGGTCATCACGGCAAGCATTTAGCTTTTGTTCTAAGGGACCAACTAACCAGCATTGTTATTCATTGTGCTGGAATTATTGGCGGATTCGATTATATGCAGGGTGTGTCAAAAGACATTCGACTGCACTTTCACGAAGATAGTCTGAGTGATTACATGCGGGAGCTTGAAGTATGAGTGGTGGCGGCAGTAGTGATAACAAAATAAAAGACACCCCAGAGCAAAAGTATCTGGCGCAGGTCGCGGCAGAGCAGTGGAACTTTGCGCAGGAAAATCTTGCCCCGCTTCAGCAGGCTTATATGGATTCTGTTGAGACAATGGATAGTCCTGAGCGCAAAAGCTTTATTCAGGGAAAGGTTAACACTAATACTCAGGCCGCTGTCTCTGGCGCAATTAATGGTACGGTTGCCGGTGGGGAGTCTGCTGGCATCGATCCCTCTTCTGGTCGGTTTAAGTTAGGCATAACCGAAGGAACAACGAATGCGGCCTCAGCAGGCGGTAATATTGCAAGTCAGGCGCTGTTTGAGCAGGACACGGCCAAAGCTGGAGGTCTAAGTAATATTGTTGCTATGGGCAGTGGTCAGGAATCAAGAGCTGTTGCGGGTCTAAGTGATATTTCGTCATTGTCTGGCCAAAATGCCCGATCAGATGCTTACAACGAATTTAACAAGAACTCAGCCAATCTTCAGCTGCTAGGAAATGTTGCAGGCATGGGGACTGCTTACTACGCGAATAATGCTGGCGGCGTAAATATGCAAGGTCGAGATAAGCCGCTCTATAACAACTCGACATTCGTTTCGAATATGTAGGGGTGATTGATGAGCATATCTTATAACAGCGCAGGGCTTCCTATTGTAAATCCAGATAGCGCATTCAGTGGCGACCAAGGCGCATCAACATTGCTTGGCAACCTTAGCAGAGCCCAGTGGGAAGACTGGAAACTTCGCTTTCAGCCTTATATTGGTCAGCTTTCAGATATGGCCACTGACGAGAATGCAGGTAATACCGCAGCACTCCAGGCTCAGCAGGCTGTTGGGTTGAGTTTTGATAACTCAGTGAAGACGCTTAAAACTGGCCAATCAGATCTTGGCATTTCTTTAGATGCTACAGAAACCGCTACGCAAAACAGAAACATCAACCTTAATCGCGCTGCGACACAGGTTGATGCAATGAACAGCGCCAGGGTAGCAGCTGAAGACCGGAAACAAAAAATATTAGCTGGCGATATGGGCTTGTCCAATATCCCGGGCAAAGTCGTTCAACAAATGTAGGTGATCGTATGGGCTATGGTCTGATTGGCTTAAAGCAAAAGATGGAAGGCGATGCGATGAACAACCTTGGTAGGGTTGCAACGGAGCAGGCCGCAAATAAACAGGCTAATGATGCGCTTGAAGCAGCAGAAAGCCAGCAGCAGATGGGAACAACCATGGCCGGCGCTACCGCAGGCTACATGGTGGGTGCAGAAATTGGATCAATAGGTGGGCCGTGGGGCGCAGCTATTGGTGCGGTTGTTGGCTATTTGGCTTCTGATCTATTTTGAGGTGATTGATTATGGCAGGACTTGATACTCGCGGGATGGCTGATGGCTTTTATCGTGGCTATGGATTTGTAGATGGCATATACCGAAGAGATAGAGCTGAAGAGCGTCAGGGTGTACTGGATGCTGAAAACCGGGATTATCGTCAGAAGTCATACGAGCTTCAGGACCGGCAATCAGAGAGGGCTGATAAACAGCTGGAAATGACAGCGCAGGCCAGAGAACAAGCCCAAAAAAATGCCGATCGAACCTATGAGCTTCAGCAGGATGCAAATCAGTTTTCTAAAAACAGATATTACACCGATCGCAAAGACCAGAAGAGCAAGGAGGACGAGCAGAAGGATCTAAAAAAAATAACAATAGCCTATCAGCGGCTCTCGTCTGGAGCCCATCTTAACGAGCAGGATATGGCGCTGTTTGAACAGTATCCATCGCTGAGCCCGCTTAACTTCCTTGATCCAAAAACATCCAGCTCTATCAAGTATATGGCCGATAACATTAAGTCGGGCACTCTGAAAACTGATAAAGATATTCTGCGTTTTGCCAACTCTCCTCAGTCGCTTGATGCTTTTAACGCTATCTACGGGCGACAGATAAATAAAGGCGATGGCGGAAGCAAGCGAATCGTAAATGTTTACCCTGGGTCAAAACCGGGAATGCTTGCGTTTGAGCTTGAAATTACCAAAGAAGACGGAACTAAGTACACAGCACCCATGACAGCCAACCGCGGTACCACCGATGATGATCAGGTCAAAGAGGTCAATATTGGTGATGTATCGAAACAGCTATACGGTTTCAATACGCTTAATATGCTGACTCAGAATCTGACCCCTGAGGTTAAACAGAAGCTCAATGCGTTTGCCTCCACATCGGGGATGATACCTACCAGCACTAATAAGCGCCGTTATCTGCAGCCAGAAGTTGATAAGCTGGTTTCAAATAAGCAGAACGAACTGAAAGCGTTGTACGAGTCAGCTAATGATCCCATGTTAATGGGTGATCAAAAGGATCAGATCGGTCTTCAGATTAGTGCTGCAGAGCGAGAGCTTGAACAGTTATTGAACGTGTCTCCCAGGCCACAACCGCCTGCAGATGGCGGCGGTGAAATGGACGCACTTCCTGACCCTGCGCAGCATAAAGGGCGCACTATTCGAGACACAACCACCGGTAAGCGACTGGTATCTGATGGCGCTAACTGGGTGGCTGCAGAGTAACACCTCCACCTCCCTCCCTTTTCTACCGTAAGGAGTGCCGGTTAATGGCATATGTTTTCGATGATGAGCAGCCCGCTCAGGCACAGTCACGCTATGTATTTGAGGATGAGCTGCCGCGAGAAAGCTCAGGCGATGAGTCATCAAGCTTGTGGGATATTGCAGTTTCTGGCTATCAAAACATCATGGGCAGTCGCGATATAAGCAAAGCGGCATCAAACCTAAATGATCTGAATGACCCTGAGTTCTCTTCAATTGAAAAAGCAAAACCTGACAATTCATCATTTCTCGGTATTTCTGGTGATGAGTTACGTCGGCGATTAATTGCCGGGCAAGAAGGTGGGGTTGAGCGGCTCACTGCAGATGAGCAGCGCCGATTGGATAGCGGTAATCAGTCGCTGAAAGAGGCGGGGAAAGTAAAGCTTTCGGGCGTCACTAAGCAGTTTCTTACAGGGGATGGTGAGTCAACGTGGTGGGAAGATTTTGCCGCTGACCCCGTAACTATTGTTGCCGAAATAGGCGCGCAATCTGCCTATGGATCAGTCGAGGCGCTTGGGACCGGTTTGTTGATGGCTCCAGTTGGCGGTCCTCTTGCTATTGGTGCCGGAAGCGGAATGGGATCTGGTCGAATAGAATTTGCTAACACCGTAACAGAGGATCTTCGCTCAAATGGCTTCGATGTTACCAATGCAGAAAACCTGAGAGCGCAGCTATCGAAACAGCCTGAAGCTTACGAGGCGGCGAAAGATAAAGCACTTAAACGCGCCGTTGCTATCGGATCCCTTGATGCAGCCAGCTTTGGTATCGCCAGCAAAACACTTGGATTTGGCACTGGAATGTTAAAGCAAGTGACTAACCTTGGGCTGCAGACTGGCGTTCAGGCTGGCGCGGGCGCCTCCGGAGAAGCTTTGGCCCAGTTAGTAACAGAGGGCGAGGTTTCAGATGGTCGTGCTGTAGCGGCTGAGGCGGTTGGTGAACTGGTGACCGCGCCAGTTGATGTGTATGCGGCAACCCGGAAATATTCTGCAGATGCAAAATCCAGAGCGGATCAGCCATCCCCAGGCTCGGATTCCGATCTTGATGCGCTTGAGTCGCAAATGACTGGCGTTGTCGATCAAGGCTGGCAAGATCTCAATGATAATGTTGCTCCGAGAATTGGCAGTGATGATGTTATTTACAGTGCTGAAGACCCTGCAACAGTCGCGCAGCGTAAGGCTCAGCAAGAGCAGCGACAAGCTGATAACTTTAGTGCTATGTATGGACAGGAAGGGCAGACCCCTTACCAGCAGGCGCCGATGGAAGGTGACCTGCTGCAGCCTGGACAGATCACCAACGAAGAGCAGATGCTGAATGCTCCGCAGGAAAATAAGCTGGCTGGCCTGCAGTTTGATGGCGTAAATAAGATTGGCCAGGAAGGCATGATTTACGCAGGGCAGGATCAGCCAGCCCCTGAAGCGCAGTCAAATGCCTACGAAGGTGTAGGCCTGAATGTCACTAATCGCCAAGCCAGCATGGCTCCAGGACTTCCGCAGGGCGATATTAATCGAACCATTCCAGTTGATGTCGTTAACACCGCTCGCGGCGGGTTGCAGATCCCAGGGAAGCAATCTATTGCACCTCAGTCCGCTGTGGGTCAGGATGTAGCAGGCGAGAAAATTGATAATGAGTGGACCGCTTTCGCGCCTGAGACACAAACCCTGAATATCCCCCGGGCAGAAATGCCGCAGATTAAAGCGGAACACCGCGGGGCCATGGTTAATTTCATGAATGCCCGCGGCATTGAGCATCAGCAGGAAGAGATTCCCGCTAATGAGCTTAAACCGACACAAGCAGAGTTCTCACTGGCTAAGGTTAAGAAGGCGAAAGCCTTTAAGGGTGGGGCCCGGTCAATTCTTATTTCTGCTGATAACCATGTTATTGATGGCCATCATCAGTGGTTAGCAAGTCTCGACAAAGGTGAAACCATCAAGGCTATTCGCCTGGATGCACCAGCGACTGACCTAATCAAGTTGGCGAATGAGTTCCCAAGCTCAGAGACTGCTACCGGTGCGACTGAACCAATGGCGGCCAAGCCGGTTCAAAAGCCTAAGCGCATTACCTTTAAGCCCGAGAAGCACAGCTTTGCTCATGCTATCGCATATTCTGGCGGTATGAATCGCCAAGCTGCAATTAATATGGGCATCGATGAGGCCCACTTTAAAGATAAGCGCGGCGGTGTGTTTGGCAAACCTCTGTTTCCTAAGAATGGGGGATTAACAGAAGGCGAACTATTTGAAACGCTAAGCCAAGAAGGTGTTGGATATATCAACACGCAGGAAGAATTCCGGGCTCGCTTATATGATCACCTATCTGGTAAGCCGCATTACACCCCTGATGGATACATCAATCAGGCTGAGATTGAGGCAGAGGAACGTGCTAAACTTGAAACTAAAGCAGATCCTATCGTTGAAGGGCAGACTTCTGAAGAATCTCTGACCTCCGTTGCAGCGTTTGAAGCAAAAGAGGCTGGCGTTTCTGAGGATCGTATAGAGCAAATCCTCATTGAATTTGCTGACAACGAATTAGATATTGCACTGGAGCTACGTTATGAAATCGACCGAGTACAAGCCGAAAGGGATCAGGCCGGAAATGGTAATGAAGGGAATGCGCGAACTGGAGCGCAGAAAGAAGGCTTCCCAGAAGGCCGACCAACAACCGCAGAAGAAGTCTGGGGATCAGAATCAGACTTCGAGTTAGATTCCTACACAGAGCAAGATCTCGCTACGCAAGACGAGGCTAAAGCTAAATCCGAAGCAGATGCGGCAGCAAAAGCCAAAGCCGCTCAGGACAAAGCTCAGGCCGACTCTGAAGTAAATGATTTTACCCTATCTGGTTCAGATCGAACCGCAGATATCGCTGCCTCCCGTGGCCAGAATGATATGTTCGGCGCCAGCAAGGCAAGCACCAGTCAAACAAATGCCACTGATAAAATAATAACGACTACTGAAGATGCCGTGAAAGCTATTCGGACGGTGGTTGAAACGCAAAAAGATGTTGTCTCCGCCGTTCATCGAGACGATATAGGTGATATCGATTTTATTTGGGGTGATGAAGGTAAAGCGCCATCATCTTCTGGTAAGCGCAAAGGTGCCAAAGGGGTATCTCATATCCTTGAAGCGCGGATGAGGAAAGATGGGCTAACCGAGGCCGAAGCCATTGCTGTTGCCGATGAAGTGGCTGTAGCTTTGGTATTAGGGGATATAGTTAATCAATCAAATATCAACGGAACTCAAAAGACGTCGGTTTCAAATGGACGCTATACGGCTTGGTTGATAAAGGAACCTCAGACAAATCATTGGTTGCTGACAGGCTGGAAAGAGAATGTCGAGACTTCCGGTGAGATTGGCAAGGGACATGACAAAACCAATTCTACGCACTCCGGACCTACACCTACCCGTTCCGAAGAGGGAGCGGAAGCCTCAAAGAAAAGTATAGAGCAGGATAAGGATACAGTTCAAGCGCCAAGTGACAGCCTTAAAACAGTCGCGGTTCCGTCAACTGAGCAGGAGTCTCAGGCGAAGCCAGCCTCAAAGATCGAAGACTTTGGCGAGGTGCTTGAAGGTGCGAATAAGCATTCCTATCAATTCAAGGAGGCGATTGGGGCTGATATCGATGTAAAAGCCGTTCCGCTATCCAAGTCATTCCCTCAACCTGATTATGAAAAACTTGTCACTGCGGGCGCAGACCCAAGAGTGTTGGCGTTTGTCGCGCAGCTACGGTCTGAAATTAAAGCGAAGCCTCGCGCCAAGTATAAGGTTAGTCGGTGGGCTGAAACAGTAGAGTCAGCCAGATCTACGTCAGCTTCCTTGATGGATGGAACAATCCCACCTGAAAAGCTCATTGAAAGGCTGGAGAATGGCGCTGGCCACCTAAAGTACATGCCTGTGATAATGGATCTCGCCACTGAGATTCTGCCGAGCCAGATAAAAGACCTGGGTAGTTATAAGATCGAGGGCCATCACTACAGCATTTTCCGCGGCGAAAAGGACGTAGATAAGATTGTGGTAATCGACACCGCCAAGAAGGGCGGGTTCGGTGGCATGGGTAACCAGCAGCACTTCGACACTGTTGATGAAGCAAAGGCCTATATTAAAGGTCAGGTTACTACGGAAAGCGATACCGGCAAGCCTATGGCTAAGTTCGATATTTGGACTGAGCGCGGTAAAGATGGTTACTTTATTGGCAAAAAGCTTTCTGCCAGAAAGTATATTGAGCTGCATAAAGCAGACTCATCAATCGCTGCCAGGGAGTATGTGCAGCAGCATAACGATGAACTTGTCGCGCTACTCAAGAAGAAAAAAGAAGTGCGCAGTGTTCGCCGCGCCGAAAACAATGAGCGAGTAGGCAAGGATTACCGGTCTGGAATTGATGTTACTCCTGATCTGTTTGCTGCAACCTTTGGCTTCCGTGGTGTTCAGTTCGGCAACTGGGTGGAGAATGATAAGCGCCAGAAAGATCTGAACAGCGCTTATGATGGGCTAATGGACCTGGCTGAATTGATTGGTGTTCCACCTAAAGCGCTTTCATTTGATGGGCAGCTTGGGCTTGCGTTTGGGGCGCGAGGGAAGGGCGGAAAGAATACCGCAAACGCTCATTATGAGCCAAGCACCATCGTCATTAATCTGACCAAAAAGAATGGGGCTGGAAGCCTGGCGCATGAGTGGTTTCATGCTCTGGATAATTACTTTGGTCGAATGGACGGACCCAATGGAGAGGGCCTATATCTGACTGAAGATCAGCGTTCAGCGTATAAACTAAAGGTTGTTGATGGAAAACAAACAGCGGCAAAAACAGAACCGTCTGATTTTTATGTACGGCAAGAAGTTTATGATGCGTTCAAGTCGCTCGAAAGGGCTATTAATAAAGAGACTAAGCTGACTGAACGCTCTGCTAAGCTGGATAGCACCCGATCAAAAGATTACTGGTCAACCGTTCGAGAGATGACAGCTCGCAGTTTTGAGCGCTATGTGATCGACCGACTTAAATCTGAAGGGTTTGAAAGCGACTATCTGGCAAATATTGTTAGTGAAGAAGATCACCAGCGCATTAATGATATTCTAGGTGATGATCAGGCGTATGCCTATCCGCTGGCTTCGGAGATGGAGGCGGTAAATAACGCCTATGACAATTTGTTTGATGTCATTGACACCAAGGAGACAGAATCAGGTGTCGCTATGTTTTCCCGCACCACCACCGGGGCCGACTCTATCGAAGCACTCCCGGGTAACCTGAAACCGAATGCCGGACTTACTGTGGATGCAGTGCGGTCCGCTGCTGACCGGGTTGCCAGGCGCCTCCGTCTCCGTGGAATCAGGCTTAATGTCGTTGCTACTGAGGCTGATCTGCCTGCCGCTATTCTTGAACAAGCGGCAGAAGATGGCGCGGAAGGCCAGATAGGCGCGGTGTATCACGATAAGGCAATCCATGTTGTTGCTGACAGAATGCGCAGTATATCAGAGGTTGAGACGGCTATCTTCCATGAGGCAGCGCATTATGGTGGCAGAGCATTGTTTGGCAGAGATATGGTATCGGCCTATAACAAGTTGTGGATGAAGATCGGTGGCGTTAAGCGTATGCAGGCCTTGGCGGAAGATGCAGGGCTTGGCGATACTATGAAGCCGTATTTTGAGACAGCTGATGCCGGTATCCAGGATGGCAGCATGTCCATCAAGGAAAGAAACACTTACCTGGTCGATGAGTTTCTGGCGCATATGAACCAGCAGCAGGCGGGTAAAAATTTACCGGCACGTATTATGCTGGCGATTAAGGAGTTTATCGGCGCTATTCGTGACGCTATTCGTAAGTTTGGCTTTGCAGAACTGCCTAATCTTTCTGATTCGGATCTTTCCTATTTACTGAGGAAGGTGCGTAAGGCGGCCCAGGGCAGCGCGGCAGGATCAGATCGTCCACACTTCATGCGAGTGTCCGATGAAGAGCGAATGGATATTGAGTTAAGCAATCTGGCTGATGAGCTTGAGCTCGATCAGCAGGCGGCAGCGGATAGTAGTAAGCCTATGTTCTCCCGCCGCCCCTCTACAGCAGATCAGTTCGATGATTTAAGCCAGGATCAGGAATCCTTTCTGGGCAAAATCGCCCCGCGAACAACAGCTGAACGCATCCAGGATAGAATAAAAGAGGCGTTGAATCGAGGTGGATTGAAGTTCCGCCAGGGTGTTGTTGATCGATATGCAGCGCTGTTTGAGCTTGATAAGCAGGTTCACGGCGAAAGCGTGATTGAAGATCATACAGCCTTTAGTTCGTGGGTGCTGGCTAAGATGAGTCACGCGGCCGATGGTGCTCTGGCAGCGCTTATGAGCTATGGACGAATACAAATAAATGATGGCGTTATCGAGTTAAAGTCAGGGCAGGAAGGATCAGAAGGCTTAATGGGCGTATTGTCACAGCTTGGATCCGGACCAGAGATAGAGCGATTCCTTGGCTGGATAGCTGCAAATCGATCACAGAAGCTGGCCAGTGAAGGTCGAGAGAATCTGTTCACTGAGGAGGAGGTTGCCGCAGGTGTTGATTTGAATCGTGGCACCACCAAGAATGGTAGCGACCGGAGCGAGCTCTACAATCAAGTATTTAAAGAGTTTCAGCAGTATCGTGATGATGTTTTAGCGATTGCTGACACGGCTGGACTGCTGCGCAAAGCAATGGAAGACGACCAGGCATTGATTGTAATAGCAAACAACAACGGGCTGGGTAAGAATCTGGTTGATCGTATTAAACGTCTGAACGGCAAGATTAATCAAGCGATGGATGAAGACGAGAGGCTGGACGCAGCTGCACAGCAGGGCCAGTTACTGGCTGATCTGCGTGAACTGCTTGAAACAAATCTGATCGATAGCTTTGATACCGAGTATGATGCGCTGACAACAGATCAGCGTGACATGTGGGCGAACGAGTTTTACGTACCCTTTTACCGGGTGATGGAAGAGGTTGATGTTAAGGGGCCAAAGATATCAGGGGGATTGTCCCGACAGCAGGCATACAAAAAGCTGAAGGGTGGCAATCAAGAGCTGAATGATCTACTGGAAAACACCCTTATGAATTTCCAGCACTTACTATCTGCATCCCTGAAAAATAATGCAGCTCGACAGGCAATGACTAATGCTGAATCGGTTGGCATTGCTGAAGCGACCAGCGAGAGCTCTCGGGATAAGAAGAACTCTACATTTGTTCTGAATGATGGTATCAAACAGTGGTATAACATTGAGGATTCGCTGGTATTTGAAGCACTCACCTCGCTGAATGATCCTGGTACCGGGTCATTCTCCCGGAGGATGATGCGCAGCTTTAAGCGGATATTCACCAGCTTCACCACGGCATCACCGCAATTCATGGTAGCCAACGGGATTCGGGATACACTGCATTCAATGGCAATCGGGAACCTGAGCTATAACGGCTTCAGAAACTTCGCCCACGGCTTTAAAGAGTACGGATCTCCTGTCCACAAAGGCCGGGTCAAAGGCGATATGCTGGCCTCTGGCGCGGCGTTTAGTTTTGGTCACGTTTACGGCACCGGTGATGCTGACGCACTTCATGCTGAGCTTGAGCGCAAAATTAAAGGGGCTAAGGTGCTTCGGTCGCCGGCGGATGTTCCCGGCATGATGCGTAAGGCCTGGGATTATTATTCAGGCTTTGGTGATGCGTTTGAAAATGCTAACCGGGCATCGATGTTTGAGCAGAATATGGAGAAAGGTAAGCTTTACTCTGCCTTCCAAGCGCGTGATTTGATGGACTTTAGTTCTCATGGTGCCTGGCCTGCTGTTCGCTTCCTGGTTGATACAGTACCTTTCCTTAATGCGCGAATTCAGGGTCTGGATAGAATGTACCGTGGCGGTGTTAAGCCTAGCTTCAATGCTATCCGGCATATCATGGGCGGTAAGTCAGCTTCAATATCAGACCTTCAGGCGGCGAAGCGTTTCGCTATCGTTGTCGGAGGGATGACTGCAGCCAGTATCGCACTGTATCTTCACAATAAAGATGATGATGATTATCAGGAACTGGAAGACTGGCAACGTGATATGTATTGGTTCGTCAGATTTGGGGAGCATAAGTTTTTCATTCCTAAGCCGTTTGAGGTGGGCGCTATCGCCACTATCGCTGAGCGCGGTATAGAACAGATGGTTGATGATACCAAGCATGGAGATCTATTCGCTGAGCGCCTTGGCCATGTTGTGATGGATACCTTCTCCTTTAACCCAACCCCCCAGATGGTTAAGCCGGTTCTGGACATGTATGCAAACAAGGATAGCTTCACTGGACGACCGATAGAGTCAATGGGTATGGATAAGCTGAGCAAAGTTAATCGGATGCGTTCAAACACAACCGAGGGAGCTAAAGCAATATCTAAGATACTCGACGCAACCACTGGACAAATAAGCGAAAGTTTAGTTATAAGTCCTGTGCAAGCAGACTATCTGATCCAGGGATATCTTGGATGGATTGGATCAATGGGCGCAGCAACAGTCGACGTTATTGCAAAGACTGCGCAAGGGCAGCAGTCTCCATCAAAGGAATGGTATGAGTACCAGCCTATCCGCCGTTTTTACAAGAATGACAGCAAGCCAGGCTATACCCGCTACGGTACCGAGTTTTACAAAGTGCTGAAAGAGGTTGACCGGACGTATGCCGATATCATGAATCTCCGAAAGCTGGGAGAAAATGAGGCAGCAGCGGATCTTCTTGAAGAAAGTGGCGGCAAGCTGAGAGCGCGTGATCTTCTGCACAAGGCGCAAAGGACGCTGAGCGCCCTAAGTGCCAGAGCCAAGATGATACAATCGAACAGCAAGCTCTCCGGCGACGTTAAACGCCGTCAATTGGATCTAATCCGGGTGCGGCAGACCGAGATCCAAAAACGTATAGTTGATCGCGTAGAAGCTATGCAATAAGGCCGATGACCCCCAGAACAGAAACTAGAGCGGCAGGGATGCCAAATGACATAATGAGGACGCTTGTCATATTCTGATTTCTGGGGTGAACTACTCCTCCAATGTGAACTACGATGAACGAGATCACAAAGAATAATGCGTATGCGGTAACGTAATCAGCCCATTCAGCCATCATTCCTACCTCAAGGGGTGAGCCCCTTTGTCCCACAGTTCCAAAACCCGCCCCTGATACTCGATGAAAGCCCACGGATACCCGGACACTTTATCATAAGCTTCAATAGCCTGGGCCAGAGTATCGAAGTCTTCGCAGTATTTACAGTTTCTTTCCTGATCGTCCCACTTGCCTGCTATTACTGTGAAGGTCGCTTTAAGACTGTCTAGGGATCGGATTAGCTCAACCAACTGCTCATACTTATCGCCCGGCATATCATCAATCAGATAGTTGATGGAATCCCAGATTACCTCTCTCTGACTCATGCTCACCGCTGCCTCCTCATCTTCTGCTTGCCTTTCCCGCGCCAGTCCTGACCTGGTATGCCGTTTAAGATCTCTGGGCTCTCGTTTAGCGAAACCCTCACGTCATCTATGACATATCCTACTATCTCATATTCCTTTATCGTTTCAGTGATTTTGTGACGCAAAATAGCGTCCGCCCCAACGATAGCTACTTTCATATCACTTCTCCCGCGCTGCTTTGATCATAGCTTCCAGTAGTTCTGCATCTTTCATTTGATGTTCGTATTCTTCAGCAGTGCGTCTGTTTTTGTTTGTTGTTCGTCCCAGCGCTCTATCGTGCTCCTGAAGAGCCCCGTAGGCGCTATCATGAGCGTCAGCCGTTACTCGCGTTAATAAATCAACAGGCACCATCACCATCCCATCCAATATCTGATCAGACTTTGCCCACCGCAACCGCGCAGCAGATACCGCTTTAATTATCTCTCCATTCATGTGATCTCGCGTAACCATGCCATCTGGCACGTAATCCAGCAGTGCCTGCATTTCGTCATGCGTTATTATGGCGCGCTCTACTCGAATGCTATTCCCGCTGTTAAATTTTAGCTTTACTCGCTTAACCAGATCTTCAGTCATTGGTTTTCTCCCGAAGTATCACTATTGGCTTTGTCTGCTGTCTTAAAATATCCACTGATGCTTTATGAAGATCTTTAGAGTACTCGAGCAAAAACACCACCGACTTTTCCAGCAGGTCTTGATAGCTATTCGACTCCATAGAGTGAGCAGTAACGATCTGATAAAATACCGCTTCGTTCGCATAAAGGTTTCTCAGCTCTTCTGACATGGCATCCCATAGGATGTGGAAGTTAAGTTGTTGGTCAGTCATTGGCCTGCTCCAATTTTTTCAGCTCTGCTCTTAATCTGTCATTTTCAGATGCCATGCCCAAGCATAGCCACTGGATTTCTTCAAACTGAACATCTGTCCCATGTATCCAGTCATTAACATTTTCAAAGCTGCAGTCAATAGGCATAGTCACACCATCCTGCGTTTCTGTTATTACTTCTCCAAGCTCATTCATGGTAAAGCTCATTGGCCTGTTCCTCTTTGTTTTCATATAAAGCAATTCTTACTGTGTTTTTTCTAAGAGGCTTATTTCTTAAAAAGACACATTGGTTTTCGCTTTGCCTTACTATTCGGTCAACTTTTAGTTTCACTGCTTTGTATCCGAGCTTTAGTAGCAGTTCATACTCTTCTTCAGAGAACCACTTTTTCAGCTGGTTAGCGTTGGCACACCCGCATCCAAGGTTTCCGGTTTCGTTGGCCAGATCGATATCAGGAAACTCATCATAAAAGGGATCAGGTATTTCTCTATCCATATCTTTCCACTTATGAGAGAAACCCGGCCTCCATGGCCCTCTGCCTTTACTGTCTTGAACTCTAAAAATGTAAGTCATACCAGATCTCCGCTGATCGGTTTTGATATTGAAATTAAGTGACAGGCAAGCGCCTTCGCACTTTCCAGAATCCTGGAAAATGGAGTGTTGATTACCTGAGATGAAACAAATAGATAAGACTGATCTGGGGAATATGTCCCCGCTATTTTGACATGGTAGAGGTCGGCGGTTCGAATCCGCCTAGTCCTACCAGATACAAAAGAGAAACCGCCTTCTGGCGGTTTTTTTGTGTCGGTTTTTTTTGTTGGGATTAGCGGATGAGAAGCACAGGTTCGAGCCGGGCGCAGCGAGACAACATCGGAGCCTGCGACGATGGCCCGAAGGGGAATAATCCGCCCATGCTTTCCTGAGAGTTACCGAATTTATGTTAAATATTCAGTAGCTCAGAAGCCGACTCTTATGATTCGGCTTTTTCGTCTTCGGGCTTGAGCCTCGATTGTGTCCAATACTCGCCCAAGTGTATTTCAGAGGGAGCCAGTGTTATCCATGCACCTGACGTATCTATCAGAACGGTAATAAACACCTAGAAAGGCGCTCATTCGACTGTGTGAGTGAGTGAAAGCATAACAATTTCAATACCTTACCATC